>CAYSJJ010000157.1:0-1712 GCA_964431365.1 uncultured Geobacter sp. | reverse complement strand
CCGGCGTGGTGAAGTTCGCCGAGATCACCATGCAGGAGCTGGGGATCGACATCCGCCGCAATCCCTTCTCGGTCAAGTTCACCGGCGGCCCCAACGGCGACGTGGCCGGCAATGCCATGCGGATCATCCTCGACCACTGCCCCCTGGCGGAGTTCAGGCTCATCCTGGACGGCACCGCGGCCCTGTACGATCCGTCCGGCGCCGGACGCGAGGAGCTCCGGCGCCTCGTCCTGACCCACGACTTGGATGCCTTCGATCCGATGCAGCTCCACCCGGGGGGCTTCATCCTCTACCGGAGCCGGCGCCGCACCGAGGGGCTGCGGGAGCTGTACCGGAAGGCGGTGCGGACCGAGACCGGCGTCGAGGAGGAGTGGGTCTCCCTGGACGAGTTTTCCCGCGAATACAACGACCTCGTCTTCACCGTGGAGGCCGACCTCTTCATCCCTGCCGGCGGCCGGCCGGAGACCATCGACCTGAACAACGCGGAGCGGTTCTTCTCGTCGGACGGGTTCGCCACGTCACTGGCCATCGTCGAGGGGGCCAACTCCTTCATCACCCCCGAGGCCCGCGACCTCCTGCAGCGGCGGGGGGTGGTGATCATGCGGGACGCCTCGGCCAACAAGTGCGGCGTCATCTCCTCCTCCTACGAGATCATCGCCAACCTCCTCCTCTCGGAAAAGGAGTTCCTGGACCACAAGGAGCAGTACGTGGCGGATGTCATCCGGATCCTGGAGAAACGGGCCGAGGACGAGGCGCGCCTCATCCTGCGCCGGAAGCGGGAAGGGGACCGGGCCCTCCTCTACACCGAGATCTCCGACGCCATCAGCAGCGAGATCAACACCCACTATGCCCGACTGTTCCGCTTCTTCCAGGGGCACCCGCACCTCTGCCTGCAGCCGCTCTTCCGACGGGTGATCCTGAGCCATCTCCCCCGCCTGCTGCGGGACTCCCCCACCTACCGGCGGCGGATCGGGCGGCTGCCGGCAAAGTATCTCTTCGCCATCCTCGCCGCCGAGATCGCCTCCTCCATCGTCTACCGGGGGGACCAGGAGGCCGATTTCGCCGAGATGGTCAGGGGGCATATCCTCAGGAACTTCCCTGACGCGCAACCGGCGGTGGAAGGTATCCGGAGAGAGCGACTATCCACGGTGATTCGTTACACCGCTAAAGGAGCAGCAGATGATCAAGTTTCAGAATGTGCATAAATGGTTCAAACAGCTCCACGTCCTCAACGACATCGACCTGCACGTCACCCCGGGCGAGGTGATGGTGGTCTGCGGCCCGTCGGGATCGGGGAAATCGACCCTGATCCGGACCATCAACCAGCTGGAGCCGATCGACCAGGGGAGCCTGGTGGTCGACGGCATGGACCTGGCCGACAAAAAGACCGACATCAACCGGCTCCGCGCCGAGGTCGGCTTCGTGTTCCAGCAGTTCAACCTCTACCCCCACCTCTCCGCCAAGCAGAACATCACCCTGGCCCCCATCAAGATCCGGAAGACGCCAAAGCGCGAGGCGGAAGAGCAGGCCATGGCCCTGCTGGAGCGGGTCGGCCTGGCCCACAAGCATGACGCCCACCCCTCCCAGCTCTCCGGCGGGCAGCAGCAGAGGGTCGCCATCGCCCGGGCATTGGCCATGAAGCCGCGCATCATGCTCTTCGACGAGCCGACCTCGGCGCTGGACCCGGAGATGATCGGCGAGGTGCTGGCGGT
>CAYSJJ010000156.1:1071-1758 GCA_964431365.1 uncultured Geobacter sp. | reverse complement strand
GGTAGGGTCGATCTCCACCAGGATGGTGCCCGACTTGACCAGTTGGTTCTCCTGAAAGCTCACCCTGACGACCTGGCCGCTGACGCGGGCGCTGATCGGATTGATATGGCCGTCGATCTGGGCGTCGTCCGTGCTCACCCAACCGGTGAGGTGCCACCAGATGAGGCCGGCGGCAACAATGATGCCCGCCGCCAGGACGGCGATGAATCGCCTGGAGCGAAGGAGCCGCGCCAGACGCGTTCGCCAGGCTGCGCTACCGACCCCGGCCTGCATGGACTCTTCCTGATGTCCGTTTTCCTTCATGGCCTATGGCTCCCGGCCGATCGTGCTCATGATCGTCTGACCGCCACGTCCCGGTTCTGCCCCCTTCAGGCGGCCTTGGCGGTAAGCGGCGCCCTGTAGCTCCCCGGCTCCGCACGGAAGGCGATCCCGAGCCGGTTCCAGCCGTTGATCGCCACGACGGCAAGGGTGAGGCTGGCCAGTTCCCGGTCGGTGAACTGCCGCCGCACCTCCTCGAAAACCTGGTCAGGCACGTGGCCGTCGGTGACGAGGGTCACGGCCTCGGTCCAGGCCAGTGCCGCCCGTTCCCGTTCGGTGTAGAAGCGGGTTTCCCGCCAGGCATCCAGCTCGTACAGCCGCTGTTCGGTCTCTCCCCGGGCCCGGGCATCCTTCGAATGCATGTCGATG
>CAYSJJ010000156.1:0-1061 GCA_964431365.1 uncultured Geobacter sp. | reverse complement strand
AGCTTCACCAGGTCGAGCAGCGACTCTTCCAGCCCGCTGGCACGCACCTGACGCTCCAGTGCCAGCATCGCGTTCAGCACCTCCGGTGCGACCTTCGCGTATTCGATTCTCATGACCATGCTCCTTCCCCCCCCCGTGCCATGACTCAATTTCAGAGCGCAACAGGAAAGCCACTCCGGAGGCGCCCGTCAGAAGCAGGACTTGACCACGCCGCCGTCCACCCTGAGCGCCGCCCCGTTGGTCGCCGCGGAGAGGGGGCTGCAGAGGAAGAGGACCAGCGGGGCCACCTCGTCGGGAGTGGCGAAGCGCTTGAGGAGTGAGGTGGGGCGGACCTTTTCGAAGAACTCCCGCTCGAACTCGGCAAAGGGCTTCCCCTGGCTCAGCTTGGCCACGAACGCCTCCACCCCGGCCGAAAGGGTCGGACCGGGGAGCACCGCGTTGGAGGTCACCCCGGTGCCGGCGCATCCCTCGGCGATCCCCCGCGACACGGCCAGGAGCGCCGTCTTTGACACCCCGTAATGAACCATCTCCACCGGTATCTGGATGCCGCTCTCGCTGCTGAGAAAGACGAGCCTCCCCCACCCGCCCCTCTTCATGGCGGGGAGATAGGCCCGGGAGAGGCGGACGGCGCTCATGACGTTCACCTCGAACATCTCTTGCCACTCCTCGTCGCTGATCTCCTCGAACGGTTTCGGCGCGTAGATCCCCAGGTTGTTCACCAGGATCTCCACCCCTGGGAAGCGTTGCACCAGCTCCGCCGCCCCGGCAGCAGTCGCCAGGTCGCCGGCGAAGCCGTCCAGGACCGCGTCCGGATACGACGCGCGTATGAAATCAATCGCCTCGCTCACCGCACCGTCGCTCCGGCCGGTGACGATCACCCGCGCCCCTTCCCCTGCCAGTCCCCGGGCAATGGCAAGGCCGATCCCCTTGGTGGAGCCGGTGACCAGCGCCCGTTTGCCTGTCAATTTCAGATCCATGATGCTCCTCCTTCCTCGGCCAGCTCCCGGAAGCGGAGCGCCAGCTTCGGTCCCAATCCCTCCTCCTCGTGCTTGAAAAAGACG
>CAYSJJ010000155.1:0-1867 GCA_964431365.1 uncultured Geobacter sp. | reverse complement strand
TCTCGCCGCCGTCCTCGCAAGCCTCCTTGTGCGACGTAGCGCCGCTACGCCTCCGCGGGGCTTCCTGCGGGTGCGACGATCTGACTGTTTTTGAGCAACCTCATTTTCGTGATTTTCGTGAGTTCGTGATTGTTTGTTGGGGAGAGAGCAGGGGCGGGGCTACTTCTTCAGCTTGAATTCGTTGATGATTCTCGTGCGGTATTCGGAGATGTCCTTTTCCAGCCGCTGCAGGGTCGATATCCGTTCCTTGATGCTGTTCAGGTGGGTATCCAGCAGTTCGGTCAGGCGCGGCATGATCTTGTCCGGCACGCGGTCCTCCCGGTTGTACAGTTCGGCCAGCTCCTTCATCTCGTCCAGGGTGAGTCCCAGGGCCTTCAGCCGCAGCACGAACTTGAAGCGCTTGAGATCCGACTTTTCATAGTAGCGCACCCCCCCCTCGGTCCTCTTGGAGGGCTCTACCAGGCCGATCTTCTCGTACAGGCGGATGGTCCGCGAGGTAATCCCCAGGGTCTCCGCCAGGTCGCTGATCTGCATGTGATCTTCGTTGCTCAGTCTCATACTTAACCTCAGCGTCAATGACATCTTGTATAGTCGGACTTTCCTGGTATTGTCAAGAACGAAATCACGTTCGACTCTGAAAGGTTGCACGTTATTAGCGAGCTGCCCGTACCGATTCCGCCTCATGGCGCTATTGCACAGCTCCACTAAAAAAGTGTTACATTGCTACTTGACATGCACGTCAAGTACAAGTATAAACAAGACAGCACGCGTAACCGGAGCGAGGAGCTGCCATGCAATTCACCCGCGAGATATACTGGAACGTCGGCCATGGGGTCGTTCTCCCCATGTACCTGTTCGCCCTGGCGGCATTCGGGGCCGTTATCTGGGGCTTCCGCAGCCGCCTGCCGGTCTACCGGCTGGGAAAGGCGCTGGACCGGCTCGACCGTCTCCCGGAGCGGATCTCCCTGCTGCTCCGTACCGTGCTGACCCAGGGGAGGGTGCTCCTGGTGCCCGGCCCCGGCTCGCTCCACGCGTTTTTCTTCTGGGGCTTTCTGCTCCTCTTCATCGGCACGCTCCTGATCATGGTCCAGGTCGATTTCACCGACCTGCTGTTCCACGTCCGCTTCCTGCAGGGGACCTTCTACAAGGGGTTCTCCCTGGTGCTGGACATTGCCGGCCTGGTCGCCATCCTCATGCTGGGGGGGTTGCTGGTCCGGCGTTTCGTGGTCAGGCCCCCGGGGCTTGCCACCATCCGGGACGACTACGTCATCCATCTGCTCCTCTTCACCATCCTGATCACCGGCTTCGTGGTGGAGGGGCTCAGGATGGCCGCCACCGAGATCGGCATCAACCCGGAACTGGCCCGCTTCTCCCCGGTGGGGCTGCTGGTGGGGCAGCTCTTCGTCGGCAGCAGCCAGGCCGCCCTCAGCCTGGCCCACAAGATCCTCTGGTGGGTCCACTTCTTCCTGGCCATGGGGTTCATCGCCGCCATCCCCTTCACCAAGCTGCGCCACATCTTCACCACCTCCGCCAACTACCTCTTCACCGATCTCGGCCCCAAGGGGGGGATTGCCACCATCAACATGGAGGACGAGAGCATCGAGCAGTACGGCGTGGCCCGGGTCACGGACCTCTACTGGAAGGACATCTTCGACGCCGACGCCTGCACCGCCTGCAAGCGCTGCCAGGACCGCTGCCCGGCCTGGGCCACGGACAAGCCGCTCTCCCCCATGAAGGTGGTGCAGCAGATCGGCCAGGTCGCCTTCGAAGAGCCGTCGGCCGGCCTCTGTCCGGTCGTGACCGAAGATGTCCTCTGGGCCTGCACCACCTGCCGGGCGTGCCAGGAGATCTGCCCGGCCAATATCGA
>CAYSJJ010000154.1:0-1940 GCA_964431365.1 uncultured Geobacter sp. | reverse complement strand
CGCCTCGGTAGTCCCGGACCTCCGCATCGGGCGCGAACACCCCCTTCAACTGGCCGGTGACGGCCACTTCCTTGAGCAGGAAGTAGTCGACCCCGCCCGACACGTGGACCCCTGCGACGTTGTCCACGCTCCCGCCGGTGCCGTCAACCGGCGAGAAATCGTTGAGAAGGATGTCGAGTCCGGCACCGGCATAGGGGACGAGCTTCTTCACCGGCAGGTTGATGAAGCGGTACTGGGCTCCCAGGGAGATATTGGTGGTGGCGAAGTCCCCCTCTTCGAATCCGAAACCGTCATGGGCGCGGAACTCCGTGTGGGTGACATCCAGCTCCGCTGCCCAGTTCCTGTCGATGCCATAGATGAAGCCGCCCCCCCCGATCACCCCGGTGTCGGTGTCGGACTTCCGGAAATGCGGGGCGTCGGTGAATTCGCTGTCGCTGGGGACCAGGAAGCCGATGCGGCCGGTGACGCCGAGCCTGTTCTGAATGCTGTCGGCAAGGGCAGTGGATGCCATGGATACGATAAGGGCGAAACATGCAGATACGGCTATTCTTTTCATTCTTATTCCTCCAGAAAATAGTGAATGTCAGGCAGTCAGGCCTTGAACTGCGTGCCGCTTTGCGTGGAATCACCTCCTCTTTTGGCCCAAGCCAGCGGCAACAAAAAAGCCGGGGCCGAAATCTGGAGTATTTCGGCAACCCGGCTGTCTCGGTGAGACCCTGTAGGCTTTCCGCCCCATCCTCGCGGATGGTTTAGTATTATCGTATACCAATGAAGACGTTGTCGAGCGGACGCATGATAGCCCAGGGTGGAGCTGAAATCAAGCCTGTATCGCTCCCTCCGCCCGTCACTCTGCGGCTGCCGGCGGAGTCACGACTACCTGCCCCTTTTCCACCGGCAGGGTGGAGCCGGGCCGGAACGATGTCCGTACAACCCCCTCCTTCTCTTTGAGGCGATAGGTGACGTCATAGCCAACCAGTTTCTCGGACTTGTCATAGACCGTCTTGCATTTGCGTTTCGTCGTCGTGACAACGTCGCCCTTCTGCATGTTGTCCTGTACCCTGTTTCCGAGATAGGCTCCGCCAGCGGCCCCTGCGATCGTGGCAACGGTATTGCCCGTTCCGCCCCCCACCTGGTGACCCAGCACGCCGCCTGCGAGTCCGCCGATCACGGTCCCGGCGATACGATCGGGATCCCTGACCGGCGCCCTCTGCTGCACCGCCACATTCCGGCACTCCTCGCGCGGGGTTACGATGGTCTGCGTGACCTCCTTCACCGCGACAACATCGGCAACCTTCGGCTGACCCAGCGCCCGGTAGCCTCCTACTGCGGCAACTGCAAGAACCACCATCGTTAAGCCGCCGATCGCGATTCCCTTGATCATGGACTTGTCCATAGTGATCTCCTTTTGATGGAACAACTCAGCCGGCTATGTCCCGATTGCGTGGCAACGGCAGTACGCCGGCCTTCTTAGTCAATAATACCACAAAATATCTGGCTCATTAGATTTGTTCTGTTTGTAATATTCTGTTTTTGTTGTATTTTTTGTGGTGCGGGAGATGGGGGGAGGTCATGTGGCCACTAAAGCATGGTGCAAGCCGGCAGTCGTCTTTTTCTCTCCCCTCAGGGCAAGAACCGAAAGCTCCTGCTAAGTGCGTTGGCCGCATCCAAGGTGCTCTCGAAACCGTCAGTCTCAATCACGGCGGAACGAGTGCCATTGCTCAAGATGGCCGTATAGCATATGCCCGCAGTCGCGTGAAAAACCGTTTTCATCGGAAATACCGCACGACGCGCTCGCCTCAACGCCTCTCCATGTCGAGCCGGCGACGGGAACAGCATCATCCGACACGTCCATGTTTTTGGGAGGTCCCGACGGCCGGTTCGTCCCCAGGGGGCGTCATCAACTTGCATCAGAAGTGCGGAGAGCAGCGGACGGGATATGG
>CAYSJJ010000153.1:0-2001 GCA_964431365.1 uncultured Geobacter sp. | reverse complement strand
ACGAAAGGTTCGTCCAGGAGGATCACCTCCGGCCGGGTGGCAAAGGCCCTGGCCAAACTGGTGCGCTGCGCTTCGCCGCCGGAAAGCTTGCGCGCCGAGCGGTCGGCCAGATGGGCGATCCTGAACCGCTCCATGCAGGCAATGACCCGCTCGCGGATCTCGGCCGCAGGGAGTTTGCGGATCTTCAGTCCGGCGGCCACGTTGTTGAAAACCGTCGTGTCGAAGAGGAGCGGGTCCTGGAAGACCATGGCGAGTCTTCGCCGGTAGTCGGTGGCTGCACCGCTGCTTGTGACCGTCTCCCCCCGGAAAATGAGTTCCCCGGAACTCGGTTTAAGGAGACAGGCCAGGCTGAGGAGGAAGGTGGACTTGCCGGTACCGTTGGGGCCGATCAGGGCAACGGTTTCATTCTCGTTCAGGGAAAACGAGGGAATCCGGAGCACCTCGGTGCCGCCACGCTGGACGATGAGGTCGCGCAGCTCTAAAATCGGTCCAATGTTCATCGGGGCCGCTCCCGCTGCTGCACGACGGTCAGCAGGTAATTGACGGCAAAGCAGAGGGCGAGGAGGATGATGCCGAGGGCGATGGCGGTATCGAAGTTCCCCCGGCTGGTCTCCATGACCGTGGCCGTGGTCAGGACCCGGGTGTACCCCTTGATGTTGCCCCCCACCATGATGGAGGCGCCTACCTCGGAGATCACGCCGCCGAAGCCGGCCATGATCCCGGCCATGAGCGGCAGCCGCGCCTCCTTCACCAGCAGCCAGACCATCTGGGAGCGGGAGGCGCCCAGGGCGAGGATCTGCAGCCTGAGGTTGGCCGGCAGGTTCTGGATGGCGGCGATGGAGATCCCCATGACGATGGGGGTGGCGATGATGGTCTGGGCAATGACCATGGCGGTGGGGGTATAGAGGATATCCCATTCACTCAGCGGGCCGTTCCGCCAGAGCATGATGGTGACGAAGAGGCCGACCACTACGGGCGGCAGCCCCATGCTGGTGTTGACGACGCTCACCAGCAGCCGCTTGCCCGGGAAGTCCGTGAGGGCGACGGCGGTCCCCCCCAGGGTGCCGAACACCAGGCTGATGAGGGTCGCCAGTCCCGAGACCTTGAGCGACAGGAGCACGACGGAGAGCACCTCCCGGTCGAGGGAGACCAGGAGGTGCCATGCCTGCTTGAAACCGTCGAGGATCAGCTCCATTTAGAGACCCAGGGACTCCGGCTTCTTGCCCGCATCCGGGAAGAAGAGGGGGGCGCCGTACGTGTCCACGCCGAACCTGCCGATCAGCTCCTGGGTCTTTTTCGCCACCATGAAGTCGCTGAAGGCCTTGGCGCCGGCCGCGTTCACCTTGGGCCACTTGGCCACGTTCACGTCGATCACGTGGTAGACATTCAGGAGCTTCGCGTCCCCCTCCGCCAGGATCTGCAGCCCTAGGGTCTTTTTCATGGCCAGGTACGTTCCGCGGTCGGCAAGGGTATACCCCTTCTTCTCGGCTGCCACGTTCAGGGTCTGTCCCATGCCGAGACCGGTCTGCTGGTACCACTTCTGGCCGTCAGGGGCAATGCCGGCGGACTTCCAGAGCCCCTTTTCCTTGGCGTGGGTGCCGGAGTTGTCCCCCCGCGACAGGAAGAGGCTGCCGGACTGGGCGATCTTCTTGAATACCTCCGCGGAAGACTTGGTTCCTTTGAGCCTGGCCGGGTCGCTGGCCGGACCGACCACGATGAAGTCGTTGTGCATCACCAGCCTGCGGCTGCTGCCGGCCCCCTCATTCATGAACTTCTTCTCGGCGTCAGGCGAGTGGACCAGTAGCACGTCGGCCTCCCCCTTCTTCCCCATGGCCATGGCCTGGCCCGAGCCGACCGCAATGGTCTTGACGAAGTAGCCGCTCTCCTTCTCGAAGAGAGGGATCAGGAGGTCTAGGAGCCCCGAATCCTGGGTGCTGGTGGTGGTGGCGAGGATCAGGTTCTTCGACGCGGCCGCTGCCGGCTGGGTCATGACGACGGTGA
>CAYSJJ010000152.1:0-2181 GCA_964431365.1 uncultured Geobacter sp. | reverse complement strand
AGCCGGCGTTTGCTGCGCCCCGGGGGGTGGAGATCAAAGGGTATTTCCGGCCGAATGATCAGCAGCCGAAAACGAACAAGGTGCCGATCCCCGGTTTCGGCTATCTCAGGTTCCATTTCTTCTTCACCGACCAGAAGAGCGGCAGGCCGGTCCATTTCTGCTGCCCCACCGACGAGGTATTCCTTTCGGTCAACGACCCGGAGAGAGGTCTTGAAGCCTGCACCGTGCCCGGAGCGCCGTCCAGGGTCTTTTACGAGCCGAAGCAGGCGGGGGAGTTGGCCGGATTCCCTCTCTACCGCTTCGGGGGGGGCTCGGAGGCCATCGTCCTGAAGCGGAGCAGGGTGCCTGCCTGGATACCGCTCACCCGCGAGGAGTACGTGAAGGGGTGGCTTGCCAAGTGGCGGAAAGAGGCGGCCGACAGTCCGGCCATCGACACCATCACGCCGCAGATCGTCAGGAGCCATGAGGAGGCCCTGGAGGCGATGACCCCGGAGGAGCGGAAGATGCAGGCGCGCAAACTGGCCTGGGACCCGTTCAAGCCGACACTTGCACCGGTGGGGAGCGACGAGGGGCGACCGCTGGTGCGGGTGAACCCGGCCTGGTTCGACCCCAGGCTGCCGCGGTCGGCATTCCAGCTGATCATCCTCCGATTCGACTATTCCGGCACCATGAACCCCGAGGCGCCCGGGCCGACGGAGTTCGGCGACATCGCCCCCTACCGGCTCTGGCAGGCGCTGCATGAGTCTGACTGGAAGGCGGTCAGCGGCGCATTGACGGACAAATAAGCCGGATTACAATTTATTCATCTCCGCACAGGAGGGCATCATGAAAAAACTGCTCATCACCGCACTGCTGCTCTGCTGCCCGGCTGCTGCCATCGCCGGCGGTTCCGATGACGGGGCCGTCGGGCAACGTACCTGGGTCGGCAAGGATCCGATCTACTTCCTCTCCAACCTCCCGAAACCGCCGGGAGGCGGCTGTCCGGCCGACAAAGGCGACCTCGCTGATTTCAGAAAGAAGTTCCTGGAGGCACAGAAGCAGTTGTCGGACGAGATCGGCAAGCGGCAGCGGGCGCTGAAAAAATGGAACGAGCAGAACAGCAGGAAGATGATGGAAAATGCCGTGGACATGCCCGGGTTCGAGGGGAAGAGTCAGGCCGAGATGAAGAAGATGACGAAGAAGCAGCGGAAGGAACTGGCCGAGAAGATGATGCAGGAGAAGTTCGGCGTCTCCCTGGATGACCTGAAGAAGCAGAAGAAGGCCAATAAGGATAAGAACGTCATGGCTAATGTGGATTTCGCCAAGACCATGGCCGGCGAGATGCAGGCCAACGATCTGATGAAATCGAAGAGCCAGCGGGAGGCCGACAAGCGCAAGATCGCCGATGTGAGGAAGCTGTCGCAGGAGCTGCATCGGACCATCGAAGGGAAGGCGATAGCCCAACTGGAGGAATTGGACCAGGACCAGCACGCGAAGGGTATGCGGGAAGAGATATACGATCAGCAGCAGGCCCTGGCAAAGCTGACGGGTGACGCCTATACACGTCCCAAGGAGGTGGATTTCAGGAAGATAGCGGAAATCCTCAAGGACGCCGCATCCCAGGGTGAGCCCGGCAACACGATGCAGGGTGGGATGGATCAGGGGGAGATAGAGCTGCAGGCGCAGATGGACGCCACGCAAAATTCGCTGCAAAGTGAGGCTGGAGGTGGCAAGGGGGCGTCCTGCCAGGAAAGGGAAGACCAGTGCAGCAGGGTTTACGCCGCGAAGAAGAGCTACTGCCGGTATATGGCGCCGAAGCTACAGACAATCCTCAATGGGTGGCAGGCTGAACTCTCCACCTCCCAGAGCCGGTACCTGGAACTGGACCGGATTACCGGCGAACTGCAGAAGGCCCAGACCGGCATCGGACTCCCCGATGCCAGCCGCGGCCTCTCCGGCCTGGAAGCGATCAAGCGGTACGCCGCGGTCTTGGGATATGCCTATCGGTACGAGCCCGGCAAGGATCGCTGCAAAGACCTCTACTGCGGTGGTGAAGAGTCGGGTTATGGGAGGTAATCCCGGTGAGCTGGAACTGCGTTGACAGATGGCGCCCCCTGCGGCCCGGGTATCTCATTGTCATGGCCCTGCTCCTGCTGCTCCCCGTCCAGGCTGCGGCTACGGAGCCGCCGCTCCCCACCGATC
>CAYSJJ010000151.1:0-2223 GCA_964431365.1 uncultured Geobacter sp. | reverse complement strand
CCCTGATAAGGGGGGATTGAGGGGGGTTACTGAGTTGAACTAACCCCAAAGGAGGCACGAGCATGAAAAGAGTCGCAACAATGGTACTGGCAGCGGCAACGGTGGCAATCTTCGGCAGGGCGGCCCTGGCGGCGGCGCCGGCCGACACCCTGGCCGAAGTGAAGAAGAAGGGGGTGCTGGTGGCCGGGGTAAAGGACTCGCTGCCCCCCTTCGGTTACGTGGACGAGAAAAGCCGGGAGATCGTCGGCTACGACATCGACTTCATTCGGGCGATCGCCAGGAAGCTCGGGGTAAAGGCCGAGCTGAAGCCGGTCACCTCCGCCTCCCGCATGCCGCAGCTGCAGGAAGGGAACATCGACATCATCGCCGCCACCATGACCAAGAACCCTGAGCGGGCCAAGCAGATCGACTTCAGCCATACCTACTTCTTCACCGGCCAGAAGTTCATCACCAAGAAGGGGGCGGTGAAGAGCCTGAAGGACCTGGAAGGGAAGAAGATCGGTACGGCCAAGGGTTCCACCTCGGAGCAGAACGTGAAGAAGGCGCTTCCCACGGCCAACGTCCTCTCCTTCGACGACTACCCCCAGGCATTCCTGGCGCTGCAGCAGGGTAAGGTCCAGGCCGTCACCACCGACGAGGCGATCCTGGCCGGCATCCTCGCCAAGGCCCCCAACAAGGCCCAGTTCGAGATTCCGAACGTCCAGATCTCCGACGAGCCGTACGGCCTGGGGATGCGCAAGGGGGACAAGCACTTCGTTGACTTCGTGAACAAGACCATCCTGGAGATGGAGAAGAGCGGCGAGGCGAAGAAGATCTTCGACAAGTGGTTCGGTCCGGCGACCCAGTTCCATCTGAACCGGAACTTCAAGATCGCTGCCGGGAAATAAGCGGGCCGTGAGGGGGTGGGGCATGCCTCCACCCCTTCCCGCAACGAGGTCATCATGCTCTCCTATCAATTCGACTGGGCCATCGTCACGTCCGGCAAATATTTCGAATGGCTCCTCTCCGGCCTGAAGGTCACCCTCCAGATCTCCACGGTAGGAATCATCCTCTCCTTCGTCCTCGGCCTTCTGGTCGCGGTGCTCCGGATGAGCCATTTCAAGCCGGTGCGCTGGCTGGCCTGCGCCTATCTGGAGTTCTTCCGCAACACTCCGCTCCTGGTGCAGATCTTCTTCTGGTACTTCGGTTCCTACAAGGTGCTCCCCCAGGTGGTCAACGACTGGCTGAACAGCACCAACTTCGAGTTCGCCGCCGCGGTGATCGCCCTGACCATCTACACGTCGGCATTCATTGCCGAGGATATCCGCTCGGGCATCCTCTCCATACCCAAGGAGCAGATGGAGGCGGCCCGCAGTGCCGGCTTCTCCTATCTCCGCTCCATGCAGTACATCATCCTCCCCCAGGCGGTCCGGATCACCATCCCGCCGCTGGTGAACCAGTTCCTCAACCTGGCCAAAAACTCCTCCCTGGCCATGACCATCGGCGTGGCGGAGCTGACCTATCAGGCGCGCCAGGTGGAGAGCTACACCTTCAAGGGATTCGAGGCCTTTACCGCCGCGACCCTGGTCTACCTCGCCATCTCGGTGATCATCACCGCGCTCATGCACCTCTACGACACACGGGTACTGAACCCGCACAGGGCTTAACGCTATGGAACAGTTCCTCAATTTTCAGGTCATCTGGGACAACTTCACCTATTTCATGATCGGCCGCTTCCCCAGCGGACCGCTGGGCGGGGTAGGGCTCACCATCTATCTGGCAGTGGTCTCCTGCATCCTCTCCTTTTTCGGCGGCCTGGTCCTGGGGCTGCTGAGCATCAGCCGGAACCCGTGGCTCCGCCAGCCGTCCATGCTCTTCATCAACACGGTACGCGGCATGCCGCTCCTGATGGTGATCTTCTGGATGTACTTTCTCATGCCGGCGTTCCTGGGGAAGACGGTTCCGGAGAGCCAGACCGTGATCATGGGGCTCACCCTCTTCACCTCAGCCTACATGTCCCAGATCGTCCGGGCCGGGATCCAGTCGATCCCCAAGGGACAGACCGAAGCGGCCATCTCCACCGGTCTCAGGCACTGGCAGGCCATGCTCTACATCGTCCTCCCCCAGGCCCTGCGCAACATGATCCCCTCGTTCGTGAACCAGTTCGTCTCGCTCATCAAGGACACCTCCCTGGCCTTCATCGTCGGCGTCTCCGAGTTGACCCACGTGGGAACCCAGATCAAC
>CAYSJJ010000150.1:0-2238 GCA_964431365.1 uncultured Geobacter sp. | reverse complement strand
ATATTCGCCCTGTTCGGCGACGAGGCCCTTGCCGTCTATCGCGAACGGATGCGGGGGGGCGCCGAATGACGGCGGTCATTCAGCGGGTGCGCGAAGCCCGGGTCGATGTGGCCGGTGCCTGCGTGGGGGCCATCGGCCAGGGGATTCTAGTGCTACTCGGTGTGGAAAAGGGGGATGAGGAGGCCGACGCGTCGTGGCTGGCGAAAAAGATCGTCGAACTCCGGATCTTCGAGGACCAGGCTGGAAAGATGAACCGTTCGGTGCAGGAGATCGGCGGGGAGATCCTGGCAGTTTCCCAGTTCACACTGGCCGGCAACTGCGCCAAAGGCCGGCGGCCCTCCTTCGACACCGCAGCCCCGCCCGACGAGGGGAAGCGGCTCTACGAGGAGTTCGTGGCCAGGGTGCGGGAAACGGGAGCGCCGACGGCGACAGGGATCTTCCAGGCGGATATGCAGGTGGCCCTGGTGAATGACGGGCCGGTTACGTTTATACTGAAAAGCAGATAAGACAGGGCTCGGGGCTCGGGGCTCGGAAAAACGGAACAGAAACGGCCGCCTGCTGCAATAGCATGGCGGCCGATTTGTTTTTGCCCTGAGCCCCGAACCCTGAGCCCGATTTACATATACACCATGACGCAGAACGAGATGGATCCCTCCACGTTCTTGAACGGAATGGTCACCCCCTTGCACTGGACATTGACACTGGGCGCCTCGGTCGCAGGCTGGGGAGGTTCGGCAAGGGGACGCAGCTTCCCGGAGACCACCAGCGGCAGACCAAGGGCCACGCTGCCGTACTGTTCATGGTACTTGGTCTTGAAGGCGCCGGCGATATTGTTTGCCAGTTCGCCAAAGGCATCACGGATATCGTCCCCGCTCGGATCATCGCACATGAGCATCTCCCGTGCCACGTGCTGGGCCGTATCGTTGTCCGACGCGCAGAGGATGTATCCCACCCGGTCTCCGGCCACCCCGACGATGCTGATGACATCCGACTCCACCGGCTCCAGCTTCTTCTCCACCTTCCCTGCCAGCAGGTCGATGTTCAGGTAGCTCTTGAAGGTATCCTGGGTGGCGGACATTATGGTAAACATGATCTCTTCGAAACTTATGCTGCTCACGCGCCCCCTCCTTTTCCGTGGTGCCGGACAGTTGCTTTGTGATACTCTGCTCGCCGTCCGGAAACGGTTGTTACCGAATTAAAAACTACTCTAACACCAGTCGTTTCTATGTCCATCGGCCTCTCAGCGGCCAACTTAAAAAAATGCCGATAAAAAAGCTCCTCGAAGAACTCTACGCGGCCCGTTCCACCGCCCATCTGGCCAACGATCCGCTCTCATTCTGCCACCGTTACCCCGACCCGGCCGACCGTGAGGTGGTTGGGCTCATTGCCGCGGTGTTTGCCTACGGCCAGGTGAAGATCATCCGCAGCAACCTGGAGCGGATCTTCGCACCCATGGGGAGCTCGCCGCGGCGCTTTGTGGAGCGCCTTTCTCCGCAGAAGGCGCTTGAGAGCTACGACGGCTTCAAACACCGCTTCAACGACGTCCGCGATCTCAGCGCCCTGCTCCTGGCAATCCGGACCATCCTGAAGGAGAGCGGCTCCATCGAGTCGTTCTACCTGGCTGGACACGATCCGTCGGCACCGGACGTGACCGACTCCCTTGCCTCGTTTACCGCCCGGATCCTGGCGTTCGACTATGCAGCCGTCTTCGGATCAACGGCAATCCCGAAGGATTCCTACTTCCCGTTCCTCTTCCCCTCCCCCAAGACGGGAAGCGCCTGCAAACGGCTCTGCCTCTATCTCCGCTGGATGGCGCGGCCGGCCGACGGGATCGACCTCGGCCTCTGGCAGGGACTCTCGCCGGCACAGCTGCTCGTCCCGGTGGATGCCCACATCCAGCGGATCTGCCGGTTCCTCGGCTTCACCGGCCGCAAGCAGGCGGACTGGCGGATGGCCCTGGAGATCACCGCGGCCCTGCGCCGGTTCGATCCGACCGATCCGGTCAAGTACGATTTTTCCCTCTGCCACCTGGGGATTTCGGAAGGGTGCGACGGCAGGGATCTGACGAAATGCCTCACCTGCCACATCGCCGGCATATGTGATCAGGGACTGGGGACTAGGTACAAGGGAAAGGACTGATCTCAATTTGTGCACAACAACTACCAGGATGTTGAATAATTCAGGTTGCTCAAAAATAGCCAGATCGTCGCACCCGCAGCGAGCTCCGCGGAGGCGTAG
>CAYSJJ010000149.1:0-2397 GCA_964431365.1 uncultured Geobacter sp. | reverse complement strand
CGTATTATTAGGTATTGCCAATGCAAAGTTCCGGCCTGCCCATCTCAAGCTTCGCGCTAAAGCAATGGGCGGACATTGCCGCCAGATACCGGTTGTCTTTTTTCGACCGGTTCGCTGTAACGAGGGGATGCGAAGATGTGCTGCCCGGAGCCTGAACATTTCGCTCTTCGTTGGAGTCCCTGCCGGGCGTTCATCGGTCTTGCCCTATTCCTGGTGATCCTGCTGCCGCAATCCGCTCTATCGGCGGACGTTTCGGCCGACCCGCCTCTGCACCAGCCCAAGGTGCTCATCCTGTACGGTGCCAGTACAAAGCTCCCTGCCCATGCGCTCTTCAATAGCGGTTTGCTGTCGGCTCTCAAGGCCGCAGGTATTGACGATGTGCATCAATACCAGGAATACCTCGACCTTCAGCACCAGCATGGTCGCAGCTACCGGCATGATCTGGCCGAATATCTGCGCACGAAGTACGAAGATACTCGGTTCGACGCCATCATCATATTTCTGCCCGATGCGCTGCAGTTCATGCTGCAGGAGGGGAAGGGGCTGTTCGGCGGGGTCCCGATAGTCGCCGCTGTTCCCACCAAAGAGATTCCCGGAACCGGCAGTGCCGGCAGAAGGGTGATCCAGCTTGTCTACGGTTTCGATTCGGTTTCGACGATTCGGCATGCCCTGGCGTTGCTCCCTGACACCAAAGAGATCATCGTCGTCGGCGGCCCGACCGCTGCCGATGACGCCCACCTGGGAAACGCCCTGGAAGCCGTGAAGCGGTACGAGGGGACAATTGCCATCCGCCGCCTCACCAATCATTCCATGCCGGAGATCCTCAAGGAGGTCGCCGCGAAGCGCGACCACGCCATTATCCTGTATACCCGCCTGTCGAGAGACGCAGCGGGTAAGGATTATATTCCTCGCGTCGCACTGGCGGAAATATCCCGAGTAGCCGGTTCACCCGTGTTCGGCCTTCATGACAGCCTCCTCGGCTACGGGATCGTCGGCGGCAACCTCCTCTCCTTTCAGCTGCTTGGAACGGAGGTCGCCCGCCTTTCCGTCGATCGGGTGAAGAAGAGGCTCGACCCCCAGGTGTCACAGGTCCGGTTCCAAAAGCAGACGCCGATGTTCGACTGGGCCGAGATGCAGCGCTGGGGACTGGACAGATCCAGGCTGCCGAAGGAGCGGGTCCTGATCAATTACCATCCCGGATTTTGGGAACAGTACTGGGGATATGCACTCTCCGCCCTGCTTTTCCTCGGGGGCGAGGCCTCGTTGATTGCCTATCTTTTGTGGAGCCGCCGCAAACGGATCCAGAGTGAAAAAGAGCTCCGGAAAAGCGAAGAGTTGCTGAAGTCTTACCTGCACAGCAGTGCGGTGATTTCCTGGATGAAGGATGAAGAGGGACGGTATGTATTCCTGAGTGACTCCTACCAGCAGAGATTCCAGGTGCGGTTCGAGGAGTGGAAAGGGAAGACCGATTTCGAACTCTGGCCGCAGGAGGAAGCCGAGCGATTTCGTCGCGATGACCAGGCCGTGTTTGCCGGTGGGGAGACACTGGAACGGGTCGAGATGGTCACGGACACCAAGGGGCTTTCGTCCTGGTGGTTCACTTCCAAATTCCTGTTTCAGGATGTGGCCGGGAAGCGGTTCATTGGCGCCTTAGCCGTTGATATCACCGAACTCAAGCAGGCCGAGGAGGCACAGCTGCAATCGGCGCAGTATGCCCGCAGCCTGATCGAGGCGAGTCTGGACCCGCTGGTGACCATCAACAAGGAGGGGAAGATCATGGACGTCAACCGGGCCACCGTGGAGGCAACGGGCGTCCGCCGGGAGCAGTTGATCGATACGGATTTTTCCGAGTACTTCACCGACCCCGCCTGCGCCCGGGTCGGCTACGAAACGGTCTGGCGCGACGGCATGGTCCGCGATTACCCCCTCTCCCTGCGTCACGTTTCCGGGCGGGTCACGGAGGTGCTCTATAATGCCGCCCTGTACCGGGACCTGCAGGGGGAGGTGCTGGGGATATTCGCCGCTGCCCGGGACATCACCGAACGAAAGCGGACCGAGGCGGCGCTGAGGGAAAGCGAGCTGCGCTATCGCACCGTCGCGGAGTTCACTTCGGACTGGGAGTACTGGATCCTGCCGGACGGTCTGCTGGGCTATGTGTCACCTTCCTGCGAGCAGGTCAGCGGGTACACGGCGGACGAATTTTATGCCGACCCGCAGCTGCTGACGCGGATTATTCACCCCGATGATCTGCATCTCTACACAGAACATCGCCATACCATCTCCGCCGACGCCGGGCCGGAGCATTTCGATTTCCGGATCGTTACCAAAGAGGGGGAGTGCCGCTGGATAGCCCACGTATGCCGGAGCGTCTATGGTGCCGACGGAGAACCGCTGGGG
>CAYSJJ010000148.1:0-2754 GCA_964431365.1 uncultured Geobacter sp. | reverse complement strand
GTCAAAGTCGTCCGGGCACCATTTTGCCTATTGACGGACGGGGGCCTTATAAGGGGTTGGAGGTATGAAATGAGCGGAACACCAGGATACCACGGTGTACTACTGAACATAGACCTTACCACCGGCAAGAGTGAACGGGTGGCCATCCCCCCTGAAGACCTCGACAAATTTGTCGGCGGGCAGGGGCTCGGCATGAAGATCCTCTGGGACCGGCTGAAGCAGCCGGGAGTCGCCCCCCTTTCTCCCGAAAACCCGCTGATCTTCATGCCTGGACCATTTTCTGGGCTTCCGGTCCCCTCATCGTCCCGAACCTGTGTGGTGACGAAATCGCCCATCACCTCGCCAATGAAGTCTGAGTACACGAATGCCTCGACCGTATCCTACTCGAACATGGGCGGTTTTTTCGGTCCCGAGGTGCGGTTTGCGGGGTATGACGGGATCGTCATTACCGGCAAGGCAAAGGAGCTCTGCTATGTCGTTATCGACGACGACAAGGTGGAGATCCGTGACGCCAAAAAGTTCAAAGGGATGCGTACCGATGCCTTTGACAAGGCATTCCTGAATGAGCTTGGCGACCGGCGCTTCAAGACCCTCTACATCGGGCCGGCCGGAGAAAATCTCGTTCAGTATGCCAGCATCCTGCATACGGCGGGGCGGGCAGCAGGCCGGGGTGGTATGGGCTGCGTCATGGGGTCCAAGAACCTGAAGGGCATTGCGGTAAAGGGATCGGGACAACCGGGGGTTGCCGACCACCAACGGTTTCTGGCCGCTCTGGAAAAAGCCAGATCAGCCCTCTACGGCACCGCCTATGCCAAGTCCTGGGCGGAGCAGGGAACGGCCCGGGCCATCGTCGCCAACAGCAATGCCGGGACCGAAGCAGTCCGCAATTACCGTGAGGGGACCTTCCTGGAGGCTGACAAAATCGGCGGCGACGCCGCCCGGCGAGATGTCTGGGTGAAAGACATTGCCTGTTACTGCTGCCCGCTGGCCTGCAAGAAGAGCGGCATCACAAAAGGCAGATACGGCGGCATTGTTCATGACGGCCCCGAGTACGAAACCGGCGTCATGCTCGGTTCGAACCTCCTGATCTCGGACATGCCAGGACTTTTGAAGGCGATCACCACACTCGACGATCTCGGCCTGGACCAGATCTCCACCGGTAATGTCATCGGCTTTCTGATGGAGGCCTACGAAAAAGGTCTGATCGATCGCAAATTTCTGGATGGCATCGATCTCAAATGGGGGAGTGTGGATGCAACCCTGGCGATGATCGAGAAGATCGCCGCGAAGGAGGGGGTGGGTGCCCTGGCCGCCGAAGGAGTGCGGGCACTGTCCTGGCACATCGGCAAGGGTAGTGAAAAGTTTGCCATCCAGGTGAAGGGGTTGGAGTTGGCCGCGCACAACATCCAGGCGAACCAGCCCCGCGGGCTCTCTTACGTCACGGCCTCCCGGGGAGCCTGTCACATGAGCGGCGACAATATCGCCATGCAGAACCGGCGAGCCATGCTCGACTCGACCGGCATCTGTTTTTTCCCCACCTTCGAACCGGCGCTAGAGGAGCCGATGCTCGCGCTGCTCAGCGCCATCACCGGCCATGAATACGACAAGGCCGAGTTCGAAAAAGCCGGTGAGCGGATCTTCAATCTGGAGAAGTTGTTCAATTTTCGCGAGGGTTTTCGCCGGGCAGATGACCGGCTGCCTGACCGCTTTTTCGAGGACGCCTTCACCATTGGATCGAAGAAGGGGGCGGTGCTCGACCGGAACCAGTTCGACGCCATGCTCACCCAGTATTATAAGGATCGTGGTTGGGACCCTGAAACCACCAAGCCTGGGAAGGTAAAGTTGAAAGAGCTCGGGTTGGATTCGATCTGATCATCGGGAGGTAAGAACATGAATTCCAAAATCTTGATGGTGTTATCTGCGCTACTTGCCGCAGGCCAGGCGCTGGCCGCCGACGCTCCCAAACCGGCGCAGACTAACGGCAAACCGGGTGGCAAGCATGAATAGACCGATTACCGAGTTTCTGGCAATCATCCTGGCCATGATGTGTATCATTGCAGCCAGTGCGGAGGCACAACCCATGGACAAAAATCAGGCACTGAGCACAAAACTACAAGGCATTATCCCCATCGCCGCTTTTACCGCCCAGGGTGATCTGGAAAAACTGAAAGCCTCACTGAATGAAGGGCTGCAAACTGGCCTGACCGTCAGCGAGATCAAGGAAATCCTGGTGCAACTGTATGCCTATGCCGGCTTTCCGCGCAGTCTGAACGGTATCGCTACCTTCATGGGTGTTCTGGAAGAGCGGCAGAAGAAGGGGATCAAGGACGAGGCGGGCAGGGAGGCAAGCCCCTTGCCAGCCAATAAGAGCAGTGTCGAGCTTGGCACGGAGATTCAGACGAAACTTGTAGGAAAGCCGGTCACCGGGGCGATTTATGTATTCGCTCCCGCCATCGATCAGTTTCTGAAAGGTCACCTGTTCGGCGATATCTTCGGTCGCGACAATCTGGACTTCCAGAGCAGGGAAATTGCCACCATTTCGGCTCTGGCCAGCATAAATGGCGTCAATCCCCAACTGCAGGCCCACTTCAACGTCGGGCTCAACACCGGCCTGACTGAGGCGCAGCTAAAGAGCCTGATTTCTGTTCTCAGTGCCAGGGTTGGCAAGAAAGAAGCCGATAATGCGCGTGAAATATTCGGTATGGTTCTGATTGGCAGAAAGTCTCCGTGAGATACTCATTGCTCGTCAAAGAT
>CAYSJJ010000147.1:0-2809 GCA_964431365.1 uncultured Geobacter sp. | reverse complement strand
AACAAGGGAAAGGATACTATTCCCTTATTGACAACAGACAGCCATATCAGAACTGCGGGAAGCGGAAATCTATAACCGCACCGACCAGTTCAAGGAAGACATGAAACTCAGGCAGGCAGTCGAAGGCAAGCTGTCAGAACTGGTCAGATACCACGGTATGCGCAGGGCCAAGTACAGAGGACTCAAAAAGGTTGGCTTGCAATGTTACTTTGCTGCCCTGGCAGTCAACATTAAGCGGTGGATAAAGCTTGAACTGGAAATGCTGAAACCAAAAATACCAAAACCGGCAATAGTTCCTGCATAAAGTCTAAAAACTGGGGGAAGAATCCCTTTGATTTGGAAATATTGCCGATTTGACGGCAACAAAATCGTTCATTGAAAGCACGAAAGCAGTTTTGGCTGGATATTCAAGTTGGGAATTGGGCCTGATGTCTGTTAGGAGTGCATGGCTATCTCAGAACAGAGGTTTTCCGACGGTCTCCTGTATGTTGCAAGCCAACGTACCTCGGATCACGACCGGGGATAATCACCCTGCACAAGGGGCATAACTTTTTTTATAGGCATAACCAGCGTTATACCTCTCCCATCCCGTCGAATTTCCGCGCATTTCCCACCGCAGCACCGGTCGTTCCAGAACCATGGTTATACCCCTTCCACCCGCCCGCCCAATCAGCAAACAAAGTTACCTATCGATATTACAGCATGTTACACATTCATTAACCCATTGGCACCTCTATTGCTGATACAGCTTTATATTATTTCACCATCCCTCTTGTGCCTCAGCGCTGGAAAGGACCGGACATGGATGCGTCGACCAACAAACGTCTGCTCAGGGAGATCTCGGGGCTGATCGGCGAAAGCTGCGACAGCGCAGCCGCCAATCTGCTCTGGCTCCGGGAGCAGATGCACCCCTATTTCTTCTCTGCCATGCAGGGGGAGCAGGCCGCCCTGGCAACGCTGGCTACGGGCCTGCAGCGCCTCGGGGGAACCCGCCGCCTGATCCTGGCCGACCGGGAGAAGAGCCTCATCCTGGCCTGCCTGAATGCCCCCGGCTCCCTCTATGACACCCTGCGGACCCTGCCTGAGCGCGACATATCGTTCGCCTACTTCGCCCACTCGGCCGCCCCGGTCCCCTCACTCCCCCGCGAACTGGAGATCCAGCGGTTCGAGTTCGACCGGAAGAGCAACCAGGAGATCGTTGCCGCAGGTGAGCCGGAGATCCCGGTCCGAATCAGACGGAGCGTGCTCAAGGAGCTGAGGAGGGAATACCCGGCATTCCCGTTCAGGGAGCTGGACCGGCTCCTCCGCACCATCTGGATCAACAACGAGAACTACGTCCGCATCTCCCCGCCGCGCCGGATCGCCCAGCTCCTCTGGCTCTTCGCCCAGGGGAACGCGGGGGGAGGACTCTATCTCGATGTGGAGGAGACGAACGGGCTCGGCGAGTCGAGGATACTCTTCGCCGTGGCCAACCCGCCACAGAAGGAGTTCCTCCAGCAGACCATGGAAGTCTTCAACCGACTCGACATCGGCGTGCGGCGCGCCTACTGCCTGACCATCTCCAACGGCGTCCACCCCTACTTCCTCGGCACCTTCTTCGTCAAACGGCGCGACAACGTCGAGCTGAAAAAGGGGTCGGAGCTCTTCAGCCGCCTGCAGCAGGAGCTCTACACCACCCAGATCCTCGCCACCCACTCCACCATGTACCGCGAATTCGTGGCCAGGAACGTCATCGGCGGCGAGGATGCCGCACTGATCAACGCCTTCATCGTCTTCTGCCACACAAACCTCGCCCACAACCAGCCGGACCGCTTCGGCCGGGAGGACGTGGCCGGCGCCTTCCACTCCCACCCGGAGATCGCCGTGGAGCTGGTGCGGCTCTTCCGGGTCCGCTTCGACCCTGCCCTCCCGGACCGGGACGCCACCTACCAGCAGCTGCTGGAGAGGACCGGCCGCGCCATCGAAGAGTACAACACGGGTCACCGGTACCTGGACGAGGTGCGGCGCGCGATCTTCCGCTGCGCCCTCCTCTTCGTCCGCCACACCCTGAAGAGCAACCTCTTCGTCCCGGCCAAACAGGCGCTGGCGTTCCGGCTCGACCCGGCCTACCTGGCGGAGCTCGGCCAGGAGTTCACCGCCGACCTGCCGCCGGCACTCCCCTTCCGCGTCACCTTCTTCTTCGGCCGCTTCGGGGCCGGCTACCACATCGGCTTCTCGGACATCGCCCGGGGCGGATGGCGCACCATCATCTCCCGGAGCCGCGACGACTACACCACCAGCAGCAACTCGCTCTTCCGCGAGGTCTATGTCCTGGCCCACACCCAGCACCTGAAGAACAAGGACATCTACGAGGGGGGCTCCAAGATGGTCGTGGCCCTGGACGCCTCGGACCTGAAGGGGGCTGAGCGGGACCTGGAGACCTGGCGCCTCTACAAGCTCCAGTACGGCTTCAGCAACGCCTTTCTCGACATCTTCGTCACCGACAATGGGCGGGCCAGGGACCCGCGGGTGGTGGACTACTACGGCGAGGACGAACCGATCGAGCTCGGCCCGGACGAAAACATGCACGACAGCATGGTGGAGGCGATCGCGCGCCTCTCGGTCAGGCGGGGCTACCTCCTGGGAATCGGCATCATCTCCAGCAAGAGGGTGGGGATCAACCACAAGGAGTACGGGGTCACCTCCACCGGCGTGGTGAAGTTCGCCGAGATCGCCATGCAGGAGCTGGGGATCGACATGCGGACCGACCCGTTCTCGGTGAAGTTCACCGGCGGCCCCAACGGCGACGTGGCCGGCAATGCCCTGCGGC
>CAYSJJ010000146.1:0-2851 GCA_964431365.1 uncultured Geobacter sp. | reverse complement strand
TACGAATTCAAGCTCCCCGACCTGGGGGAGGGGATAGCCGAGGTGGAGCTCCGCAAGTGGCTGGTGCGGGAGGGTGACCGGGTCGCCGAGCATCAGACCGTGCTGGAGGTGGAGACCGACAAGGCGGTGGTGGAGGTCCCGTCCCCCCGGAGCGGGACCGTGGCCCGGCTCCTGCGGCACGAGGGGGAGACGGTGAAGGTCGGCGAACCGCTTCTGGCCATTGCCGAGCCTGGCGAGACCCCGACGGAGCGGCCGAAGTCCGTGGGGGTCGTCGGCGTGCTCCCCGAGGCGGACGAGGCGCCGGTAGTGGCGCAGCGGGAGGTGCGCGCCACCCCGCTGGTGCGGAAGCTGGCCCGGGAACGGGGGATCGACCTCTCGGCCATCACGGGGAGCGGCCCCGGCGGGAGCGTCACCTCCGAGGACCTGGAGCGGACCGTCCCGCCCAAGGCTGCGGCCGACGAGCAGTACGGCCAGGTGGAGCGACTGCCGCTCAGGGGGATGCGGCGGACCATTGCCCGGAACGTAAGCGCGTCCCAGCGGCTGGCTGCCTTCGTCACAACCATGGAGGAGGCCGACATCACCGACCTCTGGGAGATGAGAAACCGTGAGCAGCAGGAGGTGGAGGCGCACCACGGCACCCATCTCACCTTCCTCCCCTTCTTCATCAAGGCTGCCCAGCATGCACTGAAAGAGCATCCCTACCTGAACGCCGCCATCGACGAGGGCACGGAGACCATCGTCCTGAAAAGGCACTTTCACTTCGGCATTGCCGTGGAGACCGAGGACGGCCTGATGGTGCCGGTCATCCGGGACGTGGACAAGAAGAGCATCCTCGACCTGGCAGGGGAGATCCAGCGCCTGGGGCAGGAGGCGCGGGAGCGGACCATCGGCCTGGAGGAACTGAAGGGGAGCTCGTTCACCATCACCAACTACGGCCACTTCGGCGGCACCTATGCCACGCCGATCATCAACTGGCCCGACGTGGCGATCCTCGGCTTCGGCCGCATCGCCCAGCGCCCCTGGATCCATCGGGAGGCAATCGCCATCCGGAGGATTCTCCACCTCTCCCTCACCTTCGACCACCGGGTCACCGACGGTGCCGACGCCTCTCTCTTCCTGGCAAAGGTCGTCCGCTACCTGGAGGACCCGGCCCTCCTCTTCCTGGAAAGCGCGTAGCCCCTCCTCCGCAAAACCTCATTTCTTGACGTGGATCAAATGTCCGGCAGGGGCGAGCGCCTATGATCGGACTTACCCGAGGCTGCGGGGGAGTGGAACGATCCTTTTCGTGCTCTCCCCGCGGCGATCCGCGATGCTTCGTGGATGCCAAAACGATCCAGGAGAGGAGAGTCGAATGAGGATGCTGCAAGGATGCACCCTGGTGGCACTGGCGGCCGTCGTTGCCATCGGCGCCGGTTGTACCCCGAAGAAGGTCGAGCCGGTGAAGACAACCGTGATCAGCGATGGCACCATCGACCCGGCGCAATGGGGGGAGGTCTACCCGGAGGAGTACGCCGGCTGGAAGAAGACCGCCGACCCGACGCCGGCCGGCAAGAGCAGGTACAAGCGGGGCTATGACGTAGGGGAAGAGCGCCCCGACAAGCTGGACGAGTACCCGTTTCTGGCGCTCCTTTACAACGGCTGGGCCTTCGGTTCCGAATACAAGGAGCCGCGGGGGCACCAGCACATGGTCCAGGACCAGCTTGAGGTGGATCCGGGAAGGTACAAGGCCGGCGGATCGTGCCTCACCTGCAAGACGCCGTACGCGCCGATCCTGCAAAAGCAGATGGGGAAGGCGTACTTCTCCACGCCGTACAAGGAGGTGCTGGCAAAGATCCCGCAGGAGCATCAGACGCTGGGCGTGGCCTGCATCGACTGCCACAACAATCGGGACCTGTCGCTCAGGATCTCCCGCGGCTTCACCCTCGGCAAGGCGCTTGACATGCTCGGCGTCGACCAGTCGAAGCTGACCCAGCAGGAGATGCGGACCCTGGTCTGCGCCCAGTGCCACGTCACCTACAGCATCCCCAAGGATGCGGCGATGAAGTCCACCGACCTCTTCTTCCCCTGGCAGGGGAGCAAAATGGGCGCCATTACCATCGAGAACATCATCAAACAGCTCAGGAGCAACCCGCCCAGCGGCGAATGGACCCAGAGCGTCACCGGCTTCAAGCTGGCCTTCATCCGCCACCCGGAATTCGAGCTCTTCTCCAACAACAGCCCGCACTGGCAGGCGGGCGTCACCTGTGCCGACTGCCACATGCCCTCCACCACGTCAGGGGGGAGGAAGGTGGCTGATCACCGGATCATGAGCCCGCTGAAGAACGACCTGGTTGCCTGCCGGCAGTGCCACACCGAGGCGCCCGAGGCGCTCCGTACCAAGATCTTCGCCATCCAGGACCGGACCATGTCCCAGTTCATCCGCTCCGGTTACGCCACCGCCACCGTGGCCAAGCTGTTCGAGATGGCCAACAGGGCCCAGGCCGGCGGCAGGCAGATCGACAAGGCGCTCTACGCCCAGGCACGGGACCATTACGAGGAGGCCTTCTACCGGGTGGTCTTCATCGGCGCCGAGAACTCCACCGGTTTCCACAACCCGGACGAGACACTGCGGGTCCTCGCTGACGCCCTCAGCCATGCCGGCAAGGCCGACGAACTGCTGCGCCAGGCGCTGACCGGCGCCGGGGTGACGGTCACGGAGAAGATCGACCTGGAACTGGCGAAATACGTGAACAATCGCGGGGCGAAGAAGCTCATGTTCAAGCCGGAGCATGAGATCAAGGATCCCCTTGCCGGGGGGTAGGCGGTTGCTGAAAAGCAGCCATCTCGCCGCCGTCCTCGCAAGCTACCTTGT
>CAYSJJ010000145.1:0-2871 GCA_964431365.1 uncultured Geobacter sp. | reverse complement strand
CGGCCATACTCGCCATTGGGGTTATTGATCAGTCCGCCTCGCACGCCTGCACCACGTTTGGCTGCAAAGCAGAATTCGAAGAAGTCTTCATGAACTCTGAGCGGCAGTATTTCGACCTCACCAAGGATACGCCGTTGGCGACGTTTGGTTTCAACCTGACTGCCCCCGGGGACAGGGCGATCCTGTACAACGAGGACTCAACAGAAAACAGATCATACCTGCCCAATCCAGACGTCACCAAATTCGACCCGAAAAAATCCTTTATCAAGGAAGCCGAACTGGAGTTCAAATTTTCCGACAAAGACCCGGTGCCCGAATATATCGACATTGATGCCGGCACAACCGATCTGAACAATAGTGGATCTACAGGCATATATTCCGGACAGATCAGCCTTGGCTATTCGAAAAAAATTCGCGGCACACGGAAATTCGACCATATCAGACAGTACGACGTCATGTCGTTCGACCTGTTGGAGCAAGGATTTGCCGATGCATTGAAGGACGGTAAATTCCTTACCGTTGTTCTGGATCCGACAATTCTGGGTATCGACAACAACTTCCGTATCGAATGGGCATCGCTTGAGATTGAAACCGGCTGCGTGCCGCCACAGGGGACTGGTGGCGGGAGCAACAGCACGCCCGTTCCGGAACCCGGCACGTTCGCCATGCTCGGCGCCGGACTTGCCGCTCTTGGGCTGTTGAGGCGGAAGAGAAAAGACTAGCGTAGGGATGGATCGAATCTCGACTTGAAAGGCACCGTTGGCGGTGCCTTTTTTGTTTCACAGGGAGAAGTGACCTGGACCGAACAGGGACTATTGCCGTTTGCCTGAATGAACCGACAAAAAAAGGGCGGCTCGGTGGCCGCCCCGGTATGCTGACATGTCTGAGATGGGGAGCTACTGCTGAGACGCCTGCAGCGCCTGGTCGAGGTCGGCAAGGATGTCGTTGATATCCTCAAGCCCGATGGAAAGCCGGATGAAGTCGGCCGTCACCCCGGTGGAGACCTGCTCCTCGGCGCTCAACTGCTGGTGAGTGGTGGAGGCGGGGTGGATCACCAGCGACTTGGCATCGCCGATGTTAGCCAGATGGGAGAGAAGCTTCACATTGTCGATGAATTTCTTTCCCGCCTCCAATCCCCCCTTGATGCCGAAACCGATGATGGCGCCGGTCCCCTTGGGGAGATATCTTTGGGCGCGGGCATTGTCTTTGTGGCTGGCCAGACCGGCATAATTGACCCACGAGACAAGAGGATGTTTCTCCAACCAGGTCGCAACGGCCCGGGCGTTCTCCACGTGACGTGGCATCCGAACATGAAGGGTCTCCAGTCCCTGGAGGAACTGGAAGGCGTTGAACGGGGAGAGGCAGGCCCCCATGTCGCGCAGAAGCGTCACCCGCATCTTGAGAATGTAGGAGAGATTCCCCAGGGCCTCCCAGTACTTGAGTCCATGGTACGAAGGGTCGGGCTCGGTGAATTCGGGGAATCTGCCGCTATCCCAAGGGAACTTGCCGCCGTCAACCACGGCGCCACCGATGCTCGTGCCGTGCCCGCCGATGAACTTGGTGAGCGAGTAGACGACGATATCGGCGCCGTGATCCAACGGACGGAAAAGGTATGGGGTGGTTACCGTGTTGTCCACGATAAAGGGGATGCCAGCCTCGTGGGCAACCCTGGCGATCCCCTCGAAATCGTCCACGTTGTTCTTCGGGTTACCAACGGACTCGGTGTAGACCAGGCGGGTCCTGTCGTCTATCGCCTTCCGGAAATTCTCCGGGTCCGATGAGTCAACGAATTTCACCTCGATTCCCAGCCTGGGAAGGGTGTAATGAAAGAGATTGTAGGTGCCGCCGTACAGGTAACTGGTGGAAATGATATTGTCGCCCGCCTTGGCGATGTTGAGCACGGCATAGGTGGTGGCCGCCTGGCCGGAGGCGACCGCCAGTGCACCAACGCCACCGTCCAGCTGTGCCAATCGGTTCTCCAGCACGTCGGTGGTCGGGTTCATGAGCCGCGTATAGATATTGCCGAACTCCTTCAGGCCGAAAAGATTCGCGGCATGTTCCGAACTCTTGAATACATAGGAGGAGGTCTGGTAGATGGGTACCGCCCTGGAGAGGGTTGCGGAATCCGGAGATTGCCCGGCGTGAAGGGCCAGAGTGTCAAACTTCAGCGTGCTGTCAGCCATAATGATCTCCTTAAAGCGATGAGTTTCCCTACTTAATCAGTATGACATACATATAATGAATCAAACACACCACCGTCAACAATTTATTTCTTGCCAGCATCTCCCCGATTATACAATGTGGTCAGAGCGGACAGCCTCTCGGCAAGAGCGCCGGTCATTCCCTTTTCCGGGAGCCGCCATTCCCAATTGCCGTCAGCCATCCCCGGCACGTTCATGCGTGCCCGGGAATCAATCTCCAGCAGGTCCTGCGCCGGAATGATCGCTAAACGTGACACCGAGGCAAGGGCCGCCCGGATCATCTCCCAGACAACATTGTCGGCATCACAGCGCAGGTAGCCGCAGACCCGTTGCTGCTGCTTGTCGGTGAGGGAGTTGAACCATCCCCGGGTCGTATCGTTGTCGTGGGTGCCGCTGTAGACCACGCTGCTCCGGGAGTAGTTATGGGGGAGGTAGGGGTTGTCGGCGCCCGAATCGAAGGCGAACTGGAGGATCTTCATCCCGGGGAGGGCGAAACGGTCGCGCAGCGACTCCACCTCCGGGGTAATAACCCCCAGGTCCTCGGCGATCAGCGGAAGATCGCCGATTGCGTCGCGGAAGGCGTGGAAGAGCGCCTCGCCCGGTCCCTTTGCCCACACACCTTTCACCGCGGTCTTCTCGGCGGCCGGTATTTCCCAGCACGCCTCAAATC
>CAYSJJ010000144.1:0-2901 GCA_964431365.1 uncultured Geobacter sp. | reverse complement strand
TGCCGTATCGGAACTTCGTGGCCCAGGCGCGGCTGGGCGTCAGCCGTGAGGAGCATGAAAGCTTCTTCCGGACGATGCTGGCTGATCTGGACGAACCGTCGGTTCCCTTTGGGCTGACCGATGTGCAGGGGGACGGATCAGGGATCTCGGAAGCCCATCTCCGACTGGGTAGCGGTCTAGCCCGACGTCTGCGCGAGAATGCGCGCTCTCTCGGTGTCAGCACTGCCAGCCTGTTTCACCTGGCCTGGGCCCAACTGCTGGCCCGGGTGTCCGGCCGGGACGACGTGGTGTTCGGCACCGTGCTCTTTGGCCGCATGCAGGGTGGCAGCGGATCGGACCGGGCACTGGGGTTGTTCATCAACACGCTTCCCTTGCGTATCCGCCTGGGTAGTGAGGGGGTCCGCGAGAGCGCACGGCAGACCCACAGGCTGCTGGCAGAATTGCTGCGTCACGAGCACGCCCCGTTGTCGCTGGCGCAGCGCTGCAGCGCGGTGGCGGCTCCGACGCCGCTCTTCAGTGCGCTGCTCAATTACCGCCACAGCAGCGATGCGGACCAGGCTTCACTTCCTGCCTGGGAAGGGATGCGCTATCTGGGCGGAGAGGAGCGTACCAACTATCCCTTCACCCTGAGCGTGGACGATCTGGGTGAAGGATTCTCCTTGACCGCGCAGGTGCAGGCGCCGTTGGACCCGCAGCGCATCTGCGGGTTCATGCAGACCGCTACGGAATCGCTGGTCGATGCCCTGGAGAATGTGCCGTCCACGCCGGTGCACACTCTGGAGGTGCTGAGCCAGGCCGAACGTCACCAGCTGCTGGTGGATTGGAACGCGACGGAAACCACCTATCCGAGCGACAGCTGTATTCACGAGCTCTTCCAGCAGCAGGCGGCCGAGCATCCTGAAGCCATTGCCGTTGTACATGAAGAGAGCGCACTCAGTTATGGAGAGCTCAACGCCCGAGCCAACAAACTGGCCCATTTCCTGCGGAGCCGCGGCGTCAAGCCGGACGGCCGGGTGGCGATCTGCGTCGAGCGGAGCCTGGAGATGGTGGTGGGGCTCCTGGCCATCCTCAAGGCGGGCGGGGCCTACGTTCCTTTGGATCCTTCGTACCCAGCCGAGCGGCTCAGCTACATGCTCGAGGACAGTTCCCCGGTGGTCGTGCTCACCCATGGCCAGGTGGCAGCGACGGTACGCAACTGCATCACAGCTGTTGCCGGCAATAGCCCCATCATCGACCTGGACGCCGACGCCGGGCGCTGGGCCGGGAAGCCGGAGAGCAACCCGGACCTCGCCGGTCTCACCCCTGAGAATCTGGCCTATGTGATCTACACCTCCGGCTCTACCGGCAAACCGAAAGGGGTCATGGTCGAACATCGCGGGGTCTGCAACCTCCTGACCTGGTACGTCAAGGATGTCCGGCTTACCAGCTCGGATGCGGTCCTGCTGGTCACCTCCCACAGCTTCGACCTGACCCAGAAGAACATCCTGGGCCCACTGGTTGCGGGGGGCGAGCTCCATCTGGCCAGCGAGCCGTTTGAGCCTCGGCGGTATCTGGATCAGATGGAGCGGGCAGGCATCACCGTCCTGAACCTGACGCCCAGTGCGTTCCATGCCCTGATCGACGCGAACAGCGCTAACCAGATCAGCAGCACGTGCCGGGTGGTGCTGGGAGGTGAGCCGATCCAGGTGGCGAAGCTGCTGCAGCTCCCCGCCCCGAGGCCGGAGATCATCAACAACTACGGCCCAACCGAGTGCAGCGACGTCGCTGCCTACTATCACCTGTCGCCGAACCTGGAACGGTACCGGTCGGGGAGCGTGCCGCTGGGTAAACCGGTCCCCAATACCTCCCTCTACCTCCTGGACGCGCACGGTCAACCGGTCCCCATCGGCGTGGCCGGCGAGATCTACATCGGCGGTGCCGGCGTGGCCCGCGGCTACCTGAACCGTCCCGACCTGACCGCCGAGCGGTTCCTGGCCGATCCCTTCAGCCGCCAGCCCGGTGCGCGGATGTACAGGACCGGCGACCTGGGGCGCTGGCTGGCGGACGGCAGCATCGAGTTCCTGGGCAGAAACGACTTCCAGGTGAAGATCCGCGGTTTCCGGATCGAACTTGGGGAAATCGAGGCGCGGCTGGCGGAGCATCCCGCCATCCGGGATGCCGTGGTGCTGGCTCGCGAAGACAACCCGGGCGACAAGCGGCTGGTGGCGTACTACACGCTGTCTGTCGAAGCGACAGGGGTGGGTGCCATCGGGGCGGAGAGCCTGCGTAGCCACCTGTCGGCCAGCCTCCCCGACTACATGCTGCCGGCCGCCTTTGTTCTCCTGCCCAGGCTGCCGCTGACCCCGAACGGCAAAGTGGACCGCAAGGGGCTGCCGGCGCCCGACAGCGCGGCCTACGCCGCCCGTGGCTACGAAGCCCCTGAAGGCGCGATCGAAACCGCCCTGGCCGAGATCTGGTGCGAACTGCTGCACCTGGACCACGTCGGCCGCCACGACAACTTCTTCGAACTGGGGGGGCACTCGCTACTGGCGGTCCGGGTCGTCTCTCAGGTGCGGCAGACGCTGGACGTGGAAGTCACCCTGGCCGAACTCTTTTCGCACCCGGTGCTGTCCGAACTTGCACTGGTTGTCCAAACGAGCGCTTGCTCTGCCTTGCCCACGATCATCGCCAGCGTGCGCGACCGGGCGCTGGAGCTCTCCTTTGCCCAGCAGCGCCTCTGGTTCCTCTCCCAGATGGAAGGGGTGAGCCAGGCGTACAACATGCCCCTGGGCTTGCGTCTCAGCGGAGAGCTAGACCGGCCGGCGCTGCGCCGCGCCCTGGACCGGATCGTTGTCCGCCACGAAATCCTCCGCACCACCTTTGTACTGAGCGACAATCAGCCGGTCCAGCGAATTGCCCCCG
>CAYSJJ010000143.1:0-3040 GCA_964431365.1 uncultured Geobacter sp. | reverse complement strand
CTCGCTCGCCATCACTTCCCGCACCTTTTCGATGGCCTCGGCCGGGGTGAGCAGCCGGCTGGTGACGCCGGGGCGTGATTCGTTTGCGCAGTCATGCTTCCGTGAGCAGTAGCCGCACTGGATGTTGCAGCGGGGGGCGACGGCCAGGTGCATGCGGCCGTTCTTGTGGTGGTTGCCGCCGAAGCAGGGATGTCCCTGGATGTTCTTCCGTTCCGTGCAGCTGGTTGCCATGGGTAGCTCCTTTCCTGATCGTGGCGGTAGGTTCGGATCGCCGGTGAAAATAGAAAAGCCCGGCTGGAAATTTCCAGCCGGGCTTCGGTGCCGTGTTGCGTGAACGTCGTTGTTCGCGGTGATCAGGCTATTGCCTAAACCGTGCCAGATGCGAACGCCCTTATTTTATGCAATTTCATGGGGTGGGGGAGGTGGGGGGACGAAGCCTGACCCCCTCTTTTTGCCTTCATGAGGGCAAGGGGTGCCTGTTTGTTGGGCAGACACTGGCGTCGAAGGAGGGGGGATGGGGCGGTAAACGCCCTGTTGGCGGGCCGAGGGTGGCTGGCATGGTCCATGTAACGCCTAGGCCATCACAGCGACGGAGGGACCTATGTGCACGCAAAAGGAATGCGATAGTCGGGAATACATCACCGTTGACGACGTGGCCGTGGAGCTCGGCACCACCCCGCTGCGGGTCCTGATGCTGATCAAGGAGAAGGCGTTGAGGGGTGAGCAGCGGGACGGGGCGTGGATGGTGACGCAGGAGTCGCTGGAATGCTTCAAGAGCCACGGCGCCGATCTCAGCCTGCAGGCGTCATGCCGCACCTCGTGCACGTCGTCCGGCTGCGGCTGCAGGTAGGGCGGAGCCCATGGGAATTCAGATCAAACCGTCCGACCTGAAGTACCGGTACCCGAAGAACACGGTCAACCGCGATGCACCGAAGTTCAGCGGCAAGCCGGACCGGTCGCCGTTCGACCGGGACGACCTCTACGAGATACTGCCGATGCTGGCGAAGGTGATGGACGAGCTGGGGCGGGACGACGGAAGCACCCTCCACCTCATTGAGGACCTGATGAACCGGGACCTCCCCCGCTCCATCGTGGCCAGGGAAGAGGTGTTCGACTTTCTCGTCGGCTGCACGCGGGAAATCATCGAGGAGCAGTGAGCCGCGACCTCCCGATCCATCCCGAGGAGGCCGCTTCCCGCGTCCGGGGAGCCCTGCTCGGCCTGGCCGTCGGCGACGCCCTCGGTGCGCCCGCTGAGTTCATGACCTCCGGCGAGATCAGGGCGAAATACGGCGTCCTGCGGGAGATGGTGGGGGGAGGGTGGCTGCGGCTCAAGGCGGGACAGACCACCGACGACACCGACATGTCCCTCTGCGTGGCCCGCGCCCTGGCCGCAGCCGAAGGCTGGGACCTGCCGGGGATCGCCGGGCAGTTTGCGGCGTGGCTGAAGACCAAACCGATCGACGTGGGGGACACCTGCCGGCGGGGGATTCGCAGCTTCATGCTCAAGGGGGAGCTGGAGACCCCGTACAACGAGTGGGACGCCGGCAACGGCGCGCTGATGCGGATGGCACCGGTCGGCCTTTTCACCCTGGGGGACGAGGCGCTTCTCAGGCGCTGCGCCGTGGAGCAGGCGCACATCACCCACAATCACCCGCTTTCCGACGCCGCCTGTGTCTGCTACGGCCGGCTCCTCCACCTGGCCGTCACCGCCGCCTCCAAGACCCGCATCCGTCGCGAGGTGGACAGGCTGGTCGCCGATTTCCCCACCTTCTCCTTCGAGCCGTACCGGGGGCTTGCCACCGGCTACGTGGTGGATACCTTCCAGACGGTCTGTTACCACTTCTTTCGCGGACGGGATTTCGAGGAGTGCCTGGTGGGGGTGGTGAACCAGGGGGGGGACGCGGACACTACCGGCGCCATCCTGGGCGGGCTGGCCGGTGCCTACTACGGCCTGGAGAGCATCCCGCGGCGCTGGCTGAAACGGCTCGACAAGCAGCTCGTCCAGGAACTCAACGCCCTGGCCACGAAGCTCCTCGCCCTCTCCCCGCTGCTGACGCCGTAAGCCACCCGTGCCCGGATTTGGGGCAGATTTGGTCCGGCCGATTGAGCAAACCCGCAGGCGTAGCAGCGCTACGTCGAGGATTTTGCGATTGAAGCCGGGCCGAAGATGCCCCGAAGACGGGTGCGGGACCTCAGATGGTGCACATCACCTGCCTGACCCGATACTCCCCCCCGATGATCAGAAACTCCCCCTCACCCTTGAGGATGCTGTTGGGGAGCAGGTCGCTGAAGAAGAAGATCTTGAAGAGCGGCACCTGCACCTCCCAGACCGTGGAGCCGAACTCCCAGGCCCGCTCTTCGTCCGAGGTGAAGGAGACGAGGTTGTTGAGGCGGACGATCTGCTGCCGTTTGGCGAGCTGCTCCAGCACCTCGTGTTCGGAGGCGTCGTAGGTGCCGCGGTAGAGGGGAATGGTGAGGCGGTCGGGGAATTTCCGGGCCAGTTCGAACTGAGAGTATTCGAAGAGAAGGTCGAGCTGGGAATTGATGGCGTTGGTCCGGGCGCTCCCCTTGGTCCGGTCGATGGCAAAGGTCATGTACTCTTCGGCATGGATGCAGGGGATCCGGATCTTGTGGAAGGTGGGGGGGAGCCCCATCCGGCTCTCCACCCACCCCTTGAGGACCGCTCCCTCCACGGAGTTCGAGTCCATCATCCAGCCGCGCAGGAAGCGGAGGTAGCTGTTCCTGATGCTTCTGCCGGCCGTGTCGGTCTGCTGCTGCCAGTGGTGCAGCTGGAACTTCACCGACATGTAGTCGTTGAAGACCGTTGCCCGCTCCTCGGCCGAGCCGATGTCCTCCAGCTTCCGGAAGAGAAACCGGTTGGCCTGGCGCACCCCTGGGATCTCCAGCGGCTGGGGATGATCGTTGAAGGTCCTGGAGGCGATCACCCACGGGGGGAGGTTGCAGAGGTTGTAGGCGCCGCTGTACATGGTAATCACCTCGTTGTGACCGTAAGTAGGCTGCTGAAAAACAGCCATCTCGC
>CAYSJJ010000142.1:0-3350 GCA_964431365.1 uncultured Geobacter sp. | reverse complement strand
GCCTCCCTCGAAGCTTGCTGCGGGTGCGACGATCTGGCTATTTTTGAGCAACCTGCAATGTTCACGGCGGTACTCTGCGCCCTCTGCGGTGAAGGCTTTTCTCAGACGTAAGGGAGCAACGATGAAACACACGGTGACCAGGAAACAGTACAACTCGAAGCTCTGCTTCGTCTGCGGGCTCAAGAACGGCTCCGGCTTGCAGGCCTCGTTCTACGAGACGGAAAACAACGAACTCGTCGCGCTCTTCGTTCCCACCCAGGAGCACCAGAGCTATCCGGGGAGGCTGCACGGCGGCATCGCCTCCGCCATCCTGGACGAGACCATCGGCCGGGCCATCCTGATCGGTGGCAACGAGGACGTCTGGGGGGTGACCATCGATCTGCAGCTGCAGTACAAGAAGCCGGTCCCGCTGGAGACGGAGATCAAGGTGATCGCCAGGGTGACCGAGGACGGCTCCCGCTTCTTCAAGGGGAGCGGCGAGATCGTGCTCCCCAACGGCGACGTGGCGGTCACGGCCCAGGGGCGCTACCTGAAGGCCTCCCTGGACAAGATCGCCGATTTCGACCCGGAGGTGAACGAGTGGCGGGTGGTGGAAAAGGAGGACGACCCGGAGAGCATCGAGATCTGAGCGAGCCAGTCGGTAACCGTTGTGCATGATATCCCTTGACGATAATATCCTTGTGAGATAACGTGTTCTATGATCAAGTCCTTCAACTGCAAGGAAACCGAAAAGCTCTTCCATGGGCGCTTTTCCGCCAAACTGCCGCAGGCCATCCAGCGGGCAGCGGCAATAAAGCTCAACATGCTGGATGCCGCAACCGTACTGGAAACGTTGCGGATTCCGCCGTCCAATTATCTTGAAGCGTTACGTGGTGACAGGGAAGGGCAGCACAGCATCCGGATCAACAAGCAGTGGCGCATCTGCTTCCTGTGGCAGGGTAGCGACGCCTACGACGTCGAGATCGTTGATTACCACTGAGAGGTGACACTATGGCAAAACGTGACTTCCCACCGATCCATCCGGGCGAAATCCTGATGACGGAGTTTCTGGAGCCGATGGGGGTGACCCAGTATCGCCTGGCCAAGGATATCGGCGTGACCCCGCGGCGGATAAACGAGATCGTGCATGGGCGTCGCGCGATAACCGCCGATACGGCACTCCGACTCGGCCGTTTTTTCAACATGGAGGCGCAATTCTGGATGAACCTCCAGACGCGCTTTGACATGGAGGTTGCGCTGGAGGCCCTGGAGGACCGTCTGGACAAGGAAGTCCATCCGCTTTCCCGCGCAGCATAGGAATCATCCTTCCCTTACGGGCTCCTGTCTCCCCATGATCCGTCTCGTCGTCACCGGCATACTCTCGGCTCTCTTCTTCAGCAGCACCTTCGTGCTCAACCGGGCCATGAGCCTCCAGGGGGGGCACTGGGCCTGGACCGCCACCCTCCGCTACGGGTACATGCTCCTTCTCCTTTGCCTCTGGCTGCTGGTGACGCGCCAGGGGAGCGTCCTCCGGGGGGCGCTCGCCCTCTACCGCCGCCACTGGCTCTTCTGGACCGTTGCCGGGAGCATCGGCTTCGGCCTCTTCTACGCCCTCCTGTCGTACAGTGCCAGCTTCGCGCCCGGCTGGGTGGTGGCGACGACCTGGCAGGCCACCATCATGGCGACGCCGCTGGTGCTCCTCCTGTTCGGCCGGCGCGTGCCGGCGCAGGGGCTCCTGTTCACCCTCCTGATCTTCGCCGGCATCGTGATGGTCACCCTGGAGCAGGCCACGGCCGTGCCGCTCAGGGAGATCGTGCTCGGCACCCTCCCGGTCATGGGGGCCGCCGTGGCCTACCCCCTCGGCAACCAGCTGGTGTGGGAGGCGCGCCTGGGGAGTTCGCCCCTCATCCCGTCCATCACCGATCCGGTCATCGACCACGGCATCGGCCGCGTCCTGCTGCTGGTGCTCGGTTCGCTCCCCTTCTGGGTGGTGCTCCTCCTGGCCACGGCCCCGCCTCCCCCCTCGGCCGGCCAGATGGTCAATACCGCGCTGGTCGCGCTCTTCTCCGGGGTGATCGCCACCAGCCTCTTCCTCCAGGCCCGCCACCACGCCACAACCCCGTTCGAGCTGGCGGCGGTGGATGCGACGCAGGCGATGGAGGTGATCTTCTCGCTGCTGGGGGAGATCGTCTTCCTCCACGGCGCAGCACCCGGGCTGGCCGGCAGCGCAGGGATCGTCCTGGTCCTGGTCGGTCTGCTGCTCTACGTCAAGCCGCGGCCCGCCAATGGAAACGACTGACCACCTCCAGATGGGTTTTGCGTCCACTCCCATGAGCTTCCATGTGGAGGTGAAAGAAATAGCCTTTTGATTCGCCGGGTTAAATCTGGTGCTAGCAGAAAAGCTAGATATATTAATGGGTTGCGCGCTGAAAAGTCGTGGAAAAATGTTGTTTAATGTTCGCGAATGTTCTACAAACAGGGGGCTAGCGCCATGTTCATTTTATTTCCGGAGGCTCAACATGCTTAAGCATATGAAGGCTCACAAGCACCTGAAACCCGGGGAGAACGGAACGCTGCGGCTGGTTGAGAGGTTCGGGGATACCCTTCTGTGTGTTTGCTACCGGTACGACGCCATCAGGGACATGCGCATCAAGACTGCGGAGATCATCGTGGACGAGAGACCGGGCAAAGGAGTGCCGCGTATCCGGAAGACGGACACGGTCTTGGTAGAGGTCCCATTCACGATGAAAGCGTTGCGAGATCGCCTGAAAGGGGTTGGTGCGAAGTCAGAAGCTCTGGCGTGTGCGATGGGGGTTGATACGGGGAGACAGGGAGTTGGTGGAAAGGGTTGTGAAGGGATGAAGGAGTTGTTTGAAAGTTACCAATATAAGGAAGATCGTGGCTTCCTTATATTGGGCATAAATTCCTCATATAGGTAATAAATGGCTCATATAGGGAAACCTACTAATAACGAGTTATGCGAGTAAAAGAGATGAAAACCAACGGTATTAAAAACAACCTGATAATAAACCTTATAGGGATCGTAGTTGTCTGTACTGCCGTGATAGCAGGTTTTTACTCTTGGTTGATACCAAAGTTCTTCACTGGGTTCGCAACATATTCGGTACTTGTTATTGGGGTTTGTGGTGCAGCCGTGTTGGGAATTATTTGCTGCGTGAAGACGGACAGAACGATCATAGAGAAAAAATATGGATATCTGATACTGATTTTCACAGCGGTTGTTGTAGCGGCTCTTGTTATGTTTTTTTCTTTGCTGACAATTCTCAATACTAGAGGCTCATAACCGTAGAAGCAACGCATAACCCTTATAAGGCCCCCGTCCGTCAATAGGCAAAATGGTGCCCGGACGA
>CAYSJJ010000141.1:0-3355 GCA_964431365.1 uncultured Geobacter sp. | reverse complement strand
AGCGCTGCTACGCCTCCGCGGAGCTCGCTGCGGGTGCGACGATCTGACTATTTTTGAGCAACCTGAGTTTCGTTTCCGCCAGGAAACAGCTGTTCAAAAAGAGGCTTGTTTTTGAGGGGTTCTGACGGTACTCTTTGATCGATCCGCCATCCATCACGCCAATGAGGAGCCTTACCCATGATGACCGTCGAAGAAGCGAGAGCATTCACCGACCGCTGGCTTCCCTGCTGGACCGGCAACAACCCCGCCAGGCTGCTGGCATTCTATGCCGACGACGCGTTCTTCCTCGATCCGGGTCGTCCGGCGGGGATCCGGGGGATGGAGGCCCTGACCGAGTATTTCACCAAGGTGCTGGGAAACAACCCCACCTGGGTCTGGACGCAGGTGGAGCCGATCCCCATCGAGGGGGGCTTCATGAACAGGCTGGAGGCGCGCATCCCGGTGGGGGAGAAGATCGTCGAATGTTCGGCGCTCTGCTTCCTGCAGTTCAACGCCGAAGGGAAGATCCGCCGCAACGAGATCTACTTCGACCGGACCGAACTGATCCGGGAGATCAACAAGTTCCGCCAGTCCATCGCGCACTGACGCGGGCCGCGAAAGGGGTTGCCCCGGCACTCCGTGCGCGGCCGTTTCCGACAGATGAGCCCCGTCCTCCTGTACATCTCTGTGCAGAGGGGCGGGGCTTTTTTGCGGGAAACGGACGATCTTCGGGAAGTAAAGGGGGTTTGACGCCCTGGCAATCTCTGCTATCCTCCACCCAATAGTTCGCATAGGTATCCCCTGCCACGCCACCACTGAAAGGAGTATCCGTTCTTGTCTGAATTCCGCAAATACATCCGGACCGCCATGTTCGTTGATTTTGACAATATTTTCATCACCTACACGTCGGAAGACCAGAACCTCGCCAACCAGTTTGCCACCACGCCGGAAAAGTGGCTCGAATGGGTCGAGAAGCAGATGCCTGCAGCCCATGTGGGGGACGGGGCGGCGCGCAGGGTGCTCGTCCGCCGCTGCTACATGAATCCGGTGGTGTTCGCCCAGTACCGGCCGTTCTTCACCAGGGCGGGGTTCGAGGTGATCGACTGCCCGCCGTTAACGAGCAGGGGGAAGACCAGCACGGACATCCATATGGTCATGGATGCCATGGACACGCTAGAGCATACGACGCACTTCGACGAGTTCGTCATCCTCTCCGGGGATGCGGACTTCACGCCGGTGCTGCTGCGGCTGCGGAAGCACGACCGTTCCACATCGGTCCTTGCGGCGGGGTATGTTTCCCCCGCCTACCGGGCCGCGGCGGATTACGTCATCGATCAGGAGACCTTCGTCCGGGAGGCCATCGGCTTCGCGGAGCCGGAAAGCGACCGGCCGATCACCGAACTGGAGTCGAGCGAAAACAGGCAGCTGGCCCCGTACATCGAAAAGATCGCCAACCGGCTCGAAGAGGCGATCAAGGAGTCCGGGCCGATCCAGGCGATCGACCTGCCGAAACTCTACCGTGAAGTGACCGAGATGAACCGGAAGAACAACTGGCTGGGGTGCGGGACGCTGCGCAGGCTGACGGAGGTCATTGTCGCGCACAGCAGCAAGCTGGCCATCACCAAGGAGGACCCCTGGCGCGTCAACCTGTCCGATGCCTACCAGAGGGTATCGGTTGCCGCCTCGTCGCTGGAGGCTACTGCCACGGAAGACGATGCGTCCCTGTGCGAACGGCCGATCCACGAACTGGTGGAAGACATGATCCGGATGTACGTTGCCAACTCGCCCCGTGCCGTGAGCATGGCCAAGATGGCGGATGTCCTGACCAAGAAATTCGGTCCCGAGATGCTTGAGAGCGCCTGGCTCGGCAGGGGGACGTTCACGAATCTCCTGAAGACCCTCAACCTGCCGGAAATCGAGATCACCTATCAGAATCCCCCGTATCTCTACATCGAGGGGGTGCACCGGATGGACCTGGAGAGCAGGCCGGGGGAACCGATGCATCGCGACGACCTGCCGGCACGGATCAGCAAGATTACCGATTCGCCACTTATCTCCACGGAGCACTACGAGGTGCTGTTCCAGGAACTGGCCAAGGAGATCAGGGAGAACGAGTACAACCAGACCGCGACGTCCAAGGCTGTCAGGGATCATTGTGTGGAGAGGGGGTATTCGGTTTCCCGGAACACCATCAACTTCGTCATCAACGGTCTCCTGCACGTCGGCGTGAAGCTCAAGTCAGCGAAGCACGAGCGGCCGGAGGCCCTGGCCGAGAAGTTCTACGAGAACGTCCTGACCCTCTGCGCAAACGCCCAGTTGCCGCTTTCCGACGACGAGAAGAAAGAGGTGTATGACTGGATCGTCGGGGGGCACAAGAGTCAGTAACCCTGTCAGCCCCGTAGCTGTGCGCAGTGCGGGGCTGATCCTTCATCCCTCCAGTCTCTCCCCACGCCTGCAGACCGCTTGCGCCGGTAGGGGAGGCGCCGAGCCTCCGCCCATCGCGACCCCCGCATGTCCGCTTCTTCTGTCCATCGTACGGCTCTACGGATCGGCCCCGCTTTTCTCATTCCGCCAACAGCTCCGGATTCGTCTTTTCGGGTAAGGTCTCGAACGTGCGTATCTTTTTCCGGAAGAGTGATTTCGGGCGCAGGGTGAATGGTTGACTTTTTGTTAGCTTGCATTAATATTCCTTTGATCCTCTCCCTCACAATCACCATGAATCAAGACCGGAGACGCATCCTGCAGGCGTGGCGACAGGACCACCCTGTCGCGTACGCAAAGGAGCACGCACATGATGAACCCCGTGGATGAATGTCCTGCAAGGGATGAGGGGCCGGACACGAACGAAATGCGATGGATACTCCGGCTGTACGTGGCAGGTCAGACGCCGAAATCCATCACCGCCTTCGCCAATCTGAAAGAGATCTGCAAAGAGTACCTGGACGGAAGGTACCGGATCGAAGTGATAGATCTCACGGTGAACCCTGCTCTGGCCAGGGCTGACCAGATACTGGCGCTGCCGACACTGGTACGGCGACTCCCGGAACCGATGAAAAAGATCATTGGCGACCTCTCCAACACCGAGCGGGTGCTGGTTGGGCTTGATGTGCGTCCTGCCGGCTGACGCGCCGGTTTGGGAGGGGGAGATGGACGAAGGGGACAGACGGATCAGTCCGGTGCAGGATTCGAGCGAGACGTTCGAGCTGGCATCCGGTCAGGCGGGGCAGGGATGCTATCTCCTCCGTCTGTATGTTGCCGGTTTGACACCCAATTCCCGGCGAGCGATCGAGAACGTGGAAAAACTCTGCGCGGAGCACCTGCAAGGGCGTCTTGAACTGGAAATAATCGACATCTATCAGCAACCGATCTTCGCCAG
>CAYSJJ010000140.1:0-3381 GCA_964431365.1 uncultured Geobacter sp. | reverse complement strand
GGCGTAGCGCTGCTACGCCTCCGCGGAGCCTGCTGCGGGTGCGACGATCTGACTACTTTTGAGCAACCTTGAGTTTCTAAAATTATGCTCGATGATTGCCGGGGGCAGGTACGCCTGCCCCCGGGCCAGTAAGAAGGTGTCCTATGCGTTACGTTTCCCGCAGTCCCATCCTACTCAGCTTCGCCATGCTCCTCATCTCCCCGATGCCGGCGCTCGCCATACCGGCCATCACCTGCCACTGCTTCACGGAGCGGTCATATGACGCCGCGAGGCCGGCGGCGGCCGATCCCTATTTTCTCGCTTCGGCGCAGAATTCGTTCTTTGCCGAGGTCTTCTATGTCAACAAGAAGTCGGTGGTGATGAAAAAACAGCAGGGGACCTCTTCCGACGACCTCTGGATCGCCCACTGGGTCGCATCCAAAACGGACGCCTCGCCGGATACGCTGCTCCAGGCACGGCAGAAGAGCGGGGGGTGGAAGGGGGCCCTTACGCCGCTCAAGCTCTCCCCGAACGTGGTAGGTGCCCGGTTCGCGAACGGACTAAGCGGAAACGCGCCTGCGGCGCAGCTGGCGGAGACGGTGGTGGACGATTTCTTTACCCGGTTTCGGCTGCTGACCGACGCAGAGCTGGCAGCAGTGCGGCAGGCCGGGGCCTCGAACCAGGAAGTGATCATCGCCACCCTTGTCGCGAAAAAGCTGAAAAAGCCGGCCAGGCAGCTCTATCTTGAGGTGAAGAGCGGGCAGAGGAGCTGGGGAGCCCTTCTCCACCAGGCCAGGGTCGATACGAAAAACATGCAGTGGGAGATTGCCGGCCTCTTCAAAGGGTAGCCACTGTTCTTCGATTGAAAAAGATAACCACCGCTCCGATTGCGTCCGTATTTGGGGCAGGTTTGGCCCGGAGGATCGAGCGGTAGTACCCAAACACCGGGCATAAACAGCGCTACGCCGAGGATGACGCGATTGACGACGAGCCAAAGATGCCCTGAAGACGGGCGCGGCATCAGTAGTCCCGGTAGGCCATTGCCTTCATCACCCGCTCCCTCGCGATGGCCTCGGCTGCCGACCGGGGGATGACCCGTTCCCGGGCCGCCTTCTCCATGATCAGCCGCGTGTTCTTCCCGATCCGCTCGCCGATGGCGTTGAACGCCTCCTGTGCCCCCTTGCCGCCGTACTCCATGGCCGCCATGATGACCCCGCCGGCATTGGCGATGAAGTCGGGAACCACGAGCACCTCCCGGCCGTGGAGGATCTCCTCGGCCCGCAGTGTAGCCGGTATGTTCGCCCCCTCCAGAACCAGTCGGGCCTTGATGTCAGGCGCGTTCCGCTCGGTGATCACGTCCCGCACCGCCGCCGGGATCAGGATCTCGCAGTCGATGCCGAAGAGCGCCCCAGGAGCGACAAGTGTCCCCAGGCCGGTGGCGGCGACGCTGCCGGCTTGTCCTGCCGCCGCGATCAGCGCCTCCACGTCGAAGCCGTCCGGGTTCTGTACGGTCCCTTTGGAATCGGACACCGCCACCAGCCGGACCCCCTTGGCGGCGAGGAAGCGGGCCGCCGCCTTGCCGACGCTGCCGAATCCCTGGATGGCCATGCGCGCGCCTGACAGCTCGATGCCGGCGAGAGGGGCCGCCACCTCGGCGCAGGCGGCCAGGCCGAAGCCGGTCGCGCCCAGCCTGTCCAGCGGCAGGCCGCCGATCTCCTCGGGGAGGCCGACGGCCCGGCCGGTTTCGTCGTGGATCCAGGCCATGGCGGTCTCGGCGCACCCAAGGTCCGGGCCCGGTATGTAGTCGGTCAGGTCCCGGATCATCCGGGCGAAGACCCGGAAGATCCGCTCAATGGCCGGGTTGTCCGGATCGGCGACGATCCCTGCCTTGGCCCCGCCGTGGGAGAGGCCGGCGATGGAGTTCTTGAGTGTCATGGTCCGGGCTAGGCGCCAGACCTCGGTGGCATCCACGGTGGGGGAAACCCTGACGCCGCCGATGGCCGGTCCGAGCGCGGTGTTGTCGATCACCACCACCGCCCTGAGCTGCTCTTTGGCCGAGTAAAGCCGGATGACTTTGGCCGGTCCGATGCTGTCGTAGATGATCTCGTCCATACCTTTCCTCCCTCCTGATCCCATCCGCAGCACCTGTCAGATCCTCGCGCACACTTATCTCCGCCGTGCCGGACACGCCATTCATGATCCCGGGCCGCGGGATGGATTGGGCTGCGACGGGCGAAATGCCACGTACTCCGGTGATTTATTTATATTAATTTTACCCCTGTTCTCGGTAAATGCCAGACGACGAAGTGCCGTTGGATCGGCGGCGAATTGGGTGGTTGCCGGGTTGCATTTGATTAACCATATGGTATTAATGCTCCATGGACGAATTCATGCAGAAGTGCACTGTCGGGATTTCTCCTGACCGCGACCCGTTTTGGCATATGTTCGAAAACCACGGCGCAGTGATGCTGGTCATCTCTCCGGGGACCGGCGCCATTGTCCGGGCCAACAGGTCGGCGGAGCTGTTTTACGGCTATCCGCCCGGGGCCCTGGCGACGATGCGTGTCGCCGACCTCAATACGCTCCCCCAGCCCGACATTGTGGCCGCCATGGAGGTGGCCATCCGTGAGAGGTTCAGCCGATTCGAATTTTCCCACCGGCTTGCCAGTGGAGAGCTCCGCCTGGTGGAAGTCTATTCGTCGCGTATCGATCTGAACGATGGCGCGTTTCTCTTTTCCATCATCCACGACATAACGGACCGGAAGCGGGCCGAGGATGCGCTCAGGGTGAGCGAACAGAAGTTTCGGCACATCGCCAACACCACCATCGACAGCTATTGGGAGTTGGACCGGTCAGGGAAGATCGTCGAGGCGAACGATGAATGCTGTCTGATGTATGGCTACCCGAGGGAGGAGCTGCTCGGCAAGACGATCCATGACTTCGAGGCCAACGAGAGCGACGAGGAGACGCGAGTACATACCGACCGGATCGTGCGGGACCTCTACGATCGTTTCGAGACGCGCCATCGCTGCAAAGACGGCAAAGTCCTGGACGTGGAGGTGAGCACGACGTTCGTGCCGGAATCCGGACGTTTTCTGGCCTTTGTCCGGGATGTCACTGCGCGGAAGAAGGTCGATGAACGGTTGAACAACCTGAACGCCGAACTGGAGCAGCGGGTTGCGTTGCGGACCGAGGAGCTGTTGGAAACCAATCGCAACATGGAATCGTTCAGCTATTCGGTCTCCCACGACCTGCGAGCCCCGTTGCGGGCGGTGGACGGCTATGCGCGCATCCTCGTGGAGGAGTTGGGCCCCACACTGTCCGGCGAGCACAGACGGTATCTCGACAAGCTTTCCAATAACGTGCGAAATATGGGGGTTCTCATCGACGACCTTCTCTCCT
>CAYSJJ010000139.1:0-3709 GCA_964431365.1 uncultured Geobacter sp. | reverse complement strand
GCACAAGGAAGCTTGCGAGGACGGCGGCGAGATGGCTGTTTTTCAGCAACCTGCTGTGGGAGTAACCGATGACGGGACGCATTTTGCTGGTCGAGGACGACGAGACCTTCCGGAGCTTCGTGCAGACGATCCTGGAGGACGAGGGGCACGAGGTCGTTATTGCCCGCGATGGCCGGGAGGGGGCGCGGATGCTCGCCAAAGAGAGCTTCGACCTTGTGGTTTCGGACCTGAAGATGCCCGGCAAGGGGGGGCTCGAACTGTTCCGGGAGAGCCGGCAGGACCCGAGCCCGCCGCAGTTCATCTTCCTGACCGCCTTCGGCACCGTGGACGAGGCGGTTGCCGCCATGAAGGAGGGGGCGGTCGATTTCCTCACCAAACCGCTCGTCGCCCCGGAAGCGCTCCTGACCCTGGTACGACGGGTGATCGAGAGCCAGGGGCGCAACCGGGAACTCCTCTCCCTGAAGGAGTCGGCAGCCGCCGGCCTGCCGCCGGAGGAGCTGATCTTTGCCGGACAGGCCATGAAGAGGGTGCGCCAGCTGGTGCTCGATGTGGCCGGGACCAACGCCAACGTGCTCATCTATGGCGAAAGCGGCACCGGCAAGGAGCTGGTCGCCCGCACCATCCACCTCCTGAGCCCGCGGTCACGGGGGGGCTTCGTCCCGCTGAACTGTGCCGCCATTCCGGAGCAGCTGCTGGAGAGCGAGCTGTTCGGCCATGAAAAGGGGGCGTTCACCGGGGCGATCCAGGCCCGTCAGGGGAAGTTCGAGCTGGCAAAGGGGGGGAGCATCTTCCTGGACGAGATCGGCGAGATGCCATCGGCGCTGCAGGCGAAGCTGCTGCGGGTGCTCCAGGAGCGGGTCTTTGAACGGGTCGGCGGCAGCAGGGAGATCCGGGCGGACGTGCGGGTCATTGCCGCCACCAACCGCAATCTGCAGGACGAGGTGACTGAGCGGCGATTCCGCGAAGACCTCTACTACCGGCTGAACGTCTTTCCCCTCCTCCTTCCGCCGCTGCGGGAACGGGTCGATGCGATCCCGCTCCTGGTCGACTATTTCCTCGACCGGTTCGGCCGGCAGATCGGCAAGAGGCTGAAAGAGGTGGAGCCTGAGGCGTTGTCCGCCCTGAAGCGCTACGCCTGGCCGGGGAATGTCCGCGAACTCCAGAACGCCATGGAGCGGGCGGTTATCCTGGCCCAGGGGACGGTCAGGTGCGCCAATCTCCCCGAGGGGGTGCTGAACAGCTCCGTCCCGGAGGGGAGGGAGAGCCGTGACGCCCTGAAGGGGGTGGAGCGGGAGTTGATCGTGAAGGCGCTGGAGAGGCAGGGGGGGAACCGGCGCCAGGCTGCGGAGGAGCTGGGGATCTCCCGGCGGACCCTGCAGTACAAGCTGAAGGAGTATGGGCTGATCGAAGATTGAGAAGTGTGGATGCGTGAGGGACGCCGCACCCACTGCGCTCCGCGTGCCCTGCGCACCGCCGCCGTACGGCTCATTCGCTACTCGCCCTGACGGGCTCAAACAAACAGGCCGGTTGACGCTCCATTTCGCTTACAGCGGCTGCTGTTTTTCGGGCAGAGTCGCTTCGTCGGCGCGGCATCCCTCACGGGTTGAAAGCGTAGATCCAGTGGTGCAAAACCGTTCGCGACCGGTGCAACGGATTGCACCGAATTTGAGATGCGTGGTTTGTCGTATGTGGGGAATGTGTTGTCGTTACGAACTGTTACACGCTTGCCCTCTGTTGGTACGCAATATGGTACTACCTTGGCAGCAGCAACAGTACAGCTTCCAAGGAGGATCGACATGAAAAGGACGAAACTGGCAGTGGTGGCACTTTCGGCAGTGTGCGCAGTGGCACTCGGGAGCGAGGCGTTTGCCCGCGGCGGTGGCGGCGGTGGCGGCGGCGGGCAAGGCGCCCGGCTGCGTGACGGGAGCTGCGTGAACAGTCAGACAGGTACCGCTTCCGGGGGCAAGGCCATGCAGGGCCAGCGTCTCCAGGACGGCAGCGGTGCGGCGAAGGGGGCCGCGCGGCAGGGGGCCGGTCAGGGGAAAATGCGGCGGCTCGGACCCGGAGACGGGACCGGCAACGCAGTCCCACCGGCGGATGGTTCGGGGTACGGCAGCCCGGCGAAACAGTAGGAAGGAGTTGGAGTTACCATGGGTCCAGGCCGCTTGATGATATTGACGGTTCTCTTCCTGTCACTGCCTGCCATGCGTTCGCCGGCTGAGGCCGGCTGGTGGTTCGGTCAGGAGAGTCAGCAGGATAAGAGTGGCCTGGACTTCAACCGGGGCTACGATGTCAATACCGTCACCACGGTATCGGGCACCGCGGTCTCCCTCCCCCATGCGGTCGACAAGGGGCCTATGATGATCGAGGTGAAGAGCGGCAGCGAAGCGGTCATCCTCTGTGTGGGCCCCAAGTCCTTCTGGGAGGCCAAAGGTATTCCGGTCCGGCTGAACGACGAACTGAGTGCCAAGGGATCGAAAGCCCAGGGGGAGGACGGCAGGACCTACCTCATGGTTCAGTCGCTGGCGAACAAGAGTGCCGGGACTCAGCTGGAGTTGCGCAACGAAAAGGGTATGCCGGCGTGGTCCGGGCGGAATGCGGGTTCGGGTCGTTCCGGAGGCGGCATGAGATACCAGGGAGGCGGCATGATGCGCGGAGGCGGTGGCGGTGGAATGCGGCGCTGATGCACATAGCAGTTCATCCTCGCCCGTGACGGGAGAACAGATTCAATGAATAAGGTACTCGGAAGGTTTTTAAGCATGACGATCCTGGCCGCGGTTGCGACATTCCCCTCCGCCTCCCAGGCAACCGAAAGAACTGCCTCCGTCGGTCTGGGGCTCGAGTTCACGTCCGGCGACTATGGCACCGGAACCAGAACGAACGCGCTGTTCGTCCCCCTGACCATTGCGGTTACCCCTTTTGAGCGCTGGGGCTTCTCGCTTGAAATTCCCTATGTCTACCAGAGCAACACCAACGTGATTGCCGGCCAGTTCAGGCAGATGCAGGGCGCACAGATGGCCAGCGTTGCCATGGCAGGCCAGACCCAGAGGAACGGCATGGGGGGGACGCTCCGCTCCTCCTCCACTGCCGACCCTGCCGCATCGCAAGGGGGGCTTGGCGACATCACGCTCCGGGCCGGTTACGTTCTGGTTGAGGAGGCCGATCGCATCCCTCAGGTCCGGCCCAATGTCTTTGTGAAGATCCCCACGGCGGACAAGGATAAGGGGCTCGGCACCGGCGAGTTCGACGAGGGGGTGGCGTTGGAGTTCTCCAAATGGTTCGGCGACTGGTATGCCTTTGTGGAGCCGGGGTATGCGGTCCAGGGGAAATCAGCGGATCTTCCGCTGAAAAACTATCTGAACTACAACGCCGGAGCCGGTTATCAGGTTACCGACGCGTTCCGGCCCATGTTCATTCTCAAGGGGTCGACATCCCGGGCCGACGGGGCCTCATCGCTCCTCGAGGCACGTCTGAAGATGATGTATCAGGTTACCGCGCTCACCGGGATCGAGGGGTACCTGTCCAAGGGGCTCACCGATTCCAGCCCCGACTACGGTGCAGGCATGGCGGTCTCGTACGAGTTCTGACCAGAGTTGTCCAACTACGTGAACCCGTGACGGATGCCGCGCCAGCGCGACAAGGGACGGCAGACGTTACGATTGACGAACCAAGGAGAATATCGAGATGAAAAAGATCATTGCAGCAATAG
>CAYSJJ010000138.1:0-3749 GCA_964431365.1 uncultured Geobacter sp. | reverse complement strand
CTACGCCTCCGCGGAGCTCGCTGCGGGTGCGACGATCTGGCTATTTTTGAGCAACTTGAGCATCTGATGTCCTTTTTTTAAATTCAGGCTCAACGTTGATTCTACCCGAATCTCCCGGTGATGTAATCCTCGGTCTGCCGCTGCTCCGGGGTGGTGAAGATCTTTTTGGTCGTACCGCACTCCACCATCTCGCCCATGTAGAAGAATGCCGTATAGTCCGAAACGCGGGCCGCCTGCTGCATGTTGTGGGTGACGATGATGACCGTGTACTGCTCCTTCAGTTCGTCGATCAGCTCCTCGATTTTCAGGGTGGCGATCGGGTCGAGTGCGGAGCAGGGCTCGTCCATCAGGATCACTTCCGGCTGCACGGCAATGGTCCGGGCGATGCACAGGCGCTGCTGCTGGCCGCCGGAGAGGTCCATGGCGCTCGTTTTCAGGCGGTCCTTGACTTCGTCCCAGAGGGCGACCCGTTTCAGGCTCGACTCGACGATTCCATCGGCATCGGCGCGGTTGAGGCGGCCGAGGAGCTTGTAGCCGGCAAGGACGTTGTCGTGGATCGACATGGCCGGAAAGGGGTTCGGCTTCTGGAAGACCATGCCGATGCGGCGGCGGATGGCCACCGGATCGACCCCCCGCTCGTAGATGTCGGCATCGTCGAAGATGACCCGGCCGGTCACCCGGGCGGAGGGGACCAGGTCGTGCATCCGGTTGAGGCTCCGGAGCACTGTGGACTTGCCGCAGCCGGACGGGCCGATGATGGCGGTCACGCTGTTGGCCGGGAACTCCAGGGAGACCCCCTTTACCGCATGGGTGGCGCCAAAGTGAACGTTCAGTCTGTCGAGTAACAGTTTTGTCTGCATTGCTGGCCCTTACGAATATCTCTTCTGCCGGCCGAAGTAGCGGGCCGCCAGGTTCAGGGTGAACATGATGGCGACGAGGACCAGGGCGCCGGCCCAGGCCAGGCGGTGCCAATCCTCGTAGGGGGAGATGGCGAAGTTGAAGATCTGCAGAGGCAGGGCTGCCATCGGCTCGGTCAGCTTCCTGCTCCAGAACTGGTTCCCCAGGGCGGTGAAGAGGAGCGGGGCCGTCTCCCCGGCGATCCTGGCGATGGCCAGGAGGATGCCGGTGATGATGCCGGTCCGGGCGCTGGCCAGGGTGACCTTGAGCGTGGTCCGCCAGAGTGGGACCCCCAGCGCCAGGGATGCCTCCCGCAGGGTGCCGGGGACCATCTTCAGCTGCTCCTCGGTGGTCCTGAGCACGATGGGGATCATGATCAGCGCCAGGGAGACCGCGCCGGCCAGGGCCGAGAACCCTTTCATCGGCACCACCAGCAGGGTGTAGGCGACCATGCCGGTGATGATGGAGGGGATGCCGGCCAGGACGTCGGCGGAAAAACGGATGGCCGTGGCCAGGCGGGTGCCGCCGAATTCGGTCAGGTAGACCGCCCCCAGCACCCCGACGGGAAGGCCGATGACGCCGGCCATGGCGATCATGACCGCAGAACCGAACAGGCCGTTGGCCATGCCGCCGCCCGCCTCGCCGGTCGGCTTGGGGATCTGGGTGAAGAACTCCAGGGAGAGGGAGCTGGCCCCCATCTTCAGGATGTGGACGAAGATGATGCCGAGCGGCGTGAGCACGGCAAGGGTGGCCGCCACCATCAGCAGGGTCATCAGCCGGTTCTTCACCGAGCGGAAGGGAGAGGAAAAGGTCATGCGTGGCCTCCTGTCCTGCCGCGGGTGACGCTCCAGATGAGGAGCCGCGCCATGACGTTGATGAGGAGCGTGATGACCAGGAGGATCAGGCCGATCTCCATGAGCGCCGAGGAGTGGAGCTTGGAGGTGGCCTCGGCGAATTCGTTGGCGATGACGCTCGGCATGGTATAGCCGGGGGCCAGGAGCGACAGGGAGATCTGCGGCGTGTTGCCGATGACCATGGTGACCGCCATGGTCTCGCCGATGGCCCTCCCCAGGCCGAGGATGACGGCGCCGAGGATGCCGGAGCGGGCGTAGGGGAGGAGCGCCAGGCGCATCATCTCCCAGCGGGTCGCGCCGAGGGCGTAGGCCGCCTCCTTCTGGCTCCCCGGGACCGCCAGGAGGACCTCCCTGGTGATGGAGGTGATGATCGGGACGATCATGATCATCAGGATGAAGACCGCCGCCATCATGCTCACCCCGTACGGGGCTCCCCGGAAGAAGGGGAGAAAGCCGAAGCGGTCGATCAGGAACGGCTGGACGCTCTTCTGCAGCCACGGCGCCATGACCAGCACCCCCCAGAGGCCGTAGATGACGCTGGGGATGGCCGCCAGCAGCTCAACAAGGGCCGCCACCATGCTCCCCAGCCGCTTCGGTGCGATCTCGGTGACGAAGAGGGCCGTAGCGACCGAAAGCGGCGTGGCCAGCAGGATCGCAAGGATGGACGATACCACCGAGCCGTAGAGGAAGGAGAGGGCGGAGAACTCTTCCTGGACCGCGTCCCATTCCCGGCCGGTAATGAAGTGCCAGCCGAATTTCCGGATGGCCGGGAGGCTCTCCCGGATCATCTCCCACCCCATCAGGAGCAGGATCAGGATGATGCTCGCCGCAAGGAGGAACGTCAACCACTTGAAGATGAAATCCCCTTGCATGAAAGTACCGATTCTTGGCAACCGGCCTGACGTGCCCTCTTTCACGGCGGTACCCTCCACAAGCGTCTGGACGATTTGACAGCTCTCGTTGTCCTTCACTGCGTAACCTTTCCGTAACAATTGATCGGACGGGAAAAAGCCCGGGCATGACGCTGCCCGGGCTTTGCCGTTCCGTGGGCACTGATTAGAACTTGATTCCCTTGATGGTCTTGTCAACCATCTTGGCTACGTTCTCCGGCAGCGGGGCGTAGAGGAGCGGGGCTGCCATCCTCTGGCCGCTCTTCATGCTCCACTTCAGGAATTCCACGATCTTCTGCCCTTTGACCCTGTCCTTCTGCTGCTCGTAGACCAGGAGCCAGGTGAAGCCGACCACGGGGTAGCTCTCCTTGCCCGGCTGGTTGACCAGGGAGATCCGGTAGTCGGCAGGCATATGCTTTGCTGCGCCGGCGGCTGCGGCACTGATGGATTTGATGGTCGGCTCGACGAAGTGACCGTCCCTGTTCTTCAGGGTGGCGTAGGGGAGCTTGTTCTCCATGGCGTAGGCAAGTTCGACGTAGCCGATGGAGAACTGGGTGTTCTTAACCTGGCCCGCAACCCCTTCGTTACCCTTGCCGCCGAGCCCGACCGGCCACTTGACCGAGGCCCCCTTGCCGACCTTGGCTGACCACTCCCTGTTCACGCTGGAGAGGTAATCGGTGAAGATGCTGGTGGTGCCGCTGCCGTCGGAGCGGTGGACCACGACGATCGGCTTGGCCGGGATCTTGACCCCGGGGTTGTCGTTGGTGATCTTCGGGTCGTTCCACATGGTGATCCGGCCGAGGAAGATGTCGGCCACGTCCTCGGAGGAGAGTTTGAGCCCTTTCGGAACGCCGGGGACGTTATAGGTGACCACCACGGCCCCCATGACGGTCGGGATATGGATCAGCTTGCCCGGGGCGGCCTTCAACTCGGCATCGGAGAGGAACTTGTCGGACGCGCCGAAATCGACGGTCTGGGCGGTGATCTGCTTGATGCCGCCGCCGCTGCCGATGGACTGGTAATTGAATTTCACGCTGGGATCGATCTTGGCGTATTCGCTGAACCACTTGGAGTAGAGCGGGTAGGGGAAGGTGGCGCCGGCGCCGTT
>CAYSJJ010000137.1:0-3767 GCA_964431365.1 uncultured Geobacter sp. | reverse complement strand
CCCTGATAAGGGGGGATTGAGGGGGGTTACTGAGTTGAACTAACCCCAAAGGAGGAACAGGCATGAAGAGACTCGCAACACTGGCAGTGGCGGCGGTAACGGTGGCGATCTTCGGCAGGGCGGCCCTGGCCGCTGCTCCGGCCGACACCCTGGCCGAGGTGAAGAAAAAAGGGGTACTGGTGGCCGGGGTGAAGGACTCGCTGCCCCCCTTCGGCTACGTGGACGAAAAGAGCCGGGAGATCGTCGGCTACGACATCGACTTCATCAGGGCGATCGCTAAGAAGCTCGGGGTAAAGGCCGAGCTGAAGCCGGTCACCTCCGCCTCCCGCATGCCGCAGCTGCAGGAAGGGAACATCGACATCATCGCCGCCACCATGACCAAGAACCCTGAGCGGGCCAAGCAGATCGACTTCAGCCATACCTACTTCTTCACCGGCCAGAAGTTCATCACCAAGAAGGGGGCGGTGAAGAGCCTGAAGGACCTGGAAGGGAAGAAGATCGGTACGGCCAAGGGTTCCACCTCGGAGCAGAACGTGAAGAAGGCGCTTCCCACGGCCAACGTCCTCTCCTTCGACGACTACCCCCAGGCATTCCTGGCGCTGCAGCAGGGTAAGGTCCAGGCCGTCACCACCGACGAGGCGATCCTGGCCGGCATCCTCGCCAAGGCCCCCAACAAGGCCCAGTTCGAGATTCCGAACGTCCAGATCTCCGACGAGCCGTACGGCCTGGGGATGCGCAAGGGGGACAAGCACTTCGTTGACTTCGTGAACAAGACCATCCTGGAGATGGAGAAGAGCGGCGAGGCGAAGAAGATCTTCGACAAGTGGTTCGGTCCGGCTACCCAGTTCCATCTGAAGCGGACGTTCAAGATCACGGCTGACAAGTAAGCCGGTAGCGTGGCGTAGGGGCGGGGGGGACTCCTCCCGCTCCCCACCCTTCACGGGGTTTTCATGCTGAAGTATCAATTCGACTGGTCCGTCGTCACCTCTGGCAAGTACTTCGACTGGCTGGTGTCCGGCGTTGTGGTGACCATCAAGCTGTCGACGGTGTCGATCATCCTGGCCTTCCTGCTGGGGCTCCTCATCGCCGTCATGCGGATGAGCCACGTCCGGCCGGTCCGCTGGTTCGCCCTTGCCTACCTGGAGTTCTTCCGGAATACCCCGCTCCTTGTCCAGATCTTCTTCTGGTACTTCGGTTCGTACAAGATCCTTCCCCAGGGGGTCAACGACTGGCTGAACAGCACCAGTTTCGAATTTGCCGCCGCAGTGATCGCCCTGACCATCTATACCTCGGCCTTCATCGCCGAGGATATCCGTTCCGGGGTGCTCTCCATCCCCAAGGAGCAGATGGAGGCGGCCCGCAGTTCCGGGTTCTCTTACTTGCGGGCCATGCAGTACATCATCCTCCCCCAGGCGGTGCGGCTGACCGTTCCTCCCCTGGTGAACCAGTTCCTCAACGTGGCCAAGAACTCGTCCCTGGCCATGACCATCGGCGTGGCGGAGCTGACCTATCAGGCGCGTCAGGTAGAGAGCTACACCTTCAAGGGGTTCGAGGCCTTCACCGCCGCAACCCTGGTCTACCTGGTACTCTCGGTTGTCATCACGGCGCTGGTCCACCTTTATGACAGGCGGGTGTTGAACCCGCAACGGGCCTGATCATGGAAAAGTTCCTCGACTTTACGGTCATCGTCGACAACTTCACCTACTTCATGATCGGCCGCTACCCCAACGGGCCGCTGGGTGGGTTGGGGCTGACCATCTACCTGGCAGTGGTCTCCTGCATCCTCTCCTTTTTCGGCGGACTCATCCTCGGGCTCCTGAGCATCTCCCGCCACCGCTGGATTGCCTGGCCGAGTTCCCTCTTCATCAACGTGGTGCGGGGGATGCCGCTTCTGATGGTCATCTTCTGGATGTATTTTCTGCTCCCCGCCCTGATGGGGAAGACGATCCCCGAGGCGCGGACCGTCATCGCCGGCCTGACCCTCTTTACCTCCGCCTATATGTCGCAGATCGTCCGGGCCGGCATCGAGGGGGTCCCCCGCGGGCAGATGGAGGCGGCACTCTCCACCGGCCTGACCCGCTGGCAGGCAATGCTCTACATCATCCTCCCCCAGGGGCTCCGCAACATGATCCCCTCCTTCGTGAACCAGTTCGTCTCGCTCATCAAGGACACCTCGCTCGCCTTCATCGTCGGGGTCTCCGAACTGACCCACGTGGGGACCCAGATCAACAACCGCTCCATGGTCTATCCGACCGAGATCTTCATGTTCATCGCCGTCGTCTATTTCATACTCTGCTACGCCTTCACCTCCCTTTCCCGCTGGCTGGAACGCCGCCTCTCCTGGCGCAAGGCCATCTGACAATCTCTTTATCCGTGACGGATGTCCCATTAATTTTCCCCTTGCGTCGTATTTCCGGTTGGGATAGAAGGAGTGATTCTCATCTCTCCCGAGGTTCTCCCATGAAGAGCATTACCCTGAAGGCCCCTGCCAAAGTCAACTACCGCCTGGATGTGCTGAGCCGCCGCCCCGACGGTTACCACGAACTGCGCATGATCATGCAGCGGGTCGATCTTTGCGACGAAATCAGCATCACGGTCAGCGACACGCCCGGAGTCTCGGTCTTCTGCGGCAAGGAAGGGGTTCCCGACGGCCCCGGCAACATCGCCTGGCGGGCTGCCGACGCCCTGCTGCAGCGGAGCGGCCGCCAGGAGGGACTTGTCATCCGGATCGACAAGCGGATTCCGGTGGCGGCCGGTCTTGGTGGCGGGAGCAGTGACGGCGCCACGGTCCTCATGGGGGTGAACGAGCTGCTCGGGCTCGGCTATTCCGAGCAGGAACTGATGGCGATCGGTGTTACCCTGGGTGCTGACGTGCCGTTCTTCATCTTCCAGCGGCCTGCCCTGGCCGAGGGGATCGGCGATCGGCTCACTCCGCTGGAACGGACTCCCGATGTCTGGATCGTCCTGGTCAACCCGAACATCCATGTCTCCACCGCCTGGGTCTATCAAAATTTACAATTGACAGGCGTCGTCGAACGGGCTAAATTATCCTCCTTTATTGGGGACGTTACGGAGCTGTCGGCGCTTCTTGCCAACGACCTGGAAGCCGTTACCATCGGCCGGTTCCCGATAATCGAGGAGATCAAGGAGCAACTCGTGGCCGCGGGCGCGATCAGTTCCATGATGTCCGGGAGCGGACCAACGGTTTTCGGTCTGTTCAACGGCGAGGCGGAGGCGAGGCGGGCCGCCGATGAACTCGCCCGGCGGGAAGGGTGGTTCACGGCAGCTGTCCAGACCCTCAACTGAGCCGATGCACACACATTGGGGTGTCGCCAAGCGGTAAGGCACCGGATTTTGATTCCGGCACTCCCAGGTTCGAATCCTGGCACCCCAGCCACTATCACAACTAGTAGTACTAGATAAATAGAGGGGTTAGCTGATTAGGCTAACCCCTTATTTGTTACCTGACGCAGGTGCCTAAACTAACTTGACGCAGATTTGACGCAAGTGCATCCTGTGGCGACACCCCCACCACCTAGTTATTCCTATCAGTACGGTTGATCCTACCTCAACATCATCATTACCTGCAGTCCTAAGGAGGTGATGCTAATGCTTTCACAATCCATGCTGGATAGCACGACGCAGATTATAGCCCCTATGGCCTACTTTTAGCCATGTCCCCAGGGGTCGACCTGTCTGCAATATTACAAAATGTTAATCGGCATGCAAAAATGACCCACTTCAGGGGGTAATCGGCGTCCAAAATT
>CAYSJJ010000136.1:0-3792 GCA_964431365.1 uncultured Geobacter sp. | reverse complement strand
CACCAGAATCACACCCAGCTTCTTGTAATCCGTATCGATGTCCAGCAGACCTTCACCGTCGATGGTCTCAATGGTCAGTTCACAGTCGTCCTCGACAAAGATGAATACGTCACGGATGGCATTTTCTCCACGGCTGGTGGTGAGAATGACATCCCAATAGAGGTAACAGCTCTCCGGTTCCAGGTCGCCCAACCGGGGAAGGTTCGTCATCTGGGCAACAACGGTGGCCCTGCCAAGCGCCTGGAGCTCGTTGATCAAGGCCAAAGGGTTCGTTCCGGTCATAAAGATGCCGGGGAACGGCTTGAACCGGATGCGATAGGTGACCAGATCGCCGCTATCTCGCGCGGACGGCTCTTCCGAAGCCGGAGCCGTCTTGGTCCCGCTCTTGCCCCTATCGCCGGAAAGCACTTTGAACTTGGCGATGAGCGCTTCGCTGGCAACGGCATCAGGATCAACCCCGTCGCCATCGAGCATCGCCTTGATCCGGTCCCGGGCAGCCAGACTCAGGTCCACCAGGTTCTGGCTCACCGCCATCGTGCCGCTCCGCACCTGATCGAACACCGTCTCCACTTCATGGGTGAAGGCAGCAATGGTTTCGAAGCCGAACATCGCCCCGGACCCCTTGATCGTATGCATGGCTCGGAAGACGCGCCCGATGAGCTCGCTGTCGGTCGGGTTTTCCTCCAGCTCCAGAAGCGAACTCTCCAGTTCGGCAAGGAGTTCGTAGGCTTCGTCCTTGAATGCCTGCCGATGTTGGTCGATCATCCCAGCACCTTTTTCACGACCGCAATGAGTTGGTCCGGTTGAAACGGCTTTACGATCCACCCGGTGGCACCGGCCGCCTTACCCTCCTGCTTCTTCGTGTCCTGCGATTCGGTGGTGAGCATGACGATCGGGATGAAACGGCAGGTGGGCAGCGCCCGCGCCCCCTTGATCAGGCCGATGCCGTCCAGGTTGGGCATATTCAGGTCGGTTATCAGCATGTCAACCTTCTGGCTCTGCAACTTTACCAGGGCATCCTTGCCGTCCACCGCCTCAACCACGTCGTAGCCATGCTGCTTGAGGGTGAAACTCACCATCTGCCGAACGCTCGCCGAATCGTCGGCGGTCATGATCAACTTTGCCATCAGCTTCTTCCTCCCGTCCAGATACATGTGTGGCAGACATCCATCAGACAGCCCGTTTGTCTCAATTGGCCGGCAGCTCCCGCAGCCTTCCAGACCGCGGAGTCAGGTTCGCCAGTTATGGTAAATGTCTTTTTCATGGCAACGGAACTCCGGTGTGCCGAACAGAGCAGTTGCAGACCGGCGATATCGATCTCAGTCACCCTGCAGAGATCGGCAGTTACGGAGTCCGCCTTTTCGAAGGCAGCAAGCAGCTGCTCCCTGAGTTCACCGGCATACTGAACGGTCATTGCCCCTTCTATAGCCAGCACTACCGTGCCTGGATCGCCGGGCGCCGCCATGGTCTGCACTGAAAAGTCGCTCATTCATGGTCCCCCTGATTTCAAAAGAGTTCGACGTTGTCTCCCAGACTGTCCGCTGACGCCGTCTGATCGCCGACAGGTGCGCCACCGAACGGCATGAACTTCTCCGGCGCAGCGGCTCCGCTCCCTTTGCCGATAATGACCTCATGCACCTTGCGTTCGCTGTGCATGGTGTAGCGAGCCGCCAGCGCCTTCAGGCGCTCAGCGGCCGGTTGGCCGACCGGCGGCGGATACTGTCGCCGGGTAGCGGTGCAGACCTGCTCAGCAGCCTGCCGGGTATCGAAGATCGTTCGCGAAAGCTCCTCGTGGGCACCAAGGGCCACGATACCGGCCCCGATCTCCGCCTGCAGGGTATCGACGGTGCCGTCTATGGACGCGACCAACGAGAACACTTCATTCTGGATGGCGCAGATCTCCTGCAGGGAGATGCTCAACTCGTCGAGCATCCCGTGGATGTCCTGGTCGATGGCGGCGGAGTCTTCGGCGACCCGCCCATGCAGCCGCTCGGTCACCGTCGCGATGGACTGGAGCGGACGCGATACGGCGGCAGTCTGCTCCATGGTATCGATGGAGAGCCTCTGGATCGCCTCTGCCAGCACACCGAGGGCAGCCCCCTCGCTCCCGACCCTGGCCGCCTTGATCTGGGCGTTAAGGGCGATCAGTTCGATCTCTTCGCCGATTGTTTCGATGTCGCGAACAAAGGTGATTATCTCGCCGATGGTCCCGATGACCGTCCCCATGGCGGCGGTCAGCCTGCCGTTCTCCTGCGCGCTCTCGGCCAGGACAGTGGTCACACCGGCAAGCTGCTTTTCCATGGTTGAAAAAAACGACTGGTCGGTCTGATCCGAAACCCCGGCCATCTGCCTGACTTCCGCGGCAAGAGCCCCCCCCTTGGTACTGATCGCTTCGAGACCACGGGTAATTGTTGCAATGGCATGTTCCAGTTCACTGGCCGAGTTGTGCAGTTGGGCTGTCTGCAACTCGCTGATATCGCCGATCTCCACGGCGAGATTGTGCTGAGCCTGCGGAGACAGATTCTCCACCCCGCTTATGGCGGCACAGAGTTCCTCGAACGCTTCCTGGACGTGTTCGAGCTGTTGACGGACGATGTCATGGAACTGCATGAACGTGACGATTTCAGCCAGACTCTGTTCCATCTCGGCCGATATGGAGCCAATGATTCCCGCCGCCTCTCCACGCTGGCTGTTGACCGCCTCCAGAGTCTCCAGACTCTCCGTGACCCGCTGCAACGTCGCGTGAACCTGGGCGTGCTGGTGGGTTTCCACACCCCGCACCCGCACGAGAGTTTCACTGATCACCCCTGCCAGGCTATTCAACTGGGAGGTAATGGTCTCCGATTTGGTCACGACATCGACGGAAAGACGGGTCACGTCATTGGCCAACGTCTCGAAGCCGGCGGCATTCCCCCCCAGGCGGGAACTTTCGATCTTTGTGGAGATCCCGAGCATGCGAAGGACCTTATTGATCTTGCCAAAGCCGACCAGTGGCGACTTGGCATCTTCCAGCATGCCGATGATCTCCTGAAAGTCGCCGGCGATTTCCTCCATGTCTTTCTGGAGGTTCGTGAGATACAGACCGAGCCGGGTAACGACATTGCCGATGCTCGCGGTGGTTGCGGAAATCTTCTCTCCGGCGACCACCTGCATCATCTGTCCGGCCTGCGAGGTTACGCCGCGTGACTTCGCCCAGAGCCCCTGAAAACTCCCCCCGAGGGCAAGGAACTCCTGCTCGCTGGTAACGGCTACCGTTCCGAGGCATCGTGCCTGGCTGCCGAGAATCTCCTGCCATTCGCGAAAAAGGTCGACGCTTCCGGCCATGTTCTGCTCTGAATCCATTGTCATTAGTGATAGTACCTTTTCATACATGCCGGAGGATGACCGGCACCTCACGCAAGTACGGCCGGCCACAAAGTTTATTTATTCTAATCACAGGAATAACTGTAACGTTTTTTTCTCCGTTGACAACTTCGGGGAAACAACCACCGGTCAAAATCCGGCGTATGTATGGACTATCGGGAATTAATAACGCTCCTTAAGTTTTTTCGGTTAGGTAAGCAGCCGACCTTCAACCATCGCGCACCCCCTGATGAACAAAGGTGTCGACAGACTTTACACTCGTCCGGCCGCACACCACAAACCGCACAAAAACACTTCCATATAAGCTAGTTACAGGAATATAAGGGGCACGTAATATTCTTCCCCCTGAGAATGGAGAGACGACACCCAAATAGGGCATCGTTCGCGTATGCTGTTTCTCGCGTTCAAGGGTCATTCAACTCTCCGTGG
>CAYSJJ010000135.1:2616-3818 GCA_964431365.1 uncultured Geobacter sp. | reverse complement strand
GAGCTGCTCAATTCCGTTGGTTTCAAGGGTGCTCAATTACGGTGGTATTTGACACCCCGATGGTCCAGACTCCAGGCGGCGAAGGAGTGCCGCGCGGAGTACGAAGTAACTTCGGGGATGCCCGAAGCGGTAACCGCCTTTTTCCAGGTCTTGGCAAGCTGACCGGTTTAACGCGAAGCCAATGGCGATGATCTTGTCAACACTGTTGCTGTTGTCAACATCGTTGCTCTAGCTAAGGCTCAGAAATCATTTCAATTACAAATGTCCTCGGTTTTCTGTCAACGTTGGTTACACGCGAATTATTCAGACTCAAACTCTTAACATCCTAATAATACAATTTAAAAGTGCTTTTTCTTGGTGGCATCTGCCTTGCTGAAGTCATTAGCTGTTTGTCAACCATTAGTGGTTAGTGGAGGTACGAATGTCTGATGACTTCAGAGAGGCATTAAAAGTTTGTCTTAGTGGCGATTGGTCAATTGGTGGTGTGGCGGAACACTTCCAGCTGCTTGCTCAAGAGGTAGCCCGGTTATCACGTCCCCGTAACGCCGAAGAAACCAATACTGCAGCAGCCCAGGCTCTCGCAGAAATAGACATTTCCGGCATCACCGCCCTTGACGCCTGTGGCTGTCAACTTTTGGCCCGTTTTTGCCGGGCCGCGCAGCAGTCCGGAATGGCACTCCGAATCTGTAATATCCCCGACACATTCATGGCAAAGATCCGTCGTTTGGGATTTTCTAACGACTTGCAACTTTCACTCTAGCGACACAAGGAAAAGGCATGAAGGATTCTGATCAGAAGACCGGCACCATTGATCTCAACCAATTCAATCAGGTCTTTTTCGAGGAGTGTGCAGAGCACTTGGCTGAGATGGAACGGATTCTCGTTTCTCTGGCTGACGAAGGTCCCGATGAAGAACAGCTCAATGCAATTTTTCGGGCAGCCCACTCCATCAAGGGGGGAGCAGGTATCTTCGGATTTCAGGATATGACTGTTGTCACCCATGTGCTTGAATCACTGCTCGACTGCATCCGTAACCACGAAATGAATTTTCGGCCCGCCATGGTCGATCTGTTTCTCGAGGCGGGTGACGTCATTGCTATGCAGTTGGCCGGTCATCGGGATGGGGCTGAGGTGAGCCAGGAAGCCGTCGATGAGATCCGCGGCAAGCTGCAACAGGTCATTGATGCGGGAGGCGGCTCTGA
>CAYSJJ010000135.1:0-2606 GCA_964431365.1 uncultured Geobacter sp. | reverse complement strand
AAGAGATCGTTGTTAACAACCCGGACACGTTAGCGGGCCCCACGGCCGACTTGTCTTCTCCGGGACCTGTCTGCTATGAACTTGAATTTACCCCTGATCCGGACGTCTTCAAGCGGGGAATCCGCCTGGAAAGCCTTTTCGCGGAGTTGGAGGAACTGGGTGAGTTGACGGTCACTGCCGACGTAACAGTACCGGAAGATTTCAGCACGGTTGATCCGGAACTGTGTGACAGCAGATGGCATCTGACCCTTGTCACCACGGCAAGTGAAGCTGATATCCGTGATATTTTCGTGTTTGTCGCCGATGAGGACCAGCTGAGTGTGCGAATAGCATCTGCTGAGGCAGCTCAAGGCCAGCCAGACATTCCTCTCGTAAAGCATTTGGAGGTAGGTACGCTGGATGACCTCAGCCCGCATCAACCTGCAGATACAGCCCGTATTGTTGTTGACCAAAATCCGGGCCGCCGGGCTTATGATCGGAACGAACTGGCCCCCGGTGCCTTCGGTCGTCGCGGTGGCGAGGCCGAGTCCTCCATCCGCGTCGCGGTCACCAAGGTTGACCAGTTGATCAACCAGGTCGGCGAGTTGGTCATCACTCAGCTGATGCTATCCCAGACCGCCGGCAGCCTCGATCCGGTGCTCTACGAAAATCTTCACCGCAGTCTGCAACAGTTGGAGCGGAACACTCGTGACCTGCAGCAGAGTGTCATGTCTATCCGTTTGGTACCGATCAGCCTCGTGTTCAGCCGTTTCCCCCGCATGGTCAGGGAGCTGGCAACCAAACTCGGAAAGCAGGTCGAACTGAAGACTGTCGGCGAGACTACGGAGTTGGACAAGGGCCTGATCGAAAAAATCACCGATCCGCTTACCCACCTGGTTCGCAACTGTATTGATCATGCTCTGGAATCCCCCTCGCTAAGGTCTGATGCCGGGAAAGATCCTGTTGGCACAGTAACACTCAAAGCCTCGCAGATCGGGGGGCGGATTGTCATCGACGTGATTGACGATGGCGCAGGCCTGAATAGGGCTAAAATACTCGCCAAAGCAGCAGAACGGGGTATTCCGGCCACCGACAGCATGACCGATGAGGAGGTCTGGCAACTGATCTTCTCCCCCGGGTTTTCCACCGCCGAGGCCGTGACCGATATCTCTGGACGCGGCGTAGGGATGGACGTTGTGTTGCGCAATGTCCAGGCAATGAGCGGCAAGGTGGCTATTGTGTCTGAACCGGGCAAAGGCACACGGGTCACCATAAGCCTCCCCCTGACCCTCGCCATTCTCGACGGTCTTTCCGTCGCCGTCGGCGAGGAAAAATTCATCATCCCCCTCAATGCCATTATCGAATCGTTGCAGCCAACGCCAGATCAGTTGAAAACGGTCAACGGCCGTACGGTGGTCCAGGTGCGCGGCGACTATATTCCGCTGATCCCCCTGTTCGAACTGTTCAATCTGCCGACGCTGGTGACAGGGCCCGACAACGGGATACTGGTTCTGATCGACGTGGAGGGGGAGAAAGCGGCGCTGCTGGTGGATTCCCTGCTGGACGAACACCAGGTGGTCATCAAGAGTATCGAGACCAATTACCGCAAGGTGCCGGGGACTGCCGGCGCAACAATCCTCGGCGACGGGCGAGTTGCCCTGATCCTGGACGTCCACTCGCTGCTGAAGATGCGGAACGATTAGAACAGTCAGCGTTTTCTCGAAAGCCATCTCATGGAGGTAATGCAACGTATGCAGACAGAACAGGGAATAACGGAGAGAAGTGGCACCGGCCGCGCCGCAGAGTATCTCACCTTCACCCTGGGGCAGGAGGAGTACGGAATCGACATCCTCAAGGTCCAGGAGATTCGCGGCTACGATACGGTTACCCACATCGCCAACGCTCCAGCATTCATCAAGGGGGTCATCAACCTCCGCGGTGTGATCGTGCCGATCGTGGACATGCGGATCAAGTTCAAGGTTGGCGAGGCCACGTACCATGAGTTCACAGTGGTGATCATTATGAACGTGCTGGATAGGATCATCGGCATGGTGGTTGACGGCGTGTCGGACGTTGTGGCTCTCAGCCCCGAACAGATAAGGCCTGCCCCGGAAATGGGTTCCGCCTTGAATACCGATTACATAACCGGTCTCGGTACCCTGAACGACCAGATGCTGATTCTGGTGGATATTGAAAAGATGATGGGCAGCGAAGAGATGCAGATAATCGATCAGGCAAACTGAATAAATGACAAAAGAAAGGCGGTATCTGTATGAAAATGAAGAGCTTTAAGGACTGGAAGATTCTGACGAAGATTCTGAGCATTTCGATCGTGACGGTGCTGGCCATGATTTTGGGGGTGGCGTTCTATATCCTCCCCTCCATGGAAAAGCATTTGATGGATGAAAAGATGTCGGCGACTAAAGGGGAGGTGGAGACGGCCTACTCGTTGATCGAGAGTCATCTGCAGGACGCGAAGGACGGGAAGATAAACATTGAGGAGGCGAAAGCCCGTTCCCTGGAGAATGTCAAAGATCTGCGATATCTCGGCAACGAATATTTCTTTGTCATCGACCTTGAGCCGAAGATTGTGATGCACCCGCTGAAGCCGGAGTTGAATGGCAAGA
>CAYSJJ010000134.1:305-3823 GCA_964431365.1 uncultured Geobacter sp. | reverse complement strand
ATGGTGCATCGTTTCCGGATTCCGGTAGAGTAGGGAGCATGGCAGACAAGAGGATAATCAGGCGGTTCAAGAAGCGGATCCCCCTTCGGTTTGGCAGCGACGAGCCTTCCCGGCTCGCCTTCACCGAGGATATCTCCGTGGATGGCCTCTTCATCAAGACCACCAACGTCTCCCGGCCCGGCTCTCTTATCCGGGTTGTCATGGAACTTGAGGGGGGAGCGGTGGTGGAGCTGGACGGGCGGGTGATGTGGGCGAAGAAGGTTCCTCCGCAGATGATCCATCTGGTCAGGAAGAGCGGTATGGGGGTCCGGATCGTTCGCTTCGTTTCCGGGGCCGAGGCGTACGGGAACCTCTGCGCCGAGGCGATGGTGCGCTGACGCTGCTGAGGGTATGGTGGAGCCTGAAATGAAAAGAGCGGCGGGGATGACCCGGCCGCTCTTTTTTTCCGTACGCACCTTCCCATGATCACTCGTGCAGCACCGTCATTGCCACCTTGCGCGGCCTGGGACCGTCGAATTCGCAGAAGAATACGGCCTGCCAGCTGCCCAGGAGCGGCTTCCCCCCCTCGACGATGAGGGTGATGGAGTTGCCGGTCAGGGTCGCCTTGATGTGGGCGTCGGAGTTCCCTTCCTTGTGCGTATAGTAGAGGTCGGCAGGGACCCGTTGGTTCAGGAAGGTGATGATGTCCCGCTGCACCGCCGGGTCGGCCCCTTCATTGACGGTGATGCCGGCGGTGGTGTGGAGGACGAACAGGTGACAGAGGCCGTTCTTTACCCCTGAGGATTTGATGGCGTCCCGCACCTCGGCGGTGATGTCGATCATCTCCGTCCTGTGTCGGCTCTTTACCTCGATAAAGCGCACCATAGCCCGCCTCCCTGGCCGTTAACGACTCATCGGCCTCCGCCCATGAACAGGCAGCCGCTCTGGTCACCCAGGTGGCATGCCTCGGCAAAGTCCCTCTCCGCCCGCTCCTTCTCCCCGGCATCGCTGTAGATCATCCCGCGGGTCACGTAATGTTGCCCTTTGCCCGGCTGCAGCGCGATGACCCGCTCCAGGTCGGCGATCGCCTCCTCCCGCCGGTTCAGCTTCAACAGGAAAAAGGTGCGGGCCAGGTACGGGGAGGGAGAGTCTGGTGCCGCAGCAATGGCGTTGCCGAAGTGGTAGAGCGCCCGGTCGTTCAGCCCGCGGGCCGCGTACATCTGCGCCAGATCCGAATCGCTGTAGGATGCAGGGTCGCGACCGGCGAAGCCGGTCATGATGAGGGAGACGGCCAGCAGGCCGAGAAGCGCGGTTTTCCTTCCCATGTCAGTCCACATGAAGTTTCGCCATTTCCCGCTGCAGTACGCCGATCTGCACCGAGAGGCTCTCCACGCCGTTCTCCAGTATCCGCGCCGAGTCCAGGTTGGAGTCGGCAGAGTTCTGGACGCTCGTCATGGCATGAACGATCTGCCCGCCGCAAGCGGTCTGCTCCTGGCAGGCATCCCTGATCCCCTGGATGATATCGGTCATCTGGCTGGTGGAGGTGGAGATCACCTCGCCGACGGAATGCTGCCGGTCGGTGGAGGCCAGCACCTGGCCGGTGAAGTTTTTCATCAGTTCCACGGCCCGCATGATCCCTTTGCTGGTGGCAACCTGCTCCTGGCAGGAACGGGCGATCTGGGAGACCATCTCGGCCACGTGCTGCATGGCGCCGTGGATTTCCTGACTGCCGCGCGCCTGCTCCACGGTCACGTTGGCAATTTCACCGATCTGCCGGGATGCCATCTCGACTCCGGTAACCACCTTGGCAAGGGCGTCTCCCGAACGGAGGGAGAGCAGTTCGCCTTCGGCCACCTTCCGTTCCGTCTGGCTGATGGCGGCCATGGCAGTGCCGGTCTCCTCCTGCACCCCCTTGATCAGTTCGCTGATCTCCATGGTGGATTGCCTGGTGCGGTTGGCCAGGGCCTTGATCTCACTGGAGACGATGGCGAAGCCCTTGCCGTGTTCGCCGGCCTGAGCGGCTATGATGGCGGAGTTGAGCGCCAGGAGGTTGGTCTGTTCGGCCACATCGTCGATAACGGAAAGGATCGAGCCGATGGCTTCGGCCCGTTGGGTCAGGCTGGTGATGGCCGCCAGGGTCGTCTGTGAGGAGCGGCGGATCTCGTTGATGCCGACGATGGTGGCGTCGACGGACTGTTTTCCCAGTTCGGCGTCATAGCGGACGGTGTCGGAGATGGCCGCCGTCTCCTGCGCGTTCTGTTCCACCTGCTTGATCGTCTTGTCCATGTCGGCAACCGAGGTGGTGGTCTTGTCGGCTGCCTGCATCAGGCTTTCCACGCTGCCGCCGATCTCCTCGACCACTGCCGCCATCTGGCTCATGGCAGAACTGACCTCCTCGATGGAGGCCGCCTGGATATCCACGTTGCGCCGGACTTCATTGATGCTGTCGGCCATTTCGCTGATGGCGCCCGCATTGTTCGTGGCCGATGCGGTCAGTTCCTCGACCCCGCGGGAGACCCGCGCGACCGAGGTGTTTATCCGGTCGACCGCAGCCGATGCCGTGGCCACTTCGCCGGACTGCGCCTCGGCCGCCTCGATCACGGTTGTCGCGACTGCCCTGTTCCTGGCGGATATTCGTACCAGTTCAACGATGGCCTTTTTTGTACTCGTTACCAGTTCGCCCAGCTTGGCCAGCATGTCGTTGAAGTTCTGCCCGAGCCGTCCCAGTTCATCCTCGGTTACCGAGACCCGAATCGTGAGGTCCCCCTCCGCACCCTTGTTGAGTGCCGCGGCAAGGGTATTGACCCTTTTTACGAGGCCACGAGCCAGGAGCATGAGGCCGACCAGGGCAAAGATCGTGGCGCTGGTAGCGAAGGCAATTCTGCAGAACAGGGGGAAGTATTCAGGAGGAATCGTAACGAAGAGGTTACTGGCGGCAAATAGCCCGATGCCCGATACGGTGAACCCACCAACGAGCAGGAGGTGTATCAGGCGGGAACCGAAGCGTAGGTTACGTGCCATGCCGAATCCTGGAATTAATGTGAGGAGAAATCCAAGACGTTCATTCTACCCGTATAAACGCCGCATGCAACTAGATTTTTGTGCAACGTAACAATGAAATGTGCGGCGATGGTGGACAAAGAGCGTTAGCGGTGTATAATGAACGTTACCGCGAGGGGAGGGGTGCGTCATGCTTATCAAGGTCATTTACAGAAACAACAGCGCCGACATGGTGAAGGACTATCTGCTGGAAGGGCTCATCACTTCCGGCAGGATCGTCGCGTTCCGCCGGTCGAGCGGGTGGGTGACGATCGGCAGGGACCATGTGCGGAGCGGCAGGCGCGACTACTCGGGGCCGGAAAGGAGACGTGGGGGGGTCCTCTCCACCTATTTCGGCTGAACGACACTCCCCGGCATCTGGTCACCTTTTCCCCCGGCCAGGCATTGTTTAAACATACGTACCACTCTCCCGATCCTTACCCGGTTTCTGCCCGGTGTCTCCCTGGTGAAGCAACCTATCCCTGAGAAATAATCAATCC
>CAYSJJ010000134.1:0-295 GCA_964431365.1 uncultured Geobacter sp. | reverse complement strand
TTTCCGCCCGAAACAGAGAAATATGGTGGGGATACCAATCAATCCTTGACAGGAGCCCTCTGCTGGTTAATCCTTGTTGAACTCATGCCTCCGTGATCCCGCCAGCATTCCATTCGGGCACGGAGGAGCAGTTTCTGTACAAGATCAATTCGAAAAAATGAGAGAAGGGAACGGCATGCCGGATGATCTCCTGACAGTACAGGGGGTGTGGTTCAGTTACGGCGGTGGCGTCGACGTCCTGCGGGATATCGCCTTCCGGCTCCAGGCCGGGGATTACCTGGGGATCGTCGGCCCC
>CAYSJJ010000133.1:0-3920 GCA_964431365.1 uncultured Geobacter sp. | reverse complement strand
TCAATAACGACGGATACCGTTGACGGTTTTCCCTTCACCGTGCATCTTCTCGCCCAATTTCCCCCTGTACAATCAGACCGTTGCGCACTCGGATTCGCAGGCATCATCTGGCACGTTAGTTGCCGTTTTGCTTCCTTGCAGAACATGAGCGTCGCGAGCTTCGGCTTTGCGAAGGCTTGAAGTTTTGGCCAAAGAAAGGGGACGCACATGGAGTACAGAGCAAAGAATCATGCACGGCTTATCGGTATGGCGGGTTTCAGCGAGGCACAGCTTAACGACCACTTCACCCTCTATCAGGGGCATGTGACCAATACCAACAAGCTGTTCGATAACCTTGAGCTGATGATGAATGAGGGGAAGGCCGCCAATCCCGAGTTTGCACAACTGAGGCAACGTCTCGGCTGGGAATTCAACAGCATGTGCCTGCACGAGTACTATTTCGAAAACCTGGGAAACAAGGCTCCCCTCGAAACGAACAGCAGGTTGGCGATGAAGCTGACCGAGAGTTTCGGCAGCGTCGACGCCTGGGAAAAGGATTTTCGGGCAACGGGGGAGTTGCGTGGCACCGGCTGGACGGTTCTCTATCAGGATTCAGCCAATGACAGGCTCATCAATTTCTGGATCAATGAACGCGAAGTTTCACATCCGGCAGGCTGCGTGCCGGTACTGGTCATGGATGTCTTTGAACATGCCTTCATGCTCGATTACGGCCTGAAGCGGGCCGATTATATCGAGGCATTCTTCAACAACATCGACTGGAAAGCGGTCGAGGACCGTTCCCGGCACTAGTGCCCCGAGCCACTAGGAGCCTGTATCGGGAGGGGACCACGGGATTCAAACCACGAATAACACATGAGTCTCTATCCAGATGAGGTGGCACCATGCCCCAAAGTATCAGCGTCAATCGCAGGATCGTACTGAACTCCCGCCCTGTCGGCGCCCCTACCGCCGAAAACTTCCGCCTCGAAGAACATATCGTGCCTGCACCATCAGCCGGACAGCTGCTCCTGCGCACACTGTGCCTTTCGCTTGACCCGTACATGCGCGGCCGCATGGGCGACGAACCTTCCTACGCCGCGCCCGTGGCGGTCGGCGACGTGATGGTCGGCGCTACCGTCTCGCGCGTCCGGGACTCCCTGCACCCGGACTATCAGCCGGGCGACGTGGTGCTCGGCTACAGCGGCTGGCAGGATTATGCCCTCTCCGACGGCACGGGTCTCACCAGGCTCGATGCCGGGATGACGCATCACTCGCTGTACCTCGGAGTGCTCGGCATGCCGGGCTTTACGGCATACATGGGGTTGCTGGACATCGGCCAGCCGAAAGAGGGGGAAACGGTGGTGGTCGCCGCCGCCAGCGGGGCGGTCGGCTCGGTGGTGGGGCAGATCGCCAGGCTGCTCAAGGGGTGCCGCGTGGTCGGCATCGCCGGTGGCGCCGACAAGTGTCGCTTTGTTGAGGAAGAGTTGGGCTTCGACGCCTGCATCGACCGCCGCAGCGCCGATTTCCCCCGGCAATTGGCGGCTGCCTGTCCGAAAGGGATCGACGTCTACTTCGAGAGCGTCGGCGGCGCGGTCTTCGACGCCGTCCTCCCCCTGCTGAACGTGAGTGCCCGTATCCCGCTCTGCGGGCTGATCGCCCATTACAACGACACCGGCCTGCCGCAAGGGCCGGATCGCCTGGGGCTCCTGACCCGCACGCTGCTCACCCGGCGGATCAAGATGCAGGGCTTCATCATTTTCGACGACTACGGCCACCGCTATGGCGAGTTCCACCAGCAGATGAGCGCCTGGCTCGCCGAAGGGCGCATAACGTACCGCGAAGACATTGTCGATGGTCTGGAGAACGCGCCCGGGGCCTTCATCGGGCTGTTGCAAGGGAAGAACTTCGGCAAGCTGGTCGTACGCGTGGCGCAGGGCTAAATTTCAGCCGTCAAGCGGTACAGGAGCAGGCAGATGAAGATTCTCCTCGTCTATCCCCACTATCCGGACACCTTCTGGAGCTTTCGCTACGCGTTGAAATTCATCGACAGAAAGGCGAGCTTTCCCCCGCTGGGGCTGCTGACGGTGGCGGCCATGCTCCCCGGCGAGTGGGAAAAGAAGCTCGTCGACATGAACGTACAGCCCCTTGCCGACGAGGAGTTGGCGTGGGCCGATTACGTCTTCATCAGCGCAATGACCATCCAGTTGAAATCGGCCCGGGAGGTGATCGCCCGTTGCCGGCTGCTGGGAGTCAGGACCGTCGCCGGTGGCCCCCTCTTCACCGCCTGCCACGAGGATTTCCCCGACGTGGACCACCTGGTGCTGGGTGAAGCGGAACTCACCCTCCCCCCCTTCCTGGCGGACCTCGGCAACGGCGGGGCGCGGCATCTCTATAGCGACGACCGCTGGGCCGACCTGGCGGACACCCCGATCCCGCTCTGGGGCCTGATCGACGTCCGGAACTACGCCGCCATGAATATCCAGTATTGCCGTGGCTGCCCCTTCGACTGCGAGTTCTGCGACATCACCGCGCTGTTCGGGAGACGACCGCGGAGCAAGACGCGGGTGCAGCTGATCGCCGAACTGGAGAGCCTCCATTCACGCGGATGGCGCGGGGCGATCTTTTTCGTTGACGACAACTTCATCGGCGACAAGGGAAAACTGAAGCGGGAGGTCCTGCCCGCCATAATCGACTGGATGGACCGGAAAGAGCACCCCTTCTACTTTTACACCGAGGCGTCCATCGACCTGGCCGACGACCACCGGCTCATGGAACTCATGGTCCGGGCCGGGTTCGAAGAGGTCTTCATCGGCATCGAGACCCCTTACGAGGAGAGCCATACGGAAAGCGGCAAGGTGCAGAACAGGAACCGCGACCTGCTGGCATCGGTCAAGCACATCCAGCGGGCCGGCCTGCAGGTGCATGGCGGATTTATCGTCGGCTTTGACAGCGATCCCCCCTCGATCTTCGACCGGCAGATCCGCTTCATCCAGGAGAGCGGCATTGTCACCGCCATGGTCGGCCTCCTTTCCGCCATCCGCGGGACCAGGCTCCACAGGCGCATGTCGCAGGAGGGGAGGCTTCTGGGGGAGGACTCCGGCAACAACATGGACAGCCACCTCAATTTCATCCCCCGGATGGAGGTGAAAGAGCTCATCGGCGGTTATCGGACCATCCTCGACACCATCTACTCACCCAGGAACTACTACCAGCGGGTGATCAGGCTCCTCAGGGAGTACCGGCCGCTGCATCAGGGTAAATTCCACCTCCAGCCGGGGTACGTGGGGGCGCTCTTCAAATCCATGCTGTTCCTGGGGGTGATCGGCAAGGAGAGGCGCTACTTCTGGAAACTCTTCTTCTGGTCTCTCATCAGAAAACCGCGGCTTTTCCCGCTGGCCATTACCTATGCCGTTTACGGGTTCCACTTCAGAAAGGTCGCGGAAACGTTCAGGGCGAGCGGAATGTTCGATGGGGCCGGTTCCTGGGGCGAGAAGGATGACCTCGCGTATAAGGCACATTAGGTTTCCATCCGGAGGTTCCGGATGGAAACCAGGCGCTACGTACGAAAAGAGCGATGTCGAGCTTTCCGCACCACAACATTGCTGTCCAAAAGGAGAATTACCATGAAATCGAGCATGAAGGACCAGGCCAAAGGGACGTTTCACGAAATGAGGGGCAAGGTCAAGGAGATCGCCGGGAAAATCACCGATAATCCCAAGCTGGAGGCCAAAGGCAAAGCCGAAATGATAGCCGGCAAAGTGCAGGAAAAGATCGGCGAGGTCAAGAAGGTCTTTGGGAAGTAGCGACGATGACTACCCGCTATCAAATCCCTGAGCCCGCAACGTAACACGTGCGCAACTGACCTCAGAGTACGCTGCGAATACCTTATTAACCAAAAACAGAAACGGAGGATGTCATGAAGAACCTGATTAAGATAGCAA
>CAYSJJ010000132.1:0-3961 GCA_964431365.1 uncultured Geobacter sp. | reverse complement strand
GGCCAGTATGATGAAGGTCCCCGTGATGATCGCGTGGCTCAAGCGGGCCGAAAGACATCCCGAAGAGCTCTCACGCAGCTTTCTGTTTGACGGGGCCGAGGATATGAGCGCTATCCAGGTCCATAAACCACGCTACACACTGCAGCCCGGGAAACGATATACGGTTGACGAGTTGCTGCGCTACATGTTGAGCTATTCGGATAACAACGCCACCAAGCTTCTCTACGAAAATCTGAAAGCCGAAGAGTTGAACAGTGTCCTGGAAGGGATGGACGTGGATAATCGGCCCCACGACGAGGCAAATTCAATAACTGTTCACGGGTATTCCGGCTTTTTCCGCATGCTGTACAATGCCTCGTATCTTACCCGGGAAATGTCGGAAAAGGCCTTGGAACTGCTGTCAAAAGAGGATTTCTCTCAGGGGATCTCTTCCGGGGTCCCACCGGGGACCATGGTGGCCGCCAAGTTTGGCGAGTCTACGGACGGTCCGCAGAACGACCGGAAGCAACTTCATGAATTCGGTATTGTGTATCATCCCAAAGGGCCCTATATCATTGGGATCATGACCATGGGCAGGGATTTTGACCGTCAGGCGAGAGTTATCCGGGATATCTCGGCAATGGTTTATGCGGAGGTGAACACGACCGTCACGCCAAAGAGTCGCTGAGAGTCAGGCAGGACGATCCTCCGCACACCTAGCCTATCCCTTTAACCCAATACGTAACGGTAATGCCGCTGTGGGCCGCTCCAAAGGCTCGGGCGGCATTTTTTTGTGCCAGGGGGGCTTTGGGAGAGGGGCGTGCGACTGCACTCAATGGCTGCCATTTTTGTTCTCCTCAGATGCGGCTGGTCGGGATCGTGTATACTCTGGAAGGGTGGACGTACATCCATTCTGGTCAGAGGGGTCTATGACAGGCGATGCGTGGAGTAGCGACAAGTTCGGATCTGATCTGGCCGGAGCGCTGAGTGCCTCGCTGGCGCTTGACCGGAGCGTTCAGGCCCTGGAACGGGCTGTGGCCGAGTGTGCGGCCGCGGCGGATGCCGTCTGCGCCGACAGGCCCATGGCCTGCGCTGCCGGCTGCCCGCACTGCTGCGTGCTCAACGTGGCGATACTCCTTCCGGAAGGGATGGTCATTGCGGAGTGGCTGCGGCAACGGCTCACACCGGCAGCCCTGGCTGACATGCGCAAATCCCTTGCGGCTCACCGCTCCTGGGAGCGCTGGATGGACGATGAGGAGCGGATTGCCCGAAAGGCCGTCTGTCCGTTCCTTGACGCTGCCGGCGGATGTGCCATTCATCCCGTGCGCCCGCTGGCCTGCCGCGGTGTGGCCTCTCTCGACCGCATCAGCTGCCGGGAGGCGTTCAACCCGATCATCAGCGACCAGGAGCGGACGGTGCCTGCCGACCTGTTGCGCCGGTCGGCATTCGACGCGGCATTTGCGGCGCTGGCCCGGGCCCTGAGATCCCATGGCCTGGACGATCGCAGCATCGAAATGGGGACGGGCGTGCTGGCATTTTGGGAGCGATCCGAGTGTCGCGAAATGCTCCTGGCCGGTGCACGCCTGCCCCGTGAGTTGTGGGAGTAGCCCCCACCGGATCTGTCGTGGTCAGACCCGCTCCAGTGCCGCTACGCGCCAGAATTCCGTTAACGCATCCCGCATGATTACGGAGAAGCTTTTCGATGTTGCCTCTCTGATCCGTGTCAACTGTACCAGTTCATCATCACTTATTCTCAACGAAATTACGTTCTTCAGCGCTTGATTGTAAGGGCGGCGCCTGGCACTTTTTTTCATTACGTGGCAGGTGCGCTTCTGTTCGTCAGGCATGATCTTCCTCCCTCGTTGTGGCAACGGCCACGTCACTCAGTCAAACAGCTCTTCGAGAAACGATTTTTTCCGGTGCGGCTTCTGTCCGTGTCCGTGGGAATAGCCGTGACCATGCCCGGGGGCATGACTGTTCCCATAGATGTTTGGCGGCGCCTGTTGAGGTTGAGGTGCGTATACGGGCGGTTGGGGAGGTGACAGCTCCCGTGGGACGGCACGCTCGATGATCTTGTCGAGTTCACCCCGGTCAAGCCAGACGCCGCGGCATTCCGGACAGTAATCGATTTCAACTCCCTGACGTTCGGACATGACAAGATTGACGGTGGTACAGACGGGACATTTCATACTCTCGTGCTCCTCTCTTGGTTCAAGTTATGTTACTGCATGGTTCGTCTGGTTGTGCCGCTACGTCTACATGGCTTCCAGTCGCGCGATCCGCTCTTCCATCGGGGGGTGGGTGGAGAAGAGGGAGAAGAGGCTGCCGCCGGCCAGCGGACTGACGATGAACAGGTGTGCCGATGCCGGTGTAGCCTCCTGCATCGGGACCATCTGGCTTGCCGAGTGCAGTTTTCTCAGCGCATTGGCCAGGGCCCGCGGGCGGCCGCATATTCGGGCACCGGTCTCGTCGGCCAGGTATTCGCGGGAGCGGGAGACGGCCATCTGGATCAGCATGGCGGCAATGGGGGCGATGATGGCCATGGCCAGGGAGCCGACCAGGCCGTCGGCACCTTCCTGGTCGTCGCTACGGCCGGCCCCCAGCATGGCACCCCACTGCAGCATGTTGCCGAGCATGGAGATGGCGCCGGCGAAGGTGGCGGCGATGGTCCCCACCAGGATGTCGCGATTCTGGACGTGGGCCAGTTCATGGGCCATGACCCCTTCCAGTTCGTCCGGCGTAAGGATGCGCAGGATGCCTTCGGTGGCGGCAACGGCGGCATGTTCCGGGTTCCTGCCGGTGGCAAAGGCGTTCGGGCTCTCGGATGGAATGATGTAGACCTTGGGCATGGGGAGTCCGGCCTGCAGGGCAAGGCGGCGAACCATGCCGTAGAAGGCGGGGTGCTCGTGCTCCCCGATCTCCTGGGCGCCGTACATTTTCAGGACGATCTTGTCCGAAAACCAGTAGGAGAAGAAGTTCATGCCAAGGGCCATGACAAAGGTGAAGAGCATGCCGGACTTGCCGCCGATGGCGCTCCCCATGGCGACCATCAGCATGGTGAGGAGGGAAAGAAGCAGGGTGGTTTTGAATCTGTTCAGCATAGGTACCTCCGACGTCTTGATCAGCCCCGAATGGGACTGGTTTTTCGCCGGGGGTAAAAAAAAGACCTTTACCCTCGGCATGGTTGCCTGGATAAAGGTCTTGTTGGCAGGTGTCTGCCCCGGTCCCGGGTCTTTCGACCGTATTGACGGAATCCGGGTCGGCCTTTTCTCTGGCCGATAACTACTCCCCTTCAGTGAGTTGGACTATATTTTTTTCCCGTTGCATCGTCAAGTGAAAAAAGGTGTTTCAAGACCGCATCCGTACGCTACTCCGACCACACCCCGATAATTCGGCTCGAGACGACCTTACTGTCGTTGACCATTCCACGGCCCTTCACAGGCGTCCAGGGTGCCGGGCGCACTCGGGATATCCGGGGTATCTGTAACTTTTTACACTGTTTAAGATTTGTTTAACGTGTTAACGAATATACATATTCTATGTCATTGCGTTAGTGAAACGAAGTTAATAACTCAACCTGCGCAGTTGTTAGTTTGGTGGCAATATACAAGGCCGAGCTGGCAATAGCTCTCTGAAATCCTCTTGGTAGTGTCTCAACAAATCGGTCATTCAGTTGCTGACCCATTCTTTGCTTAAATCCAATAACGTTGTTCAGGGGGGGATGCGAGGGGCTGCGGTGGTGTGTCCGGCTCCAGCATGCTGTTACGGTGGCAAACCGGCGTGGAGCGGGTGGACAGGCATCGAAGCGACGGCTCATGCCAGATGATGCCGCCGAGGCGCACGTGGATTTGAGGCCAAATGAACCCCTACCGTTAAGTAGTGTGTCGACGTGTGGCACGTCGGTTAAGAGTGAACCATCAGTAAGGATCGTGACGTTACCATGAAAATATTAAAAGGTTTGATCATCATAGTTGCTGTTTCA
>CAYSJJ010000131.1:0-4055 GCA_964431365.1 uncultured Geobacter sp. | reverse complement strand
GTACCGGTAACCATCGGCGACAGCCAGGAGAACGCTCTACTGTTGGCTCTGGCAGAACGGTCAGACGTGGTGGTAGATTTCTCCAAGCTTCCGACCGGCACCACTATTACAATGCGCAATGACGCGCCAACCCCTTTCCCGGGTGGTGATCCTGTGGCAGCCGCGACAACCGGCTGGATCATGCAGTTCCGCATCAACCTGCCCCTGAACGGGACCGACACCAGCGTGGTTCCCGCCACTCTCCGCTCCCCCCCCGTTCTCGGCACAACGGCAAACACCAGATATGTAGACCTGCAGGAGACGCTGGAGAGTGGTGTGCTCGTCTACGACCCGTCCACCGGCACCGCACTCCAGCGGCTCAGAATCCTTCTCAACGGCCTCCCCTTCGACGCCCCCATAACCGAGAAGCCGCACCTGAACGCCGTCGAAGAGTGGGTTATCGTGAACAATACCGTGGACATGCACCCTATGCACCTGCATCTGGTGGACTTTGAGGTGGTGGAAAAGGGGAGCATCGCGCCGGGAGCCTATACACCTGCTAACGGCGCCGGAGGCATGCCGACGGTTGCTGCCGGCGGGTTGCGGCCGAATGCCGAGCCGGCCCAGAATCCTGTCACCGGCTCGGCGCCGACCAAGTCCCACTATCGTGTCCAACCCCACGAAATGGGACAGAAAGATACGGTCCGTGTTCCGCCGGCAGACGACCTCATCGGCTCCCAGGGCTATGTGCGGATCAAGGCCAAATTCGACCGGCTCGGTACCTACATGTGGCACTGCCACATCCTCGCCCATGAGGACCACGAAATGATGCGGCCGTTCATGGTGATACCATAACGACCAATTGCGTTAGGAGTTGAAGTTAAAAAGGGGACACATCAGTCGATGTGCCCCCTTTTCTTTTCTCCACTATCGACACGCATGCGGGGGCTCCGGTCCGTGGCCGCTATTGGCTTATTCAGGCCAAGGGCGTACAATTAATTAAGATGACACGCAACAGTGGGAGGTGACAACTATGTCGTTCGTGACAAAAGTCGCAGCCCTCTTGGCAACAGTACTCACACTGACGGTGTGCGGCTCGGCATATGCTACAGGTACGGGTCCGGCAGCGGAATTTCCCTTCCGGCACAGCGGTTTCGACTTCAAGGTAGCGTGGAAGACCTCCTCCTCAGACCAGGGAGTCGCCATAGACGGACTTCTGAAAAACGTACGCTATCCTTCCGTTGAAGGGGTCGATCTTTACGTCAAGCTCGTTGACAAGGAAAACCGGATTCTCGCCCGGGAGGCGACCTTCCCCATTCCCCAACGGATTGGGGAGTATGACTACAGTCCGTTCCGCCTGATGCTTGCTAAGGGTTCGATCTCCAACGGTGCCGTGCTTCAATTCCTGATCAGGTACCATATCAACGAAGGTGGCCAGGGAGGGGACAACTGGCTGAGCAGCTTTGCGGTCGATGCGTCCACAGGGGCTGCGGTGGTCAGCAAAGTGAGTACCAAGCCGGATGACTGGTAAACGGTAAACGCGCCAGGATACTCGGCGCAGATCATGAGGAAACAGTGGGGGGGGGCTATGTCTCCCCCTTTTTCTGTCAACGATCCGGCACTCTTCCGAACAGTGCTCAATGGTCGCTCCAGGGGTTTGCCAAGCCCGGACAGATCGGGTATGGTTTGGTATGGATACCGAAATCGAATCGTTCACCTTCACCGCCTTTGCCCTCGGAGGCGAGTTGGACCTGAACCGCCTGGCGGGTGCGCTGGAGATAGCGCGCCGCTACCGGTGGGAAGAGCCGATGCGCCTCGATCCGCTGACCATGGCCCCCTGCGGCGGCATGGAACGGGAACAGGCCTATCTCTACCACTTCGGCGGGCTGGTCTTTCTGAACTGCGGCAATGAGACGATCATCGCCTTCCTGAACCGGCTCCGCGGTTTTACCGGCATCGTCAAGGGGGACCAGAACCTCAAGTACCGGGAAGAGTACGAACTCCGCATCGCCGATGCCGAACTGGCCATCACCAACGACTATGCGGTGGTGGACCGTTTCGAACAGGCGTTCATCGACATCATCTGCTTCGTCATTGCCAAATCGGTGGCGCTGGAGCGGATCGAAGGGCAGGTGGAGACGGTCCTGGATGACATGGAAGGGGTGGTCGGCAGCCTGGGGCAGGGGAACCTGAATATCCCCGACCAGCGGCTGGCCAGACTCGCCTCGTCCATCCTCAGTTTCAAGTATCTCTCCATCGCCCACATCATGGTGCTGGACAAGCCGGAGATCACCTGGGACAACCCCGAGGCCGACCGCCTCTATCTGACCATGGCCACCCTCTTCGAACTGGACCAGCGTTACCAGGAGATCAAGCACAAGTCGGAAACCCTCCTGGACATCACCGAGGTATTCAGCGGCCTCTCCCACGCCCGCCGGGCGGCCCGCCTGGAGTGGATCATCATTATCCTGATCGCCATCGAGATCGCTCTCTTCCTGGTGGAGATGGCCCGCCGCTAGTATGGATTGACACCCGGACGCGCCTGGTTTATCCTGTCCAGTCCATGACATACGAACATATCGACGATACCGCGTGGGACGCACTCTGCAAACGTTGCGGCCAGTGCTGTTTCGAGAAGATCGAGAACGAGCGGGGAACCATCTTCTACACCCAGACCCCGTGCCGCTACCTGGATGTGGTCAGCCGACAGTGCAAGGTCTACGACCGGCGCGCCACCATCAATCCGTCCTGCATCAAACTGACGCCCGAACTCCTCCAACAGCTCCGCTGGCTCCATCCCGACTGTGGCTACCGCCGCGCTTTCCCGGAACTTAATCCCGCGGGAACGGACGCACGAGAAAGGGTACGGAAGAGCAGAAAGCCCCAATCCTGATTGGAAGGTTTTGCCCTCCTCCCAAGCCCTGAGCCAGAACCAACACAGGAGTCCACACGTGCCGATATCCCATGACCACACTTCCGCCAACCTCACCCTGATCAGAGGGGGCCGACTGACGCCGCAGGAATTCTCCCGCCTCCCCCTGCCGGAGAAGCTGGACCACCTGCACCGGCTGGAAGGCAAGAGCAAACTCGACATCCTCCTCACCGACATCGATGGCCGGAAGCTCGCCCAGTCCCTGCCGCCGATGGAGCTCTATCAGCTGACCGCCGACGTGGGTCAGGAGAGCGTCTCCGACCTGCTGCCGCTGATTTCGCCGCGACAGGAGCTCTTTATTCTCGACCAGGAGCTCTGGGAGAACGATGAATTCTGCCCCGACAAGGCCTTTGCCTGGCTGGGCACGATCCTCGCCGCCGGCGAGGAGCACTTCCTCAGTATCCTCCCCCACCTGGATCTGGAACTCATCATCCTTACCCTGAAGCACGCGGTGATCGTACGGGGGGGGATGGGGGACCTGATCTCGGACGAAGAGCGGAACACGGATTGGGACCACAGCTTCGACGACTGCTATTACATGAAATTCACCGACACCGAGCATACCCAACTCCTCGGCGTCTTCCTGGATATCGTCTTTCGCAACGACCAGCACCTCTACCTGGCCCTGATGGAGGGGATCAAGGGGGAGTTGTCGATCGAACAGGCTGAGCTCAGCCTCCAGTTCCGGGCCGGCCGACTGGCCGACGAAGGGCTGCCGTCCCGCGAAGAGTCGCTGCTGGTCTATTCGCGGGCACGGCCGGACTCGTTCCGGCTGCTCGGTGACAAGGAGCTGGTTGCCGTCGGTGACGATACCGGTATTGTCGCCACCCAACAGCCGGCCGCCGATACGCTCGTCGCCCGGCTCCTCGCCCGGTCCGGGGCGCCGGAGCTCACCCTGGAGCTGCAGTACCTGATCAACAAGGTCCTGGTCGCCGACGGAGTTTCGTTCACCGACAAGGAGGGGGTACAGCGATCCGGGGAACGGGTTGCAGGTCTCCTCAGCATCGCCCTCGAACAGCTCTCCGGCGGCGATGAAACGCAGGCCCTGGTCATCATCCGGAGCGAGTTCCTGATCAGGCTGTTCCAGCTGGGCTTCAGCATCGTCATGGGGCTGCACGACCGGGCCGAAACGCTGGCCAGCAAC
>CAYSJJ010000130.1:0-4062 GCA_964431365.1 uncultured Geobacter sp. | reverse complement strand
CCGGTCAACAGCCAGGGGGCCTTCGATGCCAACGGGGTGATGCAGGCGGTTGAGCGCTCCAATGCCGGCCGCGTTGCCGCGAACCTGCCGCTCCTTGGCGACTTCGACGTGAACCTCATGTACGGGGTGGAACGCATCGATAATTTCAATCTCGTTGCCGGCGAGAACCGCACCAACCAGCTTTTCAAGGTGGATATCAGTTATCGCTACTGAACAGCCATGCTCGGCTGGCGTCTCAGGAACTTGACTTGAGAGCGGTTTGGTACTACTTAATAGTGGGACGTTGGGGATGACCCTCCTGATCCACACGCGGCCCGCGCAGACCTATCTTTCCCAACGATGACGTAACCGGTCATATCTACTCTATTCGCAGAGGTGTACATGGAAACAGTCCTAGTAACCGGCGGCTGCGGCTATATCGGCAGCCACGTGGTCCGTCAGCTCTCCGAGGCCGGCTACGGCGTAGTGGTGTACGATAACCTTTCCACCGGCTTTGCCGATGCCTTGATCCATGGCGAGACCCTGGTGCAGGGGGACTTGGCAGATACCGAACGGCTTGCCGCGCTCTTTAGCCAGTACCGGTTCAAGACCGTCCTCCATTTTGCCGCCGCCATCGTGGCGCCGGAGTCGGTGACCAATCCCCTCAAGTATTACGGCAACAATACCCGTAACACCCTTAATCTGCTCCAGGCGTGCGTTGCCGCCGGTGTGGAGCGTTTGATCTTTTCCAGCACCGCCGCGGTCTACGGGATGCCGGACGGCGGGCAGGCCGCGGAAGAGAGCCCGACCGTGCCGATCAACCCCTATGGCACCTCCAAGCTCATGAGCGAGTGGATGCTCAGGGACACGGCAGCAGCCCATCCGTTGAGATACGTGGCACTCCGCTACTTCAACGTGGCCGGTGCCGATCCCCAGGCGAGGATGGGGCAGCGGACGCCGGAGGCGACGCATCTGATCAAGGTCTCCTGCCAGGCGGCTCTTGGGATGCGGGACGCGGTGTCGGTCTTCGGCACCGACTACGAGACACCGGACGGCACCGGTATCCGTGACTACATCCATATCGAGGACCTGGCCTCTGCCCATCTGGCGGCACTTGCCTACCTGGAAAAAGGTGGCAACTCCACCATGATCAACGTGGGGTACGGCCAGGGTTCCAGTGTTCGGGAGGTGATCTCCACGGTGAAAAAGGTGAGCGGAGTCGACTTCCCGGTGAGCGAGGCGCCCCGCCGGCCTGGCGACCCTGCCATGCTGGTGGCCAGGGCCGGCCGTATCCGCGAGCTCCTTGGCTGGGTACCTCGGTTCAACGATCTCACCACCATCGTCGCCGATGCCTGGCGGTGGGAATCGAAGCTGCAAGGGAGATAACGGCTCTGATAATCGGGCCGCGGACGGGACGTGACACGACCTACTTCATGCCCGCGACCGGAGAGAGCGACTACTGGGGTGGAGGTGTTTCATGACCAAAAGTATGACCGGCTACGGCAAGGCCGAGACCACGACCGGCGACGGCAAGCTGACCGTGGAAATTCGTTCGGTGAACCACCGTTACGGCGAGGTCTCCGTCAAACTCCCCCGTCTCTTTCTTCCCCTTGAAGCCGAACTCCGGAGGCGGGTAGCCGATCGCTTGAAGCGGGGTAAGATCGATCTGTTCGTCCAATTCGAGACCGTGAACGGTACGGCCCAAGCCCCCCAGGTCAATATGGCCCTGGCCAAGGCGTACAACGATGCCTTCGTGAGCATCAGGCAGGCCCTGGGTATCGGAGAGCCCGTCTCTCTCGGCCTGATCGCCGCCCAGCGGGATGTGCTGGTATCCCAAGAGACATCGCCTGACCTGGATCGGATCGCAGGTTACCTCTATGCCGTGCTCGACAGTTCGCTGGAGAGCATGGAAGCCATGCGTCTCAGGGAAGGGGAGGCGCTGGCCGCCGAGATCGCCGGCCGGCTTGCAACGGTCACCGATCTGGTGCAGCAGGTCGCAACGCGGGCGCCGGTGGCGGTTGCCGGAAACACGGAACGACTGAAGGAACGGGTCAGCCGGCTCCTTGGCGAAACGCCGCTGGACGAGACGCGGCTTGCTCAGGAAACGGCGATCATGGCCGACCGAATGGACATAACGGAAGAGCTGGTCCGCCTGCAGAGCCACTTCCGTCAGTTTTCCTCAACCCTTGCCCTGGCCGAACCGGTCGGCAGGAAACTGGACTTTCTCCTCCAGGAGATGAACCGGGAGGTGAACACCATCGGTTCCAAGGCCAATGACGGCGAGATCACTACGCTGGTGGTCGATCTGAAGGCGGAGTTGGAGAAGATCCGGGAGCAGGTGCAGAATATCGAATAGGGACTAGGGATTGGGGACTAGGGTCTAGGAATGTCACAAGAATTTTCCAGCCCCGGTCCCCTTTCCCCTGTCCCCGGGGTTACCATGAAACGCGAAGGTGTACTCTATATCATCTCGGCGCCGTCAGGGGCGGGGAAGACCACCCTCTGCCGTGAAGTCCTTGACTTATTCCCGCACTTGCGGCATTCTGTCAGCTTCACGACACGCCAGATGCGCCCCGGCGAGGTGCACGGCCGGGACTATTTCTTCACCGCCAAGGATGAGTTTCAACGGATGGTGGAGGCCGGGGAGTTTGCCGAGTGGGCCGAGGTTCACGGCAATCTTTACGGCACGGCTGTGGCGACCCTGGACGCGTACCGTCGTGACGGCATCGACGTCATCCTCGATATTGACTGTCAGGGTGCCCGTCAGCTCAAAGAGAAGTACGACGGCGGGGTCTTTATCTTTATCCTCCCCCCGAGCTACGAGGAGCTTCGTCGCCGGCTTGACGGCCGCGACGCGGACAGCCCCGATGTTATCGAACGTCGGCTCGGCAACGCGGCTGGCGAGATCAGGGAGTCCCGCTGGTACGATTACATCATCGTCAACGACGTCTTCAGCCGGGCGGTAGAGGAGTTGAAGTCGGTCATCGTCGCCGAAAGCTGCCGGACGCGCCGGGTGCTGGAGGCGGTATCGCAACTGTTCGAAATTCCGTGACTGGTACTGAACAAGGGTCACGGATTACCGGTTTTTACGAAAGGAGCACCATACTATGGCACGGGTTACCGTAGAAGATTGTCTGGAGAAGGTTGAAAATCGCTTCCTTCTCGTTATGCTGGCCTCCAAGCGGGTCAAGCAGCTCTACAAGGGGGCGCGACCGCTTATCGAGAACAAGTCGGAAAACAAGAATGTGGTTCTGGCCCTGCGGGAGATTGCGGCCGGTTCGGTCAATTTCGAGTTCTCCTCGCGCCGCGGCGCGAAACACTAATACCCGAGCGGGGACTGCCTGATGGCGGTGCCCTGTTTTTTTGTCAGCGGGCGGGGTACCCCCGAGTGAAGGGCGGCAACGAGAGAAGCCGCCCTTCGCCGTATTTGAGGCCAGGGCCCCGTTTCGCACCCAATCCCCCGTGATGACATCAGGGCTGCATGATCAGGCTTAATGACATACTGGACAAGGTCACGACGTACAACCCGGTGGCGGATCTCGATCTGATCCGCAAGGCCTACGTCTATTGTGCCAAGGTGCACCAGGGGCAGACCCGTCTTTCGGGCGAGCCGTACCTGGTCCATCCCATGGAGGTGGCGGCTATCCTGGCCGACCTGAAGCTGGACGTCCCCACGGTTGTGACCGGACTTCTCCACGATACGGTCGAGGATACCCTGGCCACGCTGGACGAGTTGTCGGCCATGTTCGGCGACGAGGTCTCCCGGCTGGTGGACGGCGTTACCAAGATCGGCAAGATCCACTTCAAGACCAAGGAAGAGAGCCAGGCCGAAAACTTCCGCAAGATGCTCCTGGCCATGGCCAACGACATCCGGGTCATCCTCGTCAAGCTGGCCGACCGCCTGCATAACATGCGGACCCTCCAGTATCAGCCGGAGCCGAAACAGCGCTCCATCGCCCGCGAAACCCTCGATATTTACGCCCCCATCGCCAACCGCCTCGGTATCTCTTGGATCAAGAGCGAGTTGGAAGACCTCTCCTTCCGGTATATCGACCCCCAGGTGTATTACGATCTCGCCTCCAA
>CAYSJJ010000129.1:0-4488 GCA_964431365.1 uncultured Geobacter sp. | reverse complement strand
GCCCCGGCCCCCCAGAGCGAAACCAGCAGCGAGCCGATGACCTCGGTCCCCGGCCCCAGCAGGTAGACCCCGGTGGAGTACTCCCGCTCGAAGATCATGAAGATCATGAGCCAGCTTGCCAGGAGCCCGTAGCGGATGAGCGGGATGGTGACGTGCCTGCTCACCTCCCCCTCGTTGGCGCCGGTGACCCGGGCGCACTCCTCCAGCTCCGCCCCGACCTGCAGGAGCGACGTGCTGATGAGCCGCATCCCGTAGGCGAGCCAGACCACCGAATAGGCGAGCCAGAGGCTGATCAGGGTCTTGCGGAATGGGGCGAGCGGCGGAAAGAAGAGGAATACCCAGAGGAAGGCGAGGCCTGCCAGGAGGCCGGGAACGGCGCGGGGGGTCATGACGGTGTAGTCCAGGAGCCGGGTCCAGCCGTTGTTCTTCCGGTGCGACGCCAGGCCGATGGCGGTGAAGCAGATGACCGAGATCCCGCCGCCGATGACGCCGAGGAGTACGGTGTTGACGATCCCCCGGAGCAGGTTCCCCTGTTCGAAGACCGATCGGAAGTTGTCCAGGGTGAAGGCCTCCATGAGCGTCACCCCTTCGCCCCAGTGGGTGACGAAGGCGCGGAAGACGACCCCCGCCATCGGGATGATCACGGTCACGGCCAGCCAGGCAAAGACGACTGCTGCCGCCACCCAGCGCCATCCCCCCAGGGGGAGGGTGCGCTGGCGTGCCCCCTTTCCCTTGAGGGTGACGTACTTCTGGGCATTGCGCAGCAGGTACCGCTGGGACAGGACCATCGGCAGGGTGATGGCCACGATGAACATGGCGACCGCCGCCATCAGGTGGTAGGAGGGGGTGCCGAGTTTGTTGGTCAGCTTGTAGAGGTAGGTGGAGAGGACCAGATGCCCTTCCGGGTCCCCCAGGACCAGGGCCAGGCCGAAGACCTGGAAGCCGAGAAAGAAGACCAGCACGCCGCTGTAGAGCATGGCCGGCATGACCATGGGGAGGCTGACGCTGGCCGCCACCCTTAAGGGGCCGGCGCCGGCCACCCGTGCCGCCTCCTCCACGTCGGAGCCGAGGCTTCGCAAGGCCGACGAGGAGTAGAGGTAGACGTGCGGGACGTGGGAGAGCCCGGCGATCATGACGATGCTGGTCATGGAGTAGAGGTTCCACGGTACCGAGCCGAGCAGATTCTGGACCCAGATGGAGATGAAGCCGACCGGACCGACCGCCACGGTGTAACCGAAACAGAGCACCATGGGGGAGACGAATACCGGGATCAGGAGCATCGGCTCGATCCATCTCCTTCCCGGCAGGTCGGTTCTGACCATCAGGAAGGCGAGGAGCCCCCCCAGCGGCACGGAGATGAGCCCCATGCCGCAGGAGATCCAGAAGGAGTTGAGGAAGGCCCGTTTGAAGTCCGGATCGTCCAGGACAAAGCGGTAGGCGTCCAGCCCGTAGTTCTTGACCGGCTGGAAGAACGGCGCGTCCAGAAAGCTCTGCCAGCAGAGGAGCCCGATCGGCATGAATACCGCGACCGCGGTGAGGATGATCACCGCGATCCTGAAGAGGGGCATCTTTTTCATTTCTTGGTCCCGATGGCCTGCTGCCACTTGTTGAGGAAGTCGAGGCGCTTTTTCTGGTCAAGGAATTCGATGGTCTCCCTGCTGATCGGGATCGGCTTGGCCGCCTTCAGCTGCCTGGAGAGCCCGGCCATGGTGGTCTCTCCCTTGATGTCGGAGCGGATGGCGAAGAGATCGGCCTTGTCGGAGACGATCTGCTGGCCGCGGGCCGAGAGGAGGTAGTCAACCCAGAGCTTGGCGGCGTTGGGGTGCTTGGCCTGCTTGGAGATGAACATGACGCGGGACATGACTACCGTGTAGTCGGACGGATAGAGGTAGCCGATGGAAGGGTCCTTCTTTGACTTGAGGAAGGCGTAGGAGCCGATGATGTTGTATCCCATCAGGGCCTCGCCGGAGCTGACCTTCTCCATCATGGCGCCGGTGCTGGTGTAGACCTTCACGCCGGCCGCGCCGAGCGCCCTGATCATCTCGCTGAACCCTCTGTTGTGTTTCGAGTCCTGGGTCAGGTAGGAGAAGCCGACGCCGCTTCTCTCCGGGTCGTAGGTGACGACCTTCCCCTTGAATTTGGGGTTCGCCAGGACCCTTATCAGGTCGGCGTGGGACTTGGGTATTTCGTTCTGCTGGAGCAGGCGCTTGTTGTAGACGATGGAGATCGGCTCATAGGTCGTGCCGTAGGCCTGGTCCTTCCAGGTGGCCCAGGCCGGGAGCTTTCCGGCCTCCGGCGACTTGTAGGTGACAGCATAGCCGTCGTTGACCAGTTTCACCTGCAGGTCCATGGCCGAGCTCCAGGTGACGTCCCCGGTGCCGGCACCGGCAGCGGCCTCGCCGATGAAGCGGTTGTAGAGCTCGGTGCTGTTCAGGTCGTTGTACTCGACCTTGATGCCGGGATAGAGTGCCTCGAAGTCCTTGACGATCGGCTCGGCAGCCTTGGTGTCGGTGGTGGCGTAGATGACGACCTTCCCCTCTTTCTTGGCGGCGTCGATGATCTTCTGGTAGCCTGCCGGGTAGCCGGCGGGAGGTGCGGCGAAGGCCATGGCCGGCAGGAAGAGGAGGCACGACATGGTCATGAGGTGGATGGCTTTTCTGATTCCGGGAATGCTTCGCATACGTTCATTCTCCTTTGGTTTGGTTGAGCTTGGCCGGCCCAAGCCTTTTGCTTGTATCTGGATAGTTTTAAAACATGGTAATAGCAACTTGAATACCATCTCTAATTAGAGTGGTTACTTGATTGATATTTAAGTAGAAAACATATTTCTATTTGTTTTGCAGAAGGGGCAATCCCTATGACCAATTTCAACCGGGTGGTGGTTGCTCGATGTATCTGGCCGAAATTGTTGCGGAATAGGCTTATGGCCTAATTCATGGGTATTCCTCTGGGCATAGGGATTCATGGCGAGGGGAGTGAGAAGCGGTACTTCAGTGAATGCTGCTGGGTGGTAACGGGTTGTCGTCGATCGATAGGGAGTGCAGGGGAGCGCACGGAGCGGCGTGCGGGGATTCTTGGCGGTGGGTACTCTGCGGGGTGGGGGGTAGGGTTCGGGTGACCGTGTCAGCGCTAGAAAACGAACGAAGCCTGCCAACAAACAGTGGTTGGCAGGCTTCGCATCTGCATGGGGAGAATTGCCGGGTAGCTACAGTTTCTCGACGGTCGCCTTCTTCCGCAGCTCGGTGACGAACTCGACGATGCTCTTGTTAACCTTCTGGTTTTTCAGGTAGTCCCTGATCTTGTCCTTGACCTCATCCAGCGGGGTCGCCTTCCCATCCTTCTTCTCGGTCACCTTGATGATGTGGTAGCCAAACTGGGTCTCGACCACGTCGCTCACCTCACCCGGCTTGAGGGCGAAGGCGGCCTGTTCGAAGGTGGGGACCATCTGCCCCTTCTTGAAGAAGCCCAGATCGCCCCCCTGGGCGCTGCTCGGGCAGGTCGAGCTGGCCTTGGCCACCTCGGCGAAGTCCTTGCCCCCCTTGATCTCCTTCAGGAGCGCCTCGGCCTTTTCTTTGGCCTCTTTTTTCTTGTCGGCTCCGGCCGCGGCATCGACGCCGATCAGGATATGGCTGGCCCGCACTTCCGGCTCCTGGGCGAAGCGCGCCTTGTTGTCCTCATAGAACTTCTTCACCTCGTCGTCGCTGATGACGACCTTGTCGGCAAAGGTCTTTTCGATGTAGTTCACGCCGATGGTGTAGCGGCGGATCTGGTCGGTCAGCTCCTTTTCCGTCAGCCCTTCACCCTTCAGGTAGCTGTCGAATTCGGCAGGGTTGGAAAACTTGGCCTTGCTCTGGGCCAGCTTGAAATCGACCTGTTTCTCAAGGTCGTCCACCTTCAGCTTGCGCGCCTCCTGGTAGATCAGCTCGAAATCGATCAGCTGGTCCAATGCCCGGCCTGCGGCCTGCTTCCTGATGTCGTCGGTGACCTCGGCAGGGAGCTGGCCCTGGGATTGGGCCTGGGCGATCATGTTCTTCACGGCCAGGTCCAGTTCTCGACGGGTGATGGCGGCCGTTCCTACCCGGGCCACGGTGTCGGTGGGCGACTTCCGGGCGGAAGAGACCGGTTGTCCGGCCGGGGGGGCGCTCTTTTCAGCGTCGGCAGCCACGGCCTGTCCCGCGAGGGTCGCCAGAACAGCAAGCAGTGCAACAACGCGGCAAAGGGAAATACCATTCATGTGTGACTTTCCTCCTGTGCTGTAAATTCCAATGCATCCTACCATGTTTTATGAAAGGGGCAAAGCGGAGAAAATGGCGGGATACTGGTCATTGTCCGATACAACGGGGCCGGCGCTGGTGCCCAACAAATGTTCTCGCGGCAACGACGCCATCGATAAAAAAAGCCCCGGAACCCAGGGCTTTTTTCGTTCTGTGAGGTGGCTGCCGATCAATTGAAGAAATATCGAACGCCGAACGTGACGGAGAGGCTGGA
>CAYSJJ010000128.1:0-5093 GCA_964431365.1 uncultured Geobacter sp. | reverse complement strand
TACCTTTGGCGGTACCCAGATTGTCGCTGTTGTGGAGCATTGAGTTTAATCCTGCCGCCTCGCTCTGCTGTGATGCTGCCAGAATAAGTACCAAGGCCAGTATGTTAATGCACTCACGGCCGATAGCCGCGATCCATTTGCCTTGCCGTGCGCTGCCATGCATTATCAGTCGTCTCCAGAGATAAAAATAATTGCCGCCAACATCTGAAGAGATTGATCCTGCATCCGGTTTCAGCAGAATTGTGGCCGCTTTTTCAATTAACTTTGCCTGCTAACAACTTAATAATGAATAATTATCAAGTATACGTTGACATCTTCTCACTGGAGTAGCCGTCAAATCAACTGTCAAAAATTACAGTAAACCCATAAATAATTAATATTTAATACATTTTTTTGTTTCGATTGGCGCCTACACAAAGGGACAACCGGCGATGCACCATCTGCCGGCGCAGAGTTGGCATGCAGGAAAGCGTGGTCATATTCCGCACTGTTTCCTGGTGCCCGACAGTGCGAACGCCCCGGAGCGTCGAAACGCAGTGGTTGCGGCGACGGAACAGCTCTCTTCTTCCCTATATCTGATCTCAAAGCAGCGCGGGCATATCCCGTGACTCGACTGAGTCGAGCCTCTGGACACCCCCAGGCCGTCCTTGCGCTGGTATTCCCGTTTGCAGTCACAGCAGATACAGATGATCAGGCTGGGACATGTGTGCGGTTTCATGACTGCTCCACTTCTTCATTTCTTCTGCGTCATTTTCATCAAACAGATGTTGATATTTTCGCACCGGTGCTCCGTTTACTCAACTGGCAATAGTTACAACAATCGAAACAATATAAATATATTCCGATATGTTACAGCCAGAAGCAGACACAAGGGCGACACGCACTGCCCCGGTTGCAACGGCAGCAGGGGCGACAAATAAACAGATACCATTAATGATCCAAAGCAAACCAATGGTGCTGAAATGAGATGGTCAGAAAGGCGAACGATTCCAGGGGAGGATAGTCCACCAGCCTGCCAATATTTGCATCGGCGGCTGTCAGTATGTGGTGATGGCGGTCCGAAGTCCGACAGGTAAGGAGAACGAAGGCACGGGAGGCGCCGGCGTTGATGGCGAAGCATACACATTGGGGACCGGCCACCTTTTACCGTAGCCGGTCCCCACTCTGTTCCTGCTCGAACGTTCAACCTGCAATATTTTATCTACTTGCCGTGGGCAGGCGAGATCGCCGGCATCTCCCCTTCCCCGTGGGCAACGGGCTGCTTCGTCACTTCGAGAAGCTCGACCTCGAAGGCCAGCGTGGCATTTGCGGGGACAATGCCGGCGGCTGCGTCGCCGTAGGCGATCTGCGGCGGGCAGACAAACCTGGCCTTCCCGCCCTGCTTCATCATCTGCAGCCCTTCGGTCCAGCATTTGATGATCTTGTTCACCGGCAGATCGGACGGCTTGCCGCGCACGGCGGTACTGTCGAATTCCCTTCCGTCGATGAGGGTGCCGCGGTAGTTCACCTTTACCTTGTCCGCCGGGGTAGGAGTGGCGCCGGTCCCCTCGGTGATCGGCTGGTAGACCATACCGGACGCGGTCTTGACTGCGCCCTTTTCCTTCGCTGCCTTCTCGATGAAAGCCTCTGCCGCTATCGCCATTTTTGCCCCCTGCGCGTCACGGCGGGCAGCGGCAAGATCCTGGGCGTTCTTTTTATAAGCTTCCACATCCACCAGCGGCGCCTTACCCGTGACGCCGTCGGTCAGCCCCTGTTTCACGAGCTCGAACTCTTCGGGAGTAAGACTGAAGTACGAAATCTGGCGGGACATGATATGGCCAACCGTGTAGAGTGCCTTCTGCTCATCGGTCTTCGGTGCCTCTGCCGCGAAAGCCGGGGTGGCAAGCAGGGCGAGGAGGGCCGGGACGATAACTCTGCGCATAACGATCTTCCTTTCCGTAACTAACGGTGTGAGCGTGATGACCAAAAAAGTCAAGCCTCCCCGGGTTGGGGAGGCTTGAACCTACTGCTTTTCATCTACTGTCAGAATCTTGCTCATTGTCATGCTCTGCTTCGTGTTCATCTCGTTCTTCTCAAGCTCATCATGGTGAGCTCCCCACGGTACGCTGTGGGGAGCTCCATGGTGACTCCCGGAGGGGATTATTCCCCGCCAAGTGCCTTGGCGACTGCGTGAATCATTGCGTCAGTGTAGGACTTGAGGCCGCCCATGACGGGCAGGTTGTCGATACCCCACTTGATGCGGGTATAGGTTGCACCCTTCTTGGTCGAAGTTGCCAGCGGAGCGTGGCACATTGCACAGTCCTTGGCGTACAGAGCTACGCCGTCGGGACCGTTGCCGCCGCCGCAGCTATTGTCAAGTTCGCAGGGATCCTGCTGGTCTTTCTCGGGCAGGATATCCAGCTGCCACGGACCGGTGGTGAAGTTACCGTTGTGGACGCGGGCGTCGGCGCTGTGGCAGCTGCAGTTGAAGCCGCCGCTGGCATCCTTGTACCGGTTGTCGCCGTAGTGGCTGCCAGGCATGAGGGCCTCGGGTGCGCCGATGGACTTCATGACCCACGGGTTCTTCCGGTAGTAGGTGATCGGATCCAGACCAAGACGGACGGTGTCCGCGTGGCAGTTGTAGCATGCTTCGTAGCCGATACCATCCGGGTTACGGGCGATGCTGTGACCGGCTTCCATGTACCAGGAGCCTTCTGCACCAGTCTTCACGTCGCCTACCGAACCTACTGCACCGTAGGCGCCTTCCTTGGTGAGGTACTTGCCGCCGTCCTGGTTAAGGATCTGCGGGTCTTTGTTCGGGTTGTTGATGCCCGGAGGGCCACCAGGACAGTGGACAACCGACCCTACCTGGCCCTGGTTGTTGCGGGCAAGGAAGCGGACCGACTTGTTGACCGTGTTCGGGCTGTTCGGGAAGGTAAGGGCCAGGCTCAGGGATGCCGCTTCGTTCAGGCTCGGCATTTCCATGAGCAGTGCATTCTCTTCGGCAGTGAGTGCCGGCTCGCCTTCTGCTTCACGTACGTTCACGATCGGCAGGAGGGCGTTGACGGAGAAGTCGTTGGTGCCGATCAGCGGCAGACCGGTCAGGGCTTCAGACTTCTCGAGGTGGCAGTTCCAGCAGTTCTGCTGTCCCTGGGTGTGGCACGCTTCGCACTTGACGTTCTTGTGGCTGAGGGTCGTTACCTTGCCGGGAACCGGCATCGGCTCGAAGCCCCGTACCAGTTTCGCGATGGTCTGGAATCTCGGTGTTACGAGGGTCCCGAAATTCAGGCCGCCCGTGGGGCCGAGGTCTTTACCGGCCTGGGTGTGGCAGAGGCCGCAGGTGGTTTTGTTCGGGTTCGGGGTCTTGTCCCATGCAGGGGTGCTCCCCACAGGGTTGCCGCCCGGGTGGGACGGGTTGTCGACTGCGTCGGTGGTGCCGGAGAAGGCCTGGGATTTCTGCGAGGTTGCACCGTGCATTTCAGACCACTTGTGGCAGTCGGTGCAGGTCATGCCGGCGTTCAGGTGGCCGAGGGATGCCTTTTCGTAGTTCGGGTTCGGTACGACGTTGATCCAGTTGCCCTGGAACTCGGCACCGGTCCGGAAGTGGCAGCGCCAGCAGAAATCGATGGACTGCTGCTGAGTCTGGGGAGCCATCACGTTCCCCTGCTCGGCAGTGGTCGGCTTCACGATTTTGTGGGTTCTAACGTCCATACCGGATTCATAGACGCTGTAGGGGATACCGCGGGAGATGCCGGCGATGTACCCTTTGCGCATTTCCATGATGGATACGCCACCCCTGCGCAGGGCGGAACCTTCCAGCGCCTTTACGCGAACCATCGGGGTTACGTGGGTCTTGTCGACGTTCACGATCTCGGCGAGAGCAACCAGCGGGTCGATCTTGGGCACGTTGGCAACGCTGAGGATGCTGGTCGGGCTGTTGCCAGGACCGGTCAGGTGACAGTCGGAGCAGCTCTGGTGGCAGGTGGAGCAGCTTCCGCGCGACTGATAGTAACCGGCATGCATTCTCTTGCCGTTACGGTCGAGCGGCAGCCTGTTCAGGTCGGTACCTGCCTGGACTGAGCCGAGCGGATCGTAGAAGAAGTTCGATTCGGCGTTCGTACCTTCGATTTCGACATCGTTGTAGTTGAAGCCCCAAAGATGGCCGCGGTGAGTACCCATGATCCCCTTGTTGAACAGGGCAGCGTTGGCTGCATGGCACTTGCCGCAGGTCTTGCTGACATCGTTGGTGCTGCCGAAGGCCTTGGCAACTTCAGGTCCGTCGTTCGGGTTGGAACGCGGCACCCAGTTGTCCGATGGGAACGGGTCAAAGGTGGCGCCGGAAGAGTGGCAGGTTACGCACCCTTGCCAGAGTTCGTGCTTGGCGGCCTTCGACATCATGGAGTCAGGGATGGTGGTGTAGCTGGCATCGACATAGAAGTTGTCGATGAACGGAACGTCAGCCGCGAGACCCGGGTACTTCAGGTTGTAGACCACGTCGGTCATGGCCAGGATCATGCTGGCCTTGTTCTGATGGCAGCTCTCGCAGGTCCTCTTCGGGTCGAGCGGCATCGGGATAAGGGCCTTGATTTCGCCGCCGGTCACCGAGTTGACCGAGCTGATCAGCTGCAGTGCGAGAGTAGGCGTCAGCTTGTTGATGATCAGGTCAGCAGGAATGTTCGCGATAGCGCCCACTTCCGTGGTGGTCGGCATGACCAGACGGGTTACCGTCCGCCCCGACTTCAGGACTGCGTCCAACAGGGGCTTCAGAAGCGGTTCAGCAGTGTTCACCAGGTTGCCGGCGATGCTGATGTAGGACTTGGTGATGCCGCCAGCGTCGAGGGTGAACAGGGTCAAGTCTGCCTGGTTGTCCAGCAGCTTGATCAGAACGCCCGGGTCAATGGCGTTGAGCGTGGTGCCGAGGGTCCCGGCAATCAGGGAGTCAAGACCAAGCCCCGCGGTGCCTGTGGAGCCGGTGGTGCCCAAGAGTGCGCCGGTGAGCTGGCTGACCAGCCCGCCGCTGAGGGAACCGCTCGTGCTCGTCGAACCGGTGACGCTGGTGACGCTGGTGACGGGTTTAACGACACTGGTGACACTGGTGAGGCTACTCGTCGAAG
>CAYSJJ010000127.1:0-5251 GCA_964431365.1 uncultured Geobacter sp. | reverse complement strand
ATCCGGATGTCCTGCAACAGCAGGTCGGGGCCGCCGTTCTCCTCGTTCTCCAGGCGTCGCAAGAGGGATGCGCCGTCGCCGAACGTCTCCACGGAGAAGCCGTGCGACAGCAGCATCTTCCTCAGGTAGCGACGCATCTCTTCTTCGTCGTCACAGATGTAGATCTTTCCCAGCAGCAATGAATCCTCTCCTCTCCCGAAACCGCACTTCGAGATCCTTCTCTCTGGCCGATGTTCCCCTCCCCCTGCAGTGGGAGAGGGGAAGAAAGTATCCGGCCAAGGGGAAGAAACTACCCGCCCCCGTGCCGGAAAATGGCGCCTGGTTCTAGGGGAGGGATTTTGACCATCTATGAAATCAGCATGTTAAACCAATGTTCTATATATTGGTATATGTTTTGCTTTTTGTCTTAATGTTTTGTTGATCATAGCGAAATTGCAGCGCAAACCAAATATAAAAAGTTCTAACGTCGTTATTTCTGCCTGTAATTTTTTACAACCAAGAGGAGGTAGGTATGGGAGTTTCTCGCAGGGATTTTTTCAAGCTGTCCGGCTCCGGCCTGGCGGCGGCCACCCTCGGGCTCAATCTTGAGCCGATCGAGGCCAGGGCGGAGGATCTGCAGATCCGCTACGCCAAAGAGAGCACGACGATCTGCCCCTACTGCGCGGTCGGCTGCGGCATGATCGTCCACACGCTGGGGGGGAACGTCGTCAACATCGAAGGGGACCCGGACCATCCGATCAACGAGGGAGCCCTCTGCCCGAAGGGGTCGTCGGTCTACCAGCTGCGCGACAACAAGGCGCGGCTCACCAAGCCGCTCTACCGCGCCGCCGGCGCAAGCCAGTGGCAGGAGGTCACCTGGGACTGGGCCATCGACGAGATCGCCAAGAAGGTCAAGAAGACCCGCGACACAAGCTTCGTAGCGACCTCGAAGATCAAGGTGAAGGAGAAGGTCGGCGCCACCGAGGTGGAGAAGGAGATCGAGGCGGTGGTGAACCGCACCATGGGGATGACTTCCGTGGGGAGCGCCGCCCTGGACAACGAAGAGTGCTACCTGTACCAAAAATTCCTGAGGGGGTTAGGCCTGGTGTATATCGAACACCAGGCCCGCATTTGACACAGCGCAACTGTTGCGGCTCTGGCAGAGTCGTTCGGACGCGGTGCAATGACGAACCACTGGATAGATTTCAAGAATGCCGACGTAATCCTCATCATGGGGGCCAACCCCGCCGAGAACCATCCCATCGCCTTCCGCTGGATCATGAAGGCCAAGGATGCCGGCGCCAAGGTGATCTGCGTCGATCCCCGCTTTACCCGCAGTGCCTCCAAGGCCGACCTGTACGCCCCGCTGCGCTCCGGGACGGACATCGCCTTCCTGGGGGGGATGATCAACTACATCCTGCAGAACAAGCTCCATTTCGAAGAGTATGTGCGGAACTACACCAATGCCGCCTATCTGGTGAACGGCGACTTCCGGATGCCGGGTGACCTGAACGGGCTCTTCTCCGGGTATGACCCCAAGAAGCGGAGCTACGATCCCAAGGCGTGGTCGTTCCAGAAGGACGCCGACGACAAGGTCCTGAAGGACCCGACGCTGCAGGACCCGAATTGCGTCTTCCAGCTGATGAAGAAGCACTACTCCCGCTACACCCCGGAGCTGGTCTCCCGGATCTGCGGCACCCCCAAGGAGAAGCTCCTGGAGGTCTACCAGCTCTACGCCTCCACCGGCAAGCCGGACAGGGCGGGGACCGAGCTGTACGCCATGGGGTGGACCCAGCACACGGTGGGGACCCAGAACATCCGCACCATGTCTATCATCCAGCTCCTTCTCGGGAATATCGGCATCGCCGGCGGCGGGATCAACGCCCTGCGGGGCGAGGGGAACGTGCAGGGCTCCACTGACCACGGGCTCCTCTTCCACATCCTCCCCGGCTACCTGCCGGTGCCGTCGGCCGATCTGAAGGACACGGCCGCCTACATCGAGAAGCACACCCCGAAGACGAAGGACCCGCAGAGCGCCAACTGGTGGGGGAACCGGAACAAGTACCTCATAAGTTACCTGAAGGCGATCTACGGCGACAAGGCGACCAAGGAGAACGACTTCGGCTACAACTGGCTCCCCAAGCTGGACCCGGGGATGAACGGCTCCTGGCTGATGATCTTTGACAACATGATCAAGGGGAAGTTCAAGGGGTTCTTCGCCTGGGGGCAGAACCCGGCCTGTTCCGGGACCAACTCCACCAAGGTGCGGACTGCCCTCACCAAGCTCGACTGGATGGTGGCGGTCAACCTGTTCGACAATGAGACCGCCTCGTTCTGGAAGGGGCCCGGGATGGACCCGGCCAAGATCCAGACCGAGGTCTTCCTCCTCCCCGCCGCCGCCTCCTACGAGAAGGAGGGGAGCGTCAGCAACTCCGGCCGCTGGGCCCAGTGGCGCTACAAGGCGGTGAACCCGCTCGGGCAGTCCAAGCCGGATGCCGAGATCATCCACGAGCTGTACCAGAAGCTGAAGGGGCTCTATGCCAAGGAGGGGGGCGCGCTGCCGGAGCAGCTCACCAACCTCACCTGGAACTACGGCTTCAAGCGGGCCGACGGCACCATCAAGAGCATCGACACCCATGCCGTGGCCAAGGAGATCAACGGCTACTTCCTGGATGAGGTGGAGGACAAGCCGAAGCTGAAGCCGGGGGAGAAGCCGCCACCACCGGCGCCCCCCTGGGCGCCGAAGAAGCTCCTGGGGAAGAAGGGGGAGCTGGCGGGCGGCTTTGCGCAGCTGCAGGCCGACGGCACCACCTCCTGCGGCAACTGGATCTACTGCCAGAGCTACAACGAGAAGGGGAACATGATGGCGCGGCGGGTGAAGAAAGACCAGACCGGTCTGGGGATGTTCCCGGAGTGGAGCTGGTGCTGGCCGGTCAACCGCCGCATCATCTACAACCGCGCCTCCTGCGACATGAACGGCAAACCGTTCAACCTGAAAAAGGCGGTGGTCTACTGGAATCCCAACGCCCCGCTCCCCACCGGCAAGTTCGGCGCCTGGGTGGGGGACGTGCCGGACGGCCCCTGGCCCCCCATGGCGGACGAAAAGGAGGGGAAAAAGCCGTTCATCATGCGGGCCGACGGCGTGGCCGCCCTCTTCGGTCCGGGGATGAAGGACGGCCCGTTCCCGGAGCATTACGAGCCGATGGAGTGCCCGGTTCCGCAGAACTTCATGTCCAAGCAGCTGACCAACCCGGCGGTGAAGATCTTCAACGACGCCAATGTGAAGGAGGATGTGCTGGCGACCTGCGATGTCCGCTTCCCGTACGTGGGGACCACCTACCGGGTGACCGAGCATTGGCAGACCGGGGTCATGACCCGCAACACCCCCTGGCTGCTGGAGCTGCAGCCGCGCCAGTTCTGCGAGATCAGTGTGGAACTGGCCAAGGAGAAGGGGATCAAGAACGGCGACACCGTGGAGATCTCATCCGCCCGCGGCAAGATAGAGGCGGTCGCCATGGTGACCCCCCGCTTCAAACCGTTCAAGATCGGCGATAACATAGTGCACGAGATCGGGATGCCCTGGTGCTTCGGCTGGCACACCCCCGGCGTGGGCGACGCCGCCAACCTGCTGACCCCCACCGCGGGCGATGCCAACACGATGATCCCTGAGACCAAGGCATTCATGGTCGGGATCGCGAGAAAGGGGTAAGCCATGGCCGACACCATCAACCAGGCTAGCCGCAAGGGTTTTCTCGTCGATACCGCCCGCTGCATCGGCTGCCGTTCCTGTCAGGTGGCCTGCAAGCAGTGGAACAAGCTGGATGCCGACAAGACCGTCAACCAGGGGACCTTCGAGAACCCCCGCGACCTGACCCCGGCCCTCTACAACCGGATCAGGTTCGTGGAAAAGGAGTCCTCCGGGGCGGTAACCTGGCAGTTCATCAACGAGCGCTGCATGCAGTGCGGCGACGCCGGCTGCATGAAGGTCTGTCCTTCGCCGGGGGCGCTCTACCGGACCAAGGACGGCATCATTGCCTACAACAAGGAGAAGTGCATCTCCTGCAAGTACTGCGTCTCGGCCTGCCCCTTCGGCATCCCGCGCTACGACAGCGACAACAAGGTCTCCAAGTGCAACCTCTGTCAGAGCCGCATCGAGGGGGGGATGACCCCGGCCTGCGCCAAGGCCTGTCCGACCGAGACCCTGAAGTTCGGCAAGCGGAGCGACCTGATCGCCAAGGCGCAGGCCGCCAAGAAGACGCTCTACGGGGTGGACGACCTGAACGGCCTCGGCGTGGTCTATGCCCTGGAAGGCCCGCCGGAGCAGTACGGCCTGCCGGCGAAGCCGAGCATCCCGCTCTCCATCTTCCTCTGGAAGGATGTCATCAAGCCGCTCGGCATCCTCGGCTTCTGGGGGAGCATCGGCGCCATGCTGCTGCACTATGTGACCATCGGCCCCAAGAAGATCGATGACGATGGCAACGACAAGGGGGCACGCCATGAGTAAGTACATCGAACGTTTCAGCACCAGCGAGCGGGTCCTGCACTGGATCGTCACCGCCAGTTTCTTCACCCTGCTCCTCACCGGGCTCGGCCTCTACTCGCGGCTGTTCAACGGCTACTTCACCCTGTTCGGGGGGGGGAAGAACGCCATCATGATCCACAAGATCGGAGGGGTCATCTTCTTCTTCAGCTCCCTCTACATGTATCTCAACCACAAGAAGGACGTCTCCACCTTCGACCAGGACGACAAGGCCTGGATCGAGCAGCGGGGCGGCTATCTCTCCCGCGATGCCAGTCATTTCAACATCGGCAAGTACAATCCGGGGCAGAAGATGTTCGCCATCTTCATCGCGCTGGCAACGCTCATCCTGGGGGTGACCGGTTTGTTCATCTGGATGCCGGCCTCCTTTCCCCGCTGGATCGTGCAGCTTTCGCTCCTGACCCACGGGACCATGTTCGTCGGTTCCATCATGTTCGTGGTGGTGCACGTCTACCTGGCCACCATCGGCAATCCGGGGACCATCGAGGCGATGCTCTACGGCGACGTCCGCAAGGTCTGGGCGAAGAAACATCACCCCAAGTGGTACAAGGATGTGACCGGGGAAAACCCTTAGCTGACGGTATGAACTGATCACGAAGGGCGTTGAACCGCAGAGGACGCAGAGGTGCGCAGAGAATGCAGGAAGGTCGGTATCTCCGGTAGTTGGAACACTCATGGATATTGACTTCTTGATGTTGCACCTGCGTTACTCTGCGTACTCTGCGGTAAAAG
>CAYSJJ010000126.1:0-5325 GCA_964431365.1 uncultured Geobacter sp. | reverse complement strand
GATAAGCCTGACCCCTTGTTTCGTTTGAGGAAGGAGGTCTTCGCTATTTTGTCCCGACTTTTGCTATTGTTTTTGTTCCTGTCGCTCAGTTCCGTATGCGCCTTTGCGGCCGTGCCTCCATCCTCGATCAACGTGAATGTGGAGAGTTCCGCGGCCGATCTCGCCGCCATTATCAACCGGTCACTTCCCAAGGAGCTCTACAAGGGGCAGGGCGGATTGGGGACCAAGGTCACCGTGCTCCGCACCGGGCCGGTAGCGGTTTCCGCCACCGACAATTTTGTCTATCTCACGCTCCCTGTTCAGCTAACATTCGGCTATGGGCTCTATGAGAGCAAGCCGCTCCGGACGGGGCTCAAATTCAGGGTCAGGGTCAACGTCACCCCGGAGTGGCGCCTCAAGACCGAGCTCTACTATACCGGGCTGGCGGATAATCTGGCCGACACGTTCAGTCTCGGGCCGCTCACCCTGAAACCGCGCACCATGGTCGAAAGCATCTCGCAGCCGGTCCAGAGACTGCTCGCACCGGTCGTCGATGCCAAGATCAATGATGCGATCCAGCTCCGCGCCAGGATTGCTCCGCTCTGGCAAAATGCGTTCTCCCCGCTGCTGGTCAGCAAGGAGTTCAGCGCCTGGCTGAAGCTGACCCCGGAAAAGATCGTCATGAGTCCGCTGCTGGCGGCGAACAATCGGGTCCTGTTGTCGGTCGGCGTCATCACCGGCGCCGCAGTGACCGTCGGGCCGAAGCCGGCTGCGGCGCCGGCGAGGCCGCTCCCCCCGGTGCAGCAGCTCTCAACCTTCGACAAGCGGTTTCATATCCAGCTCGCCACCGACATCTTCCTGGCCGATCTCGTGACGGCGTTGAACCCGGTGCTGCTGGACAAGACCTTCGGCGACGACCGGAAGATTACCGTAAAGAGTTTCAATCTGAAGGGAGAGGACAAAAGGCTGGTTATTACCCTGACCGCTGCCGGCGATTTCGACGGCGAGTTAACGATCCTGGCGAAGCCGGTCTATAACCCGCAGAGCAATGCAGTGACGTTCGAGGATGTCGATTTCGACACCCGGAACGCCGGGTGGGTGATCGGTGCCGGGAGCTGGCTGTTCAGCAGTACCATTCGCAGTACGATCAAGACGAAGCTCGATGCCGCCGTTGTGGAACAGCTGGAGAAGGCCCGCGTGAAGGCGTGCACGGCGTTGTCCTCCGTACGTGTGGCTGACCACCTGAACCTGACCGGCGCCGTCACGTCGTTGTCGCTCGGCGAGGCGACGGTGCTGAACGATCGGCTGTCGGTCGATGTCATTGCCCGGGGGGAGACGAGCGTCAGCCTGAAATAACTCTCATCCGTCCTGGTACGTCGGTGTCGGCAGGCCGCTATTGCAGTTGTCAGCATCGATATATCTGCTATGCTCCCTACCAGTATCTACCTTAAAGGAGCGGACATGACCAAAACAGAATTGATTGCAAAGATCGCCGAAAAGGCAAAGCTCACCAAAGCGCAGGCAGAATCGGCCCTGGCGGTCTTTCAATGCGCGGTGACGACGGAACTGCTTAACGACGGCAAGGTTACTCTCGTCGGGTTCGGAACCTTCTCAACGGTCAAGCGCCCGGCACGTACCGGTAGAAACCCGCAGACCGGGAAGCCGATGGCAATAGCGGCCAAGCGGGTCGGCAAATTCACCGCCGGCAAATCCCTGAAAGATCTCGACGCATCTAAGGCCGCCTGCAAGAAGGAAACGGCGAAGCCGGCGGCAAAGGCGCCGGCAAAGGCCAAAAAGAAGTAAGGACGCCGGCTCGAAACCAGTCGCGCCGACCATTTCAAGGGGGTTACAGTTAACGCTGTAGCCCCTTGTTCATTTGTGAGTTCCACAGGTACCACGGGCCCCCTGTTTCCAGGGCGAGCCCGTTTTCTTTTTTGGTGGTGGTGCCAGGTGTAGGGGGCAATCGCAAGGGTGCGGGCGGTCACTATATTCTTGCAAATTAAAATAAATTGTGTCTAATAAACAGCCCACGGAGGGTTGTCATGAAATTCGCAATCGTTTTCGTTTCAATTATGGCATCTATGATTATGTCGGGTTGTTCGACGGTGATTAACGGCACGAAGCAAGATGTCAGCATCACGTCGTTTCCCCCCGGTTTGAAGGCCCAGATCCAAACAAAGGAGTGTATTACACCATGCACCTTGAAAGATGTCAGTAGAAGATCCGACTTCCTCACCATTTATGGCCTGGGCAACTTCCCGATACAATTTGAGTTGGAAAAGACGTTTAACGGCTGGGCCGTTCTCGGCGGTAATCTTCTCGACCCCGCTGCAATTCTGATTGATGTCGCTGCAGGTTCCACTCATACTATCGAACCAGTCAGCATCACAATGAAATAGGCAGTAGAGTAGGGGGCACGGTATGGGGAGACAGTTCAACCGGCCGTGAAGAGGAATTGGAGACCGCGTGCGGCTTGGGGCTGCAGGCGGTCTTCTCGTTTCGGGCACCGAAAAGCCTCTTGACCTTCCCCCCGAAAACTGAGCCATTGCGAACTTAGTGATTTCGGTGATTTGGCCTTACCCCGTTTTTTCATCCAAAAGTTTTGTTAGTTTTTCGGTTTGTTGAATTTGCTGCCAATCTGCGTATTCCGGTGAAAACGGTCAGAGAACCTGACGTGAAAGCGTCCGCCGTTCCGCTGTGAATCCGTCCAGCGTTCCGGTGAATTCGGACAGTATGGTGAGGTGGAGCGGGGTAAGGATTTCTACTCTGTCACAGTATCCGGTTTTGGGTCAAGGAGCGATCGCTTCCTTCTCATCGATTCCCCCCTGAGCTCGACCTTGTAAGCATTGTGTACCAGCCTGTCCAGGATGGCGTCAGCCAGGGTTGGGTCCTGCATGGCATCGTGCCATGCCTTTACCGGCAGTTGGCTGGTGACAACGGTGGCTTTACGGTCGTAGCGTTCCTCGACGATCTCCAGCAACTCGCGCTGCTCCTCCCGAGCGATTGGTGAGATAAGGAGGTCATCGAGAATCAGGACTTCGCACTTCACCACGGGAGCCATCAGTTTGTGGTAACGGCCATCATGCCTGGATACGGCGATCTCCCGCAGGAGCTTCGGCAGTCTCTGGTACAGCACGGAGTAGCCATCCCGGCAGGCTTTCTGTGCCAGGGCGCAGGCAAGGTAGCTCTTGCCGGCTCCGGTGGGGCCAGTGACGAGGATGTTGTGATGACTCTTCACCCACTGATTCTGGGCGAGCGACATGATCATGGCGCGGTCCATGCCGCGGCCCTGCCGCAAGTCCAAGTCCTCGATGGAGGCCGAGAGCCTGAGCCGGGCCGATTTGAGGCGGTTCAGCATTCTGCGGTTTTCCAGGTCGGTCATCTGGTAGTCCACCAGGAGCCCGAAGCGCTCCTCGAAGGAGAGCGCCGCCATGTCCGGGCACTGCATCTGATCGGCGAACGCTTTGGCCATGGCGGAGAGCCTCATGGCGTTGAGTTTCTCAATAGTCGGTTGTGTCAGCATGCTGCTTCCTTTCGTCGTTGTAATAATCCGTACCCCTGATGTTCTCGTGGGGGACGGAAAGCAATTCCAGTTGGCCGGGTAATGCTTTCTGGTCGAGGTTGTTCTCCAGGATCGACTTGATGCTCTTGTAGTTGATGCCCTTGATGGCGAGAGCGCGATCGCAAGCCGCCTCCAGTCTTTCCTTGGTAAAACGCTTGGCGAGCGAGATGATCCCCATGCAGGAACGAAAGCCGTGCTCGGGATAGGCCCGGCGCGAGAGGATGATGTCCACGACTCGGGCAGTGGCGGTCCCGGTCTGGGCGGCCCAGGAAATGATCCGCTGGGGAGTCCATTCCGCGAACTCCCGGTGGGCCTTTGGCATATGTTCCGGCGTGGTGGTGTGCTTGCCCTGGACAGAGGACCTGGGATGGGATGCCACCCGGTTTCCCTGGTACAGGCACTCTACTGTTGTCTCGGTGTAGCGGACCTCCACTTGTTCCCGTACCAGGCGATGGGGGACGCTGTAGAAGTGCCCTTCCAGCTCGATGTGGTAGTCGATGTGAACTCTTGCCTTCTTCCACTGGGCATACTGGTAAGGAGCTTGCGGCAACGGCAGCATGGCCGGCCGGTCAAGCGCCTCGAAGCGGCTCTGCCGGCACCCTGGCAGCTTCCGGAACGGCCGGTTGTTCAGGAGAATGAGCCGCTCCCGAATGGCAGTATTGGCCTCGGCCAGAGAAAAGAAGGTTCGCTTCCTCAGTCCGGCCAGGATGAAGCGCTGGGCGATGAGGACGCCGCCTTCTACCTTGGCCTTGTCCTTGGGATGCCGGACGCGGGCGGGAATGATTGCGCAGCCGTAATGGCTGGCAAGCTCCTGATAGGTGGGATTGATGTCCGGTTCATAGCGGCAAGGCTTGGTAACGCCGCTGAGGAGATTGTCGGGAACGATGCAGTGCGGAACGGCACCGAGAAAGCCGAAGGCCCTCACATGGGAACCGATCCAGTCAGGCAAGGCCTGCGTCCAGGTCGCTTCAGCGTAGGTCTCGTTACTGCCACCCATCACCCCCACGAACATCTGGGCTTCCCGCACCTCACCGGTGGCAGGATCGACGACGGGTACCGTCTGGCCACTGTAGTCAACGAAGAACTTCTCGCCGGCACGGTGCTCCTGGCGCATGGAGCGGTCGAGTTTCCTGCGCCATTGCCGGTACAGTTCGCAGAACTGGCTGTACTGGTAGCCTGATGGTTCCATCTCCTTGTATTCCTGCCACAGGAGCATCAAGGTGAGGTTCTTGTGCCGAACGAGCTCATCGTGCAGGGACTGCCAGTCGGGTTGGGTCAACTTACGGAGGGAGGGGCGAACAGGGGGAGGATAGAGGCGGTTCTCCAGAGATTCGTCGTCAAGCTCAAACGGCCAGGCCAGCCCGGCGGCAACCGCCCGGTTGATCGTGTCGTTTACGGTGCTCTTACCGACACCACAGATTCTGGCCGCATCGCGCCGGCTTTGGTTGCAGCCCCAGACCAGGCGGAGTATCTCGCGTATCTTTCGCATGGTAACTCTTTCTCTCGGCATTTCGCCCTCCTTAAGTTGAATCAGGACGGCAGGATACCGGGTTGAGTTACCCCGTGACTACACTCTCAGATACTGGCCGGATTGCTCCGGAACGGTGGACGGATTCCCAGCGGAATGCTGGCCGGTTTGCCGTCGGAACGGTGGACGCTTTCGCGCCGGAATGGTGGCCGGTTTCGGCCGGAATACGCACCAGGCGGTCAAGCGTGGTGAATAGAGGAACCGTCAAACCTTGTTGAGTTGTTTTTTCTGTTCACTGACCAGTTCCTTCAATTCC
>CAYSJJ010000125.1:0-5365 GCA_964431365.1 uncultured Geobacter sp. | reverse complement strand
CAATATCATGAAGGACAAAATAGTGGCCGATGCGCCGATTCCGCGATCTCTGGTTCAGCAGTAACATGGTGACCTGGAATGCATTCAGGAGACCGCACCGAACGGCGTTCTCTCCGAATCTCCCGCTCTGCCGGACGGCAAGAACCGCTTCCACGTCCGAATGCGACAACCAGCCCCATTCCCTGGCGATCGAACCTATGGTCGCGCGGTTTCGGCGTTGCCACGTCACCGCATCCAACAAGGTCAGATACGGGATCACCCCTCGATAATACAGATATCTGCCGAGCGGTAACGGACGTTCGGGGACAGGTCCCCGATGAAACGTATTGCCGAAGCCCGCAGGCTGCTTGTTTCGCCCACCCGAGTCGCCGCCGAAACGCCTCTCCGCCCGGACAGTCGGCCGTCGATTACGAATGAAATTACGAAGTAATTCGTAGGCATCGTTCACGCGATGAAAGGGTTCGGCATTGGGGAGAGGATCGTGGGACGAGGCAACGGCCGAAAGGTCGGGATGGGTTTCTTTGGCCTTCCGGCGGAAGGCCGCTTTTACACCGTCAAAGTGCAGATAGTGCAAAAAGTCGACGGAAAGATCGATTTCCGGTCCAAACAGTACGCGGCAGGCGTCAAACAGCTCTGCGTAGGAAGTTGTTCCGTTCACCAGAAAACCTCTCGAACATAGGCATATCCAAGAAGGTTCCGATCCTATCACAGACAGGGAGATGTGCCCACTCAAAAACTATTGGGCCGCGGACTACGAACAGGCGTGCAGGACCTCCCGGGCAATCCTGTCCAGTGGCGCAACAAGGTCAACCCCACCGCGCTTGATCGCCTCCTGCGGCATGCCGAAGACGACGCAGCTCGCCTCGTCCTGGGCAATCGTATATGCACCAGCCTGCTTCATCTCCAGCATGCCGTTGGCTCCGTCATCACCCATGCCGGTCATGATGACCCCGACCGCGTTCTTGCCTGCATAACGGGCTGCCGACCTGAACAGGACGTCGACCGACGGCCGGTGGCGAGAGACCAGCGGACCTTCCTTGATTTCGACGAAATAGCGGGCTCCGCTCCTCTTGAGAAGGACGTGCCGGTTACCGGGTGCGATCAAGGCGCGGCCCCGGATGACCGTATCGTTGTTGTCCGCCTCTTTGACATTGATGCGGCAGAGGCTGTCCAGGCGCTGGGCAAAACTCCTGGTAAAACCCTCGGGCATATGCTGAACAACCACGATCCCCGGCGTGTCGGCGGGTAGCGTCTCGAGAAAGATCCGCAACGCCTCGGTCCCGCCGGTCGAAGCCCCGACAACGACCACTTTCTCCGTTGTCTGGATCATCGCCCTGGATGCCGCCTTGTCCAGGATGACATCCGCCGACAGTTTGGGTGCAACGGAACGCTTAACGGCCGGAACACGCCTGAGCCGCGCCTGTGCAGCCGCCTTGATCGTGTCGCAGATGTTGATGCGCGATTCTTCCAGAAACTGCTTGGTCCCCAGACGCGGCTTCTGGATAATCTCGACGGCCCCGTATTCCAGCGCCTTGAGGGCGGTCTCCGAACCGGCGTCGGTCAAACTGGAGCACATCACGACCGGGATCGGATGCTGGCTCATGATCTTATGCAAAAAGGTGATGCCATCCATTCTCGGCATCTCCACATCCAGCGTGATCACATCGGGGATTTCCTCACGCAGCCTTTCAGCGGCGATAAACGGATCGGAAGCCGTCGCCATCACCTCGATGAGAGGATCGGAAGAAAGGATATCAGCCAGGGTCTGGCGCACCACGGCCGAATCATCTACGATCAGAACCCGAATCTTATTCTTACCAGGCACTGCCACCTCCACATCCATGCTTCCTGTCCGCCGCCGACCACGCGCCCCTGTCAGTGTCTTTCGTTGAGCCGCTTGAGCAGGATCTCCCCCGTGTGCGTGTAGAAGAAGATCTTCCGCCCCCGCTCCCCCCCCACATCCTCTGCCAGAACCGAAAGGCGCGCCTCTTCCAATATTCTCCTGGTTACCGAAATATTCTGCCGACCAATGGTCATTCGGTGGCCATTGGTCCCAGGGACACCGAACATGTCTGCCCCTCCGAACACCTTGATCTCCATCTCACCAGCCTTCATCCCGAAGGCCTTGAATTGTTCGAGCATCCGCTGTATGACGCAATCCATGAACTTGAATCCGACCGTGCAGTTCCTGGTACAGAGGGAGGCGTCACTATCGCGGCAGGAGGGGAGAAGCCCGTGACAGATCGCCCCGATCCGTCGCCGCGGATGAAACATGGTAACGGCCACACACGAACCGAGGAGTGTGGTGACAACCGTCGGTTCCTGCGTGATGAACATCTCGCCCGGCTTGAGGTAATGATGCGGCAGATGGCTGCCGTAATGCCTCATGCCAACTTCCTGTAGACGGTCGGATGCACCTGGACCAGGGGGACATCGAGACCGTTGAGCGTCTCAGAATGACCCATGAATATCCAGCCGCCTGCCCTCAGGTGTCCGTAAAACTTGTTCAGCAAGCGCTCCTGGGTCTTTCTGTCGAAATAGATGATGACATTCCGGCAGAAAATGACATCCATCTGTTCCCTGAACCCGAAATCGCTATCCATGAAATTGAGGCGACTGAAGCGTACCTTGGAACGGAGCTCGGGAACGATCCGCACCAACGCGCTCGTTCGATCCTTACTCCTGAGGAGGTATTTTCGCCTGAGGTGCATGGGAATGGGGTCGATCCGATCTTCGTCGTACACGGCTTTTCGCGCCTTCTCCAGCACACGGGTAGAGATATCCGTTGCCATGATCTGATAGGAGAAACCGTCCACCGAAGTTTCAGCTTCGCTCAAGACCATGGAAAGGGTGTACGGTTCCTCACCGGTTGAGCAACCGGCGCTCCAGAGATTCAGTGGCCGGCGGCCGCCACTCTTGGTCATCCACTCAGGCAGCACGGTATTTACGAGATAGTCGAAATGATCGGGCTCCCGGAAGAAATCGGTCTTGTTGGTGGTCACCAGATCAACCATCATGACCAGTTCGTTGCGCTGCCCTTCGCTGGAGAAGAGATATTCGCAATAGTCGGAAAAGGAGGGGCACGACAGGGCACGTAGCCTCTTTTGCAGCCTGGCTTCGAGCATGGTCTTCTTCACCGGCGGCATCTTGATGCCGCAATGCTCGTAGATGAAGCTGCTCAATCGCGCGAAGTCCTTTCCGGACAGGGAATGATTCGGCTCTGTTGCCACACTGGTAGCACTACCGAACACGCTGGTCTCCTCCGTGATCAGAATTTCATCAAAAGGGGTGGTGGCCTCCCCCAACCCCTTTTAGGTGGTTATCGGGAATATCGTGGATTACTTGACAAAAGAACGGAGACGCCTCACTCCTGCAACCGACGTCTCCGTTCCTTGTGTGTGCCCCCTGATGTGGCGGTCAGAACTTTTCGAATGCCTCGTCCAACCGGTCACTGTCCCCTTCGCCCAAGTTGAGGTTTACCCCGCCGGCAACCGCTTTCCTGGGCACGCCATTCTCCTTTGCTGCGCCTTTGCCGTGGGTCAGGTGGGCAAACACCGTGTTTTTGCGCAGCGGCTTGCGGGACTCCGCGTCCGCGCCCTGCCTTGACTGAGCCATCTGACCGGACAGTGCCCGGCTCTCCACCTTGAAGAAGGCTATGGTCTCCTGCAGCTGCTCGGATTGGGAATTGAGCTCCTCTGCAGTGGAGGCCATCTCCTCGGCAGCGGAGGCGTTCTGCTGTATCACCTGATCGAGCTGCTGGATCGCCTTGTTGATCTGGTCCGCCCCGGTGTCCTGCTCACGGCAGGCCGCACTTATCTCCTGCACCAGTTCTGCAGTCCGCTGGATGTCCGGAACCATCTTGGTCAACAGTTCCCCTGCCCGTTCGGCAACGTCGACGCTGGATGCCGACAGCTCCGAGATCTCCGCCGCAGCCTTCTGGCTCCGTTCGGCGAGCTTTCTCACCTCGCTCGCCACCACGGCGAACCCCTTGCCGTGCTCACCGGCCCTCGCCGCCTCGATGGCCGCATTCAAAGCCAGCAGGTTGGTCTGTCGGGCGATCTCCTCGATGATCGAGATCTTGCCGGCGATATCCTTCATGGCCGCCACGGTCCGGACAACGGCTCCCCCCCCCTCTTTGGCGTCGGTGGCAGACTTCAGGGCGATCTTCTCGGTCTGGGCGGCATTGTCCGCATTCTGACGGATGTTGGACGACATCTGTTCCATGGAGGACGACGCCTCCTCGGCCGCCGCCGCCTGTTCGCTCGCCCCCTGGGACATCTCCTCCGAACCGGACGACATTTCCTGGCTCCCTGCCGCAACATTGTCGGCGGCGATCTTCACGTTGTGCACCACGTCCTTCAACTTCGTCACCATGTTCTGCATGGCACTGAGCAGCAGTCCGGTTTCATCCCTGCTGTCCGACTCGATGGTTACGGTCAGGTCCCCTTCCGCAAGCCTGTTGGAGACTTGGACCGCCTTGTTCAACGGAGCGGTGATGCTCCGGGTCAACAGGAGGGCGATGAGTATGGCCAGGACGATGGCTATGCCGCCAACGGCAAACATCGTCGTGCGGGACGATTTGTATTCCGCAACCGCCTCCTCGTAACGCAGCAGGTTGCGTTCCTTGTTATGCTCGATGAGCTTGTCAAGAGCGGCTTCCAGTGCCCGCGCCGCCGGTGCCGCCTCTTTGCTGAGGAAGGCCGACGCTTCGGCATCTTTGTTGGCCAGCGCCAGGTCGACCACCTTCGCGTTCAACGGGGTCACCGTCTCAAACGCCCCGTGGATCCCTTTGAATATCTCCCACGCCTTGGTGTCCTGCTTATTGGTCAGTTCCTCGATCTTCTTCAGCTTGGCGCCGTACTCTTCGCGATACTTGGCGATCCGCTGCTGGTACTCCTGCCGTTTTTCGGCATTGTTGTTGATGAGGATATTCCTGATATTGATCGATATCTGGTCAGCGTCGTTGACGACATCGCCCAGAAGTTCAACGCGGACATTGTTGACCTTGACGATCCGTTCCAAACCATCCTCAATCCCTCCCATGGCGGAGACGGCCTCCCAGATCAACACCGCCATGAACAGCACCATCAGGAAAAACGCCAGCGACAGTCGGGTTCCGATCTTCATGTTCTTAAACATGCGAGCCTCCGTATTGACTAAGTGTTCAATTGATGCCGCCGAACCGAGACAAGCTCCTCTGTGGGTGATTCAAAATCCTTGCATACGCATTCTATTACACTTTTTTAACTTTTCAACTAACAGAAAAAAAAGAGCGAACCCCACCGGTTCGCTCTTTCTATATACTCGACGTGCTGACCTATGTTGCGGTCAGTCACTATTTCGTGGTTATGCCCGTTTTGCCCAC
>CAYSJJ010000124.1:0-5489 GCA_964431365.1 uncultured Geobacter sp. | reverse complement strand
CTGAGTTTTTCAACAACCTCCTAGAATGGAGCCTAGCATTATGACCAAGAAAGCCGTCGTCCTCTACAGCGGGGGGCTCGACTCCACCACCTGCATGGCCATCGCCAGGAGCGAAGGGTTCGAGCCGTATGCCATCAGCTTCGCCTACGGCCAGCGCCACAGTGTGGAGCTGGAACTGGCCAAGAAGAACGCCCGGCCCATGGGGGCCAGGGACCACCTGGTGGTGGATTTCGATTACCGCCGGATCGGGGGGAGCGCCCTCACCGCAGACATCGCCGTCCCCAAGGGGGGGGTGGGGGACGACATCCCGGTCACCTATGTCCCGGCCCGGAATACCATTTTCCTCTCCTTTGCCCTCGGCTGGGCCGAGGTGCTCTCGGCCTTCGACATCTACATCGGCGTCAACGCGCTGGATTATTCGGGGTACCCCGACTGCCGCCCCGAGTACGTCGCCGCCTTCGAGGCGATGGCCAACCTGGCGACCAAGGCTTCGGTGGAGGGAAAGGGGCACTACACCATCCACACCCCGCTCATCCATCTCACCAAGGCGGAGATCATCACCAAGGGTCTTTCTCTGGGGGTGGATTACGGCCGGACCCACTCCTGCTACGACCCCACCCCCGACGGGCTTGCCTGCGGGCTCTGCGACTCCTGCCGCCTGCGGCTGAAGGGGTTCATCGAGGCCGGGGTCCCGGACCCGGTGCAGTACGCGAGACGTGACGCGTGACCATGACCTGTGAAAGGAAAGCCAATGACTGCCAACAAGGGTGAACACTCCACACCCTGTCACCCTTCACCGGCCGGTTCCGGCGGCCAGATGCACGACGTGCAGCAGTTGCACGACCCTCGCAACATCCCGATCAACAAGGTGGGGGTGAAGGATATCTCCTACCCGGTCGTGGTCATGGACAAGAACCGGAAGTTCCAGCAGACCGTGGCCCGGATCAACATGTATGTGGACCTCCCCCACCACTTCAAGGGGACCCACATGAGCCGGTTCGTGGAGATCCTCAACGCCTACCGCGAGGAGATCGCCCTGGACAAGATGGAGACCATTCTCCAGGAGATGAAGAAGAAGCTCGGGGCGTCCAGCGCGCACCTGGAGATGGAGTTTCCCTACTTCATCGAGAAGCGGGCACCGGTCTCCAAGGCCAAGGGCTTGATGGAGTATACCTGCGAGTTCAACGCCACCCTGGCGGAGAGCTTCGACTTCGTCCTCGGCATCCGGATCCCGGTCACGTCGCTCTGCCCCTGCAGCAAGGAACTCTCCCAGTACGGCGCCCATAACCAGCGGAGCATCATCACCATCCGGGTCCGCTACCGGGAATTCGTCTGGATCGAGGATCTGGTGGCGATCGTCGAGGAGTGCGGTTCCAGCCCGGTCTACTCCCTGTTGAAGCGGGTCGACGAGAAGTTCGTTACCGAGCGGGCCTACGAGAATCCCCGTTTCGTGGAGGATATCGTCCGCGAGGTGACCCAGCGCTTCCTGGCCATGGAGAACATCACCTGGTTCAGCGTGGAGGCGGAAAACTTCGAATCGATCCACAAGCATTCGGCCTACGCCGCAATCGAACGGGACAAAAGATAGGCAGGAGCGAGGATAAAGGAGCAAGGATCTGTCGAGCGTGCAGGTTTTCCTCGATCCTCGTTCCTTTTCCTCGATCCTTGGTTGTGGATAACTCTGTTGATAACCCTGAAAATTGTGGATAACGCTAAATATTTCAGTTTCATTGAAAAGGCTTTACAATTGTGTTACACGCCAATGCCCTCCTCGTCTTTGCAAAACACCCCACCCCCGGTCGGGTCAAGACCCGCCTTACCCCCCCGTTCACGCCCCAGGAGGCGGCGGAGCTCTACCGCTGCATGCTTCTGGACACCCTTGCCAAGGTCCGTTCGATCAGTGACGTACAGGGTCTGCTCTTCTACCAGAACGAACCGGCAGCGCTCCCGTATTTCCAGTCGCTAGTCCCTGATTTTGTCGTGGCGCCCCAGCAGGGGTGCGATCTGGGGGCGCGCATGGCCGGGGCGTTTCGCCAGACCTTTTCGCGCGGCCATCGGCTGGCAGTCATCATCGGCACCGATTCGCCCGACCTGCCGGTGGAGTATCTCCATCAGGCGTTTCGCGAACTGGCTGACGACTCGGTGGATGCGGTCTTCGGACCGAGCGCCGATGGCGGCTATTACCTCCTTGCCCTGAAGCGGGTGCATGACTGCCTCTTTGCGGGGATCGCCTGGAGCACCGGCACCGTCATCGAGGTGAGCCTGGCCAGGGCAAGGGAGGCCGGGCTGAGGGTCAGGCTGCTGCCGGTGTGGCATGACGTGGATACCGTCGCCGACCTGGAGCGACGTGAACTGCTGCATGCCGCGAACGGCGCCGCCCTGACCCGAGAATTTATGTCGAAATATCGTGGCGTTAACAGGTGAAATGACCGCCGTAAGCATCTCCTGCCGTACTACTCCCCCCTCTCTCCCACAATTGCATTGCAGACAAATTGTGCGATAATTAAAAATACTTAAACATGTTGAGGTCTCCGCCGGTAGCCGGCTAATGCCGTCATGGCATCGGCTCTCTCTTCGAAGCAATGCTCACGATGCTCGGGATGGAACCTCGCGCCTCTTTGCCGTTTCGGACAAGCAGTACGATGTGGTGCGCCGCTGCTCCCATGCTTTGACCGGGAGGTTCGGCCGTGGAGAGACGATTGATGACAAAAACAGCGTCCAGTTTGAGGCAGGCCGGCACGTACAACCGGAGCCTGATCGAGGCGAGCCTCGATCCGCTGGTGACGATCGGGCCGGACGGCAGGATCACCGACGTGAACGCCGCCACCGAGAGCGTGACGGGATATCCCCGGGAGCAACTGATCGGAACCGATTTTTCCGAGTATTTCACCGAGCCGGAAAAGGCCCGGGAGGGGTATCAGCGCGTGTTTCAGGAGGGGTTTGTACGGGACTATCCGCTGGAGATCCGTCGCTGTGACGGGGAGGTGACGTCGGTGCTGTATAACGCCTCGGTGTATCGTGATGAGGGTGGGGAGGTCCTGGGGGTATTCGCTGCCGCCCGCGACATCACCGAGCTGAAACGGGCGGAAGAGGCAATGAGACGGGCGGGCGCATATAACCGGAGCCTGATCGAAGCGAGCCTCGATCCCCTGGTGACGATCGGGTCGGACGGCAGGGTCACCGACGTGAACTCGGCCACCGAGAGCGTGACGGGATATCCGCGGGAGAAACTGATCGGAACGGATTTCTCCGATTATTTCACCGAGCCGGAGAAGGCCCGGGAAGGGTATCAACGCGTGTTTCAGGAGGGATTTGTCCGGGATTATCCTCTGGAGATACGGCGCTGTGACGGGGAGGTGACGTCGGTGCTGTACAACGCCTCGGTGTATCGTGATGAGCGAGGGGAGGTGCTGGGGGTATTCGCCGCCGCCCGCGACATCACCGAACGCCAGCGGGCGGAAGAGAAGATGCGCATCCTGAATCGCGAACTGCGGGCACTCAGCGACTGCAACCAGGTGCTGGTGCGGGCTGAGGACGAGCAGACCCTGCTGAAGGATATCTGCCGCATCATCTGTGACGAGGCAGAGTACCGCATGGCCTGGGTGGGGTATGCCGTGAAGGATAGAGCCAAGACCATTCGTCCCGTGGCCTGGGCCGGGGTCGAAGATGGCTACCTCGCCGACGCCAACATCACCTGGGCCGACACGGAACGGGGACACGGCCCCAGCGGGACCGCGCTGCGGATAGGGGAAACCGATTGCATCCAGGATTTCGCGACGGAACCAAAAGCCGTCCCCTGGCGCGAGCAGGCGTTGCAGCGCGGCTATCGCTCCAGCATCTCTCTCCCTCTGAAGGACGAAGCCGGCAAGGCCTTCGGCGTTTTCAATGTCTATTCTGAAAAGCCCAACGCCTTCAACGTGGACGAAATACGGCTTCTGGAAGAACTGGCCGTGGATCTGGCCTTTGGCATCATTGTCCTGCGCTCCCGTTTGGAACGCAGACGGGGTGAAGAAACGATGCGCCTTCTCAGTTCCATCGTGGAGTACTCCGATGACGCGATTATCGGCAAGGACCTGGAAGGGGTCATTACCACCTGGAATAAGGGCGCCGCAAGAATATACGGCTACGAGAAGGGCGAAGTTATCGGCAAGTCGATAGCACTGCTTATCCCGGATGAACGGACAGATGAGGAGCCACGGTTTCTTGAGAAGATCAGGCGGGGGGAACACATCGATCACTTCGAGACCGAGCGGAGGAGAAAAGACGGGAGGCTGATCAGCGTCTCGTTGACGATTTCTCCCATACTGGATGCGGAAGAGAGGGTTGTCGGCGCATCGACGATAGCCCGCGACATCACCGAGCGCAAGCACGCCGAGGAAGAGATCCGCAAGCTCAATGCAGAACTCGATCAGCGAGTGAAGCTGAGAACAGCCGAGCTGGAGGAGGCGAATGAGGAGCTGCAAAACATGAATCGGCTCTTCGTCGGCCGGGAGCTCAGGATGGTGGAGTTGAAGGAGCGGATCAGGGAACTGGAACAGATAGCCGGCGGATAGTCAGTCAGTTTCCATCCGGAAACTCCGGACGGAAACCAGTTCGCGGCGTGAAACAAGGGGACGGTGAAGAGATGTCTGACGAGACGGACAGAGAGTTGCCTGATGATCTGGTAACCGCAATGGAAAAGCTCGGTGTGCATGACCATCTGTGCCTGATCTACGAGACACAGGAAGAACAGTTCGCTGCCGTTATTCCCTTTATGGAGATCGGGCTGGGACGGGGTGAAAAGTGTATTTATATCGTTGACGACAATACGGCTGCAACGGTCATCGACGGGATGGAGGACGCAGGCATCCGCGTGCAGAGGGCTGTCGAATCCGGGGGGCTGGCAATTCTAAGCAAGCGGGACGTGTACCTGAAGCAGGGGTATTTCGATCCCGACTGGATGATCGACTTTCTCAAACGCGCCACGGACGAGGCAAAGGCTGCAGGTTTTCCCGCATTACGGGTCACCGGCGAGATGACGTGGGTGTTGGGCGGAGACCCCGGCACGGAACGGCTGATGGAATACGAGGCGAAGTTGAACTATTTCTTCCCCGAAAACGATGCGCTCGCCATCTGCCAGTATAACCGCAACCGGTTACCGCCAGAGATCCTGAAAGGAGTCATCTCCACCCATCCACTCGTCATTTACGGTGGGATGGTCTGCAGAAATTTCTATTTCGTTCCCCCCGACGATTTTCTGGTGGGGGATCAGCCGGCCAAGGAGATGGACAGGCTTCTGGCCAATATCAAAAGGAACGAGAAGACTGAGGAGGAGCTGCGACGGCATCAGGAGCGCCTCGAAGAGCTGGTCATGGAGCGGACCGCGGAGCTGAGCCGGCTCTTCGGGGCGCTGCGCGACAGTGAACAGCGTCTCTCCATTCTCATCGACTTCCTGCCCGATGCGACCCTGGCTATCGATAAGGAGAAGCGGGTAATCATCTGGAATCGGG
>CAYSJJ010000123.1:5059-5695 GCA_964431365.1 uncultured Geobacter sp. | reverse complement strand
TTCATGGCATCGCTGCAGATCGGCTCGCCGTGTCCCGGATAAATCGTTTCGATACCCCTCATGGCGAGCTTTTCCAGACTGAGGCGATACTCTGTCGTGTAGGGCCCTCCCGGCGAGACTATACGTATCTGGGTATCCCCGGAAAACAACGCCAGCTCCTTCGGGAGATAGATACATATCGAATCGGACGAGTGGCCGGGGGTATGGAGAACCTCACAGATATCGTCGCCCACCTTGATGAACTGTTTGTCAAATACCACCTCATCCACATCTGCCGCCGGCAGAAAGGCAAGCACCCGGGCTCCATAGCGACGCTTCACCGCCGCTGCCCCGGCGGCATGGTCGAAGTGGCTGTGGGTGAGGAGTACCTGCTCAACCGGCACCTTGCCGAGCCCGGTCGACAGTCGCCCGATTTCCTCCAGCACGAAATCGTCGATGCCGGGGTCGATCAGGGTGTTCACGTCGTCGATCCGGTTCCACGTCCCCAGGATCAGATAGCTGTTGCAGGTATAGGCACCAGGATGCCGCTGCAGACGAATCACCCGCATCAGTTCCCCTCCCGCTTCTTGAACACCTGGGCGTCGGGGACCACCTGTTCGAAAAGATGCGTCAACTCAGGTGGCATCTTCTGGGTAT
>CAYSJJ010000123.1:0-5049 GCA_964431365.1 uncultured Geobacter sp. | reverse complement strand
ATTTTCGCAGGTAAAATAGCCACCCGGCGCCAGGGCATCATGGTACATGCGGATGATCTGAACGCGCTGGTCATGGTTGAAGTGCAGCAATACGTTCTTGCAGATGATCAGGCAGTAGCTCTGGCCAATGGCTCGCAGGGAAAGGAGGTCATGGTACTGGAAGTGCACATGGCTGCGCAGACACTCCTTGACCCGGAAAAAATGCGGCTCAGCTGCCGGCTCGAAATACTTTTCGAACAGCTCTTTCGGTGTCCGCTTCAGCTCCTCGTAATTGTAGATGGCGTTGGTAACGATATCTCCGAAATTGTTGGCGCTGTCGTAGTCGCTGGCGTCGATACGCAGGTTCTTGAAGCCGAAGGGGTTCATCCGCTCGGCAAAGATCATGGCGATGGTGTAGGTTTCCTGTCCCATGGCGCAGCCGGCATTCCAGATCTTGATCCGGCTCCGGCCACTGGCGTAGGGGATAACCTGCTCGGCAGCACGCTCGATGGTCTGCTGGTCTCGCATGAAAAAGGTGAAGGCCATTCCAGGAATCTCCATTAATTAGCTTGTTCAAATAGTACCATCCTTCCCGGAAAGATCATGCGCACATTTGGAAAATCAACACTCAGACCAGGCCCCGATCCTGCTCCGAAGCGCCAGCCGGACTCGTGACGGGGGAATCGGCACCGCCGGCTCAACAAAAAAGGTCCCCACCGAATGGCGAAGACCTTTTTGTGACCGGTTCCCTTTCCGAAGTGATCAGCCGTTAACCACCGACAGCCTGTCCAGCACCCCTCCCATGGTCTCCTCGTCGAACACCCTGTCGATGTCGAGGATGATGATGAACTGCTCGTTGTGCTTCCCCATCCCCTTGATGAAGTCGGTGCGCAGCTTCGTACCGATGCGCGGGGCCGGCTCGATCTGGTCCGGTTCCAGCTCCAGCACCTCCTGGACCGAATCGGCAAGAGAGCCGACGATCGTCGTCTCGCCGCCGAGGAGTATCTCCATGACGATGACACAGGTGTGGACGGTTTTCTCCGTCTGGCTCATGCCGAATTTCAGCCGCATGTCCACCACCGGCACCACGCTCCCCCGCAGGTTGATGACGCCACGCATGAAATCGGGGGTCTGGGGAACCTTGGTGATGGACGTGAAGTCCAGGATCTCCCGGACCGTGGCAACATCCACCGCAAAGACCTCCTCGTCGAGCCTGAAGGTCAGATACTGGGTGGTTTCCATACTTCCTGCAACGCTCATGCGATCCTCCTGAGAGACACTGGCTGACGTAGCGACTTTTTCGTCTATCAGTATTTTTCGAATTCACTATCCTGCGGGTCGCTGCCGTCGCCCAACTCCAGCTCCAGGCCGACGACACGCTTCGCTGGCGTGTGATATCCGTTGGCCCTGGCATGGGAAAGGGCCTTGGTCAGCGGTTTGCGGGATGCTGCGGGGGCGGCTTTGGACGGTTTGCCAACACGACTGACCGAGAGGGATGCCTCAGCAGTGCCGATCTTGAAGAAACCGATGCTCATCTGCAACTGCTCGGCCTGGGAGTTCAACTCCTCGGCCGTGGATGCCATCTCCTCGGATGCCGAGGCGTTCTGCTGGATCACCTGGTCCAACTGCTGGATCGCCTTGTTGATCTGCTCCGCACCCAAATCCTGTTCGCGGCAGGCGGCGCTGATCTCCTGCACGAGCTCGGCGGTACGCTGGATGTCCGGAACCATCTTGACCAGGAGCGCGCCGGCGCGCTCGGCCACCTCCACGCTGGAGGAGGAGAGTTCCGAAATCTCGGCCGCCGCCTTCTGGCTCCGTTCGGCAAGCTTTCTCACCTCGCTGGCCACCACCGCGAACCCCTTGCCGTGCTCGCCGGCCCGGGCCGCTTCGATGGCGGCGTTCAGCGCCAGGAGGTTCGTCTGCCGGGCGATCTCCTCGATGATGGAAATCTTCCCGGCAATATCCTTCATGGCATGGACGGTCTGCTCCACCGCCCTCCCCCCTTCCATGGCGTCAGTGGCGCTCTTCACGGCGATCTTCTCGGTCTGGGCCGCATTGTCGGCATTCTGGCGGATGTTGGAGGTCATCTGCTCCATGGAGGAGGAGGCCTCTTCGGCAGCGGCCGCCTGTTCGCTCGCCCCCTGGGACATCTCCTCGGAACCGGAGGAGAGCTGCTGGCTCCCGGACGCGACGTTGTCAGACGCCCCCCTGACGTCGATCACCACCTCTTTCAGCTTTTCCACCATGTTGTGCATGGCATGCATCAACTGGCCGGTCTCGTCCCTGGTGGTCGATTCGATACTGACGGTCAGGTTGCCGGCGGCCAGTTGGTCGGCGGCCTCCACCGCTTCCCTGAGCGCCCGGGAGATGATGCGGGAGATGAAAATGCCCAGGAAGATGGCCAGCATCACGCCGACGACGACCAGGGTCGTCATGACGCTCTTGGCCGACTTGGCTGCCTTGCCGTTTTCCTCGTCGGTGAGCTTCCCCTGCTTCACCTTGGAATCCTGCAGTTTGTCCAACAACTCCTGTTCCATGAAGGCGACTCTTTTTCCGTCCCCCTTCAGGATGGCGAGCGCCTCCTGGTCCCTGTTCGACTCGATGAGGGGGGTCACACGGTCGAGCACCTGGGCGTACGCCTCCCGGCTCGCCTTGAAATCAGCGAAAAGCTTTCGCCCATCATCGGTCAGGATGGTCTTTTCGAAGGAGGCTGACTTCTCGCTAAGCTCTGCCCGCAGCTTCTTGATGGTCTCGAAGCACTGGGCTATTTCCCGCGGGTCATTGATCAGGACCGCCTGGTAGATGTTGAGCCGTACCCTCTGGAATGCGGTGGACATGTCGGCCAGTTCGCTGGTCGGCACCGTAACCCTTTCGTACAGTCTCGTACTGTTGTCATCCATCTTGCCGATCTCGATGAAACCGACCCCGCCGACGACCGCTGCGATGAGAGCGACCGAAATGAACCCTCCCAACAGCTTCGTCGAGATCTTCAGGTTGTAGAACCACTTCATGATGCAGCCTCCTTTGATGGCCGGAAACGCGATGTTGTGGCTCCGGGCAGCGTGAAGCACACAAACTATGGTATCGGGAGGCAATTAGACGCAGTTAATCAGGTATTACCTGATCTGGAGGGGGGGAAAGCCTGAGATGGAATTGGCAGGAGGGCTAGTGTCTCGTGCGGTTAGTTCGCCGCACAAATTGCGGGGGATTTTGGTTCCTGGCAAGACGCGGCGACGAAAGCCTAGCGAGGCCTAAGCTGAGGAGCCGCAACGCAGCCAGGGGCCAAAAGAACCGCAATTTGAAGGAATGAATTGGCCGCACGTGACACTATAGCGTGGTCAACCCTTCACGGATCGCATACTTGGTCAGTTCGGCCACACTGAAGATATTCAGTTTCTTCATGATCTGCTGCCGCTGGGTCTCAACGGTCTTGACACTTACGCCGGAATTGAAGGCTATTTCCTTGGTGCTTTTACCTTCGGCGATGAGCTGGAGAACTTCCCGCTCACGATTGCTGAGCACGCTGAATACCGTCTCGACGGACGGCGAACTCCGGCGCAGATAATCCTGCACGATTATGCCGGCGATCTTGGGGCTCAGATACAGCCCGCCACTGTTCACCGCCGTAATCGCCATCACCAGCTCTTCGAAGGCGCTGTCCTTGAGCAGATATCCACGGGCACCGGCATTGAGCGACTCCGTAACGAAACGCCGGTCGGCATGCATGGAGAGCATGATAGCCTTGATCGTCGGACAGGTCGTGGAGAGTTTACGCACCACATCAATGCCGTTCATCTCCGGCATGCTGACATCCAGCAGCACGATTTCGGGGAGCGCATCTTCGGCAATGGCGAGCAGTTGCCGACCATTGTCGGCAACCGCCACCACCTCGATGTCGGAGCAGGTAGCGAGAAGGGATTTCAAGCCGTCCCGGACGATCTTATGGTCATCGGCCAATACGACGCTTATGCTCATCAGTGAATACCTCGCGATCAGAAGAGGGACAATGCTCTTATAATGAACTCCTCAGGGAACGTAAAGATGAATACGGTGGGGCACGCAATTTCATCCTGTCGGATGAACAGATTGAGCATTCAAACTATACGGAAAATCTGATATCCTCCCCTGAAAAAGTTCAGGATCGCCTGTACCATGCCGAACAGCATACCATGACACCCCGACTAAACCTCCCGGCATTCCCGCGCAGTGCCCTGCAGACCACGCTTTTCTACGTTATTGCCGGCTCTGCCTGGATTACCGTTTCCGATGCCCTTCTCGAACATCTTGGCGCGACCGCGTATCAGTTGACCCGCTTGGAGACCTTGAAGGGGTTGCTGTTCATCGGCATCACCGCCGTCATTCTCTATTTCTTGATCAGCAGACTGCTGCGACGCATTTCCCTGCAACAGGCCGCACTCCTGGCAAGCGAACAGCGTCTGATGCTTGCGCTTGAGGCAACCGGCGACGGGGTGTGGGACTGGGACCTCGTCGCTAACTCGTGTTTCTACTCCTCCGGGTGGAAGCAGATCCTCGGATCTGCCGAGCACGAAGTCGCCACCTCGCCGGATAAATGGTTGTCCCGCATCCACCCGGATGATTGCGAGCAACACCGGGCAACGCTGCAGCGCCACCTAGCCGGCGAAACCAGGTCATACCAGAGCGAATATCGACTCAGGTGCGACGACGGCAGCTACAAGTGGATTCAGAACCGTGGGAAGGTCGTCAGCCGGGGCGCCCAGGGAACGCCTTTGCGGATGCTGGGGACACTGCGCGACATCTCGACGCAAAAAAAGGCGCAGGAGGAACACCGGCAACAGTCGGAACTCCTGCGGGTCATGGGTTCCATGCGGGCACTGGACGAGGAACTGCAACGGCATCAACTGGCAACAGCCCTCCACGACGGGGTCGGCCAACTGCTGGCCATGGCCGGGATCAAGCTCAGCTTGCTGCGGAAAAGCCTCTCTCCGGGGAGTGCAGACGCCCCGCTGGCTGACCTGCAGGAGACCCTGGACGAGGCGATCAGCGCCACCCGCTCCCTGACGGTGGAGATAAGCCCGCCAATCCTTTACC
>CAYSJJ010000122.1:0-5712 GCA_964431365.1 uncultured Geobacter sp. | reverse complement strand
GACATCTACGTCAACGTGATCAAGGACGGCCACGCCGACCAGCACGAGCAGGTCAGGGCCGCCCGTATCACCTCCCTGGTGGTCGGCGCCTGCGGCATCGTCATCGGCATCACCGCCGAGAAGCAGAACGTTGCCCACCTGGTGGCACTGGCCTTTGCCGTCGCCTCCTCCGGCAACCTGCCGGTCGTCGTCATGTCGCTCTTCTGGAAGAAGTTCAACACCGCCGGCGTCATCTCCGGCCTGGTGGTGGGGACCATCGCCTCCATCGCCCTGGTCATGGTCTCCCCGAACATGACCTACCCGAAAACCGTCGCCGCCGGCGCCAAGAAGACCATCGAGGCGCTGGAGAAGAAGCAGGCAGAGCTTCCCGCAGGTGCCGTGCTTGAGAAGAAGGATACGGATGCGCTTGAAAAGGCAAAGAAGGATTACGAAGCCAACAAGGACGGCAAGTCGATCCTCGGTCTGGACAAGCCGCTGCTCAAGCTGAAGAACCCGGGCATCATCTCGATCCCGCTCGGCTTCATCGCCGCGATCCTCGGCTGCCTCGCCTTCCCGAGCCGGAAGTCCGAAGAGATGTGGGACGAAATCTACGTCCGCCAGAACACCGGTATCGGCATGGCCAAGGCCATCGACCACTGATTCTTTCTGCTTGAATTCGATGTTGTGGGGGGAGGCGATGCCTCCCCCTTTTTCGTATCTTCCTTCCTGGCGCCGGCGCTTACTCCTTTACCGGCATCCCATCCGCTACGCCAGCATCGTCGCCCGCGGATTCTTCATCACGACACGACGACCTCTCCCCCAAACTGCTCCCCGAAGTGCTACACTTTTGTACAGATACAGAAACAAAGCCGAGGGAATCGAGGCTTGACCGCGCCTGACAAGCGGGGGAAGAGCACCCTTGGAGTTGGCGAGCGCATCCGCCACGGAGGTTGAGATGTCGACAGCTGCAATCATATCGGGCATTGCACTGATTATCCTGGTGCTTTGGGAGGGGTTCGAGACCATCGTCCTGCCGCGCCGCGTGACCCGCCGCTTCCGCCTCACCCGATTTTTCTACCGGAGCAGCTGGCGCCCCTGGGTGAAGATGGTCAAGGCCCTGATCCCGGCCAGGCGGCGGGAAAGCTGGTTGAGCTATTTTGGCCCGCTGTCGCTCCTCTTGCTCCTGAGCATCTGGGCCGGCGGCCTGATAAGCGGCTTTGCCCTCATCCACTGGGCGCTCGGCTCGGCGGTACTGGCCATGGATGGCAAAGCCGGCTTCCTCACCGACCTCTACCTGAGCGGCACCACCTTTTTCACCCTCGGGCTGGGCGATGTTCTCCCCCGCACCTCCTTGGCGCGCCTGCTGGTGGTCGTGGAATCGGGAATGGGATTCGCCTTTCTCGCCCTGGTGATCGGCTATCTGCCGGCCCTCAACCAGTCCTTCGCCCGCCGCGAGGTGAGCATCTCCCTTCTGGACGCCCGCGCCGGCTCCCCTCCCACCGCCTCGGAAATGCTTCAGCGGCACAACCACGAACGGGGCAAGGAGGCGCTTCGGCAACTCCTGCACGAATGGGAGCGCTGGGCCGCGGAGTTCCTCGAAGGGCACCTCTCCTACCCGGTCCTCGCCTATTTCCGCTCCCAGCATGACAACCAGTCGTGGCTTGCGGCACTGACCGCGATCCTCGACACCTGCGCGCTTATCATGGCCGGCTTGGAGGGGGCCAGCGAACGCCAGGCGGAACTCACCTTTGCCATGGCCCGCCACGCGGTGATCGACCTCTCTCTGGTCTTCAATACCGGGCCACGGGAGCCGAGCACAGACCGGCTCCCTCCGGAGAAGCTGGCCGAGCTGCGACGTATCCTGGCCAGCAGCGGCCAGAAGCTGCGGGATGGCGATGCCGCCGACCGGAAACTGGAGGAACTGCGGCTGATGTACGAGCCGTACGTCTACGGACTTGCCACCTACTTTCAGGTCAGCCTCCCCCCCTGGATAGCCGAAGAAGGATGGGTGGACAACTGGCAGGGAAGCTTCCGGGAGCGGGCCGGCAAGAGTACGTCAAAGGGGAGACGCAAGGATGAGCATTTTTGAGTTACACGGCCTCAAGGGAGCACGCAGATGTCCGTAGCAGCCATTACTCTCCTGCTCGCGGCGGTGGTGACGGTGCCGCTCCTGGCCGTGGCGCTGCTGATGTACCGCAGCATGTTCATGGCCACGCGGGGCAAACGGATCGCCGACTACCCGAGCCCTCGCCAGGCACTGGTTGTCCTCGATATCCAGGAGGGATATACGGGGACGGCTGCCCGGGAGCCGGTAACCGCTCCGCCACCGCACGGAATGCTCGCGACCGTGAACCGGCTCATCGACCGGGCGGCCGAGACAGGCATGGAGGTCGCCTACATCAGGCAGGTCTTCGGCAACAACCTGTTCGTCAGGCTGCACGGCGGCAGAAGGGTGGGAAGGGTGATGATCGACCGCCGGATCAAGATCATCAACCGGAACGACTTCGAAAAAAACAGGACCGACGCCTTTTCGAACCGCCAGTTTGAGCAGCTGCTGATCGACCGGCAGGTAAACGAGTTGTTCCTGGTGGGGGTGGATGCCGCCTTTTGCGTCTATTACACCGCCCTTGGCGCACTGCAGCGCGGTTACCGGGTAACGGTGGTCAGGGACGCCGTGATGTCGCGCCGGGAGATGTCGTCGGTAGTGGAGCGGTACCGGCGCAGGGGAATCCGGGTCATCTCCAGCGAGGAACTACTCCATGGCGCGACGTAACTAGCTGATAATTTTCCACACCCTCCTGCCGGCACAGCGCAGTTCCCTCCGTGCAAAAAACATTTAAGATCTCATAACTTGGTACGATACATTAAAAACCGCGGTTAATTTTTCAATGCCTGTTTTACTGAACTGGGCGTATGCCGCTACGTCCGGATACGGACCACTATCCAAAAAGGAGGAGTAGCCCGCATGTCGTTTTCCACCCGGATCATCCTTGGAAATGCAGTGATCGTCTTCATAACCATTGTGGCCATGACGCTGACCTACCCGCGAGAACACCTGAATCTGCCCGTAAGCGCTGCCGTCGGACTGGTCCTCCTGACCGGTTCCTCCATTGTCCTCTGGTGGCTCTGCCGCGAAGCCTTCAGGCCGCTTTGTGCCGTCACGGACGCCATCGAAAAGGCGGCGTCCGGCGATCTCTCCGTCAGGGTCCCCTGCCACGGCACTGAAGAAATCCGGCGTCTGGGGGTATCCTTCAATACCATGATGAACGACATGAACAAGGCCATGCGCCAGTTCTTTTCGGTTGCTGACCTGGTCCGGGATTCGGTCGTCCTGCTCGGCTCCAACACGGACGTCATGGTCAACAGCGCCGAGGATGTGGCGATGCAGGCCGGCACCATTGCCACGGCCAGCGAGGAGATGGCCGCCACCTCCGGCGACATCGCCCGCAACTGCCTGTATGCCGCCGGGAATGCCGACAAGGCCACGAATCAGACCAAAGACGGTGTCAGGATCGTGCAGGGAAGCTCTCTGCTGATGGAGAACATCGCCCAGCGCGTCAATGCCTCTTCAAAGACCGTGGAGGGATTGGGACAGCGCTCCGACCAGATTGGTGCCATCGTCAACACCATTGAGGACATTGCCGATCAGACGAACCTGCTGGCGCTGAATGCGGCCATCGAGGCTGCCCGTGCCGGCGAACAGGGGCGCGGCTTTGCCGTGGTCGCCGATGAGGTCCGTGCCCTGGCGGAACGGACGACCAAGGCGACCAAGGAGATCAGTGCCATGATCAGGTCGATCCAGACCGAGACCCAGTCGGCGGTTGCCTCAATGTCAGAGGGGGTCGAGGAGGTAAAACGGGGGACTGCCGAGACGGCCCGCTCCGCCGAGGCGCTGGAGGAGATCCTCAGCAAGATCAACGAATTGAACGATCAGGTGGGACAGATTGCCACTGCGGCCGAGGAACAGACCGCCACCACCCGGGAGATAACCAGCAACATCCAGATGATCACCGAGGTGGTGGACAGGAACGTCGCCAGTGCCCGCGGCACCACCGATGTGACATCCAAGCTTTCACAACAGGTGGATGAGCTGCATACGCTCGTAGGCCACTTCCGCCTGTCTCGGGCACTGGAATGGGACGAGAGTTTTGCCACCGGGGTGCAGAGCATGGACGATCAGCACAAAAAACTCTTCGATATGGTGAACGATCTCCACGACGCCATGCAGCAGAAACGGAGCAAGGAAGGGATCGGTTCGATCCTGGACCGCCTCATCGAGTATACCGCCAGCCACTTCAGTGCCGAGGAGGAGAGTTTCAGGAGGAGCAGCTACCCTGAAGAGGCGCAGCACAAATCTCACCATGCCAAGCTGGTGGAGCAGGTCCTCGACCTCCAGAGAAAATTCCAGGCCGGGGAGGCCCTGCTGACCCAAAGCGTCATCGAATTCCTGCAGGATTGGCTGATCAACCACATCAAGGGGGTTGACAAGAAGTACGGGCCTCATCTGATCAAACACGGCATCAGCTGATCCTTCCGGCCAGATTCGATTCAGCCCCGGCTGAAACAGAAAAAGGGGGAGCCAGGCGGCTCCCCCTTTTTGTCTCTTCGAGATGACGACCGCTCAGGAGCGGAAGTTCACGAACTGCATCTCCACCCCCAGGTCCTTCCCCTTGAGGAGTTGGATGACTTCCTGCAGATCGTCGATGTTCTTTCCGGTGACCCGTACCTGATCGTCCTGGATCTGCGGCTGGACCTTCAGTTTGGTCTCCTTGATGACGGCGATGATCTCCTTCCCCTTCTCCTTGGAGATCCCCTGCTGGATGGCGATATTCTGCCGGACCATGCCGCCGGAAGCCGACTCGGTTTTGCCGTACTGCAGCGCCTTTGGTGAGATCCCCCGCTTGATGAACTTGGACTGGAGCACCTCGATGACCGCCTTCAGTTTGTAGTCGTCGTCAGCCAGCACCTTGATGTTCTCGTTCTCCAGGCTCACTTCGCTCTTGGACCCCTTGAAATCGTAACGCTGGCCGATCTCCTTGACCGCCTGGTTGACCGCGTTGTCCACCTCCTGCATTTCCACTTTCGAAACGATGTCAAACGATGGCATGACTCCCCCCATAACAAGATATTTAAAAACTCAGGTTGCTCAAAACAGTCAGATCACCGCACACAGGAGCTCGCGAGGACGGCGGCGAGATGGCCGTTTTTCAGCAACCGGCTATCTGTTGTTAATGACCTGGACCCCGTGCGGCACCTTGAAGCTAAAGCGATCGCTCCCTATCCCCCGGTTCACCTTCACCCCGCTGTACTCGATGGTGGTCTGGTTTCCCATGGGGTCGAAGAGTACCGACGAGACGATCGGGAAGAGGAGCTGGGGCCTGCCACTGGCCCGGAACTGCTCCACCGCCTCGCCGGAGACCGTCAACTGCAGCTTGGCGACAGCCGGCGTCGGCTTCTTCGGGAGGAGTTCCAAGGTGTAGTTCCCCTTCCGGTCCGGCACCTCCCTGGCAAAACGGATGGTAAAATCCTGGGAGAGGCGGCCGAGGCCGGTCAGGTAGCTCATGGCGATGGCGTTACCACCGGAAAAGATGCTCGCCGCGTCGCTCACCAGCACCTGCCTGCTCTCCTGCTGGTAGAACCAGACCGTCTTGCCGTCGCAGACAATCTGCTGCTTCGGCTTGGTATAATTGAACCGGAACTGCGGGTTCGCCCCCTTTCCCTTTTTCAGGAAGA
>CAYSJJ010000121.1:4187-5713 GCA_964431365.1 uncultured Geobacter sp. | reverse complement strand
ATGGCGAGAGCGCGGTCTGCGTCACGGCCCACTACCGCCGTGACGGCTTCCTGCTGGAGCTGCCGGGCGGGGACCTGGCGGTGAGCGGCAGGATGGAGGAGGGTGTCCTCCTGGCCGACCTGGGGGGAACGCAGTTGAAGGCCACCGTGGTCCGCCAGGGGGACGACCTGATCGTCGCCACCCACGGCAACAGCCACCGGCTCACCCTCCACGACCCGCTGGCCCATGCCGGCACGGAGGAGGTCGAAGGGGGGCGCCTGACCGCGCCGATGCCGGGGAAGATCGTCTCCTTGCTGGTGGAGGCCGGGGCGGCCGTGGAGCGCGGCACGCCGCTGGTGGTCATGGAGGCGATGAAGATGGAGCACACCATCACCGCCCCGAGGGACGGCGTGGTGGCCGAGATCCACTTCCCGGTCGGCGCGGTGGTCAACGAGGGGGCGGAACTCCTCGCCTTCGCCCCGGAGGGGGAACAGCCATGAGGCTCCCGAAGCGGGTGAAGATCGTGGAGGTGGGGCCGCGGGACGGCCTGCAGGCGGAGAAAACAAACGTCCCCACCGAGGTGAAGATCGGGCTCATCGACCGGCTGACCGCTACGGGACTCGCGGCCATCGAAGCGACCAGCTTCGTCTCCCCCCGGTGGGTGCCGCAGATGGCGGACAACGCCCTGGTGATGGCCGGCATCACCCGCCGCCCCGGGGTCAGCTACCCGGTGCTGGTCCCGAACCTCCAGGGGCTGGAGGCGGCCGCAGCCGTCGGCGCCGAAGAGGTGGCCGTGTTCGGCGCCGCCTCCGAGACCTTCTCCCGAAAGAACATCAACTGCTCCATCGCCGAGAGCCTGGAGCGCTTCGCCGTCGTGATCGAGGCGGCCCGCAAGCGGGGGATCCGGGTGCGGGGCGCGGTCTCCTGTGCCCTCGGCTGCCCCTACGAGGGGGAGATCCCCCCTGCCGCCGTCGCCGCGGTGGCGTTTCGCCTGCTGGAGCTCGGCTGCTACGAGGTCTACCTCGGGGACACCATCGGCGTCGGCACGCCGGGGAAGGCCCAGGCCCTGATCGACGCGGTGACGAAGAAGGTCCCCCTGGAGCGGCTGGCTGTCCACTTCCACGACACCTACGGCCAGGCCCTGGCCAACATCCTGGCGGTGCTGGAACGGGGGATCGCCGTCGTGGACAGCTCGGTGGCCGGCCTGGGTGGCTGCCCCTATGCCCCGGGCGCGGCCGGGAACGTGGCCAGCGAAGACCTGCTCTACATGCTGGACGGCCTCGGGATCGAGACCGGGGTCGACCTGGACCGCCTCATCGCTGCCGGCAACTTCATCTCCGACTTCCTCGGCCGGCCGTCCGGCTCCAAGGTGGCCCAGGCCAGGGGAGCGACGCGGTCCTGCACCTGCTGACGCACCCGCGCCCCCGTGAGACGGGGAATACTGTGCAGGTTGCTGTGCCCGGTGCGTCGCGGCTCTTGGCGAAATGGAGCGTCTGTCTGAGCCCGCCAGGGCGAGTTTATCGGCTGCAGCGGAATGAGCCTTAGAG
>CAYSJJ010000121.1:0-4087 GCA_964431365.1 uncultured Geobacter sp. | reverse complement strand
TCTGTCTGAGCCCGCCAGGGCGAGTTTATCGGCTGCAGCGGAATGAGCCTTAGAGCCGCAGCACAAGGGCACTCGCAACCGGAACAGGATTTCACGGCTCACGGATACGGTGGAACAAAAGATTGATACAGAGCGTAAAGGAGGATCAACCATGTCACGACAGCTGGATGTAACCGTAGGTCGACTCCTGGATCAGATGGCGGAGCGTTTCCCCGACAACGATGCCCTGGTCTACCACGAACGGGGGGTCCGCTACACCTATCGCGAGTTCAACCAGGTCTGCCGCCAGGTGGCCAAGGGGCTCCTCCGGATGGGGATCAGGAAGGGGGAGAACGTCTCCATCTGGGCCTACAACGTCCCGGAGTGGGTCATCCTCCAGTTCGCCACCGCCAAGATCGGCGCCATCCTCGTCACGGTCAACACCAGCTACAAGTCGGCTGAACTGGAGTACATCCTCAACCAGTCCGACTCCTCCACCCTCTTCATGGTCCGCTCGTTCAAGGACTCGGACTATGTAAAGACCATCAACGAGGTGCTGCCGGAGCTGGCCCGGAGCACGCCGGGCGAGATCAGGAGTCCCAAACTCCCCCACCTGAAGCGGGTCGTCTTCATCGGCGACTACACCCCGGCCGGGATGTTCAACTTCAGCCATATCATGGAGCTGGGGGCCGGAGTGGACGATGCCGAACTGGCGGCCGTGGAGGCGACCCTCGACCGACACGACGTCATCAACATGCAGTACACCTCCGGCACCACCGGCTTCCCCAAGGGGGTCATGCTGACCCACTACAACGTGGTCAACAACGGCTTCAACATCGGCGAGTGCATGAAGCTGACCGAGAAGGACCGGCTCTGCATCCCGGTCCCCTTCTTCCACTGCTTCGGCTGCGTCCTCGGGGTCATGGCCTGCGTCACCCACGCCACCGCCATGGTGCCGGTGGAGATCTTCGACCCGCTCAAGGTGCTCCAGACCATCGAGAAGGAGCGCTGCACCGGGGTCCACGGGGTCCCCACCATGTTCATCGCCGAACTGGAGCACCCGGAGTTCAGGAAATTCGACCTGACCTCGCTCCGGACCGGGATCATGGCCGGCTCCAACTGCCCCATCGAGGTGATGAAGAAGGTCATCAGCGAGATGAACGCCAGCGAGATCACCATCGCCTACGGCCAGACCGAGTCCTCCCCGGTCATCACCCAGACCCGGACCAACGACCCCATCGAGCTGCGGGTCGCCACGGTCGGCCGCTCCCTGCCGGACGTGGAGGTGAAGATCGTCGACATCGAGACCGGCGCCACCCTCCCGGCCGGGAAGCAGGGTGAACTCTGCACCCGCGGCTATCACGTCATGAAGGGGTACTACAAGATGCCCGACGAGACCGCCAAGGCCATCGACGGCGACAAGTGGCTCCACACCGGCGACCTGGCCATCATGGACGAGAGCGGCTACTGCAAGATCACCGGCCGTATCAAGAACATGATCATCCGTGGCGGCGAGAACATCTACCCCCGGGAGATCGAGGAGTACCTCTACACCCACCCGAACATCTCCGACGTGCAGGTCTACGGCGTGCCGGACCGGAAATACGGCGAGCAGGTCATGGCTTCCATCATCCTGAAGAAGGGGTTGGCGATGACCGAGGATGAGGTGAGGGAGTTCTGCAAGGACAAGATCGCCAACTACAAGATCCCCCGGTACATCAAGTTCGTGGATGCCTATCCCATGACCGCGTCGGGGAAGATCCAGAAGTTCAAGATGCGGGAGATGGCGATCAAGGAGCTGCAGCTGGAAGGGCCTGGGGAAACGGCGTAGCGGACGAAGCTTTTGCGCGATTTCGGCGTTGGCTTTCAGAATCCCTTGTGCGGCGTAGCGCTGCTACGCCTCCGCGCGATTCCTCAGCCGCCTTGAACTCGCATCAAAATCTTCGCCCGCGGTTGAAACGGGGAAGGATTGATCGGGGGAAACGATGAAAGTTCACAACACCATAGCGGAGGCGATCCGCGACATACAGGACGGGGCCAGCATCCTGGTGGGGGGGTTCGGCCTGGTGGGGATCCCGGAGAAGCTGATCCTCGGCCTGCGGGAGAAGGGGGTGAAGGGGTTGACCATCATCTCCAACAACTGCGGGGTGGACGACTTCGGCCTCGGCATCCTGCTGCAGAACCGGCAGATCAGGAAGATGGTCTCCTCCTACGTGGGGGAGAACAAGGAGTTCGAACGGCAGTTCCTCTCCGGCGAGCTGGAGGTGGAGCTGGTCCCCCAGGGGACCCTGGCGGAGCGGATCAGGGCCGGCGGCGCCGGCATCCCCGCCTTCTACACCCCGGCCGGCGTGGGGACCCCCATCGCTGAGGGGCGGGAGGTCCGGACCTTCGACGGCAAGGAGTACCTGCTGGAGATGGGGATGACCGCCGACTTCGCCCTGGTCAAGGCGTGGAAGGGGGACAGCACCGGCAACCTCCTCTACAACAAGACCAGCCGCAACTTCAACCCGATGATGGCGGCAGCGGGCCGGGTCACCATCGCCGAGGTGGAGGAGCTACTGGAGCCGGGGGGGCTCGACCCGAACACCCTCCACACCCCCGGCATCTACGTGCAGCGGATCGTCCAGTGCGGGGGGTACGAGAAGCGGATCGAGCGGCGGACAGTCCGCCAAGCAGGTTGCTGAAAAACAGCCATCTCGCTGCGGGTGCGACGATCTGACTATTTTTGAGCAACCTGAATTTTCTATAGCCTCCTAAACAGGTCGTGACCAAAGGAGAACGACGATGGCATTGACACGGGAACAGATGGCCATGCGGGCCGCGCAGGAGATACGGGAAGGGTACTACGTGAACCTGGGGATCGGCATCCCTACCCTGGTGGCCAACTACATCCCGGCCGACCGGCATGCGGTGCTCCAGTCGGAGAACGGCCTGCTGGGGATCGGCCCCTACCCCGCCGAGGCGGATATCGACCCGGAGCTGATCAACGCCGGCAAGGAGACCATCACCATGATCCCCGGCGCCTGCGTCTTCAGCAGCGCCGAGTCGTTCGCCATGATCCGGGGGGGACACATCGACGTGGCGATCCTGGGGGCGATGGAGGTCTCGGGGAACGGCGACCTGGCCAACTGGATGATCCCCGGCAAGATGGTCAAGGGGATGGGGGGCGCCATGGACCTGGTGCACGGCGCCAAGCGGATCGTGATCATCATGGAGCAGTGCAACCGGCAGGGGGAGTCCAAAATCCTGAAGAGATGCACCCTGCCGCTGACCGGCCGCGGGGTGGTCAACCGGATCATCACCGACCTGGCGGTCATGGACGTCACCCGTGACGGCCTGCTGCTGACGGAAACCGCGCCGGGGGTGACGGTGGACGATGTGCTGCGGGCCACCGAAGCGGACCTTGCGGTCTCGCCGGAACTGCGGACGATGGCGGTATAGGGGGGAAGGCCCCCCCTCCCCCACTCTGCTGCAGCATCGTGCTATACCTTGCCGGTAAAGCAGTTATGGATGCTCTTTTGCAGGCGTAGCGGTAACATTCTGCTGCAGCAGACTTTTATTACACCACCCCTTCACCCCGCCCAACCACCCACAATTATTGAACTATATTTTTCGCACAAACTCTGCTAATTAATGATTTCATCAAGGATGACTCCGGGAGAGCCTGAGGAAGAACGACCGGGGCCGGTGTAGCGTTTGCGTTAGTGGAGGGGGTATGACGTCACACCGCCGTGACATTCGCTGGAATCTGGTCTGGACCGGGATCGTGCTGATAGCGTTTTACTGGCTGGCAGACGCCTTCGTGGATTCCTATGCATCCGGCAGCAAGACCTTCTTAGGTGAGCTGTTTCATCCCGACTTCGGCGAACTGCTGTTCAATCTGCTCGTCTACACCATGCTGCTCGGGCTGATCTGGCGCTCCTGGCGGCAGGCGGACGTTTCCGACCGGCTGGCCGACTCCCTGGAGGAGGCGCTGAACAGCCTCGCCCTCGAAAAGGCCCGCACCGAAGCGATCCTGGCCGCCACCCCCGATGCGGTGAGCGTCCAGGATACCGACCTCAGGATCATCTACCAGAACGCCGCCCACAAGGGGCTGATGGGCGAACAT
>CAYSJJ010000120.1:708-5822 GCA_964431365.1 uncultured Geobacter sp. | reverse complement strand
GAAGCGGAGCGCCAGCTTCGGTCCCAATCCCTCCTCCTCGTGCTTGAAAAAGACGAACGCCCGGTCCCATTGCTGCGCCCGGATCCGCTCACCCCACCCTGCCAGGTCCGCCTCGGTGTAGCCGGGGCGGCGCAGGCGGAGGTACCCCCAGGGGGGGGTGGCGACGATCTCCTCCGCCGGGGCCTCGTCGGTGTCCGCGGTGCAGATAGAGTGCCCCCGGCCGGCCAGGAGATCCGCCACGCCGGCCTCCTGCCAGGTCGGGCTGCGGAACTCGAAGGCGCAGGGGATGCCCGCGGGGATCAGGTCGAGGAAGCTCTCCAGCCGGGGAAGGTTGGCCCGGAAGAATGCAGGGAACTGGCAGAGGATCGCCCCCAGCTTTTCCCCCAGCAGCGACACGGTCCGGAAGAAGTACTCCGCCTCCTCCCCCACCTCCTTCAACCGCTTCACATGGGTGATGACCTGGGGCGCCTTCAGGACGAAGACGAAACCGTCCGGCACCTGCTCCGCCCACGGCGTCAGGAGCCGCTCGGTCGGCATGTGATAATACGTGTAATTGATCTCCACCGCGTTGAAGCGCTCCCCGTAGAAGTGGAGCATCTCCTTGGGGGAGATCTTTTCCGGATATAAGATCCCTTTCCACTCCTTGTATCCATAGCCACTGGTGCCGACATGGAGTTTCATGGTCAGACTCCTTCCCTGCCGCTTTCGCGTATCACGTCGCGGGCGGCCTTGTCCTCGCGCATCCGGAGGAAGACCGGGTGCCGCATGACCGCCTCCTCGGTCCAGCCGGAGAGCGCCACCTCGCAGACCAGCTCCGGCCTGACCCAGGTGGCCGGGGCGTTGGTCTGCGGCTCGACGCTGAAGGGGCATTCCTCCTGGATCAACGGCTGCAGGATGGCATGTATCCGCTTCAGCTCCTCCGCGTCGAAGCCCCCCCCTGCATGGCCGATGCAGACCAGTTCGCCCCCCCGGTGCGCCCCCAGGGCCAGGGTGCCGTAGGAGCCCCGCCCCCCCCGCGGGGCCGTGAAGCCGGCGATCACCCCCTCCTGGGTGAGCCGCGTCTTCACCTTCAGCCACTGCCGGCTCCTCTGCCCCGCCTGGTAGCTGCTCTCGCCATGCTTGGCGATGATCCCCTCCAGCCCCTTTTCCCTGACGACCTGGAAGAACAGGACCCCGTCGTTCCCCACGTGATCGCTGAACCGGACCCGCGAGCCGGACGGGAGGATCTTTTTCAGGAGCTCCTTCCGCCGGAGCAGGGGGAGTCCGGTGAGGTCGTGCCCCTGGAAATGGAGGAGGTCGAAGACGTAGTAGAGGAGATGGCCGCTGCCGGTCTCCCGGTAATGCTGCAGCAGCTGGAAGTCGGGGTGGCCCCGGTCATCCACCACCACGATCTCACCGTCCAGCACCGCCTCGAACCGGCAGGCCTTGAGCGCCTCCACGATGGGCGCGAACTTCCGGTTCAACGGGAGCAGGTTGCGGGAGTAGAGCGCCACCTCCCCCTCCCGGACCTCGGCCACGGCCCGGTAGCCGTCCCACTTCATCTCGAAGATCCAGTCGGGATGGTCGAACGGCTCGGCGGCCGGGGTCGCGAGCATCGGCCGGACGGCGCGGGGCATCGGCGCAGACGGCGCATCCGCCAGCTCCCCGCTCTCCTCGGTTTCCCGCAGGCGGATCCTCACCACCTTCCCCTGACGGACAGTACGTCCCGACCCCGCGACCAGCAGCTCTTCCAGGGTCCTGCCGGAGACGACGGAGCGGTTCTCCGCGAGGATCTCGCCGCTTGTGGCGAAACGGTCCTTCTTCTTCAGCAGCAACCACGACTTCCCGTCGTGCCCGGTCCTCACCAGCGCGAATTCACCCTTCAGCCGCTCCCCTTCCAGGACGAACTTCAGGTCCCCCTTGGCCAGCCCGGCCAGGAGCAGCTGCTCGTTCTCCTTCCGGTCACGGGCGGCCGGGTGGCGGTAGACGCCCCGGTCCCAGATGATGACGCTGCCGGCGCCGTAATTCCGCTCAGGGATGACCCCCTCGAACTCCCGGTACGCCAGCGGATGATCTTCCACCATGACGGCCAGCCTTTTTATCCCCGGATCGAGCGTCGGCCCCCGCGGCACGGCCCAACTCTTCAGCACCCCGTCCAGTTCGAGCCTGAGATCGTAGTGCAGGGCCCGGGCCGCATGCTTATGGACGACGAACACGAGCTGCTCTCCCCCGCGGGGCTCGGCCGCTTCCGGTTCGGGCGTCTCCCCGAACTTCCGTTTGGCTCTGTATTCCTTCAGTCCCATGACCTCTGCAACCCCACTCCGCTACAGATGCGGCAGCTTCTGTCGCATTGTCAGCATTTGCCGAAACAGATCCCCCTCCTTTTCAGCCCTCACCACTGCCTCCTCCGGGCCGAACTGCAGCTTTTCCCGCTCCCCCTCCTTGGCCAACGCCGCAAGTTCATCCCAGGCCAGGGGAGCCGCCACCATCGGCTGCTCCCTGGCCCGCAGGGAATAGACGCAGATCATCGTCTTTGATGCATCGTTCTGGGACCAGTTGATGAACACCCGTCCGCTCCGCTGCTCCTTGGCCATCCTGGCGGTCACCAGCTCCGGGTAGTTCTTCTGCAGGATAAGGGCAACGGCCCGGGAAAACTCCTTGGTATCGTCGAAAGTCGTCCCGGCGGAATTCAGCGGGACAAAGAGATGGAGCCCCTTTCGACCGGAGCTCTTGACAAAGCCTGCCAGCCCCAGCCGGGAGAGGAGATCCCGCAGTATCAGCGCCACCCGGGCACAGGTGAGGACGTCGGCAGGCTCGCCCGGGTCCAGGTCGAAGACCATGGCATCGGGGGTCCCCGGGGAAGCGGCCCTGGCCAGGGGGACATGCAGCTCCAGGGACGCCAGGTTCGCCACCCAGATCAGCGTTGCCAGATCGTTCACCAGGCAGACCGTCATCCGTTCCCCGGCATCCATGTGGAGATCGGCCGTCTGCACCCAGGCAGGATGGGGGGGACAGCGCTTCTCGAAGAAGAACTCCCCGTCCACCCCGTTGGGATAGCGCTTCAGGGTCAGTGCCCGGCCGTGCAGGTGGGGGAGGATGTACGGTGCGATCCGGCGGTAGTATTCAAGGAGATGGGCTTTGGTAACGCCGGCGGCAGGATAGAGCACCTTATCCAGGTTCGCCAGGGAGAGCCTCCTCCCGGCGATCTCTACGATTGTCCGGTTCACCGGTTCCTCTTCACGTCGCGCATGATTTCCTCCAAAGCCGCGACCAGGTCGGGCGGACCTTCACCCTCTTCCGACGCCTCGTGGGGCGCCTCCACCGGCGCCGTTTCCTGCATCTTCCTCTTCAGGAGTTCCAGGACCTTTTCCCGGCGGCGGTCGGCATATTTTGCCGGCACGAACTCCGCCATCATCCGCTCGATGTTCCCCGCTATCCGGCTCTTCAGGGGGGCCGTGCCGGTCCCGTCCCGGGGCGCGGCGTCGTCAGCGGGAAGGAGTTCGTCGCTGTAATGGAGCGTGACCAGGCAGAGCGCCCCCTCCGTGCTCTTGACCGCCACCAGGTACTCGCGCTCCGCCAGCACGAACGTGGCGAGCCCGGCCCGGTTCGTCTGGCGCATCGCCTCGGCCAGGAGCTGATACGATTTTTCGCCACCCTTCAGGGGGACGAGATAGTACGGGTGGTCGAAGTAGAGCGGGTCCACCTCGGCCATGTCGATGAACTCGACGATCTCGATGGTGCGGCTCCGTTCGGGCGATACCGACTCCAGTTCCTCGTCCGTTATGGGGAGGTAGCGGTCGGGTGCGATTTCGTAGCCTCTGATGATCTCTTCAGGCGGGACCAGCGTCTCCTGCTGCGGGCAGAACATCCTTCGGGCAAGGGGGGAGTAATCGGTGCTGTGAAGCATGCGAAACGAGATGCGGCCGGGCGTAACGGCCCTGACCAGTTGTACGGGAATCGCCACCAGGCTGAAACTGATTGTGCCGCTCCATATTCCCTGCAGAGCCATGGCATCCTCCCTTAGGTTGCTGAAAAACAGCCATCTCGCCGCCGTCCTCGCACGCCCCCTTGTGCGGCGTAGCGCGGCTACGCCTCCGCGGGGCGTGCTGCGGGTGCGACGATCTGACTATTTTTGAGCAACCTATCCTTTTGGCACTGTTAGGCGGCCTTCTTCAGGCTCGCCTCCAGCACTGCCAGCAGATCGTCCGCAGGAGTCGGCTTCAGAACCGTTGGTTTCAGGATCGCGACCTTTTCGCCGCGGGCCTTTTTCTCGATCAGCTGCCGCAGCTTCTGCTCGTGCTCGTTCACGAACTTTCGCGGCTCAAAAGGTGCCGTCAGCTGTGCGATCAGGTCTCGCCCGATCTTCAGCTCCCTTTCCGACACCGGAACCTCCTGCAGCCCAAGGGCGCTGACCGCCACCACTTCGTCGGCGTAGCGCAGGGTATTCAGGCGCAGCATCCTGCCGTTTCCCTGCACGGCCCCGAAGTAGGAGCGCTTCCTCATGCTCCAGGTGCAGATCCCTGCCACGTCCGACTCCTGCAACGCCTCGGCGAGCTCGTTGTAGCCGACCGCCGAACTGTCCGGTTCCAGGTAGTAGACCCGCTCGATGAACAGCGGGTCGATCTCGGCGCTCTTCACGAATTCATGGACCTCGATCTGCCGGCTGCTCTCAGGCGTGATCTGCTCCAACTCCTCGGGGTCGACGATGAGGAACTTCCCCTCCTCCACCTCGAACCCTTTGGTCTGGGCCTCCGCCGGCACCGGCTTGTTCTCGTAGGCGCAGATCATCTGCTGGTGGAGCCGCACCAGATCCTGCCGGTGAAGGAGGTGAAACTGAATCCGCTCTTCCCTGACGGCGCCATGCAGCTTCACCGCTACGCTCACATCCCCGAAATGGATGATACCTTTCCAGATCGTTCCTCCCGCCATGGGACCTCCCCTAATTCACCTTTTGTTCCCGGCTGTTACCATCTCTCATTAATATAAAGAATATCGCAGATGAGCCCACTCGTCCATCCCGACGGGTCGGATCGGGGGCACGACAGGATGCCGATTGTCACGGAAAAGATCGGTGGTAGATTTAAGGGCGGCAGTGCCTTTATAGACCGATGGTACGATGACGGCGAGCCCTGGTG
>CAYSJJ010000120.1:0-698 GCA_964431365.1 uncultured Geobacter sp. | reverse complement strand
TCGTACAGGAGATATTGCGAAGGTGATGTCAGTCAGGGGAACCTAGATGCCGACAACCGTTACCGCAGGCTATCCGCATCACCATGAAGGCCGGCTTCTGCTCAGGAACGGCAGGGCGGTCTTTCTCAGACCGATACGACCGACAGACGGGCTGCTCCTCGTGGATCTGTTCAACAGGATATCACCCGAGTCGCGCTACCTGCGGTTTCTGGGGCATATCACCGATCTCACCGAGCAGATGCTGTATCACTTCACCCATGTCGATTACGTTACGGAGTTCGCACTTGCCGCCGTGGTGGAGGAGGAAGGGGAAGAAACCATCATCGCCGTGGCTCGCTATGCAGTCGATGCAGAGGAAGGTATTGCGGACCTTGCCGTTGCGGTCCGTGACGACTGGCAGCGCTTGGGACTTGGCACGTCGCTGCTGTCAAGAATCATCGTCATCGGCAAGGAACACGGCATCTGCCGCTTCGGAAGCATGATGGCCCCCGAGAACGATGTCGTGAAAAGAATCCTCCGGGATCTTGGCTATACGGTGAGCTATCGTTTCCAGGACGGCAGTTATAGGGTGGAGATCACTGCCTGAACGCCGGTCATGACCCGTCTGGGCCATCCCCTCCGCCCTCCCCGATCGTGAAGAAGAACGTCATCCCCCAAGCTGGATCACTCTTCTGCCGGCACTGCCGTTTCCGGGAATC
>CAYSJJ010000119.1:0-5860 GCA_964431365.1 uncultured Geobacter sp. | reverse complement strand
ATAACCGCGCCCGGATTTGGGGCAGGTTTGACCTGTTCGATTGAACAAAACCGCAGGCGTAGCAGGGCTACGTCGAGGATTTTGTGATTGAGAACGGGGCAAAGATGCCCTGAAGGCGGGTGCGAGCAACGAGGAGCTTACCGCATGATCGAACGCTATACCCGTCCCGAAATGGCCCGCATCTGGACCGCCGAAAACCGCTTCCAGAAATGGCTCGATATCGAGATCTACGCCTGCGAGGCCCACGCCGAACTGGGGAACATCCCCGTTGACGCCGTAGAGCGGATCAGGAGCAAGGCCAGGTTCGACGTCGACCGGATCGACGAGATCGAACGGACCGTCAAGCACGACGTCATCGCCTTTCTCACCTCGGTTGCCGACTACATCGGCGACGACTCCCGCTTCGTCCACCTGGGTCTGACCTCCTCCGACGTCCTGGACACCTCCTTCGCCATGCTGCTGGCCGAGGCGAGCGACCTGATCATCGACGACATCAAGCGGCTGATGGCAGCCATCCGGAAGCGGGCCTTCGAGCACCGGATGACCCCGATGATGGGGCGCTCCCACGGCATCCACGCCGAGCCGGTCACCTTCGGCATCAAGATGGCCCTCTGGTACGACGAGATGCGCCGCAACCTCCGCAGGATGGAGGCGGCCAAGGAGACCGTGGCCTACGGCAAGATCTCCGGCGCGGTCGGAACCTTTGCCAACATCGACCCGCGGGTCGAGGAGTACGTCTGCCAGAAGGCGGGGCTCAAGCCTGCCCCCTGCTCCACCCAGGTGATCCAGCGCGACCGCCACGCCGAGTTTTTCTCCGCCCTGGCGATCATCGCCTCCTCCATCGAAAAGTTCGCCGTCGAGATCCGCCACCTGCAGCGGACCGAGGTGCTGGAGGCCGAGGAGTTCTTCAGCAAGGGACAGAAGGGCTCTTCCGCCATGCCCCACAAGCGGAACCCGGTCCTCTCCGAAAACCTGACCGGCCTGGCCCGCCTGATCCGCGGCTATGCCGTGTCGGCCATGGAGAACGTGGCACTCTGGCACGAGCGGGACATCTCCCACTCCTCCGTCGAGCGGGTGATCGGCCCGGACGGCACCATCCTCATCGACTTCATGCTGAACCGCTGCGTCGGCCTGATCGAGAACCTGGTGGTCTACCCGGAAAACATGCTGAAGAACCTGAACCAGATGCGGGGACTCATCTTCTCCCAGCGGGTACTGCTCAAGCTCGCCACTGCCGGTGCCTCGCGGGAGCAGGCCTACTCCCTCGTCCAGCGGAACGCCATGAAGGTCTGGGAACAGGGGAAGGACTTCCTGGAAGAGCTCCTGGCCGATACCGAGGTGCGCGGCTACCTCCCCGAGGAGGAGATCCGCGAGGCGTTCGACCTCGGCTACCATATGAAGCACGTGGACACCATCTTCGCGAGGGTCTTTGGTGAGTAGCATCCTGGATTTTCTACGACTTCAGGATACCGACAGTCCGTATATCTACTGGCTGAAGGAGATCCTGGTCGCAGTCGTGATCTTCGCCCTCTTCTGGGTGCTGTCGCGGCTGGTCCGCTGGTTCCTCATGCACTGGGGGCCACGGTTGACCGCCTTTACCGCCACCGACCTGGACGACCGCATCCTCAGCCGGATAACGCCGCCGACCGCGCTCCTGGTGGTCTTTGCCGGACTCTACGCGGCACTGCACTCCCTGCCGCTTCCGGCAAAGGTGCAGCTTTGGGTTTCGGGGACCGTATTCGTCATCAACGTTGCGATCCTCACCAACATCGCCTACCGGGCTACCGACGAACTGCTCGGCTGGTTCGGCAACCGTCTCACCCAACGCCACGGCGATGGACTAGACCGGCAGCTATTTCCGCTCCTGGAAAAACTGATCACCATCTTCCTGGTCGCCACGGCCCTGATCATCACCCTCAAGCACTTCAACTACGACATCCTTTCCCTGGTCACGGCCCTGGGGATCGGCTCCCTGGCCATCGGCTTGGCGGCCAAGGACACCCTGGCGAACATGATCTCCGGTTTCACCCTGATGATCGACCGGCCGTTCCGAATCGGCGACCGGATTCAGCTGAAGGACGGCAACTGGGGGGACGTGACCGACATCGGCCTCAGGACCACCAAGATCAAGACCGCGGACAACACGCTGCTCATCATCCCCAACTCGGACCTCTGCAACACCACGGTCATCAACCAGGCGTTCCCGGACGTCCGGACCAAGGGGCGGATCAACCTCGGGGTCGCCTACGGCAGCGACGTGGAACAGGTGAAGAGCCTCCTGGTCGCCACAGCCCTGGAGATTCCGACCGTCCTCAGAGAACCGGCCCCGGAGGCCTATTTCACCTCGTTCGGCGACAGTGCCCTGCAGATGGCCCTCTTCTTCTGGGTTGAGGAGTACACCAGGGTCTTTCCCGTTACCGACACCATCAATACCCTGCTGATCAGGCGGCTGGCAGAACAAGGGATTGCGATCCCCTACCCGACCCAGACCGTGCTGCTGCACAAGGAAGGATAAATGGCCCACAGAATCGAAATCGCCCTCAAGGACGGGGTGCGTGACGCCCGCGGTGAGCGGGTTGCCGGGGAAATCGCCCATTTCCTCCATCTGCCGGTGGAAGCGGTCCGGACCATCGACGTCTTTACCGTCGATGCCTCCCTCTCCCGGGACGAACTGGAGCAGGCGGCGGCAGGCCCCTTTTGCGACCCGGTCATCCAGCAGTGGAGCATCGATACCCCGCAGGGGAAAGGGTTCGACGTTGCCGTCGAGGTAGGACTCCGCCCCGGGGTCACCGACAACATCGGCCGCACCGCCCGCGAGGCGATCGAGTACCTGACCGGCCGGCCGTTCGCGGCCGGAGAAGCGGTCTACACCGCGGTCCAGTACCTGATCACCGGAAAGCTCAGCGCCCCGGACATCGAACGGATCGCCACCGGCCTGCTCTGCAACACCCTGATCCAGCGCTTCACCATCCTCTCCGCCGCCGACTTCGAGGCCAAGGGGGGCTTCCCGGTCACCCTACCCAAGGTAAGCGGTGAGGCCAGGGCCGAGGTGAGCGAAATCGATCTGAACGTGAGCGATGACGAACTGATGCGGATCAGCAAGGAGGGGGTGCTGGCCCTCACCCTGGAGGAGATGCGGATCATCCAGGCCCACTACCGCGATCCCGAGGTGCTGGCCGAGCGCCGCACCGTCGGCCTTTCCGACCGGCCGACCGACGTGGAACTGGAGTGCCTGGCCCAGACCTGGTCAGAGCACTGCAAGCACAAGATCTTCGCCGGTACGGTGCAGTACGAGGACGAAAACGGTAACAAACAGGAGATCAAGTCCCTGTTCAAGTCGTTCATCCAGCGAACGACCAAGGATGTCCGGGAGAAGCTGGGGGAGAAGGACTTCTGCCTCTCGGTCTTCAAGGACAACGCCGGCGTCATCCGGTTCAACGACCAGCAGTCGCTGGTCTTCAAGGTGGAAACCCACAATTCGCCGTCGGCCCTCGACCCTTACGGCGGGGCGCTCACCGGCATCGTCGGTGTCAACCGCGACCCGTTCGGCACCGGCAAGGGTGCCAAGCTGATCTTCAACACCGACGTCTTCTGCTTTGCCGACCCGTTCTACGCAAAGCCACTCCCCTCGCGCCTTTTGCATCCCCGCCGCATCTACGAGGGGGTGGTGGAAGGGGTCGAGCACGGCGGCAACAAGAGCGGCATCCCCACGGTCAACGGCTCGCTGGTCTTTGACGAGCGGTTCGCGGGGAAGCCTTTGGTCTTCTGCGGCACCGCCGGCATGATGCCGGCCGAGATAGGCGGCGAACCGAGCCATGAAAAGAGCATCACACCGGGCGACCTGATCGTCATGACCGGCGGCAGGATCGGCAAGGACGGCATCCACGGCGCCACCTTCTCCTCCGAGGAGTTGAACGAGAACTCGCCGGTATCGGCGGTGCAGATCGGCGACCCGATCACCCAGAAGCGGATGTTCGACTTCCTGATCCGGGCTCGGGACAAGGGGCTCTACCGCTTCATCACCGACAACGGCGCCGGCGGCCTCTCCTCGTCCATCGGCGAGATGGCGGGCGAATGCGGCGGCTGCAGGATGGACCTGGCCAAGGCCCCTCTCAAGTACCCGGGGCTGGCCCCGTGGGAGATCCTGATCTCAGAGGCACAAGAAAGGATGAGCCTGGCCGTGCCGCCGGAGAAGCTCGACGAGTTCCTGGCCATGGCGAAGCGCTTCGGCTGCGAGGCCACGGTCCTTGGCGAGTTCACCGACAGTGGCACCTTCCACATACTCTACGGCAACCGGACCGTGGCGTACCTCCCCATGTCGTTCATGCACGAGGGACTCCCCCCGATGCAGCTCCCGGCAAAGTGGGTACCGCCGCGCCATGAGGAACCGGCCATCGAGGTGAAGGGTGACTACACCGCCGACCTCTCTGCGCTCCTCGGCTCCCTCAACATCTGCTCCAAGGAGTCGGTGGTCCGGCGCTACGACCACGAGGTGCAGGGTGGAAGCATCGTCAAGCCGTTCACCGGCGTTGCCAACGACGGCCCGTCCGACGCGGCCGTCGTCAGGCCGATCCTCGACTCCTGGGAAGGGGTGGTGGTGGCCCACGGCATCTCTCCCCGCTACAGCGACATCGATACCTATCACATGACCATGAACGCCGTGGACGAGGCCTTAAGGAACTACGTGGCCGTCGGCGGCTCCCTGGAACTGGTGGCCGGCCTGGACAACTTCTGCTGGTGCGATCCGGTCCTCTCCGAGAAGACCCCGGACGGCCCCTACAAGATGGCCCAGCTGGTCCGTTCCAACCAGGCACTTTACGACATCTGCCTTGCCTACAACCTGCCTCTCATCTCCGGCAAGGACTCCATGAAGAACGACTTCTACGACGGCACCACCAAGATCTCCATCCCGCCGACCCTGCTCTTCTCGGTGATCGGCAAGATCGAGGACGTCCGGAAGGCGGTCACCATGGACGTGAAGCGCCCCGGCGACATTGTCTACCTGCTGGGGAAGAGCGCCAACGAGTTGGGCGGTTCCGAATACCTGGCCCTGAAGGGGGCGACCGGCAACCGGGTACCGGTGGTGGATGCCGTCAAGGCCTACCAGCGCTACCAGGCCTACCACCGCGCCGTCATGGCCGGCACCGTCGCCTCCTGCCACGACCTGTCCGACGGCGGCCTGGCAGTGGCCGCGGCCGAGAGCGCCTTTGCCGGCGGCTACGGCATCAGCATCGACCTCTCCCGGATACTCTGGAAGGGAGACGACGCTGAGAAGAGCGACGCGGCCCTCCTCTTCGGCGAGTCGGCCTCCCGCCTCCTGGTGACCGTTCGCCCCGAGCAGCGGGACGCGTTCGAGGCCGCCATGAGCGGCAACTGCTTCGCCTCCATCGGCGAGGTCGTTGCCGAGCCGGAGCTCACCATTACCGGTCTTAGCGGCGGTACCGTGGTGAAGGCGGGACTGGCGGAGTTGAAAGAGGCGTGGCAGCGCCCCTTGCGGGATCTGTAAACCATTTCTCACCGCAGAGGACGCAGAGGAATGCAGGGACCCTCTCAGCACACTGAAACGGCGCAAAGAGGTTGTTAACTCTGCGAAACTCCGTGCCCACTGCGGTAAAAAGAGGATTTTCATTCATGGCAAAAACCAGAGCACTAGTTATCACCGGCAACGGTACCAACTGCGAAGTCGAGGCGGCCCATGCCTGCCGCCTGGGGGGGTTCGACGAGGCGGTCATCGCCCACATCGCCCAGCTCCTCTCCGGCGAGATCCGCCTGGACGACTTCCACTTCCTGAACCTGACCGGCGGCTTCCTGGACGGAGACGACCTGGGGAGCGCCAAGGCCCAGGCCAACCGTCTCAGGT
>CAYSJJ010000118.1:3913-6124 GCA_964431365.1 uncultured Geobacter sp. | reverse complement strand
CTGAACTGCAAGGAATAGACGTGGGGTCAGGCTTCCAACTTAATAAGATGGTGCGCAAAGTTGTCATCTCGGAAGCCTGACCCTCTGCTGTCTCCTCTTATGAATAAGGGCAAGAACGACTACAAAATAGTTTTCGGAGGGGCAGCCATCACTCTGGCAGAAGTAAAAAAGGCGGGTGTATCCCTACTTTTAGGAGTAATGACATGCCAATAGGTGGAAAAGGGGTCACGGAACCGCCAAAATCGTTCCTGGTCCTCATGATCATTATCGGAATCGTCTTTCTCTGGGGCGGCGTACGGCGGTGGCCTCTTTTCTTGGAGAGCGGCCGTTTGCCGAGGGTCATGAGCAGATATTTTGTGCTCTCTACCGAGGAGATAAACGACTATGTTGCTACGTTCTATATCATAGGCGGCGTGGTTCTTATCGCCACCGGATCAGCACTTATCTTCTTTTTTTACTGGTAAGCGAAGATGTTGGAGGTGTCTGTTGACTGTATTCAAAATCAGGAGAGATTTGCATGAGAGAGACAACAGATCAACATATGCAGTACTACCCCAGTGAAAGCCTGAAGTTGATAACTGATGTTCCAGGTGCAAGACAATGGGCGGTTTCTCTCGAACAAACAATGCTCACCTATTTCGAGGTTGATCCGCATTGCAGATTTGAGAGCCACACCCATGAAAGCGAGCAGATTACCATGGTCATCGAAGGTGTTCTGCACTTCGAGCAGGGTGACAGGGTTGTCAGTGTGAAAGCAGGAGAAGCCATCGCCATTCCCTCGAATGCTCCCCATGCAGTATTCACAACGGATACTGCGGTAAAGGCGGTCGATGCATGGTCACCTGTCATGGAAAAATACAGGAATCCTGAGTTGGCAAAGTAAACTCAGCGCAAAGGAGGCCCTGCTGATTTGCGGTCAGGCGGTAACCTCTCGTCGTGCCACGCGGCATCAACGCCCGCTGCGTGCCAGTACCACCACTGCTGCCAGCACCAGGGAGGCGCCTGCCAGCTTCACTGCACCCAGGGACTCCCCGAGGAACAGTGCCGCCAGGAGCAGGGTGACCACCGGCTCAAGGGTGGAAAGGGTGGCGGCGTCCGTGGCGCCGAGGCGCTGAATCCCGGCAAGGAAACCGACCATGGGGACAACGGTCGCCAGGATGGCGATGCCTGCCGCCGCCCCCCAGCCGAGGGGGCTCCCGGGCCAACTCCCCCCCTTGAAAAGAAGCGCCGCGCCGAAGATCGCCGAGGCCGCCAGCATGATGACGGTGGCGGCGGAGATCGCCCCGGTGCGGCGGGTGACCTGCTCGCCCACCAGGATATACCCCGTGTAAATCAGGGCCGCTCCGGCGCCGTAGGCGATCCCTGCGGGGGTGCCGGCCAGGCCGTCGCTGACGGTGAGCATGATTCCGGCCAGGGTAGCGGCCACCGCCCCGCCCTTGAGCAGGGTGAGGCGCTGGCGGCCGAGGAGGGTGGCGGCAAGGGTGACGAAGGCGGGGTAGAGGTAGAGCAGGAGCGCCGTCAGTCCGGCAGAGGCGTGACGGAGTGCGGAGAAGTAGCAGAACGCCTGGCCGACGTAACCGATCCCCCCCATGGCAACGAGAATCGCCAGGTCGCGCCCCCTGGGCCAGGGGAGGCGAAGCGCCAGCATCAGGGCCGACATGAGCACGCCGGCGATGAGGAAGCGGAGGAAGAGCACCGCTGCCGTGGAGGCGCCGGAGGCGAAGGCCACCTTGCCCAGTATCCCCAGGGTGCCGAAGCCGATTGCCGATGCGATGACCCAGGCGGCGCCGGCAATGCGTGACCAGCCGTCACCCCTGTTGGATTCCGGGGACAGTTTATTCAATTCAATGTGCGTTGAGTCCGTCAAAATTGTGAAAAACTAATGGGCGGCCCCAGCGTGAAGCTTGAGTCCCAAGGCTGAAACAATTTTGAGAATAGTGTCAAAGCCTGGAACTCGCTCCCCGGAAAGCGCTTTATAAAGGCTCTCACGTGAAAGACCGGCATCACGTGCCACTTGAGACATCCCCTTGGCGCGGGCAATGTCGCCGAGCGCCTTGGCAATGAAGGCCGCATCGCCATTAGCCTCTTCGAGAGATGCTTCAAGGTAGGCCGCCATTTCTTCCGGAGTTCGGAGATGCTCGGCAACATCATAGCGACTGGTAGCTGTTTTGGACATCTTCAACTCCTATAGGTTCTGTGCAAGCCGGATTG
>CAYSJJ010000118.1:1539-3813 GCA_964431365.1 uncultured Geobacter sp. | reverse complement strand
GATATCGCGCAAGTTATCGAGCCAATTGGCAAACAGATCGATTTTACGAATTTCCATCACGAGATAACTGTATCCTGCTGGCTACAAACTGTCAAATGTTTCATGCCGATGCACGGATCTCCCACCACAGCACTCACTCGATACTGCATTCGTCCAATTATTACAGCTTGAACCGTTGCACCAGCCGTTGTAACTCCTGGGCATTTTCGTACATCTGCGCCGCCGCCGCTGCCGATTCGTGCGCACCGCTGGCGGTCTGCTGGACCACCTCGGTGATGTGCTGCATGTTGCCGGAGATCTCGCTGGTGGTGGCGGTCTGCTCCTCGGCTGCCGTGGCGATCTGGTTGACCTGCATGGCCACGTCGTTGATCTGGTCCAGGATGTCTCGCAGTGCATCGCCGGACTTGGCCGCCTCCATGGTGCCTGTTTCCACCTGATGCACCCCCTGCTCCATAGCCGTAACAGCCCCCCTGGTCTCGCTCTGGATGGCCTTGATCATCTCGCCGATCTCACGGGTGGCACGGGTGGTCCGTTCGGCCAGGGCGCGCACCTCGTCGGCAACCACCGCGAAGCCTCTCCCCTGCTCGCCGGCACGGGCCGCCTCGATGGCGGCGTTCAGGGCCAGCAGGTTGGTCTGGTCGGCAATATCCTCGATGGTCCCGATGATCTGGCCGATCTGGTCCGAGCGCGCCCCGAGCCTTTCCACGGTCCTGGCCGATTCCTGCACCTTGTCGGCGATCTGCCCCATGACCGTTATGGTGGCTTCGACCACTGCCGCGCCGTTTTGAGCCGACTCCGATGCCCGGTGAGCCCCTTCGGCGGCCATTTGGCAGTTTTGGGCAATATCCCCGGAGGTGGCCGCCATCTCCTCTCCTGCCGTGGAAACGGTAATCGTCTGCCCCGCAATCGTATCCGATCCGCTGGCGATCTGTTCGGCAGTGGAGTTCACCTGCGCTGCGGCTACGCCGACCTCCTGGGCCGACGTCATTACCTTGGCAAGGATATCCCGCAGGGCAAAGGCCATCCTCCCCACTCCCTGCAACAGCAGCTGGATCTCGTCAGCCGGCTTTTCTCCATGGTCCGACGGCGCGACCACCGAGGTGAAATCACCGGCCGCATACCGCTCTGTCTGCTCCACGACCCTTCGTATCGGCTGGGTGACAAACTGCCGTATGGAGACGGCAAGGAGCGGAATCATCAGTATGACCACCAGGACCGAGGCGAGCATGATGGAGTTCCTGACCAGGCGGGCGAGCCCGTTGATTTCGTCCAGATATGACCCGACCCCGATGACCCAGTTCCACTCCTTGAGATGCCGGTACGCCACCACCTTTTCCCGCGGGGTCGTTTCACCGGCCCCCTTGTTTATCCATGGATAGCGGATGATCCCCTCCTTCTTGGCGATGATTTCACGGATGAACTTGCGCCCGCTGGAATCCGTGGAATCGAGGATATTCGTCCCCTCCTGGGCGGGATGGATCGTCAACTTCCCCTGGTCCTTTCCTTCGCGGGCATCGAGTGCGTAGATGTAGCCGGTCTTGCCGACCTTGACGGCCCGGATCTTCTCCTTCAGCGTCTTGAGCCCGTCGGTGAAGTCCAGGCCGATGAAGAGGACGGCAATGACCTTCCCCTCTCCATCCTTGATCGGCAGGTATTTGGTCATGTAGTCTTTGCCGAACAGGGTTGCCTTGCCCACATAGTCGTCACCCTTGAGCAACCCGGCATAGGCGGGATGGTTCCTGTCCAGAGAGGTGCCGACAGCCCGGCTGCCATCCTCCTTTTTCAACGAACTTGCGATGCGCACGAAATCGTCGCCCGTGCGCAGAAAGACCGTTGCGGCCTCCTTGGTCACGGAGGTGAATCGGTCGACAATATCGGTATTGAGATTGACGACGGTGGAGCCGGACATGAGGAGTGGGGTCTGTTTGTCGCCGACAGTGACCGTTCGTGACGCATCGACGGAGAAGGGACCGGGGAAGACGGTCCGGAAGATTGCTGCAAGCTTGCCCGCGCTGTCGGTGAGGGCTGCGTGGTACGATGACATGGAATCCGTTATTGCCTGCGCCTGGGCGGCAAGGGCGTTCACGGCTTCCTCGGTTGCCCGTCGGGAGGTGATGGTCGTGATGGTGATCGCAAAAATCGCCATCATCGCCAGGACGAGCACCCCTTGCCCAACTGAAAGTTTAAACCCCAACGAATACTTTTGCGTTATCTTCATAAGGACACCCCTTTAACGAAGTGTTACGAAATAACAGCATCGCCTTCCCGGCAACG
>CAYSJJ010000118.1:0-1439 GCA_964431365.1 uncultured Geobacter sp. | reverse complement strand
CACGACGCCTACACCGCCGAACTGGAGAAGGCGCGCCTTGAGTCGGTGAGCTGGCGTGAGAAGAACTCGTTGGCGTTCAAGCTGGTGGAGAACGATAAATTCGACCCGGCAAGATATCTCACCTCCTTCCAGATGACCGAGAGTCCATACTTCGGGATTGTCGGGATCAACGACACCGACAAGAGGATCGGTACTAAAGAGTATCTCATCGGGAAGCAGGGGTTTGTTTCACACGACAACCGGGCGCTGATCGTCGACTGGAGAAAGGCCCCCATCTCCCGCTTTTTTTATGATTACGAAGTAGGAGAGGAGTACCTGGAGACCATTCAGGGGAGAGAGCGGGAGGGGGTGATAACCCGGCGCGACACGGTGGAGATCACGAAACGCTCGCTCAGGCGTATCGAATGCGGGCCGGACCTCTATGAGTTGGCCGGCGGCAGATGGGTGAAGAACGAAAAGCAGTATCATTCGACTACTGAAACCAAGGTGGCACACCAGGACCACCGCATGGTGGACATCGTCTCGCTGATCTCTCCTGATCAGTTCCAGATGATTACCTCGGAGGCCACTGACGGCTGTACCCTGATCACCGGTGGCGCCGGCAGCGGCAAGACGGTCGTGAGCCTTCATCGGTTGTCGTGCCTGCAGTTCAACGATCCCGGCAGATTCACCCCTGACCGCTGCCTTGTCCTCATGTTCAACAAGGTGCTCCGCAATTACGTCCGGCAGACCTCTTCCGAGCTTCTCGGCAGCACCAGGGTGGATACGTTCAGCGCCTGGGCCTTGAGCGCCATTACCGCCCTGACAGGGAAGGTCATCAAGCCGGTTGTCGACGATGACCTGACGGCACGGAAGAAATCGTCCCGGCTCTCCGGCCTGCTGGCCCGCTATGTAGAAGAGGTGCAGGAGGCAGACCCTATCCAGGATCTGTGGCGATTTTACGGCCAGCCGTACGTTCTCGATGCCATGTTTGTCGAGGGAACGGGGAGGGAAACGTTTCTGGCCGATTTGCGCCGACGCTACTCGGTCAGAAGCCAGGCCGTCTCTTTCGCCGACCTGAGCGTGCTGCTCAGGCTTTGCCAGATGCGCGAGAAAGACGGCCCGGTCCGCGATGCCCTCGGCTGGTACGCCCATATTATCGTGGACGAGGGGCAGGACCTTTCGCTTCTGGAGCTTGAGGCCATTCTTGCCGCCACGGACGAGCGGAAGAGCATGACGCTCAGCGCGGACAGCAAGCAGAAGATCCTCTCCTGGGTCGACGGGGCCGACTTCGATATGTTCCAGCGGAATCTGAGGGAGGTCGGGGTGAGCAGCGAGGCGCTGTCCGTCTCCTACCGCTGCCCAAAAGAGATCATGGCCCTGGCCTCCAGGGTCAGCAATCGGGAGAGCGAGCAGGTCGGCAGGCATTCCGGCGTGCTTGAGTACCACAAGGCAGCGGA
>CAYSJJ010000117.1:0-6134 GCA_964431365.1 uncultured Geobacter sp. | reverse complement strand
TTGTCGGGTGTCCACATAGCCACGGCTTCCATCGTCCTTAACCAGAGTTTTGCCACCACCTTTGTCAGTAATCTGAGGCCCGCTGAACGCGGGCCTTTTTTGCATGGCTATGGGGCGAGGCCTTAATCGACCCAGTCGTCGTCGGCCTCCACCGGCGCAAATCCGCGCCGCATGGTGTTCTCGGTGACGACCCGGGGATCCATGAAGTGCAGCAGATAGTCCGGACCACCGGCCTTGGTGCCGACCCCCGACATCCGCGAGCCGCCGAACGGTTGGCGCTCTACCAGGGCGCCGGTGTTGTTCCGGTTGATGTACAGGTTCCCCACCCGAAACTCCCGGCGCGCCTTGGCAAGATGCTCGGGACTCCGGCTGAAGACTCCGCCGGTGAGGGCGAACCGCGTCGAGTTGGCCCACTCGATCGCCTGGTCGAAATCCCTGGCCCGCATGACCGCCAGGACCGGTCCGAAGATCTCCTCCTGGGCGATCCGGTGCTCCGGCCGGATTCCGCCGATGATGGTCATGGGGACGTAGTACCCTTCACCGGCCGGCAGCGGGCTTTCGTACAAGAGTGTCCCTTCGCGCTTGCCGATCCCGACGTATTCCAGGATATTCTTCTGCGCCTTGTCGTCGGCCACGGCCCCCATGTAGTGGGCCGGCTCCTCGGAGGGGCCTACCCTGGTCGCCCTGGCCATGGATACCAGCCGCTCCACGAACTTGTCGTAGACCGCGTCCAGGACGATGACCCGCGAACAGGCGGAGCACTTCTGCCCCTGGAAGCCAAAGGCCGAGTAGAGGACATGGGGGACCGTCTCATCCAGGTCGGCGTCGTCGTCGACGATGATGGCGTTCTTCCCCCCCATCTCGGCGATGATCTTCTTCACGTTCGCCTGGCCCGGCTGGACCTTGGCCGCCCTTTCGATGATCCTGAGTCCCGTTTCCATGGAGCCGGTAAAGGCGATCAGGCTGACGTCCGGGTGGTCGACCAGGTAGTCCCCCATGACCGAACCGCGCCCCGGCGTATAGTTGAAGACCCCGTCCGGCAGGCCGGCCTCGCGGAAGAGTTCCACCAGATGCCAGCCGATGATGGAGGTCAATCCGGACGGCTTGAACACGACGCAATTGCCGGTCACGATGGCCGCCGAAGCCATCCCCATGCTGATGGCCAGCGGGAAATTCCAGGGGGCGATGACCGCGGCGACCCCCTTCGGCTCGTAGAAGTAGTGGTTCAGCTCGCCCGGCGCATGGCCGACCCGTTTGGGCTGACCGAGACGGATCATCTCACGGGCGTAGTATTCGAGGAAGTCGATCGCCTCGGCGACATCGGCGTAGGCCTGATCCCACTGCTTGCCGATCTCCAGGACCTGCCAGGCGGAGAGCTCGAAGATCCGCCGACGAGCAGCAGCGGCCGCCTTCAGCAGGCAGTCGGCCCTGGTCCGCGGATCGGTGTCCCGCCAGGCCGGGAACGCAGCCTTGGCAGCGGCAACCGCGTCCCCCACCTCCTTCGTGCCGGCCTGACAGATCTGGCCAAGGACCTCCGATGGCCGGTTGGGATTCACGGTCGGCATCAGGTCGCTCGTCCTCATCTCCCTGCCGTTGACAAAGAGGGGATAGCTCTTCCCCAGCTGCTGCCGGACCTGGGCGATATGCTTAGGGAAGTCGGCCCGGTGGTCAGGCCGGGTGAAGTCGACCATCGCCTCGTTGCGAAACGGTGGGAGATCGCCGGGCCCCTTTCTCTCCCTGTGCGGCTTGGCTGCCCGGGCAGCACGCTCCCGCTCGGCGGTGACGGCCGGGTCCTCCAGCAGCCGCTCGATCTGGGCATCTTCGGCAAAGCTCTGGCGCAGAAACGACTCGTTGGCGGTGTTCTCCAGGAGCCGCCTGACCAGGTACCCCATGCCCGGGACCATGCTGCCGTAGGGGGAGTAGAGCCGGATCCGGCCGGCCACCTTCAGGATACCTTTCCGGACCGGCTCGGCCATGCCGTACAGCACCTGGAATTCGTAGCGCTCGTCCGGGACGTTCAGCTCCTTAGCCATTTCCATCACCGCGGAGATGGTGCGGATGTTGTGGGAGGCGCAGGCGAAGTGGCAGAGCCGGTGGTTCTCCAGGATCTTCCTCGCCTGGCGCTCGTAGGCGGCGTCGCTCTCGGCCTTGATGGTCCAGACCGGGATCTCCCAGTCGTTCTGCTTCGCCTTGACCGTCTCGTAGTCCCAGTAGGCCCCCTTTACCAGGCGGATGGAAAGCTGGACCCCGTGCTGCTCTGCCCAGGCGAGAAGTTCGTCCAGGTCCCGGTCGGTATCGCGCAGATAGGCCTGGAGGACGATCCCCAGGTGGGGATACGCCGGGTACTCAAGCTTCAGCCTTCGGAAAACCTCCAGAGTGATCTCCTTGTGGCGGTACGACTCCATGTCGATACAGAGAAAGCCGTTCAGCTCCATGACCTTCAGGAAGATGCGGCGCATCCGGTTGAGGATGGCCGTCACCGAGCCTTCGAAATCCTGGGGATTGGCCAGGCAGAAGAGCGCCGTCGGCTTGACCGCCACGTTCACCTTCGGGGCGTGCCCCCAGTCCAGCGCCGGATCTCCCCCCTTGCCGGGAAGCCCCTTCCACCCGGCCTGCTCTCTTTTGAGCGCGTCGAGAAGTTCAAGGTAGGTGTTGGTGTAAGCTTCGGCCTCCTCCTCGGAGAGCGTCGCCTCCCCCAGCACGTCCACCACGGCGGCAAAACCGTCCTTCCGAAGCTTCTCCAGGTTCTTCACCGCCTCCCGCGTGGTCTCGCCGACAATGAACTGGCGCGCCATCTCCTCGATGTTCGAGGTCAGCACCTTGTTCAGCATGGCCCCGCCGAACGAGCCGAGCATGCCGGCGACCTTGGCGCCGGTGGACATGAAGCCGGGCATCTCCTGCTCGTTGCCGAAATACTCGCGGATATGCTCGGTCAAGAGCCTGCCGGTGGTGAGCGAGGGGAAGACGTCCACGAACCGGAACATCTGGATCTTGAACTGCTCGTTCTGCATGCTCCAGTCCATCACCTTCCCCATCCAGGCCCCCTTGTTGAACAGGGAGGGCTTCTCCCCGGCGATGGTAGTGAAAAATTCCCTTCCCTGGGCAACGATCCTGGCGTTAAGTTCGTTATTCATGATTCTCTCCTTATTTCAAGACACTATTGAATGGTTTAACCATTTCATAGCTCAACCCAACCTATCGTGTCAACTGGATTTTTGTTGAAATACCGCACGAAGTAGGATATGTAAACATCCATCAAAAATTGATTTTCACGTCAGCAGTTGGGATTTCCTCAAGGTGCTGAAGTATGGGTTGTGGAGGACCAGGGACCGCTCATGATGTTTCGTCAGGCAAAGCAGAACAGGATTTTCCAGGACGTGGTTGAACAGATCCAGGAGGCCATCGTCTCCGGCAAGCTCAAAGCGGGAGACCACCTCCCCGCCGAGCGCGATCTGAAAGAGCAGTTCAACGTGAGCCGCGGCACTCTGCGCGAGGCCTTGCGGGTCCTCGAGCAAAAGGGGCTGATCCAGATCAAGACCGGGGTCAGCGGCGGCCCGGTGGTTCGAGGACTCTCCACGGAGCAGATGAGCGAGAGCCTGGCCCTGCTCATACGGTACCAGAAGGTATCGCTTCAGCAACTTTCCGAATTCAGGGAGGGGGTGGAGGGGCTGGTGGCGGCCTTGGCCGCCCGGCGGGCCACAGCCGACGATCTGCTAAGGTTGCGGGAGTTGCTGAATAAGGCGGGGGGGTATCTGCATGAAGGGGCGAGCCGGTGGGACTCCTTCATCCGACTGGACGAGGAGATCCACCTCGTCCTGGCCGAGCTGAGCGCCAACCAGGTCTACATCTCGGTTCTCCAGACCATCTACAACAACATCCACACGTACTACGAAAGCTTCCTGGCCAAGGAGGAACCGTATCTCAAGGAAAACTATCAGGACCTCTGCGCCATCGTGGATGCGGTGACAAACCGGGACGAGACGCAGGCCAGCTCACTGGCCCAGGACCATGTGCGCCGTTTCAACGGCTATATGGAGCAGAAGATCGAAAAGAGAGGCGCCACCCTCTGACCCTCCCCTACCGGCGGCGACGTCGACCGCCACTCACCCCATCCGCGACCGGCTTGCCATCAGGGTCCGGTATGCATTCCACGAATAACAGGCCAGACCGGCCCAGATAAAGAGAAAACTGACCAGGTGCCGCGCCGTGAACGGTTCCCCATAGACAACGACCGCCAGCAGAAAATGGAGGGTCGGGGTGAGGTACTGGAGAAAACCGATGGTGGCCAGCCGCAGACGGCGTGCTGCCGAGGCGAAGAGGAGAAGCGGCACGGCCGTCACCACGCCGACCGCCATCAACAGGAGGTCGGTCGTCAGCCGGCCATGCAAATAGGCACCGGTCCCCTGCCCGTTCACCCAGAGCAGATATCCCAGCGCCAGCGGGGAGAGCAGGATGGTCTCCACGGTCAGGCCGGTTAGTGAATCCACCGACACGACCTTGCGCAAGAGGCCGTAGGAACCGAAGGTAGCGGCCAGGGTCAGGGCTACCCAGGGAACCCGGCCGTACTGGACCGTCAGGAGCAGCACGCCAATAGCCGCCAGCAGCAGGCTGATCAACTGCATACGTTTGAGCCGCTCCTTCAGGAACGTGAAGCCGAGAAGCACGCTCACGAAAGGGGTGATGAAGTAGCCGAGGCTCGACTGCAGCACCTGGGCGTGCCCCACCGCAACGATAAAAACGAGCCAGTTGGTGGCGATCAGAAGGGCAGTGGTCGCGAGGATCAGCATCGCCTTCCGGTCGCGGAGCGTTTCACCCACCTCGCGCCACTTCCCCTTGGCGACAATGAGGAGGAGGAGAAAGGCCAGGGACCAGACGATCCGGTGCGAAACCACCTGCAGCGCCGGCACCCCCTCCAACGCCTTGAAGTAGACCGGAAAGAACCCCCAGACCAGGTAGGCCAGCAGACCGTACAGCAGGCCGGTCGCTGCGGCCGAGTTGGTTCCCTTCTGCATACTCTGTCTACTCCCCTTCCGCCATGATCGCCACCATAGGAAGTCCACTCACCCCTTCTGCGCCGTTACCCGGGTGAAGATGAAGAGACCGCCGAAAATGAAGAGCGCTCCGACCACCTGCCGCGGTGTGGGATACTCGTGCAGGAAGATCGAGGCCCAGACGATCGCCCCCAGCGGCTCTCCCAGCACGCTGACGGAGATGACCGACGCCTGTACATAGCGGAGCACCCAGTTGAAGACCGTGTGCCCGAAGATGGTGCAGACCACGGCCAGGGCCAGGAAGAGAATCCAGTCGGAGGCGGGATAGGGGTGGAACGGGGTCCTGCTGGCCAGACTCGCCAGCACGAGGAGGAGCGTGCTGCTGCCGTAGGTGACGAAGGTGTAGGCCGGCAGACTCACCCCGCTCCGGAGGCGACGACCGATCAGGAGATAGCCGGAAACGAATACCGCCGCCGCCAGGGCCAGCAGATCGCCGAAGAAGGCGCTCCGGTCGAGCTGAAAATCGCTGGCGCCGATGATCACGCTGCCGGTCAGGGCGAGCGCTCCTCCCAGCATGGCCAGACGGCTGATTCGCTCGCGGAAGAAGAGCCAGGAGCCGAGCACCACGAATACCGGCTGGATGGTCACCAGCACCACCGAACTGGCAACCGTGGTGTACCTGAGCGACGTAAACCAGGTCATGAAGTGGAGGGCCAACGAAACGCCGCTGGCCGCCGCCAGACAGATCTCGCGGCGGGTCAGCCCCCGCAGGTCGCCACGATGTCTCGCCAGGGTGAACGGCGCCAGGATCAGAAAGGTGAAGAGGAGCCGGTAGGTGGCAATGATCATGGCCGGCGCAGTGGAGAGGCGAACGAAGAGCGCCGAGAAGGAAACGGCAAAAACCCCTCCCAGCACCGCCAGGTAGGGGTTTATCATCGGTTTGTCGGACATGGGAATCACTCGATAAATGCGGTTGAGCGGCAGATTGTCGAGCAGTCAGGAGACCCGCTCGACCACTCGCCTACTCGCCCAGATAGGCCTTGCGCACATCAGGATTGGCTGCCAGCTCGGCGGCCGGCCCCTGCAGGACCACTTCGCCGGTTTCCAGGACATAGGCCCGGTTGGCGATGGGGAGGGCCATAT
>CAYSJJ010000116.1:0-6153 GCA_964431365.1 uncultured Geobacter sp. | reverse complement strand
AGAGCGAGCAGGTCGGCAGGCATTCCGGCGTGCTTGAGTACCACAAGGCAGCGGATGAGGAGAGCGCGCTGGCACTGTTGCGCCGGCTTGTGGAGCAGTTGGTGGCCGAGGATCCGAACAGCCTGACTGCCGTCATCTGCAAGAAAAAGACGGACGAGAAAATGCTCCACACGGCGCTGAGCGGCGTACCCGGGCTGCACAGGGCCGGTGAGTTGACCTTCGAACCGGGAGCCCTGGTCACGATCGCCCATCAGGTGAAAGGGGTCGAATTCGCCAACGTGATCCTGTATGACCCGAATTCAAAGGATTTCAGGAAGTCCGCTTTAGACCAGAATCTGCTGTATGTCTGCGTTACCCGTGCATGCAGGCGTCTGGACATCGTCTACTGGAGGGAGCTTGCCGCCGGGTTGGCGTGAGGGCCCTGAGCCCTCCGGTTGAGGTTTCGGCAGGGTCAGATAAAATCGGGAATTAACTGAGTGTGAGGTGTCGTGCATGAATGCTTCGTTTTGGCATGAGCGTTGGCAACTGGCTGAAATTGCCTTCCACAAGCAAAAGATCGATCTGCATCTTCAGCAATTCTGGAATCGTCTGGGGCTGGGAACCAACCGACGGGTATTCGTCCCTCTGTGCGGAAAGAGCCTCGACATGCTCTGGTTGGCTGGAGAGGGGCATCCGGTAACCGGGGTGGAACTGAGTCCGCTTGCGGTTGAGGCGTTTTTTGATGAAAACGAACTGCGGCCGCAACGTTTCAGGGAAGGGGGCTTCGAGGTCTGGGAGGCGGATGAGATCCGCATTCTCAACGGCGATTTCTTCGACCTGGAACCGGCACAGGTAGCCGATTGTGCCGGAATGTACGATCAAGCCTCTCTGATCGCGCTGCCGCCTGCCATGCGCGAAGGCTACGTTCGCCATCTACATCACATTCTGCCACCTGACGTTCGGGGGCTGCTGGTGACTCTGGAGTACGACCAGTCGACGCGGCCAGGTCCGCCGTTCGCGGTCAGCGAGGCGGAAGTGAGGATGCTGTATGAACCCGCATACGACGTTGAGATGCTGTATAGTCACGATGGACTCTCGGAAGAATCGCATTTTCGCAAGCTGCGCCTGGCCTGGTTGCAGGAGAAGGGGTACCTGCTGTCGCGTCGAGCTTTCCCGGATCGAGAGCATCCTTTCTCGTTCCCCGCAGGAGATCATTAGTCTGCTATCATCTGTGTACTCAACTGTGTAGAACAACTAGCCGGCCCGGTGGGCGGAGTTCGTCTGCACATACTCCAAGGTGTCGGCGTATTCGTCGCAAATGTAGTTATTTCGACAGGTAACGAATAGTACATCCCACGCCGGGCAATTAAGGCACGATCAGTGCTTTCTATCGCGAATAACACAAAACAGAGTGTTTCAATAACTCTCAAAGGCTGCATCATGACAACAATCGGATTACCCAAGAAGCAAGGCCTGTACGATCCCCAGTTCGAGCATGACGCCTGCGGCGTTGGCTTCGTTACCAACATCAAGGGAAAGAAGTCCCACGAAATCGTCCGGCAGGCGCTGACCGTTCTGACCAACCTGGATCACCGTGGTGCGGTCGGCAGCGAGCACAACACCGGCGACGGTGCAGGCATTCTCATCCAGATACCTGATGCGTTCTTCCGGGCGGTCTGCCCTCCACTCGGCATCGACCTTCCCCAGCCGGGTTACTACGGCGTTGCCATGCTCTTCATCTCGCCGGAGGCAACGGAGCGGAGCGCCGCAAAGCACATATTTCAGCGGATAATCACCGAAGAGGGGCTGACGGTCATCGGCTGGCGCGAGGTGCCGACGGACAACTCCTCCCTCGGGGAAACCGCCAAGGCCGGCGAGCCGCTGGTCCGGCAACTCTTCTTCAAGCGGGACGATACGTTCGCGGACGAGGATGCGTTCAACCGCAAGCTCTACATCGTCAACCAGCGGGCGATCCACGAGATTCGCGACGCCGGGGTAGACCCCCACTGGTACATCGCCAGCATGTCGACCCGCACCATGGTCTACAAGGGGATGCTGATGCCGGCCCAGCTGGACCAGTACTACCCCGACCTGCGCGACCCCGCAGTGGAGAGCGCCATCGCCGTGGTGCACTCCCGCTTCTCCACCAACACGTTCCCCAGTTGGGACCGGGCTCACCCCTATCACTTCCTGGCCCACAACGGCGAGATCAACACCCTGCGCGGCAACGTGAACTGGATGCATGCCCGCCAGTCGCTCTTTGTCAGCGAACTGTTCGGTGACGACATCAAGAAGATCCTGCCGGTCATCAACGCCAACGGCTCCGACTCGGCCATGTTCGACAACTGTCTCGAACTGCTGGTCATGTCCGGCCGCTCGCTTCCCCACGCGGTGATGATGATGGTGCCTGAGCCGTGGGAAAACCACGAGGGGATGAGCAGAGAGAAAAGGGCATTCTACGAGTACCACGCATGCCTGATGGAGCCTTGGGACGGCCCGGCGGCCCTGACCTTCACCGACGGCCGCGTTATCGGCGCCGTCCTGGACCGGAACGGCCTGCGACCCTGCCGCTACTACCTCACCGACGACGACCTGGTCATCATGGCCTCCGAAGCGGGCGTATTGCAGATACCGCCCGAAAAGGTGATCAAGAAAGGGCGGTTGCAGCCGGGCAGGATGTTCCTGGTGGATACGGAACAGGGACGCATCATCCCTGATGAAGAGATCAAGAGCGAGCTCGCCGCCGCCAGGCCCTACGGCGACTGGGTGAAGGTGAATCACCTGCATCTGGCCGATCTGCCGAAGGCGGCCAAGGTGCACGAGCCCGAGCACTCCCCCCTGCTGCAGCGGCAGAAGGCGTTCGGCTATACCTACGAGGATCAGCAGACCATCATCGGCCCCATGGCCATCGACGGCATACAGCCGCTCGGCTCCATGGGGACCGATACGCCGCTGGCGGTCCTGTCGGAAAAGCCCCAGCTCCTGTACAACTATTTCAAACAGCTCTTCGCTCAGGTGACCAATCCGCCCATCGACCCGATCCGCGAGGAGATCATCACCGCGACGTCGGTCCGGATCGGCTCGGAGTCGAACCTGCTGAAGCCGTCGGCTGCCAGCGCCCGGGTGATCCGCCTGGAGCATCCGATCCTCACCAACGAGGAGTTCGACAAGTTGCGCAACCTCGACCGGCCGGGGTTCAAGACCACCACCCTCTCCCTGCTCTTCAAGGCAGCCGAGGGGGCCGAGGGGATGGAAAAGGCCCTGGAGAGTCTGTTCAGCACCGCCATCCGTTTCATCGAGTCGGGGACGACCGTCCTGATCCTCTCCGACCGTGGGGTGAATGAAGAGTACGCCGCCATTCCGGCCCTGCTGGCCGTTGCCGGCCTGCACCACCACCTGATCCGCACCGCCACCCGGACCCGGGCCTCCCTGGTGCTGGAATCGGGCGAGCCCCGCGAGGTTCACCACTTCGCCGTGCTGCTGGGGTACGGCATCACCGCCATCAACCCCTACCTGGCTTTCGAGTCGATCGACGACATGATCCAGCAGGGGATGCTGACCGGCATCGACTACAAGACCGGGGTCAAGAACTTCGTCAAGGCCTCAATCAAGGGGATCGTCAAGACCATGGCCAAGATGGGGATCTCCACCATCCAGAGCTATCGCGGCGCCCAGATCTGCGAGGCGGTCGGCCTGCACGAGTCGGTCATCGACAAGTACTTCACCTGGACACCGTCCCGCATCGGCGGCATCGACCTGAACGGCATTGCCGCGGAGCTCCTGGTCCGTCATCGCAAGGCCTATCCGCAGCGGGTGGCCGTGGAGCCGAGCCTGGATCCGGGCGGACAGTACCAGTGGCGCAAGGAGGGGGAAGAGCACCTCTTCAACCCCCTGACCGTCCAGTCCCTGCAGAAGGCGACCCGCACGGGCGACTACCAGGAATTCAAGGTCTTCTCCAAGCTGATCGACGACCAGAACGAGCGGTTGTACACCCTGCGGGGGCTCCTGGACTTCAACACGGAAATCCGGGTACCGGTGCCGATCGAAGAGGTCGAACCGGTGGAAGAGATCATGAAGCGCTTCAAGACCGGCGCCATGTCCTACGGCTCCATCAGCCAGGAGGCCCACGAGGCCCTGGCCATCGCCATGAACCGGATCGGCGGCCGCTCCAACACCGGCGAGGGTGGAGAGGACCCGGCCCGCTTCTCCTGGACCAATGAGCAGGGGGACTCCAAGAACAGCGCCATCAAGCAGGTGGCTTCCGGCCGCTTCGGCGTCACCAGCAACTACCTCACCAACGCTGCGGAACTGCAGATCAAGATGGCCCAGGGTGCCAAGCCGGGTGAAGGGGGAGAGCTGCCGGGGCACAAGGTCTATCCGTGGGTTGCCAAGACCCGGCACACCACCCCGGGGGTCGGCCTGGTTTCGCCGCCGCCGCACCATGACATTTACTCCATCGAGGATCTGGCGGAACTGATCCACGATCTGAAGAACGCCAACCGTCGCGCCCGGATCAGCGTCAAGCTGGTGTCCGAGGTGGGGGTCGGCACCATCGCCGCCGGCGTGGCCAAGGCCCATGCCGACGTGGTGCTGATCAGCGGCTATGACGGCGGCACCGGCGCCTCGCCGCTCTCCAGCATCAAGCACGCCGGCCTCCCCTGGGAGCTCGGCCTGGCGGAAACCCACCAGACCCTGGTGCTGAACAACCTGCGCAGCCGGATCATCGTCGAGGTGGACGGCCAGCTCAAGACCGGCCGGGACGTGGCCATCGCCGCCCTCCTGGGTGCGGAGGAGTTCGGTTTCGCAACCGCACCGCTGGTGACCCTGGGGTGCGTGATGATGCGGGTCTGCCACAGCAACACCTGCCCGGCAGGCGTCGCCACCCAGGATCCGGTCCTGCGGGCCAAGTTCAGCGGCAAGCCGGAGTACGTGGTCAACTACATGCGCTTCGTGGCGCAGGAGGTACGGGAGATCATGGCGGAGCTCGGCTTCCGCACCTTCAACGACATGGTCGGCCGCGCCAACCGGTTGGAGCCCAAGAGGGCCATCGCCCACTGGAAGGCCCAGGGGCTCGACTTCAGCAACATCCTCTACCAGCCGGAAATGGGGATCAAGGGGAGCCGCTACTGCACCGAGGCCCAGGACCACGGCCTGGACAAGTCCATCGACATGGCGAAGCTGCTGGATATCTGCAAGCCCGCCATCGAACGGGGGGAGAACGTCACCGCCGAACTCCCCATCACCAACGTCGACCGGGTGGTCGGGACCATTGTCGGTAACGAGATCACCCGCTCACACGGTGCCGAAGGGCTCCCTGACGACACGGTCAGGCTCAGGTTCACCGGCTCGGCAGGCCAGAGCTTCGGTGCCTTCGTCCCGAAGGGGATGACCCTTGAACTGGTCGGCGATGCCAATGACTATCTGGGCAAAGGGCTCAGCGGCGGCACCATCATCCTCTACCCCCCAGCGGGGTCGAAATTCAAGGCCGAGGAGAACATCATCGCCGGCAACGTCGGCTTCTACGGGGCCACCAGCGGTAGCGCCTACATTCGCGGCATTGCCGGAGAGCGTTTCTGTGTCCGCAACTCCGGGGTGAATGCGGTCGTGGAAGGGGTCGGCGACCATGGCTGCGAGTACATGACCGGCGGCACCGTGGTGGTGCTGGGGGAGACCGGCCGCAACTTTGCCGCCGGCATGAGCGGCGGCATCGCCTATGTGCTTGACGACCACAAGTCGTTCAGAAGCCGCTGCAATACCGAGATGGTTGCCCTGGAACATCTGGACGAGAAGGACCTGGAGACCCTCAAGGGGATGATCGAACGGCATGCGGAGCTGACCGGCAGTTTGCGGGCCGCGAGCATACTTCACGACTGGCGCACCTATGTGCACAAATTCGTCAAGGTCATGCCGATGGATTACAAACGGGTACTCCAGGCCCTGGAGCGGGCCCAGGCTGCAGGCCTCAGCGGCGACGACGCCCTGGCCGCCGCCTTTGCGGAGAATGCCGCTCACGCTGCGCATTAATTGAGACCTGAATCCGTGGCGGATGCCGCACCGGCGAAGCGACTGTGCCCGAGCGCCAGCCGCTGTAGGCGAAATGGAGCGACCACCGGCCTGTTTGTCTGAACCCGTCAGGGTGAGTTACAGGCCGGTAGCGAAATGAGCCGTACAGCG
>CAYSJJ010000115.1:0-6461 GCA_964431365.1 uncultured Geobacter sp. | reverse complement strand
GTGACGTACTATTCGGCAAGCACCTGCCGGATGGCAGCCGCGACCTCGGCGGCCAGAAAGGGCTTCCAGACTACCCCCCTCGCCCCAGCCTGCAGTGCGGCCTGGATCTCATCGTCAAAACCTGTCGTCGTACTGACCAGCACCGTGGCGGTGCTGTCGGCGGCGATGATCTCCCGTATGGCCTCGATGCCGTTTTTCTTCGGCATGAAAACATCGATGATGGTCAGCGTGGGGTGGCACGCGTGGTACTTGGCCAGAGCATCCTCCCCGTCGGTCGCCTCGGCGACAACGGTGAATCCCGCCTCCCCTATCATGTCGCGCAGCACCTGCCGGTAAAAGAGTTCGTCGTCGACGATCATGATGGTTACGTCCGGGCTCATCTGATACCTCCTGGCGAGTCAGTATAAAGAGTCAACAAGGATCATATGTACCAAAGGCGGCCAATCGGCCGCCTTTGTCTTCTCTCCGCGTGCAGTCACTTCACGTGCTGTTGTAGTTCCGCCACGATCTTCCGGTACAATTCGTCACCGTCGATGGCGCAGACCGTCTTCCCGTCCACCACGGCGAACGGGGTCTTGTGGCACGGTCCGCACTTCCGGATGCAGTCCCTGACCTTCACGTCCAGCCTCGGGAACGCCTCCTTCAGCCGCTTGTACACCCTGCCCGTTCCCTTGTTGTACTCGCAGAAGCGGACCTTCATGTAACTAGGCCTGCGGGGCGTCGGGCGGCGGTACGAAGACCCTCTGCCCCAGTTCGTTGTCCAGCATGAGGAGGCCGTAGCCGTTGTCGCCGATCAGCTTCAGCTTGCCGATGATCTCCCGGTCATTCTCCTCCTCCTCGATCTGCTCGGTGATGAACCACTGGAGGAAGATCTGGGAGGCGTGGTCCTTCTCCCCGACGGCATGGTCGGTCAGCTCGTTGATGCAGCGGGTGATGTGCTGCTCGTGCTGCAGGGTCTCCTCCAGCATGTGCAGGAGCGAGGCGAACGTGCTCGGCGGGGCCGTCATCGCCTCGATCACCGCCTGCTCGCCCTGGCTGTTGATGTAGGCGTAGAACTTCTGGAAATGGATCATCTCCTCCTGGTACTGGACGTTGAACCAGGTGGCAGCCCCCTTGAACCCCATGGCATTGGCGGCGGCCGACATGTTGAGATAGAGGAAGGCCGAATAGAGCTCGGTGTTCATATGCTTGTTGAGGGTGGTATACATTTTCTTGGACAGCATGGGGTATCCTCCTTGAATATCTTCTGTTCGACTCCAGCTTAACAGGTTACTCCCCCTTCACAAGGGGACTAAAGATGGGTTATGGCCCGTTCCGCCTCCACCAGCACCCGCCACAGGTCCTCCCCCTCCCCGAGCCCGAGCTTGACCAGGTAGGCGGCGATGCTCAGGTTGGTGCGGGCGCGAAACAGCTCCACCTGGCGCAGGATGTCCGGCGGGGTCTGGCCGGCCTCGTCCAGATAGGCCCGGAGAAACAGCTCCTCGGGGAAGGCGGCCAGGAGCTCGGCGTGGGCGAAGAACTGGTTGCGGAACTGCGCCAGGAAACACCCCAGATCGAAGGCCGGCGGCATGACCATCGAACTCTCGAAGTCGATGGCCGCGCAGAAAAGGGTGTCCCGGTTATCCTGATTGTCCTGGCCGATCAATATGTTCTTGGGATGGAAATCGCCATGCCCCTGGACAAAGGTCCCGCCTTCACTCTTGACCAGTTGCATTTCGGCGCCATGGACCGCGGCGGCGATCTCCTCGACCTTGCGGCTGTGACGGTGGCCGATGCGGGTGAAGCGCTCCACGTAAACGGCCAACCGCCGCTCCTCGCGGGTCGGGAATTCTTCGGCCGGCGTCACCCGCAGACGCAAGCGATGGAGCCTGGCCAGCCAGCGCGCCGCCATCTGCAGGTACTCCCGTCCGTCCTCCAGGGTGGACGACAGGAGCTTGTCGAAGAGCGGCCGCCCCCGGACCCCCTGCTCGATGAGGGTCCTGCTCCGGTCGTCCCCCTCGATCGGCCGGGGGACGCGGAACATGCCGTCGCCGAACCCGTGATCCGCCACGGCGGCCATGACCTTGTGGGCCCGCTCCGCGGCATGCCACTTCCGCTGGTCGGCCAGCTCCCGGATGATGATCCGCTCCCGGTTCTCGTCGGCCCCCTTGGTCCCGATGGTCACCTCGGTGACCTGACTGTTGGCCCCGGACCGGACGATCTCCTTGAAAAAGGGGCGGCACCGGCCATGGCGGATCTCCACGGCAAGCTCGCCGATGGTCGCTACCGGGTGGTCGAAAATGGTCGGATAGAGGCCGGCATAACTGGCGCCATGGGTATCGGTACCGCTGATGGCGTTGAAGCGAAAGCGGTGCCAGTCCTGCAGCCCGCGACTGTTCCCCAGTACCGTATGGTTGCTGTTGAAGATCTCCACCCCGTCCAGGATCGGCGCCAGGAGCTCTTTCTCCCCCGGCTGCTTCCCTCCCCGGTAGGGATGGGCCCAGACCAGGGCGGCGTCCGGGAAGCGACGGCGCACCTCGGCTACCGGGGTCCCGCGGGGAATGGTCGACGGCGCGCCGTAGACCAGCAGGTCCCCCAACTCGGGGGTTGCCAGCTCCTGGCCGGCCATGATCCGGAAATGGTCGGGGACGCCGGCGGCCAGACGGAGCGCGGCCAGCTCCTCCGGCGGCCAGAGGTAGTGGTGATCGGTCAGGACGATCCCCTGCAACCCTTTGCTGAAGACCTGCCTGACCAGTTCGACCGCGGCGACGGCGCTGCAGCGGGAGTGCTCGGCAGTATGGCAATGCATTTCAATAAGCATGGTAGATATGCTCGGGGCTCAGGATTCGGGGCTCGGAGAACCTTGTTTTTATCGCCTCAACCCTCAGCCCTCAGCCCTCAGCCCCGAACCTTCCTTTTTGTCCACGAACAGCTTGATCAGGTCGATGGGGACCGGGAAGATGGTGGTGGAATTCTTCTCCGCCGCGATCTCCGTCAGGGTCTGCAGATAACGGAGCTGCATGGAAGTCGGGTGCTCTGCCAGCACCTTGGCTGCCTGGGCCAGCTTCTCGGATGCCTGCAGCTCCCCTTCGGCATGGATGATCTTGGCCCGGCGCTCCCGTTCCGCCTCGGCCTGTTTGGCAATGGCCCGCTGCATCTCCAGCGGCAGGTCGATGTTCTTCACCTCCACCGTGGTCACCTTCACCCCCCAGGGACCGGTGTGGGCTTCCAGGATCTCCTGCAGCTCCTTGTTGATCTTCTCCCGGTTGGCCAGGAGCTCGTCCAGCTCCACCTGGCCCAGCACGCTGCGCAGGGTGGTCTGGGCAAGCTGGCTCGTGGCGTAGAGGTAGTTCTCCACCTGGACGATCGCCTTCTCCGCCTCCATCACCCGGATGTAGACCACGGCCGAGACCTTGATGGTCACGTTGTCGCGGCTGATCACGTCCTGGGGGGGGACGTCGAGGGCGATGATCCGGAGCGAGACCCGCACCAGCCGGTCGATGCCGGGGATGATGAGAACCAGCCCGGGGCCGCGGGTCGCCTTAAGGCGTCCCAGACGGAACAGCACGCCCCGTTCGTACTCGGGAAGGATCTTGATGGCGTTGGTAAGCACGGATATGGCGACGATCACGAACACGATCATCGGGACGATACTGGCAAGGTCGATCATCTCTACCTCCGGACGGCACGCGGTACCTACGCAAAAAGTATACCCCCCCGCCACGCTCCGTCAAACCGGCCTTGCCAGGGAGCGGCAATCGTGCTATGAAGCGGAGGCATGAAGGAAAAGATCAACATCCTGCTGGTGGACGACGAGGATGCAAGCCGCAAGGCCCTGCTTCTCCTGCTCGCCAAGGGGAACGACAGCTACCTCAAAGGGGTCGGCACCGGCTCCGAGGCCTTCGAACTCCTGGCCAGCGAGCGGTTCGACATCGTCATCACCGACCTGTTCCTTCCCGACTGCAGCGGCATCGACATCCTCAAGAAGGTCAAGGAAGACTCCCCCCAGACCGAAGTCATCATGATCACCGGTCACGCCTCCGCCGAAACGGCCGTCAGCGCCATGAAGGAAGGGGCGTACGACTACATCACCAAGCCCCTCAACATCGACGAGCTGAAGATCATCATCGGCAAGGCGGTGGAGAAGGGTCGCCTCCTCTCGGAAAACGTCTACCTCAAGAAGCAGCTGCTGGACAAATACGAGTTCGCCAACATCGTCGGGAACTCGCCGGCCATGCAGACGGTCTTCAACCTGATGAAGCGGATAGTGAAGACCGACTCCACGGTGCTGGTCATGGGGGAGTCGGGGACCGGCAAGGAGGTGGTGGCCAAGGCGATCCACTTCAACAGCCATCGCAAGGAGAAGCCGTTCATCGCCGTCCACTGCGGCGCCATCCCCGAGACGCTGCTGGAGAGCGAACTCTTCGGCCACATGAAGGGCTCCTTCACCGGCGCCCACAAGGACAAGATCGGCAAATTCGAGGCAGCCAACGGCGGCTCCATCTTCCTGGACGAAATCGGCACCATGCCGCTCCAGCTGCAGAGCAAGCTCCTGCGGGTCCTCCAGGAACAGGAAGTCGAACGGATCGGCTCCACCCGCCCCGTCAAGATCGACATCAGGGTCATCTCGGCCACCAACCAGCAGCTGGAGGACGAGGTGCGCAAGGGGACGTTCCGGGAAGACCTCTACTACCGGCTGAACGTCATCCCGCTCCTCATCCCGCCGCTCAGGGAGAGGGTTTCGGATATCCTGCCGCTGGTCAGACACTTCATGGTCAAGTACTGCGAAGAGATGACGCGCCCCAATCTCACCATCACCAAGGAAGCCCTTGAGGCGATGGAGCGCTACGACTGGCCCGGGAACGTGCGGGAGCTGGAAAACGCGGTGGAGCGGAGCGTGGCGCTGACCGAGGGGGAGCAGATCACCCTCATGGACCTCCCCTCCAACATCAGCAAGCTCTACGGCCAGGCCGAACTCCTCTCCCCCCGGGTGACCGAAAAGGGGATCGACCTGGTCAAGTCGGTGAACGACATCGAGCGGAAGATGATCGTCGAGGCGCTGGCCATTGCCGGCGGGGTCAAGGCCCGCGCCGCAGCGCTCCTGCGCCTGAACCGCACCACGCTGGTGGAGAAGATGAAACGACTGGGGATGGAAGGGTGAATGAAGCGTTTTCTGCACCCCCATCTCGCCTGCCCTGCCTGCCTTCCCAAGGAATATCCGCTCGACCTCTCCGTTGATCAGGAAACCGGTGACGACGTCATCACCGGAACCCTCTCATGCAGGAAATGCAGGCGACGTTTCCCGATAAGGGAGGGGATCGCACACCTTCTTCCGGAACCGGACAGCGGCCCCTCCGGTGGACAGTGGCGGTACGAGGAGTCGGGGATGGTCGACCGCTACCTCTGGTGCCATTATGCAGACCTGCTGGGTGATGCAGAAAAGGGGGAAACGGTTGCGGCGTGGGCCGATTGCCTGGTGGGTCACTCCGCGTCGGCACTGGATGCAGGGTGCTCGGTAGGACGCGTTACCTTTGAAATGGCAGCCAGAAGCGGTTGGGCAGTGGGGTGCGATCTTTCGGTCAACTGCATAAGGACGGCCCGCCGTCTGGCCCGCGACCGGGAACTGACCTTTTCGCTCCCCGTGGAAGGGAACCTGCGCGAGACGTTTCACCTCAAGCTCCCCGAAGCCTGGCAGACCGGCAACCTGGAGTTCGTAGTCGCCGACGCCCAGAAATTGCCCTTTCTCAAGGGGACGTTCCAACAGATATCCTCCTTGAATCTGCTGGACCGGGTCAGCTATCCCCTTGCCCACCTGTACGACATGAACAGGGTCGCCGCTGTTCGTGAGGCATCGTTCCTCTTTGCGTCGCCGTTTTCCTGGGCGACCACCGCGGCTCCGGAGGAGTTATGGCTGGGGGGGACGACCGCCGGGCCATACCAAGGGAGAGGGGTGGACAATGTCCGGTCCCTGCTGGAAGGGAACGGCAACGTACTGTCCCCCCCCTGGCGGATTTCCCGCGCCGGTGCAGTTCCGTGGAGGATGCGTTCGCACCGCAATCATTTCGAAGTCATCACCAGTGAGTTCCTCGTCGCCAGCCGGTAAATCCTGTCACCCCCCTGAGTTGCCGTAATTGCAGGTGCCAGGGGCCGCCGAAACGCCCCTGGCACCTGACGGTCATTATTTCACTACAACGAATTCGTCCCGCCGGTTCCTGGCCCAGGCCGCCTCGTCGTGCCCGGGGTCCACAGGCTTTTCCCTGCCGTAACTGATGGTGCTCAACCGTTCGGCAGAGACCCCCAGCTCAGCAAGATAGCGAGCCGCCGCCTGCGCGCGCCGCTCGCCAAGGGCAAGGTTGTATTCGTCCGAGCCGCGCTCGTCGCAGTTCCCCTCGATGCGCACCTTGAGCTGCGGACTCTTCTTGAGGAGGTCGAAGTTCCTGGTCAGCGTCGTGCGCGCCGCCGGGGTCAGGGTGGACGCATCG
>CAYSJJ010000114.1:0-6817 GCA_964431365.1 uncultured Geobacter sp. | reverse complement strand
TTTCGGCACTGTCGTTCATCAACATCATACTGGTCAGCGCAGGCATGGGCATCGCCCTGCGTTATGGAGTGAAACTGCATGACTGAGATCGAATTAAGCGTACATGACCTGCACGTCACCCTGGGGAGGAATCACATCCTCAAGGGGGTCAGCCTGGACGTGAACAAGGGGGAGATCGTGGCCCTGCTCGGCCCGTCCGGGAGCGGTAAGACCACCCTGCTCCGCTCCATCGCCGGGCTGGAGCTGCCGAGCCACGGCTCCATCCGGATCGGCCAGCAGACGGTATTCGCCGCCGCCCAGAAGGTCGAGGTCCCGGTGGAGAAGCGCTGCCTCGGCTTCGTCTTCCAGTCCTACGCCCTCTGGCCCCACCGGACCGTCTACGAGAACGTGGCCTACGGCCTCAAGCTGCGCAAGGTCCCCGATGCAGAGATCCGGGAGCGGGTCCACGAGGTGCTCACAAGCCTCGGGCTCGGCGACCTGGGCGAGCGCCACCCGCACCAGCTCTCCGGCGGCCAGCAGCAACGCGTCGCCCTGGCCCGCTCGCTGGTCTACAAGCCGGAAGTGATCCTCCTGGACGAGCCGCTCTCCAACCTGGACGCCAAGCTGCGGGAAGAGGCCCGCATCTGGCTGCGCCAGCTGATCATCGACCTCAACCTGTCGGCGGTCTGCGTCACCCATGACCAGGCCGAGGCGATGGCCATGGCCGACAAGGTCGTGCTCCTGAAGGACGGGGTGATGGAGCAGGCCGGCACGCCGCAGGAGATGTACGGTTCCCCCAACTCCCTGTTCGTGGCCGAATTCATGGGGGCGAACAACACATTCAGCGGACTGGTCACCGATGTGGCCGGCGACTCCGCCCGCATCGAGGGGAGCGGCTGGGCGCTGGAAGGTCGGCTCCGGAAGCCGCTGAAGGCAGGCGAGCGGGCAACCGCGGTGATACGCCTCGAACGGATCAAGCTATGCCAGGCGGAGAAAGGAAATTGCCTGCGCCTGCCGCTCACCGCCTCGGTCTACCTGGGGAACACGTGGGAGTACGTCTTCGACCTGGCCGGCACCACCGTCAGAGGGTACGGCAACGAGTTCATGCACCCGGGCGAGCAACTGGTCGATATCCCGGCCGAACACCTCTGGCTGTTCTGACGCCATCATCAGGCAGTGCCTCCTTTAATGGGGGGCGGTCCGCCGCCCCCACTTTTTGGGGAGTGACCATATTGAATCCACGTCAAAGGAGGGATGACTCGGGAAACGGATGGAGCTGGCAAAGATGCGGGTAGAGCACGCGGTTGAAGTATCACATTACGCGAGGAGGTAATTGTATGAAGCAAAGAAGCTTGAAACTGACGGCCTTTACCGTAGCAGCGGCAGGATGCATGTGCACGTCGGCGTTTGCCATCGAGCACGAGTTCCACGGGCTGCTCCGGATCAAGGGGGACTTCACCAACTTCGACCAGGCCGGCGGCAACGACGCCTGGAAGGCATCCACCAGGGTGCCCGCGAACGTCCTGTCCCAGGGAGATACGGGGAAATCCTTCTTTTACACGGAGCAGCGGGCCCGGCTCCTCTATCTCTGCCGGCTGATCGACGACGTGAAACTGGTGACGCAGTTCGAGATCGACTCCCGCTGGGGGGACACCTCCCAGTCGACCGCCACGACCCGGAACGTCGGCGGCGCCATGGAGACCGACCAGGTGAACCTGGAGACCAAGAACGTCTACATGGAGTTCAAGGTCCCCTATCTCCCCACCACCGCCAAGGCCGGCCTGCAGCCCTTTGACGACTCCTACAAGGGGATCTTCCTCAATACCGACATCGCCGGCGTCATGACCACCACCAGGCTGGACAAGCTGACACTGAACGCAGGATGGCTGCGCGGCTACGACAACAAGAACTTCAACGGCGCCGATTCAACCATTCCGGCGGTGAACGGCACCACAGACAACAAGGGGACGTCGGGCTTCGCCCCTGGACGCTACTCTCTCGACCTGGGCATCCTGGAAGCAAAATATGCGGTAAACAAAGAACTGAACGTGGGTGGATCCTACTATCTGACCTACGACAATCTCTCCGGTGGCTACAACGTCCTGAACACCATCGGCGTGAACGCAGCGGCTACCTTCGGGCCGGCCACGGTGGACGGGTTCATCCTCGTCCAGACCGGCGACAATCCGACCAACAACTTCGGCCGCCCCGGCGCCAAGGTGACCGCCTTTGCCGCCAACCTGGCCGGGAAGATCAAGGCGGGACCGGGCACGGCGCGGGGCAACCTCCTCTACGCCTCCGGCGACGACGGCAAGGGTAACGTGAAGGCCTTCCAGGGGGTCAACCAGTTGGGCGACGGCAACACCACCTCCACCTTCTCGGCCGCCAAGATGACCATGCTGATCGCCAACACCAAGTATGCGGCAAATACCGACCGGGCGATCGTCAACACCGTATCCAACTACGACATGGGCGTGATGGGGGGGTTTTTCGGTTATGACGTGGCCGTGGACAAGGTTTTCGGCTCCGCCAACGTCGGCTTTGCAGCCATTGCCCGGGAAAACGCCTTCAAGCCCAAAAACCAGAAGACCTCCGACTTCAACAGCAACTACATCGGCACCGAGGTCAACGCCGAGATCGGCTACAAGATAAGTGAAAACCTGACCGCCAGCTTCGTGGGGGGGTACGTCTTTCTGGGCGACTACTGGAGGGACACGGCCAAGCTTTCTGACGGCAGCATCAAGACCCCGGACAATCCATGGAAGACCCAGATCGTACTCAACCTGACCTTCTAAAGAACGTTGAAACTCAGGTTGCTCAAAAATAGTCAGATCGTCGCACCCACAGCGAGCTCCGCGGAGGCGTAGCAGCGCTACGCCGCACAAGGTAGCGAGCGAGGACGGCGGCGAGATGGCTGTTTTTCAGCAACCGGCTAACAGCGAGGCTGCAGGCGCTGCTTTGACAGGGCATAAAGGGTATGCCATAGTCTCAGCACCTTGCAGCAGAGCCAGCAAAAGGAGTCACACACCATGCGATCGAGAGTCCTCCTGCTCATCTCCTTGCTCCTGACCGTGACGGCCCCACGGTTCGCCACGGCCGAACTGCTCAAGGCCTATGTCTCCGAGTTTGCCGTCACCGGCCCTGCCAACAAGGAGGAACTCAAAACCGCGCTGCAGGGGCTCCTGGCCTCCCGGCTCAACCCCGAGCAGTTGCAGCTGGTGGAGAGCCGGGCCGATGCCGACCTGGTGGTGGTCGGCAGCTACGCCCTGTTCGGCAGGACGTTCAGCATCGATCTTCTCCTGAAGAGCAGGGACGGCGCGACGATGCGGAAGGTCTTCGAACAGGGGGAGGGGGAGAACGACCTCATCCCTGCCCTTGGCCGCCTCTCCCGCAAGATCGACAGCGAGCTTGCAAAAGCGAAGCTTACGGCAGCCCTCCCCTCCCCGCCCCCTGCGGCCGCCGCAACGGTTTCCGTCGCAGCGGCCGTCCCCAGGGCGAAGGAGTTCCTGCCCCCCGCCGAAACAAAGAGCCCGGGCGTGCCGACAGGCTGGACGAGCCCCACCCTGGAGGGGGCCTTTGTCGGCATGGCAGTGGGGCGCAGGCTGCCGTCCGGGGAGCGTGAGATCTTCCTGGCCGGAGAACGGTCGATACGTCTGTACCTGCAAGGTACCGAACTGAAACAGGTGGCGGCCGTGGAACTGGGGGCGCCGGCGAAGATCCTCGCTATCGACACTGCCGATCTCGATGGCGACGGGATCCCCGAACTCTACGTCACCGTCATGGACCGGGAGACGCTGGCCTCCCGCGTCTACCTCCCCCGGGACGGAAGGCTGGAAAAGATCGCCGACAACCTGCCGTACTTCTTCCGGGGGATGGAACAGCAGAACAGCCGCCCGGGGATCTTTGTCCAGGGGATGGGGATGGGGGGCGAGTTCTACGGCGACGTTGCGGAACTGGTCAAGAACGGCGCGACCTTCGAGACCCGGAACCCGCAGCACCTGCCGAGCTTCGGCAATCTCTACAACTTCAGCGTCCTGCCGGATACGGCGGGGAAACGCTGCTTCGTGCTCCTGAACGACGACGGCTATCTGGTGGTCTTCTCCAGGGACGGAAAGCAGCTCTGGCAGAGCAGCGACAAGTTCGGCGGCACCGAACGGCACTACCGGCGGGAAACCCTGGAAGAGAAGAAATTCAGTACGGACCAGTGCCGCTGGTTCTACCTGGAGCAGCGGTTGACCGTGACTCCCGGCGGCGAGCTCCTGGTCCCCAGAAACGAAGGGCTCTTCGTCGTCGGCAACCTCCGCTCCTACAAGAAGCATTCGCTGCACGGGCTTCGCTGGACCGGGGCGATCCTCGAAGAACAGTGGCACTCAAAGGAGAGCCCGACCTATCTGGCGGACTATGCCTACGACCCCGGGACAAAGGAGCTGCTCCGGTTGGAAATAACCCAGAAAGAGAGCATGCTCGGCAAGGGGCAGTCAATCATCTCGGTGAAGGCCATCGGGAATGAGGCACGCTGATTCCGGCATGCCATTGAAACCTCAAACCAATTAAATAATGGAGGACCTATGAAAAAGACCGCGATAATGCTCCTGGCAGCGTTCATGATCTCCGCAGCCATCCCGGCCATGGCCCAGATGAGCAAGGAGGAGAAGGACATGTGCCTGCTGGCGACCAAAGACTGCCTGAACCAGGCCGACTCCCTGCAGCAGAGGATCAAGCGGATCCAGGGGGAGATCAAGAAGGGGAAAAAGGTCTACTCGGCCGAGGAGCTGAAGACCCTCAACCAGAAGCTTCAGGAAGCGAATGATCTTCTGAAGAAGATCGAGAAGGACACCCGCTGACGGTAATGGGATCAAGTGGCATCGGGGGGAGAGGAGACTCTCCCCCTCTCCTTGCTCGTTGCATACCGTTTGATTCGACAGTGGATACAGCGATGCGGTACACTCCTCCGGGAACAACCAGGGAGGGACGGAGTAGATGATGTGGCGACGCGTTTTCATCAAGTGCAGGCAGTTTCCCACGGGAGCCACCCTCTTCCTCTCCCTGCTCCTCCTCGTGCTTACTGCGTCCCCGGCAGCCGCCGAAAAGCGGGATACGATCATCGTCGGCGGCAACCGCGACTACCCCCCCTATGAACTCATCGACAAGAACGGCCAGCCTGCCGGCTTCACGGTCGACCTCCTGCGGGCCATTGCCGAAGTCATGGGGATGAAGGTGGAGATCACCCTGGGCGAATGGGCCAAGCGGCACGATGACCTGAAAACCGGCCGGATCGACATGACCCTGGGGATGAACAACTCAGCGGAGCGGGACAAGGTTTTCGACTTTTCCTCCCCCCATACGATCGTCCAGCAGGCGATCTTCGCCCGCCGGGGAGAGCCGGTCGTCAGTTCGCTGGAGGGGCTCCGCGGCAAGCGGGTGATCCTCCACAAGAACGGCATCATGCACGAGCGGCTCAGGAAACTGGGGTTCGAAAAGGACCTGATCTTTTCGGAAACGCCGGCCGGCACCCTCCGCCTGCTCGCCTCCGGCGAGGGGGATTACGCCCTGGTCGCCCTCCTCCCGGGGATGTACATCATCCGGGAGAACAAGCTCACCAACCTGGTCCCGGTGGCGAAAAACGTCGCCTCCTTCAGGTTCTCCTTTGCGGTGCGGGAAGGGGACACCGAGCTCCTCTCCCGGCTGAACGAAGGTCTGGCCATCCTGAAGAAAACAGGGCAGTACCAGGTAATCTACGACAAATGGCTCGGCGTGCTGGAACCGCACCGGATTTCGTGGGAACGGGCCCTGCAGTACGGTGCCATGGTCCTTGTCCCGCTGATGTTCCTGCTGACCGGGACCTTCGTCTGGTCGCGCACCCTGCAGAAACGGGTCGCCCAGCGGACCGAGGAGCTAGCCCGGGAGGTGACGGAAAAGAACCTTGCCCTTGAGGAACTGCACCTCCACCAGGACCGGCTGATCCAGGCCGACAAGATGGCGTCCATCGGCATCCTGGTCTCCGGGGTCGCCCACGAGATCAACAACCCCACCGGCCTCATCCTGTTGAACATCCCGACCGTGAAGGAGGCGCTGGAGGACGGGAAGAATATCCTCGAGGAACATTACCGGACCCACGGAGACTTCACCTTCGGCGGCCTCCCCTACTCGCGGATGCGGGAGAACCTCCCGGAGATGCTGGCGCAGATGCAGGACGGGGCGAAAAAGATCAAGAACATCGTCGACGATCTGAAGGATTTTGCGCGGGCCGAACGGACCGAGGACCAGTCGCCGTTCGATCTGAACGAGGTGGTGCAGGCGGCCATGCGACTGACCAATGCCACCATCCGGGGCGCGACCCACCACTTTCTCTTCACGCCGGAGGAGACGCTCCCCAAGGTGACCGGAAATGCCCAGCGCATCGAACAGGTCGTGGTCAACCTCATCATCAATGCCTGCCAGGCACTGCAGAGCAAGGAGCGGGGCATCCAGGTGACCACCCGTTTCGACCAGCAGCCCGGAACCGTCGTGCTGCAGGTCAGGGACGAAGGGGTCGGCATCGCGCTGGAACACCTGACCCATCTCACCGACCCGTTCTTCACCACCAAGCGGGAGGCGGGGGGGACCGGCCTCGGGCTTTCGGTCTCGTCCGCCATCGTGAAGGAACATGGCGGCGCACTGGAATTCGCATCGATACCGGGGGAGGGGACGACGGTGACCCTCACCCTGCCGGCGATCGCCTAGCTGAATGTCAAAAACTCAGGTTGCTCAAAAATAGTCAGATCGTCGCACCCGCAGTAAGCACCGCGGAGGCGTAGCAGCGCTACGCCGCACAAAGGGGCTTGCGAGGACGGCGGCG
>CAYSJJ010000113.1:0-6947 GCA_964431365.1 uncultured Geobacter sp. | reverse complement strand
CGGCTGATCCCCTGCTTGCAGGCCTCGAAGGCGTCCTCGCTGTTGGGGGAGCTGGCCGCCACCAGCAAGATGATGTCGCCGATGCCGAGACAGCCGGTACGGCGGATCAACAGGAGATCCTCCACCTGCCACCGCTGCCGCAGCTCCTCGACGATCCGTTCCATCTCCTGTGCGGCGCCATCCCTGGCCCGGTAGTCGATGCAGCTGGTTCTGCCGCCGGAGGCGGTCTGTTCCTTGACCACGGCATAGTGAAAGACCACTGAGCCGGAGCCGCTCTTGGCGATGAGTCCGTACGCCGCCGAGGGGTCGATCGGTGCGGATGTGAGGCTGACCATGCTAATCCTCCACAAAACTGGGCGATATGCAACATTTGCTACAAAAAAAAGGGCCTTCCCCGGAAGGAAGGCCCATGTAGTGAACTGTCGGATACTCAACAGCCATGATGGTCTCCTTTCCAAAGGGAGGCACTGCCGTTTCCAGCAGCACCCGGTGGTCCGACACCATGGGCCAAAAAGACCTGTAGGCGGCAAGACTCGGAGAGTATACGTTGGCAGTATGTAGCCGATTTCTCGTGATATGTCCAGAACGTTTACGATGAAAGGATATCGGAGATTACAGCCGGCTCTCAGGCAGCCTTTCTCTTGGCAATCCGCTTGATGTTCAGGAGGTTCTTGTAACCGACGTTTTCGGTGGTGATGTTCCCCCCCATGGCTCCGCAGCCGAGGGTGAGGGACGGAACCAGGTCGTTGTAGAGGGCGCCGATGGTGCCGTGGACCGACGGGTGGTTCCAGACGACCCGGTTGGCCGGGACCCGCAGGGCGAACTCCTTTGCCACCTCTTCGTCTTCGGTGAAGATCACGGCCGAGTGGCCGGCGCCGCCGAACTCCAGCTGGCAGACGGCGGCGGAAATCGCCTTCTCCTTGCTGTCGACGATGAACCAGCCGAGGACCGGGGAGAGCTTCTCGTGGCTCATCCAGTCTTCCGGCCCGGTGGTGGTGAGGGGAACCATCAGCATCTTCGCGTCTGCCGGGATGCTGAACCCGGCCAGCTCGGCAATGACCTGGGGCCGCTTGCCGACGATCGCCATGGAGGGGACGCCGCGCTCCTTGTCGAACATGACCGCTTCCAGCCTGGCCTTCTCTTCTTCGTTGCAGAGGTAGGCGCCGTGCGTCTTGAAGAGGTTGAGTGCTCTCTCGGCCACCTCTTTGTCGTCGAAGATGACCGACTGGTCCGACGAGCAGATGGTGCCGTTGTCAAAGGTCTTGGAGGCGATAACGTCCGGGATGGCCAGCTCCAGGCAGGCGCTCTTTTCGATGTAGACCGGCACGTTGCCCGGTCCGACACCGAGTGCGGGATGACCGGAACTGTAGGCGGCCTTGACCATGGCGCCCCCGCCGGTGGCGATGATTATGGCCACGTCGCGATGCTTCATCAGGGCGTCGGTCGCCTCGATGGACGGCTCGGTGATCCACTGGATGCAGTCGTCCGGCGCGCCGGCCTCCACGGCTGCCTCCAGCATGATTCGGGCTGCCTCTTCGCTGCACTTCTGAGCTCGCGGATGAAAGCCGAAGACGATGACGTTCCGGCCTTTGAGGGCGATGAGCGACTTGAACATCGTGGTGGAGGTCGGGTTGGTGGTCGGCGTTATTGCCGCCACGATGCCGAACGGCTCGGCAATGGAGATGATGCTGTCGTCCTCCTCGATGATCCCCACCGACGGCTTGCCGCGCATGTAGTCGTAGACCACCTGGGTGCCGAAATGGTTCTTGATCACCTTGTCTTCCACGTTGCCGATCCCGGTCTCCTCCACCGCCATCTCCGCAAGCTTTCGCTCGTGGGCCACGCCGGCCCTGGTCATGGCCGCGACGATCCGGTCGACCTCCAACTGGCCCAACTGGTTGAACTTCTCCGCTGCTTTCCCGGCCCTGGCGATCATCAGATCGATCTGCGTTGATACGTTTGACATGACTGTTTCCTTTCTCCCCATGTGGTTTGTTTGAGGTGAGACAAGTTCGTTTAATGAAGTTCTTAGCAGTGCATGTGCCAAAGTCTAGAACCTGGTTTTATTGTTTTTGTGTTCGTGCGGCGCTGTTTTAAAATCGTTTTATTTTTCACCGGGTTGTGCGGAGGTGCCTCGCTGGGTGCGAAATCGGGTCGCTCACCTGTAGCGGCAGATATCGGCAACCTGTCTCAGAATGGCACAGCTGTTGCTGTTGCATCTGTCGCAAAAGAAAACAGTGTTAGTGGCAATCGGGCAGTCTGCATTTGTGGAATCGGCAGTACGGTCATCGGGAGGTGGGTATGTCGTGGTCAGCGGGGAGCAGGGGAGTGCATACGGTCGACACCAAATCACGATTCCTGGCAGGAGAGTCTCTCCCTGGCGATCTCCTCCCCGATGTCATCAGCCGCTCCTGGCAGCGCTGCATCGACCGGAGGGTCAGCGTCCAGCGGCAGGCCAGGGAGATACCGGTGGTCTCCGCAGGGGCGATAAACGGGTTTCGCGAGCGGAGCAGGCGGCTGATTCTCCACTCCGAACCGGTCATGGAACAGCTCCATGAGCAGATCTCCGGGACGTCCAGCGTGGTGGTGCTGACCGATGCCACCGGTGTGGTGCTGCACTCGGTGGGGGACCCGGACTTCGTGGAAAAGGCGCAGCGGGTAAGCCTCGAGCCAGGCGGCATCTGGACCGAGGAGGCCAACGGCACCAACGCCATCGGCACCGCTCTTGTGGAGCAGGTACCGATTTCGGTGCACAGCAACGAGCATTTCATAGCCATCAACCAGTTTCTGACCTGCTCGGCAGCACCCATTTTCGATCCGTTGGGGAGGATGCTCGGGGTGCTCGACGTCTCCAGCGACTCAGCTACCTACCAGCGCCACACCATGGCCCTGGTGCGGATGTCGGCCCAGATGATCGAAAACCAGTTTTTTGCCCACGAATGCAACGATGAAATACTGATCCATTTCCATCTCCGGCCGGAGTTCATCGGCACCCTGTACGAAGGGATCGCGGTCTTCTCACTGGACGGCCGTTTCGTGGCCGGCAACCGCTCCGCTCTGGTCCAGCTCGGCCTGAACCGCTACGATGCGGAAAAGCGGACCATCAGCAGCATCTTCGACCTCACCCTGGCAGGCCTGTTCGAACAGGCCCGCGTCCTCCCCCAGCCGGTGATAAAGCTCCGTCTGCGCAGCGGCGTAGAGGTATACGGCCGGGTGAAGTTCGGAGCCTCGGTCTCGCCCATCACCTATCTGCCGATTCGGCAGCCAGAGTCCACACCGCGCCCCACAGAGGGTGCCCGGGGGGATGCCGGCGCCGACTCGCTGGCTCTCCTCGACCTGGGCGATCCGGCCATGGGGGGGGCCATCCGCAAGGCGAGAAAGATCATCGGCCACGACATCCCGCTGATGATCGAGGGTGAGTCAGGAAGCGGCAAGGAGATGTTCGCCCGCGCCTTCCACGCCGACGGCCCCCGGGGGAGTGGCCCCTTTGTCGCACTCAACTGCGCGGCCATACCGGAAGGGCTGATCGAGTCGGAGCTGTTCGGCTACCGTGACGGCGCCTTTACCGGCGCCCGCCGTTCCGGCAGCATCGGCAAGATCCAGCAGGCCGACAACGGCACCCTGTTCCTCGACGAGATCGGCGACATGCCGCTTACCCTCCAGGCCCGGCTGCTGAGGGTCCTGCAGGATCGGACCGTAACGCCGCTGGGGGGGACCAAGTCGCAGCCGGTGGATATCAAGATCGTCTGCGCCACCAATCGCCGGCTGCGGGACGAGGTGGCGGCGGGACGATTCCGGGAGGACCTCTACTACCGGCTGAACGGTCTCCTCGTCACCCTCCCGCCGTTGCGGGCACGGGAGGACCGGCTTGCGCTGGCCGCCGGCATCCTGCGGACGCTGTCGCCAGGGGATGAGCAGGTCGGCCTTTCACCCTTCGTCATCGACCTCTTTTCCCGCCACGACTGGCCCGGCAACATCCGTCAGCTGACCAACGTCATCCGGACGGCGCTGGCCCTGCGGGAAGACGAGCCGGAAATAACGGTGGATCACCTGCCCGAGGATTTCCTGGAGCAGGTCGGTGAACAGGCTGCGAACTGCCGGTTCCTTCCGGGGAAAGAGGGGGGACGTGACTCGGGGCGGCTCGAAGAGCTGGAAACCGCCATCATCAGGGACGCCCTTCGCGAGTGTGGCGGAAACGTCTCCGCCGCAGCCCGCAAACTGGGGGTCTCCAGGTCGACTCTCTACCGGAAATCAAGGGGGAATGCTGAGCCGTTTCTGTAGGCAGAGGGCAGAAGTTCTCCTCGTCTGAACGGGGTTGTGCTGAAACGTGTGGGAATTAGCCACGGTGGGTAAATTCGCTGCACACCGTTCAGTGGCAGCTGGAATAACCTGAACGAACCATTCGTAACAGCGGAGAGCAGCTCTCCTTGATCCTTCGTGGATGGAGAGGGAGCTGGGCAGGGGCGAAGCCTCCCGGTCGAAAGTGACCGGGAGGCGTTTTTGTGTGGCAATAGTGGAAGAATATCGATTCGTTGCAGAAGTTGCACTTGCCCCCGGCGCTATGCTGAGGCAGAATGGCCAGTCGTACGACCACTTGCAAAGGAGCACCAAACAGATGAGCACGAAAACCTACGTCATCGGTCACCGTAACCCGGATACCGATTCGATTGCCTCGGCCATTGCCTACGCCGCTCTGAAGAAGAGGCTCGGCAGGGACGGGGTGATTGCTGCCATGGCGGGCGAGCCAAATCCCCAGACCCGCTACATCCTCGACCGGCTCGGTATTCCTGACCCGCTCTATCTGGCGGACGTCCACCCCAAGGTGCGCGACACACTGAACCGCCGGCCGGTGACCGTCGGTGCCGAGGCATCGGCCTACGAGGCAATGGAACGGTTTCACACCAGCGGCGTGCGGGTGCTGCCGGTCATCGACGACGAAGGGCGTCCCTGCGGCGTCCTCTCCCTGCTCCGCCTCTCCGACCAGTACCTGGTGCCGAGCCGGGAACAGCAGCGGCAGATCACCACCACCATGTCGGCCCTGGTCAGGACCCTTAACGGCCGGCTCGTCATTGGCGAGCGGGGAGGGGGGGACGACGTGGCGCGGCTGCAACTCTTCATCGGCGCCATGCTGGAGGAGTCGTTTTCCAGCCGTATCGCCGGCGTCGACCCGCAGGAACTCCTGATCCTGACCGGCAACCGGCGGACGATCCAGCAGTCGGAGATTATGTGCCGGACGCCGACCTGCTGGCCATGGCCGAGGAGAAGGGGGTGACCGTGTTGCTGACCCCCTACGACACAGCCACGGCGGCCTGGCTCGCCCGGCTTTCCACGCCGGTCGGCCTGTTTGCGGAGCGTAAGTTCGCCACCATCGGCACCGGCGAGCCGCTCACCCACCTGCGCCAGAAGCTCCTTGGCGGCGAGCCGGCCATCCTGGCCCTGGAGGAGGACGGGGTTCTGGCAGGCGTAGCGACCAAGTCGTCGCTCCTGGCGCCGCTTCCCTACTCGCTGATCCTGGTGGACCACAACGAGCCGGGACAGGCGGTGCCGGGCGCCGATACGGTGGAGGTCCTGGAGGTGATCGACCACCACAAGCTGGGCAACAGCCACACCATGGCCCCCATCGCCTTCATCACCGCCCCGGTGGGGAGCACCTGCACCCTGGTGGCCGGCCGCTACCGGGAATGCGGCATCGAGCCGGACCGGACCATTGCCGCACTTCTGCTGGCCGGGATCCTCTCGGACACCGTCATCCTCAAGTCCCCCACTACCACCGAGGCCGACCGTTCGACCGTGGCGTGGCTGGAGCAGCTGGCCGGAGTCGAGGCTGCCGAATTCGGCCGGGAAATGTTTGCGGCGTGCAGTTCCCTGAAGAACTACGGATCGCCGGAGCGGGTGGTCGGCGCCGACTTCAAGCTGTTCCGTCACGAGAAGCATGCCATCGGCGTCGGCCAGGTGGAGGTGGTGGGATTCGACGAGTTCTACGGCATGAAGGATGAGCTGCTGACGGTGCTGGCTGCACTCAAGCAGCAGGAGAAGCTGTTCATCGCCGGCCTGATGGTGACCGATATCGTCTCGGAAACGACCCTGTTCCTGGTGGAGGGGCATACGAGGATACACCATCTCATGGAGTACCCGCAGCTGGAGCCCCACCTGTACGAGCTGAAGAACGTCATGTCCCGCAAGAAGCAGATGGTCCCTCACCTGCTGAAGATCCTGGGGAAGGTTTAGGCTGGGCTTAAAGTTGATTTAGTCGGTGTATAAATTTATAACGTAAAAGCAGCTTGTTATGTTTTGTTGAAAATATTCTTGACATGCTTGCTGTAAATAAATAAGCTATAAACCATATAGACTAATCAGTGGCGACGCAGTCGCTTGACGAGGCTGTTTCAGTTGCTATAGTCACTCCACACCGCCTGGAACTGTTCTACCCGGCTCTGCCTGACACCATATGCGACACGAAGAGAAAGGAGAACTACCCCATGTCCCACATCTTTGAAGACAACTCCCGCTCCATCGGCAACACCCCGCTGATTCGCCTGAATCACGTCACCAAGGGGGCGGGCGCAACGGTGCTGGCCAAAATCGAGGGACGAAACCCGGCCTACTCGGTAAAGTGCCGCATCGGCGCCAACATGATCTGGGACGCCGAGGAGCGCGGAATCCTGAAGCCGGGGGTGGAGATTATCGAGCCGACCAGTGGCAACACCGGCATCGCCCTGGCGTACGTGGCAGCAGCCCGCGGCTACAAGCTGACGCTGACCATGCCGGAAACCATGAGCATCGAGCGCCGCCGGGTGCTGGCGGCCCTGGGGGCCAACCTGATCCTTACCCCCGGCAGTGAGGGGATGAAGGGGGCGGTATCCAAGGCCGAGGAGATCGCCGCCTCCGACTCGAAGCGGTGGTTCCTGCCGCAGCAGTTCAAGAACCCGTCAAACCCGGCGATCCAC
>CAYSJJ010000112.1:0-7383 GCA_964431365.1 uncultured Geobacter sp. | reverse complement strand
GGCTTTCTTGGTCATAATGCTAGGCTCCATTCTAGGAGGTTGTTGAAAAACTCAGAACAGTGAAAACTTCACGTACCGCTTCGGATTCTCCTTGATATCCTTTACCAGCGCATCCACGCTCTCCACCATCCGGCTCAGGCGGTCATAGACCTCCCGGTCGTTGATGAGGCGGCCGGCAGTCCCTTCGGAGCCGCGCAGACGGACGGCCACGTCGTCGAAGGATTTGACCGCGGTGTCGGCGCGGTCGATGAGCGCCACACTCTTGTCGTACAGCTCACGGTCGCTCAGGAGCATCCCCACCGTGCTGTCGCTGGAGAGAAGCTTCCGGTTCAGCTCCCGCACGTCCTCGGCGGCCTGGGTGCTCTTGTCCGCCAGGGCCACCATCTTGTCGTACAGCTGCCGGTCGTGGACCAGGCGCCCGAGGGTGCCGTCGGATGACTGGATATCCTTGATGGCATCCTCGGTCCGGGTCAGGATCGAGATCAGGCGGTCATAGGGTTCGCTGTTCTTGGTCAGCTTACCCAGCGTCCCCTGCCCCTGGTTCACGGAATGGGTGACGATCTGCAGCTCCGCCGTCAGCCGCGACAGGTTGTCGTACAGCTTGGGGTCCTTGGCGAAACGGCCAAGGGAGCCCTCCCCCCGGTCGATCTTGTCCATGATCCCGTTGAGCCGGTCAAAGGCGGTGCCGGCCTTCTGCATGACGTCGTCCAGCCTCGGGACCTCGCTGCCGATGACCTGCGTCTCCGGAATTTCTGAGTAGTGAAGGCTCGGGGTCACATCCACGTACTTCTCTCCCATCAGGCCGCGGGTCTTGATGGTGATCCGGGAATCCTTGCCGACCTTCTTCAGCGCCTCGTTCTCGATCTCCAGGAGGACCTCCACATCGTTGCTCTTCCTGGGGGCAAGAAAGCGGATATCCTTGACGATCCCCACGTCCACCCCGGCCAGCCAGACCGGCGCACCGACCTTCAGACCGGCCACGTTGGTCATCACCACCCGGATCTCCCCCTTGGGGACGAACATCTTGGTCTTGTCCCCCATGAGCAGCACGCCGCCGGCAAAAAGGAGCAGGGCGACGACGATGAAGATGCCGGTTTTTACCTGCGACCATCCTAAGGTATCACTTCGTTTCATAACCGCGCTTCCTGTCCATTGGGATAGGTAAACAGAGACTGGTCCGACGGGGCGAAGAACTCGCGGATCTCCGGCGCCGCGGCGTTACGGAGTCCGTCGCCGTCGCCGTCGAAGACGAGCCGCCCGTGATGGATAAAGGAGAACCTGGACGAGACGGCAAAGGCGGTCTCCAGGTCATGGGTCACCATCAGGGTGGTCTTCCCCTCCTGCTGGAGGCGGAGCATCAGGTGACGGATGTTGTAGACCCCTATCGGATCGAGGCCGGTGGTCGGCTCGTCGAAGAAAATATACTCAGGATCGGCGGCCAGGGCACGGGCGATGGCGACCCGTTTCTTCATCCCCCCGGAGAGTTCGGCCGGGTAGAGATTGACCGCCTGCTCCAGGCCGACGAAGCCGAGCTTTTCCTGGACGATCCGCTCTATCTCGGCGTCGTCCAGCCGCCCCTCTTCCAGGAGCCGATAGGCAACGTTCTCACCCACGGTCATGGAGTCGAAGAGCGCCCCACCCTGGAAGACGATGGCGATACAGCTGCGGACGGCGGTCAGTTCCAGCTCCCGCAGCCCGGCGATGTCGGTGCCGTTGATGAAGATCCGGCCGGAATCGGGCCGGAGCAGGCCGAGGATCAGCTTCAGGATGGTGGTCTTGCCGACACCGCTCACCCCGAGGATGGTCCGGTTCTCCCCCGGAACGAGGCGGAAGTCGAACTCCTCCAGGATCCGCCGCCCCCCCACGGTGTAGGTCACCTTCTCCATCCGTATGCCGCTCGTATCGGCCGCCGTCATCCTTTCCTATCCCCTGAACACGATGAATATCTTGGTCATGAAGAAGTCGGTTACCAGGATCAGCGCTGACGCCAGCACAACGGTCCGCTTCACCGCCGATCCCACCCCCTCGGCACCGCCGCGGGTGTTCAGGCCGACATAACACCCCATCATGACAATGATGAAACCGAACACCGCCGGCTTGGCCACCCCTTCGATCAGGTCCTGAAAGACCATGAACTGCGGCAGGGACTTCCAGTACATGAGCGGACTGACCCCGTACCCCATGGACATGACGTACCCCCCCATGAGCGCCACCGTGTCAGCGACGATGGCCAGGAGCGGCATGGCGACCAGCATCGCCTTCAGCCGGCTGGTCACCAGCCGCTTGACGATGTCGGTCCCCTCGACCCTCATGGCGTCCACCTGCTCGGTCACCACCATGGTTCCCAGCTCGGCCGTAATGGCCGACCCGACCCGGCCGGCGACCATGAGCGAAGCAAGTACCGGTCCCAGCTCCTTGATCATGGTCACCGCCACCATCCCACCAACGTAGCTGGTGGCGGCAAAGGGCTTGAGCTGGATCAGTGACTGCAGGGCCATGACCATGCCGGTAAAGAGTCCGGTCAGACAGACGATGAAGAGCGAGCCGACGCCGATCCGGTCCAGCTGGGCAACGAATTCCCGGTAGTAGAACGGAGAGGAGAATATCCCCTTGAACGCCCGCCAGGCCAGGGCGAAGTACAACTCTATCTCAAGGAAGGCGCTCTTGGCGCCCTGCTCCAACCGTCCCAGTCCGATCACGCCAGCGCCTCGTCCAGGGCCTCCCGGATATCCTTTACAAAGACGAAGGAGAGATCCGCCCGCGCCGGCTCAGGCAGGTCTTCCAGGTCGACCCGGTTCCGCTCCGGGACGATGACCCTCACCACGCCGGCGCGGCGGGCTGCCAGGGCCTTCTCCTTCAGCCCGCCGATGGCCAGGACCCGGCCGGTGAGGCTGATCTCGCCGGTCATGGCCACATCGCGTCGCGCGAGACGGCCGGTCATCAGGGATACCAGCGCCGTCGCCATGGTGATACCGGCCGACGGGCCGTCCTTGGGGATGCTGCCGGCAGGGACATGGATGTGGATGGTGGTATCGGTAAAGGCCACGTCGTCGATCCCGAACTCCTCCCTGTTGGCCTCGACAAAGGAGAGGGCCGCCCGGGCAGACTCCTTCATCACCTCTCCCAGGGAACCGGTCAGGATCAGCTCCCCCTTCCCCTTCATCCGGGTCGCCTCGACAAAGATGATGTCCCCGCCGGTCTCGGTCCAGGCCAGGCCGGTAACCACGCCGATCCGGTCAGCCTCGGCGGCCACCTCGTTGAAGAACTTGCGCGGGCCGAGCAATTCGCCAACCAGTTCGGCACTGATCTTCTCACGGGGAGATTTCCCCTGGGTGATCTCCTTGGCCACCTTACGGCAGACCGAGGCGATATTCCGCTGCAGGGTCCGTACCCCGGCCTCACGGGTATACTCTTCGATGATCCTGAGCAGGGCGCCGGCCTCGAATTCGGGGCGATAGTCGGCAAGGCCGTTCTCCTCGATCTCCTTCGGGATCAGGTAGCGATCGGCGATATGTTCCTTTTCCTCCGTAGTGTAGCCGGAGAGGGTTATCACCTCCATCCGGTCCTTGAGCGGAGGGGGAATCGGGTCGAGCTGGTTGGCGGTGGTGATGAACATGACCTTGGAGAGGTCGAAGGGGACGTCCAGGTAGTGGTCGGTGAACGTGGCGTTCTGCTCCGGGTCAAGAACCTCCAGGAGGGCGCTGGCCGGGTCGCCGCGGAAGTCGAGGCCGATCTTGTCCACCTCGTCCAGCATGAAGACCGGGTTGTTGGCGCCGCAGCGGAAGATCTCCTGGATGATCCGTCCCGGCAGGGCGCCGATGTAGGTCCGGCGGTGCCCGCGGATCTCCGCCTCGTCACGCATCCCCCCCAGGGAGATCCTGATGAACTTCCGGCCCAGGGCGCGGGCGATGGACTTGCCCAGGCTGGTCTTTCCCACGCCCGGCGGGCCGACGAAGCAGAGGATCGGCCCCTTCATCGATTCCTTCAGGGTCCGGACCGCCAGATACTCCAGGATCCGCTCCTTTACCTTCTTCAGGTTGTAGTGGTCCTCGTCCAGCACCGTTTCCGCCTGGGAGATGTCACGGTTGTCGGTGGTGCCGCTCTGCCACGGCATGCCGGCCAGGTAGTCCAGGTAGGTCCTGGCCACGGTATATTCGGGCGACGACTGGTTGATCCGCTCCAGCCGCTTCAGCTCCTTGTCGGCTATCTTGCGCACATCGTCCGGCATGCCGGCGGCAACGACCTTCTTCTTCAGTTCGTTCAGGTCGGCACTCCGGGGGTCTTCCTCTCCCAGCTCCTCCTGGATATGCTTCATCTGCTCGCGGAGGATGTACTCCTTCTGGGTCTTGCCGACCCTCTTGGTCACCTCGGCCTGCACCTCACCCTTGATCTGCAGCCGCTGCACCTCGTTGGTCAGGTGGGTATAGACCGTCTTCAGCCGGTCAAGGGGATCGATGGTCTCCAGCAGGAGCTGCTGGTCGTCCAGCGGCAGGTTCATGTAGAGCGTGACCAGGTCTGCCAGGCGGGCCGGGTTGTCGATGTAATCGATCATCTTCATCACATCGTCCGGCAGCGGCCTGCCGTAGGAGAGGGCGATCTTCAGGAGCGCGGAGAGGCTCGATACCAGGGCCTCGGACACCAGACTCTTTTCCACGAACTCCCTCAGCACCTCCACCCGGACCAGGGGGAACGGCTTTTCCCGGGTCAGCTCCTGGAGCTGGACGCGGACGAGTCCCTCCAGCGTCACCTTGGCCCCCCCCTCATCCAGGTGGCGCAGCCGGGTGACCCGACAGGCCGTCCCCACGCTATGGAGCGAAGAGAGCATACCGTCGCCGTTCCCGTCCTGCCTCAGTTTTACCAGGACGATCAAGCTGTTGTACGAAGAGACCGCCTCCTCGAACGGGGCGGTATCCTCATCCTTCAGAAAAAGGGAGAGAATCATGTACGGAAAGGCCACCATTTCCCGCAACGGGAAGAGGGGGAGTACCTCGGGTATCGGAGTGCTGTCCGGCATGGTCTGGTCCTCGGGGACGTGGAGAGGTTAACGAGCCGCCTCTGGTGGCTGATGCACGATCGAAATGTCTGTTAAGAGTATCGGGGAGGGGATACGGTGTCAAGGAAAGGCGCTCCGGAAGCGGCAGGATGTAAACTCAAGGTTGCTCAAAAACTGTCAGATCGTCGCACCCGCAGCAAACTCTGAAGGAGGCGTAGCAGCGCTACGCCGCACTGAGGAGCTTGCGAGGACGGCGGCGAGATGGCAGTTTTTCAGCAACCTGTTGCCTGCAGTTGCTCCCACTCCTCGTAAAGGGCGGCGATCCGGGCAGCGAGGGCCGCATGCTCGGCACCGAGACGTTGCAGTTCCGTGTAATCGCCCGACACCGCCGGATCGGCGAGCCGTTCCTCCAGTGCCGCCAGCCGCGACTCTTCAGCCTCGATCGCAGACTCCATCTCGGCCAGACGCTTCTGGCGCGCCTTGTCGATCTTCTGCCGCTGCTTGTCTTCGTCCCGCTGGCGAAGCCTCTCCTCCTTGGAAGTCGGCTCGGGGCTCAGGGCTCGGGGCTCGGAACCGGCGGCCGGGGGGAGGAGTCCGCCCTCCTTTTTCGCCAGATAGTACTCGTAATCGCCGAAATAGTTTGTCAGGCATCCGCCGTCGACCTCCACCACCCGGGTGGCGAGACCGTCGATGAAATGCCGGTCGTGGGAGACGAAGATCACGGTGCCCGGGAATTCCCGTAGCGCGTCCAGGAGCACTTCCTTGCTGAAGAGGTCCAGATGGTTGGTCGGCTCGTCCATGAGGAGGAGATTGGCCGGCTTCAGCAGCATCTTGGCCAGGGCGAGACGGTTCCGCTCCCCTCCGGAGAGGACGGAGACTCGTTTGTGGATGTCGTCGCCGGAAAAGAGAAAGGCCCCCAGGAGGTCCCGCAGGCGCGGCACCATGTCGTACGGGGCATCGGCCAGGAGTTCGTCGTATGCCGTCAGGTTGCTGTTCAGCTCCTGGGCCTGGTCCTGGGCAAAATAATCGAGCACCACGTTATGGCCGACGATCCGTTCTCCTCCCTGGAATTCCCCCCCGGCCAGGACCCTCATCATCGTCGATTTGCCGGCGCCGTTGTGTCCCACCAGGGCGACCTTCTCCCCCTTCTCCACGGTGCAATCGACCCGGTCCAGGATCACCCTGCTGCCGTAGGCCCGGGTGAGCCCCTTAAGCTCCATGACGACCCGGCCGCTCTTCGGTGGGTCGGGGAAGCGGAACCGGATCTTCTTACGCTCCGGCGGCAGCACGATCCGCTCGATCTTCTCCAGCTGCTTGATGCGGGACTGGACCAGCGCCGCCTTGTCCGCCTTATAGCGGAAGCGGCTGATGAACTCCTCGAGCTTCTGCACCTCTTCGTCCTGGCGCCGCTTCGCCTCCCGGAGGGCCGTCACCCGCTCTTCCCGCTGGACCAGATAGTTGCTGTAGTTGCAGTGGTAATCGGTGAGGGTGCCGTTCCAGACCTCGGCAATCCGGCTGCAGACCGTATCGAGAAAGAAGCGGTCGTGGGAGACCAGCATGACGGCGTAGGGATACTGGGCCAGGTATCCTTCCAGCCAGTTGCGGGCCTCGATGTCCAGGTGGTTGGTCGGTTCGTCCAGGAGCAGGACGTTCGGCTTCTTCAACAGGAGGCGGGCCAGGGCGATCCGCATCTGCCAGCCGCCGGAAAACTCGCCGCAATCCCGCTCCCAGTCCCCGGGGAGGAACCCGAGCCCCGAGAGGACGGTGCCGACCACCGCCTCCTTGACGTATCCCCCCCGGAGCCTGAACTCCTCCTGCAGGTGGCCGTAACGCTCCAGCAGCGCTTCGTGGCGCGGGTCGTCATGGGGAACACGGGCCAGTTCCGAAGTCAGGTCCGCGATCTCCTCCTCCATCGCCTGCAGGTCGCCCATGGCGGCCAGGGCCTCGGCGAAGAGGGTCCTGCCGCTGGTAACGAGTCCGTCCTGCGGGAGATAGCCGACCGTTGCGCCGCGCACCAGGCGGATCTCCCCGGCCGATGTCTCCACCTCGCCGGCGATGATCCGCATCAGGGTCGACTTGCCGGCCCCGTTCTCCCCCACCAGTCCGACCCGCTCGCCGGCGTTCAACTGCCAGGAGATGCCGCGGAACAGGTCGCGGCCGGCGAACTCCTTCGTCAGGTTGTCCAACTGCAGCATCTCATACTCCTTGACAGGTTGCTGAAAAACAGCCATCTCGCCGCCGTCCTCGCTCGCTACCTTGTGCGGCGTAGCGCTGCTACGCCTCCGCGGAGCTCGCTGCGGGTGCGACGATCTGACTATTTTTTTGAGCAACCTGAGTTTCAACGTCCCGTTACTTATCAATCAGTCAAACCGTGTGCCCTGCGGAGCGAG
>CAYSJJ010000111.1:2325-7385 GCA_964431365.1 uncultured Geobacter sp. | reverse complement strand
ACTATTTTTGAGCAACCAGAGTTTTCGCTACATCCCAATTCAGGTTTTCGAAAGTCGCACCACCCGGTCGGCCAAGGCCAGGCAGGCGGGACGATGGGTGATGACCAGCAGGGTCGTCCCCCTGGTCCGTCTTTCAAGCCGTTCCACCACCTGCTGCTCCGTCTCCGCGTCCAGCCCCTCGGTCGGCTCGTCCAGGATGAGGATCGGCGCCCCCTTCAGCAGCGCCCGGGCCAGGGCGATCCGCCGCGCCTCCCCCCCGGAAACCGCGCCCCCACCCTCACCCACCGGTGTCTCCATCCCCTGGGGGAGGCCGGCGACCCAGGGAGCCAGCCCGGCATCGGCCAAGGCGCGACCGATCTCCTCCTCCCCGGCAGCCGGATTCCCCATCAGGATATTCTCGCGGATGGTGGCGTTGAAGAGATGGGGCCGCTGCGGCACCGCCGCGATCAGCGCCCGCAGGTCGTCGCCGGCCAGATCGCGAATCTCGGTCCCGCCGATGGTGACGCTCCCCCCGTACTCGCGGAAACGGAGCAGTATCTCGGCGACCGTGCTCTTGCCGCTGCCGCTCGGCCCGGTCAGCGCCACCCGGTGGCCGGCCGGGATGTCGAGGCTGAACCCTTCCAGTACCGGCAGGGCCGGGTCATAGGCGGCGGCAACGTCCCGGAAGCGGATCTCCGTCGTCATCGGAACCGGCGCTGCTACGGGCGGATCGGGTACCGGCACCGGGGCGTCGGCCAGCTCCCTGATTCTGCGGATGGCCTCGTTGGTGGCCGGGAAAAGCTGCAGCGCCATGGGGAGCGATCCGGCAGCCTCGAAGGCGGCGGCCGCAAAGAGGAGGAGCATGACCAACGACGGTCCGGCCAGGAGTCCGCCGGTCACCGCCTGGGAGCCGGCAACAAACACGCCGGCCACCCCGAGGCCGCTGCAGGCGATGCTTCCGGCCAGGGTCAGGCCGCCGATCCCGGCCAGCCGCTCATGCTCGGAGACGAGCTCCGCCGAAAGCCGGTCGACCTCTGCAGCCTGGCGCTCCGTGGCGCCGAGGAGGATCAGCTCTTCCCCCCCCTGCAGCCCCTCGGTCACCATGGTCCGGAGCTCCCCCGCAAGGAGTGTGGACCTCTGCCCGGGCTCCTGCGCCAGCCGCCGGGCAACGAGCGGGAGGAGTATCCCGGCGGCCAGGAGGAAGAGAAACAGGACCGCGGCGGCCGGAGTGCTCCAGTACGAGACAAAGAGCACGGCCAGGAGGATGGAGACGCAACCGGTGACCAGCGGGGCGACGATCCGTAAGTAAAGCCCCTCCAGGGAGTCCACGTCGGCCCGGAGCCGGCCGGCCACGTCGGCCCCGGCATACCGCTCCAGCCCGGCAGGGGCCAGCGGCTCCAGCCGCCGGAAGAGCCAGACCCGAAGGTCGGCCAGGACGCGGAAGGCCGCTTCGTGGGTCACCAGCCGCTCCGCGTACCGGCCGACGGTCCTGCAGATCGCCAGCCCGCGGATGGCGGCTGACGGGAAGAAGTAGTTGAAGGGGAGACCGCTGCTGCCGGCGACAGCCATGGAGGCGATGAACCAGCCGGAAACCGCCATCAGGAGCGCATTGGCGACGATGACCACGGCCCCCAGGAGGACACCGCCCGCCATCCACCGCCACTGCCGGCGGGCAACGGAAAGGATGCGGAGAAGGCCGCTCATGCCGCCTCCCACGCAGAGAGGAACTCCGCCGGCGTGACGACCCGCTCCACGGTGCCGCCGGACAGCACGGCAACCCGCTCGGCCCGCCGGAGCGTCCCTTCCCGGTGGCTGATCACCAGCACCGTCCGCCCCCGGGCCAGCCGCACCAGCGCATCCCCCACCAGCCGTTCGTTCTCCGCGTCGAGTCCGGCGGTCGGCTCGTCCAGGATCAAGAGCGGCGCATCGCGCAGCACTGCCCGTGCCAGCGCCAGCCGGCGCAGTTCGCCGCCGGAGAGCCCGGCCCCCCGGTCACCCAGCTCCGTGTCCAGACCGGCGGCAAGGCGATCGATGAAGTCGGTTGCACCAGCCGCGGCCAGTGCCCCGGCGATCGCCTCCCTGGCAGCCCGGGGGGCGCCCAGGAGCAGGTTGTCGCGGATCGTCCCCTTGAAGAAGAAGGGGCGCTGGGCCACATAGGCCACGCTCCGTTGCCAGGCCGCCTGGTCAAGGTCGGCCAGATCGACGCCGTTCACCCTGATCCGTCCCGACGCGGGCTGGATCAGGCCGGCCAGCAGCCTGACCAGAGTGCTCTTGCCGCTACCGCTCTCGCCGGCAAGCGCGGAGATGCTCCCGGCCGGCAGCTCCAGGTCGACAGCGCTCACCCCGCCCCGTTCGCCGGCATAGGCGAAGGAGACCGACTCGAAGCGGACGTGAAACGGTCCCTCCGGCAGCGGCAGCGTCCCGGCGCACCCATCCGGCAGCGGCAGGGCGAGTAGCGGCGCGATCCGCTCGGCCGCAGCCACCCCCTGCATGCGGGAGTGGTAGGAAAGCCCCAGGGTCCGCAGGGGGAGATAGAATTCAGGGGCCAGCAGGAGGACAAAAAGGCCGTCCGCCAGGGAGAGGTTGCCGCTGAGCAGGCGAAAGCCGATTATCACCGCCACCACGGCCGTGCCGACGGTGGCGAAGAACTCCAAGGTAAAGGCCGAAAGAAAGGCGAGCCGCAGGACCGCCATGGTCGCCAGGCGATAGTCGTCGGAAGCCTGCGCCACCACGCTGGCCTCCCGTTTGGCTGCGCCGAAGATCTTGAGGTCGGGGAGCCCCTGCACCTGGTCCAGCAGGTACCCGGCCAGCCGCGACAGTTTACCCCACTGGCGGCGGTTGAGGCTCTCCGAGCCGCGACCGATCAGGACCATGAAGAGCGGGATGAACGGTGCCGAGAAGAGGAGCACCAGGCCCGGCCGCCAGTCGGCCGGCAGGACGAAAAGGAGGGCAGCCACCGGCAGGAGGGCGGCCAGTGCCACATGGGGGAGGAACCGGGCCACATAGGGTTCGATCCCCTCGATGCCGGCGGTCACAGCCTCCACCAGCGGCCCGGTCTCCTCGCCGACGCGGCCGCTGGGCCCCAGGGCCAGAAGCCGCCGATACAGCTCGCTCCGCAGCCGTACCTTGAGACGGGCCGCTGCCGCTGCGGAGCGCCGCTCTGCAAGCAGCGTCAGCCCCCCGCGCACTACCGCCAGCAGCGCCACCCCCAACACCAGGGGGAGCACCGCCGGCAGAGACGCCTTGGCGATGACGATCCGCTGGCAGGCGATGGCCAGGAGCCGGGCCTGGAGGATGATCAGCAGGCCGGCGGCAAAGGCGGCACAGACTGCACCGACCAGCTCCGTCCGGACCCCCTTAACCTCGCCGAGGAGCCATCCCTCCGGCCGCTGCCCGTTGTTGGTTTCGTTCTTCTCCATCGTGCTCCTGTCCAGCCACGCTTCCCTCAAGGAGAGGGGAATGAGTGGCGGAGTGTACCCTCTGCGGTGCCTTCCTGTCCAGCTTCCTTGTAGATCTCCCTACTCCCCGACACGTGTCGGGAAGGGAGTCAGAGAGCTGACAGAATGACGATCAAGTTCGCTACCGCAGCATGGGAAGACTGCCTCTACCGGCAGGCGACCCACAAGGCAACGCTTGAACGCATAAACAGCCTCATTCGGGAAATTCAACGTGAACCGTTTTCCGGCATCGGCAAACCCGAACCGCTGAAGCATCAGTTGACCGGTTTCCGGTCTCGCAGAATAGACTGTTGTCATCGGTTGGTGTACGCAGTTGAAGGTGATACCCTGCTGATCGCTCAATGCCGCGATTATTATTGAAAACAGCGACGAAATCTTTTTCAAATCAACGCTGTGCCAACTGCCTGTTCGGGGTCGGTCAAGCCGTGAGGAGGGAAATTCTCTCTATCAATTTTTTGAGATTTGGATGTTTGTCCTTTTACTCCCAGACTTGCCATACTGGCTCTACCCCCTACCGTTTGGAAAAAGTCGCCTCACATGGCCGTGACTCGATACGTTTGGCCTTCCCGCTGGTGCGAGAGAATTGTCCAACCATCCTATAGGAATAAGGGGTGTTGGTCGGTCCCATTGTGGACTTCTGATTTTTGCTCGTTATACCGCTCGCATTAATAGTCACGACTCCATCCTGCTGAATTGCACCGATCATGCTTAGAGAGGAAGGCTCGCCGGACTGGCCGTATCGTCCGGAAATTTTGCCGTCTTTCACATCGACAAAAAAGTCATATACATATCCTTTAACGGGTCGTCCCTTGAACTGGGTGTTCGCGCAGACAAGCGTAGCTGCCCATTGGCCATCAAAGTCAGTGACTACGGCTTCATTTGCCGCCAGCCTGGCGACGGCAAGGTCATACTCTTTCCGAAGTGCCACGGTCTTTTCTCTATCACTCGACATATTGAATGATTTAGCTTTCCCCAGTTCTTTGCGCAGGCGCTCTATCTCCTTGAGCGAGTTGCTGGCATCTTCCCGAAGCTTCTTAAGTTCGATGGATCTCTCGCGATCATCATGCATTGAGGCAATTGCCTTCGCAACATCGTCTGAATCAGCCTTAATATTGGCTTTCATGTAGTACTCCGCGCCGTTCCACTTCTCTTCGATTATGACAGTCGCGACCCATCCAGAGGTGTAGGTTACGATTTCGTCTTTGGTTAAAGCTGAATCCCGGAGTTCAGTATTACTGACGATAAAGGTTCCGAGTTCTTCCAGAAGCAGGCGTTTCACCTGTTCCAGCGCTATCGTTCTACAGGTCAGTTTACTGTCAGCTTCACTGGCACGATATGTATATTCCCGAGTCAACGTGACCGGCTTGGCAATCGCCACCTGCGATCCAGCTAGAATCGTCGCGGCCATGAACGACAGCATAATCTTATGCAGCATCTGCAAGTTCAAAATTTTCATGATGCTGGTCTCCAATTGTCTTTCTGGCTTGCTTGCAAGTAGCATCCGCAATTGTATTACAACGTGGTGATGGTCTGCTGTGTAGCGTAGCGAAGACAGCAGCACCCGAAGGTTAGGTATCGCTTTCAAACTCAGCGATATATTCCTTCTCCGCTTCAATGTCGCTT
>CAYSJJ010000111.1:1805-2315 GCA_964431365.1 uncultured Geobacter sp. | reverse complement strand
ATTGCAGCTTCAACGATAAAAAATGTACGACATGCTCGTCGCTCCGGCTATGATTGCGACAAGCCCCAGCGCAACCGGGAGAAGAAGTTTCAAGCCTATCTTCTTTTATATCCGACTCTTATTCTAGTTGTTTTTCCTGCCTCTATTCTGATTTCTGCCGTATTGCTTTTCTTCCAGTCAATTTTACTCCACACGTTGTGACTACCTGATTGAAGTGGCATTGCTAGCGCAGCACCGTCTTTCACTGACCCTACTTTTTCGCCATCCACGAAGATTGGGTATGAACGGTACTTCGCGAAATACATCGACGGTCTGATAATCTCCAAGATGCCGCTGTTGGTTTCACTCATGGTTTTTCTATCCTCACATAACGGGGCTGCGCTTGACCTGCCGGGCGGCTTCATCGACTGGTCATGGTCTTAGCGCGTGTTGGGCATCACATCTTTTTTGGAAGTTCCCGGCTCATATCGAAACAGTTCTCCCTTTTTTTCAGGAAATAATATTTTCGTC
>CAYSJJ010000111.1:0-1795 GCA_964431365.1 uncultured Geobacter sp. | reverse complement strand
CTCTACTGCTTTATATGCTTTTTGTTCTTGGGAGGCATAAACATTGGTAGGATCAAGTTTTACGGCCGTATCGGCCTCCTGTATGGCCTCTTTTAGATTGCCTTGGAGATATAATGCAAGCGCTAGCCCCCTGTGTGCCTCAGACAATGGCATTGGATCTTTAGTAAGTTTAAGTGCTTTTCTGAATAGTGATTCTGCATTTGCAGTTTCACCTGCAAATCCAGTTTGTACATAGAATAAACCAAGTCCTATGTAAGCGAGAGCATACTCAGGCATGTTCTGAATCACTCTTTTATAATGAAGTTCTGCCTTGTCCAGTGTGCCCATGTCGAGGTTGTAGCCGAGCCGAAAACACTCAGCCAAATACCACTCAAGACCATAGTTGGTGGTGTCCTCATTGAATATGCTTTCCAATTTTAGTGATACTCGACTCCAAAGCTTCTTGGTTTCTTCAAGTTGTTCTCGGTTTTCAAGACGCGGAGGGAAAGAATGAGCAACATCAAAAAGGACCGTCATACCCTGATCAACTTCTTCAGTGTCCTTCTTGTCGTATGCCAAGCTTATGTTGCCAAAGAGCAACAAGACCAGAATGCATAATCCTAATGGCTTCATTACCTCTCCTATTTTCCTTGCTCAACGGGGCCGCGGTTGAACCGCGACCGTAGGGAGTCGTGTTCCGACCGCGTGTTGGGCATAGGTTCTTTATTTACTTCCGGTTAGACGAGCTAGAAATTTCTCTTCTTACTTCTTGCAACCATTCTTTCAATGTGTACGCTGCTGGAGAGTCATTTATATTTTCAAAATCGCCGCTGCTGCCAAGATTGACGCTCGTATATGTCCCGTTTCCTTTGTCATAGATAAACGCTGTAAAGCTTGAACTGCCGGCATCCTCGGCTGTATGGCGCTTAGAAATCGTTCCTTTTCCTGCCTTAGTTATTAGCTTCTTCATATTCATGAACTGCTTTGGGTCAACTTTCTTTACGAACTTGGTCATACTGAAGCTGTCTCTTATAAGATCGTCAGTAATGGGCTCTTTGCCACTTCGATATCGTGGTCCTCTGCATTTATTGTCGTACACAAATACTTTTCCGTCCGCGTCTATTAGAAAGCCATTATCCTTATAACCCCAAGCAAAATTGATGTGACCACCACTGAAGACAATCGGAAGACTGAACGAATCGATCTTGTGAGGTTTTTGATCTCCGATCTTTTCTTCAGCCTCAACAATGAGACTTGCTTCAGTAATCGTAACGGAGGGCTCTTTGATACGCTCTGGTTTTGCGGGGTACCAATCTATCATTGACTTTCTAAGATGAATACCAACGGAGAATCCTCCATCACCTTCAACAAGAAATGATGAAGACTTTTTCCCTTTGATAAAGTAATGAGTTATCTGAAAATAGCCGTCTGGCAGCTTGAAATTAGAAAAAGGTTCAAACGAAAGAGCTTCATATGAAGGAACGCATGCTGGATTGAGTGTAAAGTACCCCCCAGGCTGAACTGGTACAGTTTCGCCGTGTCGGTTAGGATTTGTTTCTTCGCCGTATAAAGCAGAACCCTTAATCTCGACTCGTACCGTCGAAACATTCCTGAACACACCTATTTTTTTGTTTAGAAATTCATCTTGTGGGAGTTGTCTCAGCCCTTGGAATTCAGGCAGCGGGATGCGGAACGATTGCATAGCAAAAACCGAATCTCTGCCAGACAAAGCCATTATGGAGATCAACATCAGTAATACGATCATTCTCATCCATTCTTTTCCTTTTGCTCAACTCATTATTAATAGGTTTCCCTA
>CAYSJJ010000110.1:0-8387 GCA_964431365.1 uncultured Geobacter sp. | reverse complement strand
CGCAACAGCGTGGCGGATGCAAACGGCATGTTGCCGTCAGCCGCTTCTCCCGGAACCGTTTGAGGGGTGGTCTGTCTGGATTTTGCATACATATAGAGAGCAAGCGTGAAAATCGCCAGGAGGAGGAGCAGCGACAGGAACGCACGGGGTTCCAGGAGGGTGCGGTTAATCGGGTAGTCGTAATCAAGGTTCTGGTTGATTGGGAAGAATAGGATACGCAGATAGGTGACGATGACGCTGAACTGGGTATACAGGTAATCCAGATGGGTGACCTTGACAATGTTGTATGACGGGGCGTGCATATCGGAGAGGAACGCCTCTCCACCGGCAGCAGGATCGAGTGACGGGGCGACATGGAGGATCCTGGTGGCGGGTATCAGGGCGATTGTCAACAGCAGTGGAGACATCTTCGCCAGGAGCTTACGTCCCGGAACGCCAAAAAAGAAGCATTCATAAAGCAGGATAACCACCGGCAAGGTGAATGAAATCTCCTTGGTCTTCATGGCAAGGACGATAGCCCCCAGCGAGAGGCAGTACCACAGAAGCCCTTTTCCGACAGCGGTCGCGGCGCTTCCGCTCTGCGACAAACGCCAGCGTACATAGCAGACGAGCGCTGCGAGATAGAACATGGCTGTCATGGAGGTAAGCCGTTGGACTATGTAGGTGACCGCCTGGGTCTGGATCGGGTGGCAGACGAAAAGGAGTGCTACCACGAACGCAAATACCCTCACCGGCGCTGAATCGTCATCGGTGCTCTGCAGGTACGTGGTGCTGAAGGTCAGGCGAACAAGGGCATACACCAGCAAGGCAGTACTGATGTGAATCACCAGGTTTACCAGGTGATAGCCGGGGAGGTTCAGCCCGCCAAACTCGTAATTGAGGGCAAAGGTCAAATAACCGAACGCACGGTTGGGGAGGAAGTTATAGCCGGCCCAATCCTTGAAATAATTGGCAAGTCCGTGCACCGGAGTATGGAGTTGAATGGAACCCTCGTCGTCAAGGATGAAGGGAACCTGGAACGTGTTGGAGTAGCAGGCCACCGCGAGGAAGATGATGGCCAAGACATGGACGTACGGGAGGGCGAGCATCCTCCACGCAGGCTTGAAAGTTGTTTCAGAGGCCGGTTCAGGGCTGCTGTGCATGTGTGTTTTTCCCGACGGATGGTTTTCTCAGTACTGTCATCAGAACAGCCAGCAGTACCTTGACCATGTAATAGATGCCGGTCAGGCCGGCGATTGACGAATCCCCCCCCTGACGTTCACGCATCATGGTGAACACTTCAGAGAGCCGAAAGCCGTTTTTCCCGAGGAGTATCACCGCCTCCGGCTCAGGATAATCAGCGGGGTAGTTCTGGGCGAGGAATTCGATTGCCTGGCGGTTGTACGCGCGGAAACCGGACGTGTTGTCCGTGATCCGTTGACCGATCAGGAGCGAATTCAGCATCTCGAAGATCTTTATTCCTATGCGGCGTGGAAAGGTGGAGCGGAATCCGTCGTGGGGCTGCAGGAAGCGGGAGCCGATTACCACTGCCGCGTTGCTCTCCTCAAGACAGCGCAAGAGTTTCGGGATTTCCGCGGCGATGTGCTGACCGTCGCCGTCGAACTGAACAGCCACGCGGTAGCCGTTCCTGCTTGCATACTTGAAACCGGTCTGCACCGCGCCGCCGATGCCGAGATTGGCGGGGAGGTCGATAACCCGCGCCATTGCCGCTGCCAGTATGCCGGTCTGATCCCGTGAACCATCGTTGACCACGAGGATGTCAAACTCCCCCTTGAGTGCACGTAATTCATCGATGACATTGATGATGTTCCCTGCCTCGTTGAAGGCCGGGATAATGACGAGCACTTCGCTCTTTTTCTCCGGAGCTGGCGGTAACCTGTTCAATCCCAGTTCCTGGGCAAGATCGCGATTCTGGTCGGAAAGGCGGGTAATGACGATGGTTATGTGGACAAGGATCAGGGTCATGAACCCGATGACAACCAGGATCAGGACACTCGGTTTGTAGGCAATGCCAACCAGGTCGGCGAGCCGGTCAACGGCCCAGCGGTCGAAGGAGAGATAGAGAAATACGCTGCTCAGAGCCAGCCAGAGCAGGGAGTATTCCTCCTTTATCCGGCGGTTCTTTACCAGTCCGAAGATAAACGAGAAGATGGCGGCGCTGAAGAGGATGCCGAAAAATTGAACTCGATCAAAGGGTAACAGTTGAATCATGGCCGCAGTATAACCTCAGCGAGGCATTATTACAGCGAAAAAATTAGGGTTTGATAAGGACGTAAACGAATCGGGTCCGGGCGGAATAGATTCTGTGCAGCAGAAAAGCCAGTTTTCCTCTGATGCCAAGCTTTCCGGCGTAATGCCCGGCAGTACGCATGGCGGCCCTCAGGTGCTCTCCGGTCTGCTGGCTGCTCTTGGTGTTCCGGTGTACCCTGAAATCTCCCAGATACTCGGTGGAGATTTCAGGGGGGGAGATCAGCGCGAACCGGAGGAAGAGGTCATAGTCCATGTCCAGATGGCGATGGGGGTCAAGTCCGCCGGCCTTGTCCCAGAGGGTGCGATTCCAGAACGTAGCCATCTGGGGGATGAAATCCTCGGTGATCAGTTTGTAGATGGAAAATGTGCGACCACGCCAGTTCTTGTACCAGACGATCGGCTGCGAAACCGGGCGACCCTGCTCATCGATGATGCCGCCGCGACCGTACAGCCAGCACGGTTCGGCCGTGTTCAGCCGACCCGCAATCCGGAGTGATCCTGGCCGCAGCCGGTCGTCGGAGTTGAGCCAGCCGAGTACGTTGCCCCGTGCCATGGCCATCCCCTTGTTGATGGCATCGGACTGCCCTTTATCGGGTGCAAAATGCAGGACCAGTCGCTCTCCATACTCGTCCTGCAGCGTCTGAAGCAGCTCTCGCGAACCATCAGTGGAGCCGGGGTCCATGACAATGAGTTCTGCTGCCACCTCCTGCTGGTCAAGGACCGAGCGCACCGCTTCCTCAAGGAACGCCTTCTGCTGGAAGCAGGGCATGACGATGGAGATGCGTGGTGAAAAGCCTGATACGCTGACGGTCGTATCCAATGTCGTTACCCTTCTGCCATGAGCCGTACGCACGAGGCGAAAACCGTTTCCACCGCAATCTTTTCCATGCACCACCCGGCGGCCAGATTCCGGCACTCTCCACTTCGCGTACATGGATTGTACTGACAGCTCGGATCGTGGAGCAGGACGGTCCCTGGGCCATGGTGGGCAAATCGTGAGGCATCGCCGGGGCCGAACAGCTGAACGGTCTTGCATCCGGCTGCAATGGCCAGATGCATGAGGCCACTGTCATTGGATACCGCCACCCTGCAGAGGCTCAATGCGGCGGCGACCTCATCCAGCGGACCGCAGAAGACGGGGCCGTCGGCACGGTATTCACCCGCCTGGCCCGCGTGCTCAAGGAACCAGATTGTCTGCAGGCCGAGGTCCCTCTTCAGGCGCCCGGCCAGCTCTTCGAACCGATCCTTCGGCCACTGTTTCCAGGGCCAGAGTGCCAGCGGACAGAGGGCGACCGAGGGGATTGACGCATTCCAACCTGAGCGAACCAGTTGCTCCCTGGCGCGTGCGAGAGCATCGGGACGCTGCCAGTCCTGCAGGCGGGGTGTCTGGCCCGACGGATGCCCCAGCGTGGCGCAGGCAATAGCGTAGGTGCGTTCAGTTTCGTGCCCGTCGTTGACCCGCAGCGGGTCGGTAAGGAATCTCCTCCCGCCACGGGTGATTGTTGCAATCCTGGTTGGCGGGGCCACGAGGCGAAGGAGGACGATGGAGAGCAGGTCACCCCGCAGATCGATGCCGGCGGCAAATCCACGTTCCCGCAACGTTCCGGAACGTTTCAGATCGTGCCACAAGCCGCCGGGACCGTTGCCGCGGAAAAGGCCGAACAGTCCTGAATCCCACTCGATGACCTCATCCACCCAGGGGCATTCACGATAGAGCGGTGCCGCCCAGGGGCCGACGGCGAGGGTAATGCGGGTCTCCGGCAGGTGCTCCCGCAGCAGTTTCAGCGCCGGCCAGGAGCAGACGTTGTCGCCGATGCCGTCGAGGCGGAGCAGCAGGAGGCTTGGGACCTGACGTGCCACAAGCGGCAGGCGCGGAGCCGGCTGACAGGGGACGAGGATCCGCGACAGGGCATCTCCGACTGCCATGACGGCACGGGAGCTGAGGGTCGGACTGTCGTATGAGCTGAATAGTTTCACAAGCAGCATCCTGTCGGTCTACCCGGTCATGCCGATGATCGGGGGCCACGGACCCCCCGGAAAAAATCCGCAATTCCCTGCAGATAGCCGCGCAGCATGGCCCGGTTGCCCCGCAGCATCCCCGCAACGACATCGGCGGTGACATAGGCGAGAAATAACGGCAACGACACTAGATCATGGCGCACGCAAAAGATGAGTCCGTTCCGGGTGTTGTAGTAGTACTGCCGTTGCGAGCGGGGGGCAACGGACGCCGAAACCTTGTGCCAGACACGGGATGCCGGGACAAACAGCACCCTGTACCCATGCTTGCCGGCGCGGGCACACCAGTCGGTATCCTCCCAGTAGAGAAAATACCCCTCGTCCAGCAGGCCAACTTCCCGGAGTGCAGTGGTGCGCAGGAGCATACTGCAGCCCGAAACCGATCCAACCGGCACAAGCCTGTCGAACTCTCCGTTGTCCAACCGGTTGGCACCCCGCTGGCGCAGCCTCAGCCCACCCTTTCTCCACATTCCCCCGGCGCACCAGATCCGCTCCGGATCATCGTGGTAGTAAACCTTGGAACCGGCGACGGCCGCGGCCGGGTCGCCCTCCATCGCCTCGACCAGCATGGTCAGGGCCTCCGGATCTGCCTCGGCGTCGTTGTTCAGCAGCCAGACATACTTCGCACCCCGCTCCACTGCACGGCTGATGCCGACGTTGTTGCCGCCGGCAAAGCCGAGATTCGTGCCGGTCTGCATGATCTCGGCATCGGGACAACGCTCTTTGAGGATCTCTTCAGATCCATCGGTGGAGCCGTTGTCCACGATGACCATCCGGACGTTTGGCCAGGTGAGCTGGCGGCAGGATGCCACGCAGGCCAGGGTGTCCGGCCAGTTGTTCCAGTTGAGGATGATGATGGCGACAGGGGAGGAGGGGGTCATTTCCGCACTTCCTCTCCCCGGCGGGTGAAGAGGCGGTAAAACAGGATGCGGCAGAGATTCAGCGTCCGTTCCCCCAAGAGTCGGCCAATGAAGCGCCCTGCGGCGACAGCGGCAAGATTGTAGCCTGTCAGCAGCCGATTCTTGAGATAGACGCTGCTGAGCGCTCCGCAGGTCGTTCTCAAAATGGCCGAAATCTCGCGGTTCCCTTCCACAAGCGCCTGTGCACTGGCCCCGGAATCACGGAAATTGACGACAAACCGGTCGAGCCGCACAAACGGTATCCCACCCTGCAAGGCCCGCACAAGGAAATCGAAGTCGGCAGCCAAACGGTAGTGGAGCGCGTAGCCGCCAAGACGTTCATAGACCTCCCGGTGCACGAACATCGCCTGATGGCATACGTTCATCCCCCGCCAGAATTCCAGCGAGGCAGGCATCTCATACACCTTGCCCATGTCGACCTGGACGAGGTACTTTTCGCCATAGTAGATTCCGGGGAGACCTTGCCCGAGAAGGGCGGTTGCCGCCGCTTCCACTGCGCCAGGCTCGTACCAGTCATCCGCATTGAGAAGCCCGATCAGTTCGCCGGTCGCCAGACCGATCCCCTTGTTCATGGCGTCGAAAATCCCCCGATCCGGCTCGCTTACCCAGTATGCAAGCCGGTCGTCATAGGTGCGGATGATGTCGAGGGTGGCGTCGGTAGAGCCGCCATCGATGATGATGTATTCAATGCCGGGCCAGCTCTGGGTCAGGACGCTCTCGATGCATTGCCTCAGATGGGCGGCCCCGTTCTTGACTACTGTGACAACGGAAACGATCGGCACCACCGGCTGGCTGGCCCTGATCCCGCCCCTGGTGCGGAGCCCCCCGGTCACTCTCTGTGGCAGGCCTTCCCGAATGCTCATCTAGGGACGCTCCGGTTGCTCGCGGATCACTCTTGTGATGATCTCCCTGAGCCGGTCGTTGAACGCTCTCTGTCCCCAGTCTGCTGCCCGTTGCCTCCCTTTTTGGGCCAGTTCGGCACAGAGGCGGTCGTCGACCCATAACTGCCTGATACAGCCGGCGATCTCGTCCACCGAATCGGGATTAAAAGCAAGCGCCGCTTCGCCGAGCTGTTCCGGCATGCTGGAAACATGTGAGATGGCGACCGGGCAGCCGACGGAGATCGCCTCCAACGGAGGGATGTTGGTGGGGCCGAAATAGGTCGGCATAATCAAGGCGCGGGCACGACGGTACAGTTCGGGAATATCTTCGTTGGGGACGTAGCCGAGAAAGAGCACATCTTCGGCAAGGTGAAGTTCGTGTACCAGCGACACGACCGCATCGTACGCGTTTTTTTGGGTCCCCGACAAGACCAGCTTCAGATCGGGCAGTTCGTGCTTCAGTCGGGCAACAGCCTTGATGAGGTTCCTGTGATTCTTGTGTTCCCAGAACTGGGCAGGATAGAAGAGATACTTGGCCGGCAGTCGGTAACGGGAGGCGACGTCAGCGGGCGCTTCGCCGGCGTTCATGTACTGGGGGGCAACATAGGGGAGCAGGTGGATGCATTCCGATGGCATGGAATAGCTTTCGGCAACCTGGTGGCGTCCGGTCTGCGAATCGACAACAACTCCCCGGGCCCATTGACAGATATTCGTGTAAGTCCGCTCCCTGATCAGGTACTCGAAGCGTGAGGCGGATTCGGGGAAGCGCCGTGCATAGCGATGGGCCAGGTCGAGAATCGTGACGAGAGCCGGAACGTTAACCTGAAAACTTGCGGCATCCTGTGAGGGAAAGATCCAGAGGTCACACTGTTCTCTGACCAGTAGTCTGGCGTAACGGAACAGGAGCGGCGAGACTTTTTGCCAGAGGCTGACAGGGAATTTGAAAATGTTCAGCCAGATGCTGAGCAGTCGGGCGGGAAAGTGGTAGTTCACGAAGATTGACGGTATGCCGTACTCGTGGAGGTATTTCTGCCACTGCTGGGAGGTGTAGGCAACGACAACCTCGTACTCTTCGCCGGGGAGGCTGGCAACGGCCTGGAGCATGCTCAGGTTGTACTGGAACACGCCGCCGGAGGCGGGGAGTGTATCCAGGAACAGACCGATCTTCTTCATCCCTTCACCACGAAATAGACGCTCCAGGAGTCAAATCCGGCCTCCTTGCCAGTCATCCACGCCGCATATTCGTGAATGTTCATCCCCTGAGCCGACAGCAGCAGTTCCAGTTCCGGCCGAAACAGGTAGCGCATCCGGTGGGTCTCGTGCAGTTCGGCGGTTTCACCGCTCTGTTTGTCCCGGGCGCAAACCTGGTAATGGACATCCACCAGGTTGTCGTTGGGGTAGATACACGGCTCGGCAATGCGCGTGATGGCCGTCGTCTCATCCTCAAGGCGCTTGATGCGGATGCTGGGGCGGTCGGTCAGGACTGCCGGCCCATACCAGCAGTCGAAGATGAAGATCCCTCCGGGCTCCAGGTGGGCCCTTGCCGTGGCCATGACCGCCGCCAGGTCTGCATTGCTCGTCTGGTAGCTAACGACATGAAACAGGGAAATGACCACATCGAAGGTCTTCCCGAGGCGGACGGATCTGATGTCGCCCTGCAGAAAGTTGAGGGTGGAGTGGGCATGCGGGGCCGCGCCGGCCAGCATCTCTTCTGACTGGTCCACGCCGGTCAGTTCATAGCCGTGGCGGGTCAGCAGCTGATCGTGTCTGCCGGTGCCGCAACCGAGATCGAGTATGGTTCGCGCCTGCGGCCGGTGCTTATCGATCAGGCGATGGATGTATGCCGCTTCCCCCGTGTAATCCTTGTCCTTGTAGAGCAGGTTATAGTATCGGGCATACGCACCAAACACCGGCATGCTTCTCTCCCCTCAATTCCCGTTGTCCAGGATCTCCAGTAACGAGCTTGCCACTTCGTCAAGCTGCTCATCCCGCAGCGCCAGGCCACTGGGGAGGTAGAATCCGCGCCTTGCCAGCCGTTCAGCCACCGGGTAACTCTGCCCCTCGAACAGACCCATCCTCTGAAAGACCGGCTGCTCGTGCATGGGCCAGAAAAAGGGACGGGTCGCGATCCCCGACCGTCCCAGCAACTGCATCATCTCTTCGGCGGTGAAGGAGAGTTCGGCTCCGAGCACCACGCCATACACCCAGTAGATGTTCTCGGCATAATCCGTGTTCACGGGCATCAACTCAAGACCTGCTGCGGCTGACAAGAGTTCGGTATATCGCCGGCCAGTGCGCCGTTTGATGGCGACGAAGCCTT
>CAYSJJ010000109.1:7584-8573 GCA_964431365.1 uncultured Geobacter sp. | reverse complement strand
CGATTCAATCTACACCGTGGGCACGGTGGCCATGATCATGCGGATGCTGAAGCTCCCGGACGGACGGGTGAAGATCCTGGTCCAGGGGCTGGTCAAAGGGCGCGTGCTCTCGTACGAGAGCGAGAAACCCTATTACTCGGTGCATATCGAGCGGATCCACGAGACACAGCCACCGGAGGGCTCCCTGGAGATCGAGGCCCTGATGCGGGCCGTCAAGGACCAGCTGGCCAAGATCATTGCCCTGGGTAAGGTGATCTCCCCCGAGGTGATGGTCATCGTGGAGAACATGCAGGAGCCGGGGAGTTTTGCCGACCTGGTGGCGAGCAACATCGGCCTCAAGGTGGACGAGGCCCAGAGGCTGCTGGAGATCTTCGACCCGGTGGACAGGCTCACCAAGGTGAACGAACTGCTGATCAAGGAGCATGAACTCCTGAGCATGCAGGCCCGGATCCAGAGCGCCGCCAAGGAGGAGATGGGGAAGAGCCAGCGGGAGTACTACCTGCGGGAGCAGCTCAGGGCCATCCAGCAGGAGCTGGGGGAGACCGATGCCCGTTCCGAGGAGATCGTCGAGCTCCGCAAGTCGATCGAGCAGGCAAAAATGCCTGCCGCGGTGGAGAAGGAGGCGTTCAAGCAGCTGGGAAGGCTGGAGCAGATGCATCCGGACGCCGCCGAGTCGGGCATGCTCCGTACCTACCTGGACTGGCTGGTGGACATCCCGTGGGGAAAGGCTACCAAGGACTCCCTGGACATCACGCGGGCCAAGGAGATCCTGGACGAGGACCATTACTACCTGCACAAGATCAAGGAGCGGATTCTGGAGTTCCTGGCGGTGCGCAAGCTGAAGAAGAAGATGAAGGGGCCGATCCTCTGCTTTGTCGGCCCCCCCGGGGTCGGCAAGACCTCGCTGGGGAAGTCGATCGCCCGGGCCATGGGGCGAAAGTTCGTCCGCATCTCGCTGGGGGGCGTGCGGGACGAGGCGGAGATCCGGG
>CAYSJJ010000109.1:0-7574 GCA_964431365.1 uncultured Geobacter sp. | reverse complement strand
TATGTCGGCGCCCTGCCGGGAAGGATCATCCAGGGGCTGAAGCAGGCCGGCACCAACAACCCGGTCTTCATGCTGGATGAATTGGACAAGCTGGGGAACGATTTCCGCGGCGACCCTTCGTCCGCCCTGCTGGAGGTGCTGGACCCGGAGCAGAACCATACGTTCTCGGACCACTACATAAACCTCCCCTTCAACCTGTCCAACGTGATGTTCATCGCCACGGCCAACCAGATCGACACGGTCCCCGGTCCGCTCCAGGACCGGATGGAGGTGATCACCCTCTCCGGCTATACCGAAGAGGAGAAGCTGGAGATCGCCAAACGCTATCTGGTCCCCCGCCAGACCAAGGAGAACGGCATCACGGAGAAACAGATCGCCTTCTCCGACGAGGCGATCAAGGTCATCATCGGGAAGTATACCCGCGAGGCGGGCCTGCGGAACCTTGAACGGGAGGTCGGCTCGGTCTGCAGGAAGGTGGCGCGCCGGGTGGCCGAGGGGGAACAACGCCGGTTCACCATCAACGCCGCTGCCGTTCACCGCTACCTGGGCCCCCCGAAGTTCCTCAGGGAAGAGGAGATGGACCGCAACGAGGTGGGGGTGGTCACCGGCCTGGCCTGGACGCCGGTGGGGGGAGAGATCCTCTATATCGAGGCAACGGTGATGAAGGGGAAGGGGGCCCTCACCCTGACCGGTCACCTGGGGGATGTGATGAAGGAGTCGGTGCAGGCGGCCTTCTCCTATATCAGGACCCGGGCGAAGGAGTTGAACCTGGACGAGGATTTCTTTGCCGGACTGGACATCCACGTGCATGTCCCGGCCGGGGCGATCCCCAAGGACGGTCCGTCGGCCGGCATTACCATGGCCACGGCCCTCGTTTCGGCACTGACCAAGGTGAAGGTCCGCAAGGATGTCGCCATGACCGGCGAAATAACGCTGCGCGGCAAGGTGCTCCCCATCGGCGGTCTCAAGGAGAAGATGCTGGCGGCCATCCGGGCCGGCATTACCACCATCATCATCCCCGAGCAGAACCGCAAGGACCTTGAGGAGGTGCCGAAGCAGATACTCAAGAAGGTGACCGTTATCTGCGCACGAGAGATCGCCGATGTGCTGAAGGTCGCCCTGGAGGAGTTCCCCCCGCCGGCTGCGGGGAGCAAGCCGCCGGCAAAGGAGAAAGCCGCTCCCCGCAAAGTTCTGGTCGCCCCGAGGAAAGGGGTGAGGGTCAGAGGTACCGGTGAAGCTTAGGGATCTGGGAGAGTTCGGTTTCATCGACCGGCTCTCCCGGACCGTGAACCCGCAGGCCGGGGTACTGCTCGGCATCGGCGACGATGCCGCCGTCACCGAACCGCACGCCGGTGCGGTGACCCTTACCTCCACCGACATGCTGGTGGAGGGGGTCCATTTCGATCTCTCCTACAGCGACCCCTACAGCCTGGGACGCAAGTCCCTGGCTGTCAACCTCTCCGACATCGCCGCCATGGGGGGACGACCCCGTTTCGTGCTCCTGGCGCTCGCCATTCCGCCAACGCTCTCCGTTGAATTTCTCGACATCTTCACCGCTGGTTTCCTTGCCCTGGCCGACGAGCACGGAGTGGCACTGATCGGCGGCGACACCTGCAGTTCCAGGGCGGGCCTGGTCATTTCCGTTACCGTTTTGGGGGAGCAGGAGCCGGCGCTGTTTGTTGCGCGGGGAGGGGCGCGGCCGGGCGACCTTGTCTGCGTTACCGGCACCCTTGGGGATGCGGCCGTGGGGCTGGAGCTCCTGCGGCGCGGAGAGCGCGAAGGGTGGTGCGTCCGGAGGCATCTGGCACCGACCCCGCGGCTGCGGGAAGGCGAGCGGCTGGCAGTTGCGGGACTCCCCACCGCCATGATCGACGTGAGTGACGGCCTGTTGGCCGATCTTGGTCATATTCTCGAGCAGTCCGGCAACGGCGCCGTTATCGAGCTCAGCCGACTTCCCCTTTCGGACAACTACCGGGAGACGGTTGCCCGGCTGGCCCTGGATCCGTTTGCACCGGCCCTTGCCGGTGGTGAAGATTACGAGCTCCTGTTTACGCTCCCCCCGGACCGCTGGCAGGAGGCCCGGCAGTTCATGGAGCAGGTTGGGACGGGAGTGGATTGTATCGGAACTATCCGTCCCGAACCGGGAATCGACATCATCGGCCTTGACGGCCTTCCCTGGGAGTCTAGAGCCGCAGGATTCGACCATTTCCGCTGAACACCGAGTTGCCATGCTCCCATCAGAGCCGTTCACCATTGAGCCCGCGTCGTCCGCAGTCGAGATCGGGGAGGAGCAACTGCTGGTTATCCAGCGGCTCCTCCTGGAGCATCGGGGCTTCCGGCTGGACGGCTACAAGGACAAGTGCATCAGGCGACGGATATCGATACGGATTCGCGCCACCCATTCCGCCTCGGCGGACGACTACTGCACCCTCCTCCACTCCAGCGGGGACGAACTGGACCGGCTTCTCAAGGTCTTGACCATCCATGTCAGCCAGTTTTATCGAAACCCGCCGACGTTCGAGAAGCTGAAGCAGGACGTCCTTCCGTTTCTTATGCGCCTCTGCCGCCAGGAGGGGAGAGCGTTCAAGGCCTGGAGCGTCGGATGTGCCGGCGGCGAGGAGCCGTACACCCTGGCCATGGTCCTGCGCGAACTGATGCCGGCCGTGCCCGGGCTCGGCGTCGAACTTCTTGCCACGGACATCGACAGTGCGGTTCTTGCCGCTGCCCGCAAGGGAAGTTACGTCGAAGAGCGGCTGGCAGAGCTCCCCCCCCCCCTACGCGACGCCCATTTCACCCAGCATGAAGGCCGATACCAGTTGAGCCGAGAGATACAGCAGATGGTCTCCTTCGTTCAGGCCGATATCTTCGATACGGACTCCTACCAGGAGTCTGACCTGATCCTCTGTCGCAACGTCCTGATCTATTTCGAGCGGGCCCAGCAGGAGCGGATCATTCATAATTTCGCCCGCGTTCTCCGCCCGGGCGGGATTCTGGTCCTGGGCAAATCGGAGACCCTTTTTGGCGAAAACCGCCGCTCCTTCCAAACCATCTGCCCGGTGGAACGGATATACCGGGTCGTGAAGTGAGGTTCAGCGTGCTGCGTTGAAGGTTCACGGATTCGATAGGTAGATTGCAAGACGCCGTGCTCGCGCTAGAATTCATCGCAGCACGCTGAACGCAGCACGTCCCGGAGGCCTCCCATGCAGGTTCCCATAGGTTACAAGTTCATCCTCGGCTTCGTGGTGGTGGTGGCGACCGTCGCCTTTGTCCCGGCCGTTGTGCGCCTTCTCGGCTACTCGCCCGAGCTGACCAGCATGCTTTCCTATCTGGTGGCGATAACCATCGGTCTGATCCTGGGGTGGTTCTTCACCCGCAGTTTCAATCGGCGGATCGGAGCGCTGACTGCCGCCGCCGAGGGGATCAGCCAGGGAGACCTGACCAGCGGCATCGACCTGCCACTGAGCCGTTTCCCCGACGAAACCCAGGGAATGGCCATTTCTCTCGATACGATGGTGACGAGCCTGCAGACCCTGGTCCGGCAGATCCGGGAGGTCTCGGGCCATGTGTCCGAATCGGCCCGGACCCTCTCGGCTTCGGCCCTGGAGATCAATGCCTCCACCGAGGAGGTTGCCCAGGCGGTGGAGCAGATCTCCCATGGCGCGGAGAACCAGGCGGAGATGGTTGGTCACTCCTCCAAGACGATTCATGAGATGGCCATTTCGATCGAATTGGTGGCAAAGCGGGCAAAAGAGGCTGCAACGGCCGCCCGGGAGACCAGCCAGACCGCCCGGCGTGGAGGGGATGTGGCCAACGATGCCCTTGACCGGATGAAATCGTTTCTCGACGGGGTCGAGGCAACGGGCCACCGGTTTGCAGGATTGAACACCAAGCTGCAGCAGGTGGGGAAGATCGCCGACGTGATCAGCGAGATCGCACGCCAGACCAACATGCTGGCCCTCAACGCCTCCATCGAGGCGGTCCGGGCCGGCGAGTACGGCAAGGGGTTCGCCGTGGTCGCCGAGGAGGTGCGCAAACTGGCCGACGGAACCGGCAAGTCCGCCGCCGAGATCATCGATCTGATCGAGGAGATCAGGGGGCAGAGCCAGGAAGTGCGCGCAGCCTTTGCCGACAGCTCACGGCAGATCGGCGAAGGGAAACGGCACGTGGATACGACGGCAACCGCCTTTGCCGAGATACTGAAAACGGTTCTGGAGACGGAGCGAAAGGCGCACAGTATTGCCGACCTTTCACAGATGCAGAACCAGGGGGCCGAAAAGATGGTGCATGCCATCGATGAAATCGCCCGTGTTGCCGAAGACAACGCCGCGTCAACCGAAGAGGTCTCCGCCGCCACCGAGCAGCAGTCGGCCGCCATGCAGGAAATGGTCAGGGCGAGCCAGGAGCTGGCCCAGCTTGCCGCCACACTTCTCCGCGCCGTGGAGCGCTTCAGGATTCCTGACGGGCGGGAGACGGAGGGGCAATGACCCCCGACGCACGGCATCTTCTGGTCCGGGCCGGAGGAGAGCGCTATCTCCTGCCGGTGGACGCGGTGGTCGAGCTGCTTCCCGTGCCGGCGTCCTCGCCGGTTCCCTTTGCCCCCGACTGGCTGGCCGGCGTCTCTGCCCTTCATGGCGAACTTGTCGCCGTGGTGGATCTGGCCCGTTTCGTCGGCGCAGCAGACCCTGCTCCCCTCACCCACTGCCTCCTTTTCGACCGTAGCGTCGCAGCGCTTGCCCTGTTGGTCTCGGGGGTCGAGCATATGGTCGCTGCTCTCCCTCCGAGCGATCTCGACGCGATCCTGATCGATGCGGAAACCCTCGTTTCCGGCCTTGAAGCGGTCCTTGCCCCTCTGGTCCCGTCCGCCAGGGGGAGGGGGTAGCCATGGATATGTCCCCGTACCGTGATCTCTTCGTGAGCGAGGTCAGGGAACACCTCCAGAGCATGTCCCGGCTGGTCGTGGCGCTGGAGCAGGCCGCGGCCGATCCGGACGGCATTGCCGCCCTGTTTCGTGCCGCCCACTCGGTGAAGGGGATGGCCGCCTCCATGGAACTGGACGCAATCACCGAGCTGGCCCATGCCCTGGAGGACCTGATGGACCGGGTCAGAAAGGGGATGCCGTTCGACGCCGGGGTGACCGACCTGCTCCTGGAAGGGATCGATCTCCTGCATCTGATGGTGGACGCCGTCGCCGCCGGCAGGGAGAGTTCACCGGCGGCGAAGCTCATCGCCAGGGTTCGCGGATACGCTCCTGCGCCTTCCGGCGGCCCGGAACTCCCGGCTGGCCACGATCGAAGCAGTAGCGGCAGCAAGGGACACCCACCTGCCGATCAGCAGCAGACGGTCCGGATCAGGACGACGCTGCTGGACCGACTGGTGGGGACCGCCGGCGAACTCCTCACGATCAGGCACCGGCTTGCGTTGTTGGCCGAGGATACCGGCACCCCCGGGCTCAAGGAGGCGGTGCACGACCTGACGCGCCTGGTCCGCGGGCTGCGCGACGACGTGACCACCGCGCGCCTGCTCCCGTTTGCCACGATCAGCGACCGTCTTCCCCGGGTGGTGCGGGACCTGGCCAGAAAAGAGGGGAAAGAGGTCGCCTGGGGGGCGACCGGAACCGACGTCGAGCTCGACCGGGCCATCCTGGAATCCCTGGCCGACCCTCTCCTGCACGTGGTGAGGAATGCCGTTGACCATGGTCTCGAACTCCCCTCGGAGCGGGGCGCCAGGGGGAAACCGGCTACCGGAACAGTCTTGCTTCGGGTGGAACGGGAACCGGACCGGATCGTGGTTACGGTGCATGACGACGGCCGGGGGATGGACCCGGACCGGATCGTCGCGCTGGCCCTGGCAAAAGGGTTGGTCGGGGGGGACGAGGCAGCTGCACTGTCACCCCGCCAGGCTTTCATGCTGACCTGCATTCCCGGTTTTTCCACTGCCGACGAGGTAACCGAGGTCTCCGGACGGGGCGTCGGCATGGATGCGGTGCTGACAGCCGTTCAACAGCTGGGAGGGAGTCTCGCCATTGACTCGACCGTTGGCAGCGGCACGACCATAACCATGCGAATCCCGGCAACAGTCGCCATCATCAACGTGCTCCAGGTCCGGGTGGGCCACCTGCTGCTGGCGGTGCCACTGACCGTGATCCGCCGGACGAGCGATCTGGACCGGACATGCATCGTTCGGCGCGAAGCGGGGCTTTACTTTCCCTTCGATGGAGCCGAACTCCCGTTGGGGATACTCGCCGGCATGCTCGGCATGACGCCGCCACAGAGAGCCGGGGAGCATCTGCCGGTCCTCCATTGTGACGTGGGGGGAGAGGTGGTGGGGCTTGCCGTGGATGAGATCATCGGCCATCGGGAGGTCTACTGCAAGCCGCTCGGCCGGCCGCTCTCCTCGTTGCGCGCCTTCTCCGGCGGGGCCGTGCAGGGGGACGGGAGCGTGCTGCTGATCCTCGACCCGGCCGCGCTCCCGGCGCCACATTCGGGTTGCGCCTCCGGACCGATTATGGCAGAATCCGCCACAGCATAGAGGAGGATTGCATGAAGCTATTCAGGATGTTCACCGCACTGGTGCTGCTTCTGGGGGCAATCTTCCCCCTGGATGCGCTTGCCGTCGAGCCGGCCAGGGTCGGCCTGAAAGACGTTGTCGACACGGTGGAGCAGCAGTTCAGGGCCGGCACGGATGGTCGCCAGCCGCTCACCGCGGTGAGCGCCGATTTCTTTCAGCGTTCCACCATTGCGGCAGAGAAGAGGGAACTGCGCGCCGACGGTCAGATGTTCCTGCGGTTCGGTGGCGGTTCCGAGCCCCTCATGTTCCGTTTCGACTACTTCAGCCCCCTCACGCAGGAGATCATCTGCGACGGCCGAACCCTCTGGATCTACCAGCCTGAGAACCGCCAGGTGATCCTGAGCGACGTGAGCGACACCTTTGATCCCTCCTCCCGCTCCTTTGCGGACCGCAATCGTGCCACCAATTTTCTCCAGGGGCTTGGCCGCATCTCCAGGGATTTCACCATCACCTTTGCCGACAACGGCCGGGACGTGGCGGGAAATTATGTGCTGGAGTTGACCCCGCTGCGCTCCAGTATCTCCATCTCCAAACTATTCCTGGTGGTTCACAAGGATGCCGTTCTGCGTCACACCTACAGCCGCCAGGGGCGAAACGATTACGCCCTGAACCGGCCGGAGCTGGAGTTTCCCATCCTTTCCACCACCGTCGTCGATCCCGACGGCAACTCGACCACCATGGAGTTCAGCAACATCCGGACAAACGGGTTTCTTTCCGACCTCCTGTTCAGATTCGTCCCCCCGGCAGACGTCCGGGTGGTGCGACCGCCGACCGGACGGTGAGTGGTCGCCTCAGATAGGACGCATTCATGCCAAGGATTTTCAGCGCACTTTTCGCCGTAACCTCCCTGCTCTTCGCTCTTCCGGCCTTTGCCACCCCGGCCGCCGCGCTCAAGGAGGTGGTCGCCACCCTGGAGACCGGCTATGGGGCCTTGCAGGATCTGCAGACGGCGTTCAGCCAGCAGACCACCATCAGCGCCATCAAGCGTGTGGAAAAGGGGAGCGGGG
>CAYSJJ010000108.1:0-8579 GCA_964431365.1 uncultured Geobacter sp. | reverse complement strand
GCACCTGGGAAATTGTCTTATGCCGCTGGAATACTTGAAGAATATGCGTGATGGAGTTGACGCAACTGGGTTTTGATGCTTGACGCAACTTTTGACGCAAGTTGGTGGAGATATATATGAAGGAGCCAGTAGTAGTAACAATTGACTGAAATCAGGTATAAAGGCTAACGTATTGATATGTCACATGACTTGCACGTGGTAATAGAGGTGGTAGTGTCAGCCCATGTGGGTATCTAGGCATTTTGATTCCGGCACTCCCAGGTTCGAATCCTGGCGCCCCAGCCCCCTTCTGTCAGAAAACCCACGTCGATACTGGTTCTACAGCCATCAATGAAATGGGCTAGCGAATACGCTACCCCTTTCCCTTTCATTGACGCAATTTTGACGCAGGCAGAGCACGATGTCTTCCCGGTTGTGGTTTCATAATACGCATTTTGTTGCACGCTATAAATTTTTGCAAAATGATCTAACGTCCCTACCCCAAAATTGGTGACTTTTCCTTTGTTTAGGCATATATTGCCCACCGCCACAAAGGATGGTATGGGTAGGGTGGGTATGCTCGTCGGCTGGGTTCTTTCACCCTATAACGGTTCGAATCCTGGCACCCCAGCCACTATCCTTTCAAAGGGCTAGCATGTAACTGCTAGCCCTTTTTTTGTCCCTCCCCTGCAGCCTGCCATCAATACTTGCCACGTAAACCAGCGCGAAACTCTTGCACTCGATCCAACGTATAGCATCGGCAGGGACACTGTAATTAATTACAGTAAGGTCTGGTGTTGCCGCTCCCATACGGCCTGGCGCAGGAACGGGGGGGTGTTTACTGTAACTAATGACAGTTGATAAAGAAATTGTCGAGAAGTAATGTTTAATTAAGAAAATCACTTAGAAAGGAAGTCGCAAAATGAAAAAGCTAATGGTGCTGTATCTCGTGTTGGCCCTGCTCCCGGCATGCGCAGTCAACGACCTGACGACGAAAAGGGTCCCGTTCCCAGAGTCTGAATACGCCGGGCTCAAGACTGATGGAAGCGGTGTCATCATCGGTCAGGTCTTCATAGAGACCAGATTCGGCGATAAAGTGCCAAAGGCGGGTGCCAAAGTTGTGCTGAATCCGGTCACGTCCTACAGTACCCAGTGGTACAAGTCAACCGCGGTCATGAAGCAGCGGCTGGAAAACCCTGATCCGCGCATCTCAGGCTTCATAAAGGAGGCCGTGACTGACGCGGAGGGACGGTTCCGCATTGTCGGCATCCCCGCTGGCGAGTACTATCTGAGCTCCCCGCTGGTCTGGGAAGGACCACGGTACGTCAAAACCGTTACCCCCATGATCACCCAAGGGCGTTTTGTTGTGAAGCGGATTACCGTGCAGGAAGAGGATCAATTGGACGTTTCTCTCAAGTGTGCTATCCGGCTGGATGAGAGCAACATCGATGTTTCCCAGCCGAGCCGCGAAAAGATGCCGTACTGGACCGCGTTGAACTACTGATGCTGCTTCCCCCTGGCCTGCCCCGCGAAAACTGGTCCATAGACTTGGCGATTTAGATCCAGATCCTCCGGAAGGAGAGTGGAGAAAGAAGCGAAACGCTTCACGGCAGCAGAGATCATCGACCTCTGAAACAACTCCAAGACCGGCGTGAAAGTAGCGGACCTCTGCCGGCACCATGGGATCAGCGATGCCACCGTTTACCTCCGGGACAGCAAAACGGTGGCATCGAACTCTCCGACGCCAGGCGCCTGAAGCCTGCCGACGAGAAGAGTTCATACCGTCACGACCGCACCCTCTTCGCCTCACTCCCACTCATCATCATACTCACCTCCCCGTATCAGGGAAATCCAGAGAATGTCCTGCCTGGCCAAACGGAAAGGGTGACTTTTCCCTTATTTGGGCGTATATAGATCATTCTGAAAACGGAAATTGGCAGGGTAGGGATGATGGTTGGCTGTATTTTTTACCGTAAAACGGCTCGAATCCCGGCACCCCGGCCAATGAAATCCGGCACTAGGCTGTAGAATGGCTTCAGTGCCTTTTTTGCGCCTTCAACAAAGGAGAGACCGGACATGAAACTGTTACTGCAGGTACTGATGGCTGCCCTTTTTGTTTCTCTCGTTGCCACAGGCTGCACGAAGAAAGAGGAGAAGGCCGAGCCTGCCAAGCCGTCGGAAGGTGCGGTGGTAAAGAAGGAGACCGTGGTCAAGGTTCCTGAGAAGATCAAGGGGAAGTGGAGGGCGGTCACACTTGCCGTCAAGGATGCGAAGAGTGGGAAGGTTCAGACGTATTCAGTCGAGATCGGCTCGTCTCTGGATATCCCCGGTTCAGACTTCTCCATCAAGGTGATCAACTTCTTCCCTCATTTCGTCATGGAGGGGATCAACCTTACCTCCAAGTCGAACGAGACCAAGAATCCTGCCGTGGAGATACGGATTTTCCGGGGAGGGAACGATATTCACCATGGCTGGGTGTTTGCGAATTATCCGAACACGAACATGCCCAAGGAGTTCGCGTATGATCTCGCTTTGACCGGGGCAACGCCGGTGGACCAGCGCTGAGTACCCCTGGGGAGCGAAAAGTCCATGCAGATTCGGCCGGTTGCCCTAGTGGCGTCAGGTCGCTCCCCTGGCAAAGAGGCTGCTTTTCTTGTTGACTTTGCCTGGCCCGTATTGTAAAAAATTGGTTTCCCGGGGCTGCCCGTTTGCTGGCCCGCATCGTTCCCGTTTCACCCGCAGTATATTCCGGCCCGTCAGCGGGCCTTTCTCTTGGCGGTCCACATGCAAGACAGAATAAAAATTTTCTCCGGTAATTCCAATTCTGGCCTGGCAGAGAAGATCTGTGCCAGTCTGGGGCTTTCCCTTGGCGCGGCAAAGGTCCGGACCTTCTCCGACGGCGAGATCATGGTGGAAATTGGCGAGAACGTGCGGGGACGGGATGTATACGTCATCCAGTCCACCTGTAATCCGACCAACAACAACCTGATGGAACTCCTGATCATGATGGACGCCCTGAAGCGGGCATCCGCCGATACCATCACCGCCGTGATCCCGTACTACGGCTACGCCCGTCAGGACCGGAAGGCGGCGCCCCGTACCCCGATCACCTCCAAGCTGGTGGCTGACCTGATCACCACCGCCGGCGCCGACCGGGTGGTCACCGTGGACCTGCACGCAGGTCAGATTCAGGGCTTCTTCAATATCCCGGTGGACAACCTCTACGCCGCGCCGGTCATCCTTGAGCACCTGCGCAAGCGCTTCACCGACGGCGGCATCGTGATGGTCTCCCCGGACGCCGGTGGCACTGAGAGGGCCCGGGCCTTTGCCAAGCGCCTCGACTGCACCCTGGCGGTGATCGACAAGCGGCGGACCGCGCCGAATGTTGCCGAGGTGATGCACCTGATCGGCGACGTGCGCGGCAAGGTCGCGGTCATCCTGGACGACATGATCGATACTGCCGGCACCCTCACCCATGCCGCCGCGGCACTCAAGGAGCACGGAGCAACCGCCATCTTTGCCTGTGCCACCCACGGCGTCCTCTCTGGGCCGGCCATCGAGCGGATCAATGGTTCGGCTATCCAGGAAGTGATCATAACCGACTCCATCCCTCTGGGGGACAAGGCGGCCGCCACGCAGAAGATAACGGTGCTGAGCGTTGCCGAGCTTCTTGCCGAGGCAATCCGGCGTATTCACGAAGACGAATCGGTCAGCTCCCTCTTTGTCTGAGGGGGCCATTGACGTATCACTACATACGTAGCAAATTTCCACCGAGTGGAGGCGAGAATAATGGAACAAAAGCAACTGAATATCGAACTGCGTACGAAGACCGGTAAGGGGATTTCCCGCCAGCTCAGGGCAAAAGGGTTCGCCCCGGCCGTGGTATATGGCAAGGGGATCGAGCCGGTTGCCATCAGCGTCAACGCCAAGGAGTTCTTCGCGGCCATTGCCGGCGAAGGGGGGCAGAACAACCTGATCACCCTGCAGGGTGGCGGTGACCTCAACGGGACCGTGGTTATCGTTGCGGACGTGAACCGCGAGGCGATCAAAGGGAGCCTCCGTCATGCGGATCTGCACAAGATCGCCATGGACGAGAAGGTGCGGGTCGAGGTATCCGTCCGGATCGTCGGTAACTCCAAGGGGGTCAAAGACGGCGGTCTGCTGGACCACGCCCTGCACAAGCTCGATGTCGAGTGCCTCCCCGTTGCGATTCCGGAGCATATCGACGTGGACGTGACCGAGCTCACCATCGGCCATGCCATCCACGTGGGCGAGCTGAGCCTTCCCGCAGGCGTCAAGGTTCTCGATGATCCTAAGGCGTCGGTCGTCACCATCCTCGGCCGTGCCAAGGAAGAGGCTGCCACGGAAGCTACCGCCTAAGCATTTAGTCGGAACGATCTGTCATGGCAACAAAACTTATTGTGGGGCTGGGGAATCCCGGCCCCAAATATTTATGGACCCGCCACAACGCGGGTTTCATAGTTTTGGACCGGTTTTCCGGCCTGGCGGGGATCGGTGTTACGCGCAAATCGTTCTCCGGACTGTACGGAGAAGGGAATCACCGCGGTCACCGGCTCCTCCTGCTCAAACCCCAGACCTTCATGAACCTCTCCGGCCGCGCGGTCGCCGAAGCTCTCCGTTTTCACAAGCTCACTCTGGCTGACCTGATAGTCATCCACGATGACCTGGATATCCCCTTCGGCACTCTCAAGCTGAAAGAGGGTGGGGGGCATGGCGGTCACAACGGCCTGCGCTCCCTTGCACAGGAGCTGGGGGGAAGCGGGTACCTCCGGCTCCGGATCGGTATCGGCCGGCCGGCGCACGGCGATGTCACCGGCTACGTGCTCCAGAACTTCGCCTCCCAGGAGATGCAGGCTCTCCCCCACGTGGTGGAGGGAGCCGTGGATGCCCTGGAGATGCTCCTGGACGAGGGGGTGGCCAAGACCATGAGCCTGTTCAACAACAAAGAGTTTGTCTGATAGGTTGCTGAAAAACAGCCATCTCGCCGCCGTCCTCGCACGCTTCCTTGTGACTTCGGCCTGCGGCCTCACCCTTCGGGCGCCTTTGCGGTCCAATTTCACAGGTGAAATTGTGCGGCGTAGCGGTGCTACGCCTCCGCGGAGCATGCTGCGGGTGCGACGATCTGACTATTTTTGAGCAACCTGATTTTTTCAATATTCTGCAAGGCGATCGAACGTATATATCGCGCAAAAGGAATCAGCCATGGGTTTTAACTGCGGCATCGTCGGACTACCCAACGTGGGGAAGTCGACTATTTTCAACGCCCTGACCGCGGCCGGCGCCGAGTCGGCCAACTATCCCTTCTGCACCATCGACCCCAACGTGGGGATCGTCCAGGTGCCGGACCCGCGCATGGACCACCTGGCGGCCATCGTGAATCCGGAGCGGATCCTGCCGACCACCATCGAGTTCGTCGACATCGCCGGCCTGGTAAAGGGGGCGAGCCAGGGGGAAGGGCTCGGGAACAAGTTTCTCGGCCACATCCGGGCGGTGGATGCCATTGTCCACGTGGTCCGCTGCTTTGACGACGAGAACGTGGTGCATGTGAGCGGCAGCGTCGCCCCCCGCCGGGACATCGAGGTGATCCAGCTGGAGCTGGCCCTGGCCGACCTGGACACGGTGGAGAAGCGGCTGCTGCGGGCCGAAAAGCTGGGCCGCAGCGGCGACAAGAAGGCCAAGGACGAGGTGGAGTTCTGTCTGCGCCTCAAGGGGCTGCTGGAAAAGGGTCTGCCGGCCCGCGGCGTGGCCGAGAGCGACGAAGAGAGTCTGGTCCTGCGTGACATGCATCTCCTGACCGACAAACCGGTCCTGTACGTAGCCAACGTGGCCGAGGACGACCTGGACGGCAAGCATCCGTTCGTGGCAGAGGTGAAGGAGCTGGCCGCAGCCGAAGGGGCCCGGATGGTCACCATCTGTGGCCGGATCGAGGCCGAGATCTCCGAACTGGACGCTGATGAGAAGCACGAGTTCCTGGCCGGCATGGGGTTGGAGGAGTCCGGTCTCGATCGGCTGATCCGGAGCGGCTACGAGCTCCTGGGTCTCATCACCTACTTCACCGCCGGCAAGAAGGAGGTCAGGGCCTGGACCATCCCGGTCGGCACCAAGGCCCCCCAGGCAGCCGGCGTTATCCACAGCGACTTCGAAAAAGGGTTCATCCGGGCGGAGGTGATCGCCTATGCCGATTTCATCGCCGCCGGCGGCGAAGCCGGTGCCAAGGAGAAGGGGCTGATGCGGCTGGAAGGGAAGGAGTACGTGGTGAACGACGGTGACGTGATGCACTTCCGGTTCAACGTTTGAGCTGGTTTGGATATCAAAAGAAAAGGGCAGGCCTCTCGCGAGGTCTGCCCTTTTCTTTTGGCCGTGAGCCAGAGCATGGTTCAGCGGATGGGAGAGCGACTCCCCGCCGACATGCTAGGGACCCGCAAGCGGCACAAAATCCTTCGCCGCGAAGTTCGTCGCCATGCTCCAACTCCGGGCCTGGCCCCCCTCCACCCGGAAGACCGCCAGCATCTCCATCCCCTGCTGTTCCACCCAAGGCTTCAGGAATTCTCTGCCCGGACTGTTCACGATCTCCTCTGCCAAGGCAGGGTCTGCCACCGGTACCGCCCTGCCGCGCACCCGCACCTGGACGTTTGCCTGCCAGTCGTTGAAGCAGAGTTCCACGGCCGGATTCGCCAGGAGCTGGCGGTACAGCTCCTTCATGGTGCCGGTGTGAAAGATGATGCCGCGTTCGTCGGCGCGGTAGAGGAGCATCCCCCGCACGCGGGGGGCGCCATCCTCGACGGTGGCGAGGAAAAAGGCCGGGTTGCGGTTGATGAGTGCGAGCAGTTCGCTCCGTTCCATGGGTGCCTCCTTGAAGGGATTTGGCCCACAATACGTGGAACGCAACAAGCCCGCTTCCGCGATCCTGCCCGATGCTGCAAGGATCCTGCTCTAGTTATGCTCTAACCGTGCTGCTTGCGGTAGTCGGTGGGGGTGGTGCCATACTGCCGCTGGAAGCTGGCGGCGAAATGGGACGGGGTGGCGAAGCCGCATTTGAGGGAGATTTCCGTGACGTTGTCGCTGCCGGCCAAGAGGAGCAGCCGCGCCTTCTGCAGGCGCAGGCGGATCAGGTAGTCGAGGGGAGGGTAGCCGGTCTCGTGGCGAAAGACGCGGCTGAAATGGGCAACGGACATGGCCGCGATCCGGGCGAGTTCGGCCACGGCCACCTTGTCGGCATAGTGGCGGTGGAGGTGCTCGATGACCCGGTGGATCTCGATCCGGTCGCCGATCCGGTCCGGCACGGCCGGAAGCTCAATCGCGGCCCGGATGAGCGAGTGAACGATCCTCGCCCCGATGGCGTCCAGCAGCAGCTCGCGCCCCGGAAGCGTCACCTCGGCCTCCTGCATGAACCCCTTGAGGAGGGAGATCAGCTCCGGCCCGGGCGCAAAGCTGCGAAAGGCGAACGTCTGCGGCAGTGGGGGCGGGTAGAGGGCCAGTTCCCCCTCGAAGTACCCCCTCTCCACGAAGATGGCGATGTAGCGGGGGGGCTCGTCCGCCGGGATCTCATGGTGCATGGCCCCCGGTTCCATGGCCATGACCTTCCCCGGTTCGCAGCGATAGGTCTCCCCATTCGCCGCAATCTGGGTCCGGTCGTCGAAGTTCAGGAAAAAGGAGTAGGCCGGGTGGGTGTGGTCGGGGGTGACGGCATAGAAGCACGGCCCAACGGCCGGCACGAAAAGCGCCATCCTGCGCCCCACGAAACACTCCACGTAGCGGAGCTGTTCCGGAGAAACCTCGCCCACAAGGCTCCTTATGCGATCCAGTTCGTCGGCAGTCATGGCGGGGAGTATAGCCGAAGCCGGGGAGGAAATACAGATGGCTTGATGCCCGATTGCCGGCGGCCTGATCGTGACTTGCCAAATGATGTTAGCGGCTTATAATGGGGCGAGTTGGGGCGGCAGGGGTGGTGAAATGTTTCGTTTGAGTGGATGAATAAGATGACAAGTAACAAATAGAATGATTTTGGGACAGGTAATGACTCGGAAATACATAAGATTTTGTCTGGGCATATTCGGAGTAATCGTGTCAATTGGTCTGGCAATCAATTTTTTAGCCAGTAGTGACAGTTGGTCTGATTTGCAGGTTGTTACATGGTTATTACTGTCTCTGTACCTAGCGTATGCGAGCAAAAAGGAATACAAGAAAATCAAAACACAAAATTAGTACCAACAACTCGGCGGTAGGCTCCGCTAACGCTCCGCCGCTGCGGCCAAGGAAAAGGATGGAGTCAGGAATCTGGTTAATAATCGTTACAGCTTTGAGTGGCAAAGTTGCCTATCACTGTTTTCGATACAAGAATGCATATTGGGCGGTTCCAACTATCTCTGGGTTAAAACCAGAAAAGAACCGATAGATCCAAAAGGAACTTATCGCTATTTCGGCATGTTAGCAGCGCTAATAGCTGTAATAGCCTTTGGGTACACATGTTTTTACTTCTGGCAGATGGTAGTCAAGTAAGAAAACTGAGCAAAAACCAACACCCAACCCTTATAAGGCCCCCGTCCGTCAATAGGCAAAATGGTGCCCGGACGACTTTG
>CAYSJJ010000107.1:0-8879 GCA_964431365.1 uncultured Geobacter sp. | reverse complement strand
GAGACATTCCGCCTGATCGGCGAGGAGTTCCCCCACCTCATCAAGTGCATGAGCACCAACGGCCTGCTCCTCCCCGAGAGCATCGACCGACTGAACAAGATCGGGCTCCACAGCCTCACCGTCACCCTCAACGCCCTCGACCCGGCAGTCGGTGCCCGCATCTACCGCCACATCAGCTACCACGGCCAGCGACACACCGGAGAGGAGGCCGCCCGCATCCTGATCGCCAACCAGCTTGAGGGAATCGGCCGCGCCGTGAAATACGGCATGACGGTCAAGGTCAACACGGTCTACATCCCGGGGGTCAACGAGGCGGAGGTGCCGCGGATCGCCGAGAAGGTCAGGGAGCTGGGGGCGTTCGTCATGAACGTGATGCCGCTCATCCCCCAGGCGGACTTTGCCGGCGTCGAGCCCCCCACACCGGAGAAGCTGGACGCGGTTCGGGCCGCCAATGAGAAGATCATCGGACAGTTCAAGCACTGCCGCCAGTGCCGGGCCGACGCGGTGGGGCTGATCGGCCAGGACCAGCTCTTCGCCAACCCGGCCTGTTCCAAGTAGATGGAAATCCATCCGTTTCGCCAGGAAGAGATCCAACCGTTCCTGGACCTGTCGGACCGGGAAGGGTGGATCTGCGACCCATGGGAGCTGGTGTTCCTCCTCCCGGCCTTCCCGGCCGGCTGCCTCGTCCAGCGGGAAGGAGACCGGCCGGCCGCCTTTATCACGGCCGTCAAGTACGGCAGGAGCGGCTGGGTCGGCAATCTGATCGTCGATCCCCTCCTCCGCGGCCGGGGACTCGGCTCCGCCCTCATGAAGAGGGCACTGGCGGCGCTGGACGGGGCGGGCACCGAGACGGTCTGGCTCACCGCTTCGGCAGCGGGACGGCCGATCTACGAAAAACTCGGGTTCCAGGCTGTGGACACGGTGTATCGCTGGCGCGGCAAGGGGCTCTCCGGCTCCATGGCGGCCCATTCCTCTGTTAACCTGGCAACGGTAAAGGCGATCGACCGGGCCGGATGGGGCGATTTCCGGGATGCCATCTTCGCCGCCCTTGACGGCAGGGGCGACCTGTTCACCGCCAGTGACGGCTTTCTCTGCCGCCACCGGTATGCCGACGGCATCCAGCTGGGGCCGTGGGGGTGCCTGACAACGGAGACGGCCTCCCGCCTCCTGGAGCAGGCGCTCAGGTCGGCCGGGGATGGTGAGGTATTTCTGGACGTCCCGGACGGCAACCGGTACGCGACAAAGCTTCTCAGCCTGAGCGGCTTCAGGGTCACCGGCAGCACGCTCCTCATGTACCGCGGCAGCAGGCCCGCCTATCGGCCGGAGCTGATCTACGGCCTGGCGAGCATGGGGAGCTTCGGTTAGGGAGTGTCGAGGAATGTTGCGGAGAGGAGTCTGCGCTATACACTCCTTTCATGAAAACCGGCAGGCACGGCATGCAGATCTTCGTAGGGCACTCTGCTTTGTGCTTTACCCTTGTTTTTTGCCTGTCGTTATATGATAAACCAGACACGGCATCCCCGGCCAGCCCGCGATCTGCCGCGGATGAGGGAGCCCCGGTCTATCCGCACCCGGTGGCTGAGCACCCAACGAAAGGACCATCTGCCATGAGAACGCTCTTCTTACGGCTATCCGTCATGCTCGGCTCACTACTTCTCCTCACCGCACCGGCCCTGGCTGCCGACATCAATCTCTCCGTGGCAGCCAGCCTGAAAGAGGTCATGAACGAGCTCTCCGACAGCTTCGCAAAGAAGCATCCCGGCGTGCGGTTCGTCAAGAACTACGGCGCCTCCGGAGCCCTGGCCAAGCAGATCGAGAGCGGCGCCCCGGCCGACATCTTCGTCTCGGCCAACCTGGAGTGGATGGAGTACCTGAAAGGGAGGAAACTGATCGATATCGCCAGCACCGGCACCTTTGCCTACAACACCCTGGTCTTTGCCGGTGCTCCCGGAAAGGCCTCTTCGATGAAGGAGCTGCCGCGGCTGGAGAGGATCGCCATCGGCAGCCCGCGGAGCGTGCCGGCCGGGGAGTATGCCATGGAAGCGCTCAGGAAGGCCGGCCTTGACAAACAACTTGAAAAAAGGCTGGTCATGGCCAAGGATGTGCGCGAATGCCTGATGTACGCCGAACGGGGCGAGGTGGACGGCGGCTTCGTCTACCGGACTGACGCGCTGCAGGCTCGGAAGGCGAAAATCCTCTTCACCGTCCCCCAGGAGCTCTACCCGCGGGTGACCTATCCCATGGGAGTGACGACCGCTGGCGCCCGGAACAGGGACGCGGCGGCCTTTTACCGGTATCTGCAGGGGAGTGACGCCAGGGGGGTCCTGGCACGGTACGGATTTGCGCTGCAGTAAGCACCAGAACGGCAGTTGTAGGTGTCCAAAGAGAACGACGTTCCCCGAAGCATCGTGGCTCGCGGCGAAATGGAGTGTGAAGAAGTCGGATTGCGTGAGCCCGGAGGGCGGGGTTTTCCGGCTTCAGCGAAATGAGCCATAGAGCCACAGCCGAAGAGAAATCGGAGTGAACGTGGACGCCTTCAGCTGCCGAACATAGAGGATAACCGATGCTTTCCCTTTCTCCGGCAGATTTCGACGCGATCCGGCTCTCGGCCAAGGTAGCCCTGGCGGCCATGGCCATGTCGCTGCCGTTCGGCTTCATCGCCGCCTACTGCATCACCTTTCTGCGCTTCCGGGGGAAGGCGCTGCTGGAGGTCTTCGTCAACCTGCCGCTGACCCTGCCGCCGGTGGTCATCGGCTACTTCCTGCTCCTCGCCCTGGGGAGGAAGGGGTGGCTCGGACCGTTGCTGGAGCTGGCCGGCATCCGGATCATCTTCACCTGGAAGGCGGCGGTCATCGCTTCGGCGGTGGTCGGTTTTCCGCTCCTGGTCAGGTCGATACGGATCGGCATGGAGTCGATCGACCCGCAGCTGATAAAGGCGTCGCGGAGCCTGGGCGCCCGCTGGCACGACACCCTGTTAACCGTCATCCTCCCCCTCTCGATCCGGGGGATCGTCGCCGGATCGTCCCTGATGTTTGCCCGCAGCCTCGGAGAATTCGGCGCCACCATCATCGTTGCCGGCAACATCCCGGGGGTCACCCAGACCATCCCGCTGGCAATCTACGACTACGCCAGTTCCCCCTCCAGCGAGAACATGGCCATGGCCCTCTGCCTGGTATCGGTGGCCATGTCGCTGGTGGTGCTCACGCTGCACGAGGCGATCGGCAGAAAGATGACCGGGAGGGAGTGACGTGGAGATCAGCCTTTCCGTACGCAAGAGTTTCGCCGCCTTCGACCTGGAGGCCGACTGCACCGTCACCGGCGAACGAGTCGGGCTCTTCGGCCAGTCCGGCGGCGGCAAGTCGACCCTGGTCGGACTGCTGGCCGGGCTCTGCCAGCCGGACGAGGGGGAGATCTCCCTGGACGGCGTCTCCCTCTTCAGCAGCCGGCGCGGCATCAACCTGCCGCCCGAACGGCGCCGGATCGCCATCGTCTTCCAGAACCCGTGCCTCTTCCCGCACCTGAGCGTGAAGGGAAACCTCCTCTACGGCTTCAAACGCTGCCCGAAGGGCGAGCGGACCGTGGACTTCGCCGCCCTGGTCGAGGTGCTCGGACTCGGACCGCTGCTGACCCGGGGGGTGAACAACCTCTCCGGCGGCGAAAAACAGCGGGTGGCCCTGGGACGCGCCATACTGGCCAATCCCCGCCTGCTACTGATGGACGAGCCACTTTCGGCCCTGGACGACACCCTGCGCTTCCAGATCATCCCCTACCTGAAGGGCGTCAGCGAACAGTTCGGGATTCCGTACCTCTTCATCTCCCACTCCCTGGTGGAGATGCGCCTGATGGCCGAACAGGTGCTGGTGGTGGCCGGCGGCCGCATCGTCGAGCAGGGCTCGGCCGAGCAGTTGGCCCGGTCGCGCATGGGAGAGAGCCCGGTCGGCTACATCAACCTCCTGCGGCTCGGACCTCCCCGCCGCTTCGACGGCCTCTTCGCCTACCCGTGGGGGAGCGGCGAGCTCTTCATCTCCGCCGGCAACGACCAGCCGGAGGCCCTCTTCGAACTCTCTTCCAAGGACATGATCCTCTTCAAGAAGCACCCCGAAGCGATCAGCGCCCGGAACCTGCTGCAGTGCAGGGTAGTCGACACCTTCCCGGCCGGCAACAAGGTCGGCATCGAGCTGGCCTGCGGCGGTGAACGGCTGGTGGCTGAGGTGGTGGCCCAGGCAGCGTCGGAGCTCGGCATCGTGGCCGGCAGCGAGCTGTACGCGGCTATCAAGGCCTCTGCATTCCGCCGCCTCGGGTGACCTCTCGGCCAACCAGCTGCCCGGTGTAATTTCTTACACTGATTTCGAGCCCCTAGGCCCCGTTTTCTCGCCGGCTTTCCTCTCCCCCGCCTTGCCTCCCCGCCTGCCTGTGCTAAACTTCCTCATCGCACGGACGACATCCAGGTCGTCAAACAAACACGTTCATGAGAACAAGGAGGAAGTGAAGATGAAAAAAACAGTGGCTGGAAGTCTCGTTCTTCTACTGGCTGCAACCGCTCCGGCATGGGGAAAAGACGACACCCTGAAAAAGGCGCAAAGCATGTTCAAACCCATCCCGTCTGCAGCCAGGGCCTTGAAGGGTAATCCAGCAACCCCGGCAAAGGTCGAGTTGGGCAAGATGCTCTTTTTCGAGCCACGCCTCTCCGCATCGTACCTGATCAGCTGCAACACCTGCCACAACGTCGGCCTCGGCGGGGTCGACCTGCAGGAGACCTCCATCGGCCACGGCTGGCAGAAGGGGCCGCGCAATGCGCCGACCGTCCTGAACTCTGTCTACAATCTCGCCCAGTTCTGGGACGGACGGGCCAAGGACCTGGCCGACCAGGCCAAGGGCCCGGTCCAGGCCTCGGTGGAGATGAACAACAAGCCCGAGCAGGTAGTGAAGACCCTGAAGAGCATCCCCGAGTACGTAACCGCGTTCAAGAAGGCCTTCCCCGGTCAGGCCGACCCGGTGACGTTCGACAACATGGCCAAGGCGATCGAGGTCTTCGAGGCAACCCTGAACACTCCGGATTCCCGTTTCGACAAATTCCTCAAGGGAGACCGCAAGGCCCTGAGCATGAAGGAGCAGGACGGGCTGAAGCTCTTCATGGACAAAGGGTGTGCGACGTGCCACGGCGGGGTGAACATGGGGGGGACCGGCTACTTCCCCTTCGGCGTTGTCAGCGCGCCTGATGCCTCCCTCCGTCCGACCGACGACCTGGGGCGCTTCAAGGTGACCAAGGCGGAAAACGAAAAGTTCTCGTTCAAGTCCCCCTCGCTGCGAAACATCGTCCTCACCCCGCCCTACTTCCACTCGGGCAAGGCCTGGAAGCTGAGCGAGGCAGTGGCGGTCATGGGAACGGCCCAGTTGGGGAAAACCCTGAGCGCCGACGAGAACGAAAAGATCGTGGCCTTCCTCGGGAGCCTGACCGGCAAGCAGCCGAACGTCAAGTATCCGATCCTCCCCCCCAATGGGGCCGGCACCCCAACGCCGATGATCAAGTGAGCGGCTGACTGTCCGTAGCCCCTCTGCAAAAAGAACAGGGCCGCCCCCTCTCGGGAGCGGCCCTGTTCTCGTTCAAGCGTTGGCGTTCTCTGGATTATCCGTTGCTCACCCTGAATTTCTCCACCATCCGCTGCCGGTAATCGACGACTTCCTTCCGTAGCGAGGCCAGCTTCGCCATTTTTTCGTCGACCTTGTTGATGTGGTCGTCCAGGATCTGGATCAGACGCGGGATCATGTTCTCGGTCTGCTTTGCCTCTCCGTAAGCGACATAGAGATCCTGCATCTCGCGAATGGTGAGGCCGAGCTCCTTGAGCTTCATGATGAACTTGATCCGCCGGACAAAATAGGGCGTATACCCGCGTACGGCGCCGTCTGCCCGCTGGACCGACTCGATGATGCCCACCTCTTCCCAGTACCGGAGCGTGCGGGTGGTCAAGTCGAGCGATTTCGCCAACTCGCCGATGGAAACGATTTCTTCATCTTCCTGAATTTCAGTCATAACCCTTCCTTTTAAAAAGCCTGACTTGTTTTAATGGCAACTAATAATTTTGTCAAGGAAATTTCCATGGTTAGCAACCACGGGCGTAATCAACGATTACCCATCCCCACAAAATCCAATTTCAATATAAAAATGTTTTATTTGATGTTGACATGCACGTAAGCGCGATATATATACTAGTACCCAGGCACCACCAATCAACGGTTTTGTGTTTTAACACGCTATTTTTGTTCAACTGCTGATAAAGGACCATTGAAAGGCAATAAGCCGACATATCCCTTGAACGTTAACTGCATGGCACTGCATTGCGGTTCGTCCGCCACCCCACGCAACCCGCCATTCCCCGCGTGGGCAGGGCACCAGGAGCGACTGCAATATTCTTGGGTCTTCAACGATCCGAGGTTCTACGACGTTAACGACTACAATTACCCACTGGACATAGGATTTTGTAGAAGGCCACCACCACGGTGAGCCACAGCACCAGCAAATTAAAACAATAGTTTGCACACATCCAAGAAGAGGAAGCAATTCGGCATTACCACGGTATGAAGCGACACGGGCGTCAGCTCCCGGCAGGAAGAGGTGCAGCCAGCAAATCCTGTCGGGCCGGCTCAAAACAATCAGGGGAAAGGAGAGGGGTCTTATGTCAGCACAAGCCTACAACTGGAGCGAAATAGCGAGAAACCCCAAGTATCTGGAGCTCAAGAGGAAAAAACGGGTATTTCTCTTCGGCTGGTGGATCGCATCCTCGATCTACTACTTTTCATTGCCGATCCTGTCGGGATACTTCCCCGACTTCTTCAAGGTCAAGCTGATCGGCGTGGTAAACCTGGGCTACCTGTTCATCCTGTCGCAATTTGTCGTCGCCTTCTTTGTGGCCATTTACTACACCAAGGTAGCCAACAGCGAATTTGACCGCTTGACCGATGAACTGGTCAGCGAACTGCGATAAGGAGAGACCCATGGTTACCAAGATTCTGTCGACAGCACTGCTTACCCTGTTCCTGGGCACCGCCGCCCTGGCCGCCGAGCCGGCAAAGACGCCGACCATGTCACCGGCGGCAGAGACGGCACCGGCACCGACAACCGCGGCTCCAGCCGTGAAGGCCGCTGGCGAGGCGGCCAAGCCGGCTGCCGTCCCTGCCCCTCTGCAGACCAAGGTCAAGCCGAACCGCGCCATCACGATCACCATGTTCATGGTCATCATCGGCATAACCCTCTCGGTGGTCGTCTGGGCCGCCAAACGGACCACGACCGCCGCCGACTTCTATGCCGCCGGCGGCGGCATCACCGGCCTGCAGAACGGCTGGGCCATCGCCGGCGACTACATGTCCGCCGCCTCGTTCCTGGGGATGTCGGGCCTGATTTCGCTCTACGGCATTGACGGTTTCATGTACGCGGTCGGCCCCATGTTCTCCTTCATCGCCATCCTGCTGGTGGTTGCCGAGCCCTGCCGCAATGCGGGCAAGTTCACCCTGGGCGACATCCTCTCCTTCCGCGCCTCCCCCAAACCGGTGCGCGCCGTGGCCGCCCTCTCCACGGTAACGGTGTCGCTCTTCTACCTGATCGCCCAGATGGTCGGTGCCGGCAAACTGATGCAGGTCCTGCTGGACATCCCCTATCGCGTCTCGGTCATCGGCGTCGGCGTCCTGATGGTCGGCTACGTGGTCTTCGGCGGCATGAAGGCCACCACCTGGGTCCAGATCATCAAGGCCGGCCTGCTCATGAGCGGCACCGTCCTCCTGGCGTTCCTGGTCATGTTCAAGACGGGGCTCAATCCGATCAAATTCTTCTCCGATATCGTCAACAACCCGCTGATCCAGGATCACGTCCGGATGAACGTCCTGAAGGACGTCATCCCCAAGCCGGGCTTCGACTACGGCCAGCGTTTCATGGAGCCGGGCCTGTTCCTCAAGAATCCGCTGGACCAGATCTCCCTCGGCATCGCCTGGGCCCTGGGCGCCGCCGGCCTCCCCCACATCCTGATGCGCTTCTTCACCGTTCCCAGCGCCAAGGAGGCACGCAAGTCCATCGTCATCGCCCTGTTCATCAACTCCACCTTCTTCTTCCTGATCAACCTGATCGGCTTCGGCGCCGCGCTCTACCTGAGCCCGCAGCTGATCAGCTCGGTGGACAAGGGGGGGAACATGGCGACCCTGCTGCTGGCCCAGAAGCTGGGCGGCGGCGCAGGCTCCATCGGCGGCGACCTCTTCCTGGCCTTCATCTGTGCGGTCGCCTTCGCCACCATCCTGGCGGTGGTCTCCGGCCTGGTGCTGGCAGCCTCGGCAGCCATTGCCCATGACGTCTACGTGAACATCTTCAAGGACGGCAAGGCCGACCAGCAGACCCAGGTCAAGGTGGCCCGCATCACCTCGCTCTTCGTCGGCATCTCCGCCATCATCATGGGTCTGGCGGCGGAAAAGGAAAACGTCGTCGCCCTGGTGGCGCTGGCCTTCGCCGTGGCCGCATCCGGCAACTTCCCCTGCGTCATGCTCTCCCTGTTCTGGAAGCGCTTCAACACCTCCGGCGTGATCTGCGGCCTCCTCATCGGCACCATCTCGGCCCTGGGCCTGGTGATGATCTCCCCTGTCATGACCTATCCTCAGAAGATTGCCGATGACGCCAAGAAGGTCGTTACGACCCTGGAGAAGAAGCAGGCCGAAGGGGCGGTCCTGGCCGACAAGGATCTGAAGGCCCTGGACAAGGCGCGCACCGACTTCAGGAAGAACGACGGCGGCACCTCCATGGTCGGCCTCAAGGCCCCCATCTTCCCGCTCAAGAACCCGGGCATCGTCTCCGTACCGCTCGGCCTGCTCGCCGCCATCTTCGGGGCCCTCCTGTTCCGCGA
>CAYSJJ010000106.1:0-9047 GCA_964431365.1 uncultured Geobacter sp. | reverse complement strand
TACTATCTCATGCGCAACATGTTTAAGACTTTGCCGAAATAGTACTTATTCTAGGTCGACAATCGTCTTTCCAAACAACGACCTGATCTATCCTCAGGCGCGACAGTATTTTTCTCAACAGTCGCCGAAGCGTCCTTTCCAGTCAATAATGCTGAAGGAAGAAGTGATGGGCACAGGGGTCGCTGCGGGCAATCAGAGGCAGATATGGAGCAATTAACGGAAGAGATTAACCCGTTCTGGACTGTGAAACGTACCATGCTTGCGTGGACCGGGATTCTGATTGTCTTCTTCATGATGCGAGCAACTATAGTTTCAATTCCGCTTGAACGGGACGAAGGAGAATATGCTTACATTGCCGATCAGATAATGAATGGTGGTGTGCCGTATCGGGATGTCTTTGACCAGAAACCGCCTGGAATATTCTTTCTGTACATGGTGGCACTGACTGTCTTTGGACGATCTGTCGAGGGTATTCACATCTTTATGTATTTGTGGACCTTGGTGACCACCATTCTGCTGTATCGCTTGGTTGACCGGCTTTTTGGTACGGGGGCCGGACTGCTGAGCGCATTGGTTCTGGCGATTATGACGGCAGAAAAGGGGGTATTGGGGAGCGCTGCGAATACGGAAATCTTCATGCTTCTGCCACTGGTGGGAAGCCTATTGTGCCTAGAGCCTAAGACGAGTCCCCTTTGCCGCGGGCACATTGTTGGGGCGGGGATACTGTTAGCGGTAGCTTGCTGGATCAAACAGGTGGCTGCAATGAATGCGCTGTTTGTTGCCGGCTGGCTCATGGTGCTCCATTTCACTCAACGGCCGCGGCGTGATTTCGGCCAGCTGATTCTGGACGAAGGATGCCTGCTGCTGGGTGGCCTGTTGGCGTCGATACCGTTTTTTCTGTATTTATACAAGGCAGGCGCGCTTCACGATCTCCTGTATTGCGTCTTTACCTACAATTTCGCGTATTCATCGACTGAGATCGACTCTCCGAAGTTAATGTTGGCGCGGCTGCGGTCTAATTTGGGGACGATTCTTTCTGGGGATTGTTTTTTTTGGTTGGCACTCGTGGCAGGGCTTGTACGTCTAACAAAACGACCGCGGTTGTTCACGTTTGTCGCGGGGCTTCTAATTCTATCGTTCGCTGGAGTATGTATCGGCGGCTATTTCCGCCCGCACTATTTCATGCAGATACTGCCGGCAGTGGCTATGCTTGCAGGCATCGGGCTTGCTTGGTATTTCGAGGCAATTGGGAAGGCACGACTCAGATTCTCTCGGTACCTGGGATATTCGTCTGTTGCAGCAGTTACGATCGTGGTCCCTATTGCAGCTAACAGCAACATTCTTTTTGCACCGACTCCGGAGACCGCATCTGTGCGGCTTTATGGACCGACACCATTTGTTTTTTCAAACGACCTCGGAGAGGACATTCGGAGTAAGACGAAGGCGGGGGACACAATTTTGGTGGCCGGTACCGAGCCCCAGATTGCATTCTTTGCACGGAGGAAGAATGCGACTCGATACATCTTCTTCAATCCCCTTGCTGCAAGTTACAGTGGGGTCCTGGAGAACCAGAAACAGGCAATGGAGGAGATTCGGAAAGCCCAACCGAAGTATATCATCAACCTCCTGGGAGTATACGGCAACACCATCGTCACGCCGGACAGCGAACCTTATTTTTTCCGTGCACTGGAACAGTATGAACGGGAGCAGGGATTCTTGCCGCAGGAATACTGGGTTGCCTTGCCAGAAACCAATAGTCGGAATGTGCCGAAGTGTTACCAACGTCTTACGGTGGAGCAAATGGTGGAGTACAGGCAAAAAGGTCTGAAGATGCCTTCTACCGTCGTCTTGAGTAGAAAGGGGTAACGTGATGTCCTGCTTAACGGTTTCGGTATTGATCTTTGCCTTAGAATAATCAATCGCTGCAACGTGTCAATATAGGCCTGTTCCTTATAAGGCTTTGCCCGACGAACTTTCCAAAAATTCAGACCATGAACGCAAGAAAGGCCGGGAAAAACCCGGCCTTTCTTTTATTGGTGCGGTGGAATGGACTCGAACCATCACGAGATTGCTCCCGCCAGCCCCTCAAGCTGGTGCGTCTACCAATTCCGCCACCACCGCATGCTTGAAACACTCAATCGAGCGTTTATGTCTGAACCTTGTTGCTACGTACCTGCCAAGCTCTTCAACAGGGACCGTTTAAATACCATCTGGCCCGGCCGGTGTCAACAAAAATTTCCCTATTTTTGTGCCGGCGCTGCCGGTGCCGGTGCCTGCATCGGCTGACCAGCCGGGGCCGGAGCCGCGGGCTTGGTCTGTGCCGGCTGCTGAGCAGGTGCGGCGGACTTCTGGGGGGCAGCCTTAGGCACCGACGACATGATGGAGGAACTGCCTGACTTGCCGGACTGATAGGCCAGGACCAACGAGGTAAGCATGAAGATGATGGCCGCACCGGTGGTCAGCTTGCTCATGAACGTGCTGCCGCCGCCGGCACCGAATACCGACTGGCTGCCGCCGGCACCGAACGAGGCCCCCATCTCCGCCCCTTTTCCCGACTGCATCAGGACTACGGCGATCAGGATGATGCTTACAAAAATATGCAGAAAGATTAAAAGATAGATCATGCTTCCGATCCTTTCCAGACTTTTTCAAGAAAGGGGATATTTACCACATTCACCAGCTGTTGGCAACGTGATTATTTACACCGCGCCGTTGACTATGGCGGCAAAGGAGTCGGCCTTCAGGCTTGCTCCCCCCACGAGGGCGCCATCGATGTCAGGCTGGCCGATGAGCCCCTTGATGTTCTCCGGCTTGACGCTCCCGCCGTACAGAATTCTCATGGCAGCAGCCGCAACCGGACCGTAGAGGGCCGTCACTTCCTGCCTGATGAATGCGTGGGCCTCCTGGGCCTGCTCGTCGCTGGCGGTCTTGCCGGTACCGATGGCCCAGACCGGTTCGTAGGCGATGACCAGCTTGGCCAGGTCCGCCGCGGGAACCCCTTCCAGCCCACCCGTCACCTGCCGCTTCAGCACGTCGAAGGTTGTGCCTGACTCCCGCTCCGCCAGGGTTTCGCCGATACAGAAGAGTACCGTGAGTCCGGCTGCGATGGCCGCCTTGATCTTCCTGTTGACGGTGGCGTCCGTCTCGCCGAAATACTGGCGCCGCTCCGAATGCCCGATGATGACGTGGCTGCAACCGGCATCCACAAGCATCTTCGGGGAAACCTCGCCGGTGAACGCCCCCTCCTCTTCCCAGTAACAGTCCTGGGCGGAGAGCCTGACAACGGAGCCGGCCAGGGCGTCGTGTACCCGGGAAAGGACCGTGAATACCGGCGCCACCACCACTTCGACCCCCTTCGTATCCTTCACCAGGGGGACGAGCCCCTTGACGAGCTCCAACGCCTCTGACGACGTCTTGAACAGCTTCCAGTTGCCGGCAATGATCGGTGTTCTCATGGAGTCTCCTTTATGTAGTTTCCATCCGGAAACTCCGGAGGAGAAACAATTGGTTTCCTGACTACTTGACCTTTACGTCCAGCGCCTTGACCCCCGGCAGGATCTTCCCTTCCAGGAGCTCCAGGAAGGCGCCGCCGCCGGTGGAGATGTAGCTGACCTTGCTGGCCACGCCGGCCTTGTTCACGGCCGCATCGGTATCCCCGCCGCCGATGACGGTGGTGGCGAAGCAGTTCCCCACCGCCTCGGCAACGGCAAAGGTACCGCGGGCAAAGGCGTCCATCTCGAAGACCCCCATCGGCCCGTTCCAGATGACCGTCTTGGCATCCCGCAACGTTTCGCTGAAGAGCGTGGCAGAGGCCGGGCCGATATCCAGGGCCATCCACCCCTCGGGGATCTCCTGGACCGTGGTGATGAAGTTGGTGGCCGTTGCCTCGAAGGCGTTGGCCACGATGCAGTCCACCGGGAGATAGAACGTGACACCGCGCTTTTTCGCCTTGTCCATGATCTTCTTGGCCGTCGGGATCAGTTCGTCCTCCACCAGCGACTTGCCCACGGAGTACCCCATGGCCTTCAGGAAGGTGAAGGCCATACCGCCGCCGATGACGATCTTATCCACCTTGTTCACCAGCGTCTCCAGCACCTCCAGCTTGCCGGAGACCTTTGCCCCGCCCAGGATAGCCACCAGCGGCCGGACCGGGTTGCTCATCGCCTTGTCGAAGAACGTCATCTCGTTCTTCATCAGAAAGCCGGCGGCGATGGTCGGCACGAGCTTGGTGATCGCCTCCACCGAGGCATGGGCCCGGTGGGAAACGGCAAAGGCGTCGTTCACGTAGATCTCGCAGCCGTTGGCCAGTTGCCGGGCAAAATCGGCGTCGTTCTTCTCTTCGCCGGGATAAAAACGGACGTTTTCCAGCATCACCACGTCCCCCGGCTTCATGGCATCGATCAGCTTGTCAACCTCGGGGCCGAAACAGTCCGGAGCCTGGGTCACCTTCTTGCCGAGCAGTTGCGAGAGTCGCTTGGAGGCGGGGGCCATGGTGTATTTTCCCTTCTTCTCCCCCTTGGGGCGCCCCAGATGGGAGGCCAGGATCACCTTCGCCCCCTGCTCGATCGCGTACTTGATGGTCGGTACGGCCCCGGCGATGCGGGTATCCTCGGTGATATTCCCCTTGTCGTCCTGCGGGACGTTGAAGTCTACCCTGATGAAAACCTTCTTCCCCTTCAGATCTTTCAGCTGGTCGATGTAGCGGATCGGCATGACTCTACTCCTTATGTGTTAAGTAAACGGTATCCCCGCTCGGACAAAATAATGGGGAGACAGTTTCCCGTCTCCCCGGTCCGGCGTCAATCGCCTATTTGGAAGCGATCAGCTTCAGCAGGTCCACGACCCGCTGAGAAAAGCCGCATTCATTGTCGTACCAGGAGAGGACCTTGACCATGTTCCCGTCGAGCACCTTGGTGCTGCCGGCATCGACGATGGACGACAGCGGACAGCCATTGAAGTCGATGGATACCAGCGGCGCCTCCTCGAACCCGAGAATCCCCTTGAGAGAACCCTTGGCGGCCTTCTTCAGCGCGGCATTGACCTTTTCCGCGTCGGTCTTCTTCTTGAGGGTTGCCACCAGGTCGACCACGGAGACGTTCGGGGTCGGCACCCGGATCGCCATGCCGTCCATTTTCCCTTTCAGCTCGGGAAGGACGAGTGCGACCGCCTTGGCCGCGCCGGTGGTGGTGGGGATCATGGACATGGCCGCAGCCCGGGCCCGGCGCAGGTCCTTGTGGGGGAGATCGAGGATGTTCTGGTCGTTGGTATAGGAGTGGACCGTGGTCACGAGCCCCTTCTCGATGCCGAAGGACTCGTGGAGCACCTTTGCTACCGGCGCCAGACAGTTGGTGGTACAGGAGGCGTTGGAGATGATGTTATGTTTCTTCGCGTCGTACAGATTGCTGTTGACCCCCATGACGATGGTGATGTCCTCGCCGGTGGCCGGGGCCGAGATGATAACCTTTTTGGCGCCCGCCTTGAGGTGAAGCTCTGCCTTGTCGCGGGCCGTAAACCGGCCGGTGGACTCGAGAACGACGTCAACCTTCTCCTTCTTCCACGGCAGCGCTTCCGGATCCTTCTCCGCGTAGATTCTGATGGCCTTCCCGTTCACCACCAAGTCGCTCCCCTTGGCCTCGACCTTGGCATTGAACGTACCATGTACGGAGTCGTATTTAAGGAGATGGGCAAGGGTCACGGCATCGGTGAGATCGTTAATTGCCACGATCTCGATCCCCTTCTCCTTCAGGGCCGCCCTGAACACCATTCGCCCGATCCTGCCGAAACCGTTGATCGCAACCCTGATTGCCATGCTCCGCCTCCTCAAAAAGTGTAATGATGTATACGCTGTCAAGCAGCACAACAGATAGGTGCCGCATAATAAACCATGTGCACGTTTTGCAGTCAATAACTTTTGTTAACGAGTAATAATCAGACACCGGACTGAACGGGCATAATGCCAGACCGTTGTGAAAAATTAATATCCAAGACTCAATTCTGTGGTAGTATTCATCAATTCAGGCTTATGGTTCTAATGTACTCTTTGCTCACGCATGAAAAACTCTCTTGAAAAACGCATTCTTATCTTCTCGTTCCTGGTCCTTTCCCTGACCATTCTGGCCAATACGGGAATGGATATCATCGGCTTTCGCACGGATTACGAGAACGCCCTGATCCTTCGCTCCCAGAGCCTTGGCGCAGCCTTGAAAGGGTCAGTGGAAAAGGTTCTCGGACTCGGCGTCGACCTGCTGGCCATCGAAGGCCTTCCCGCCAAGTGCCAGGAACTGGTATCCAACAACCCGGAAATCACCTACTGCGCCATAACCGACCCCGACGGCATCCCCCTCTACATTAATGACCAGAAGTATCGTAACCTGAAATTCTCCACCATTATCAAATCGCTCTCCATCCAGTTCAACGAGCGGGTCCACCTGATCGGCAACGGCACCAGGTACTACGACACGGTCACGCCCATCAAGACCCCGGACGGCAAGGTCGCCGGCCTGGTCCATATCGGGTTCGAAGAGCGGGCCATATCCGACAAGGTCACCCGGATGGTGGTGCGGTCCATGTTCATCCTGGCGCTCTTCCTGCTGCTGGTGTTTTCTCTGGTGGCCCTCTTCATCCGCCGGAGTGTCATGCAGCCGATCACCAAGCTCCTGGCCGGCGTGCAAAAGATCTCCCAGGGGGCGCTGGACACCAAGATTCAGGAAGTACCGGTCTTCGAGTTCAACGAACTGGCCAAATCCATCAACACCATGGCCGCATCGCTCAAAGAGCGGGACCTGGAGCTGAAAAGTCACTACCAGGAACTCACCGATACCCACGGCCAGCTCCAGACATCCTTCAACCAGTTGGAAGAGATGAGCCTCGAACTGGAGCGTTCGGAAGAGCTCTACAAGTCCCTTTTGCAGGACGCCAGCGACGCCATCGTCGTCCTCGGGGCCGACGAAACCGTCCGGATCGTCAACAAGATGGCCGAGGAGGTGTTCGGCTACAGTGCCGCCGAACTCGTAGGACTCCATGTCACCAAGCTCCTGCTCCTGCTCAATGTGGAGAACGTCCCCAAGGTCCACCGCCTGTTCGCGTCGACCCAGACCGGTGCCCACGCCTCCGATGAACTACAGCTGGTCAACAAGGAAGGGAACATCGTCCTGGCCAAGGTTTCCATCATCAGCATCCAGCAGGGGAACGAGAGGATCATCCAGGCGCTCTTCCGGGACATCACCAAGGAACGGGACATCCTCAGCAACCTGAGCAAGAGCGCCGCCGACCTGGCCCGGCTCAACCGGATGAAGGACTCCTTCCTGGGTCTCGCCTCCCACGAACTGAAGACCCCCCTGACCGTCATCATGGGGTATGCGGAGCTGATCACCACCGACATGGCCGACCGGCTGGACAAGACGGTCCTGGAAATGGTGCAGAACATCTCAAACGCGTCCCTGCGGCTGGACAGCATAGTCAAGGATCTGGTGGATATCTCCATGATCGACGAACAGCGGGTCCGCCTGAAGTTCGAGGAACTGGACATCAATTCCCTGGTGGATTCGGCGGTAAACGAGCTCAGTTTTTTCTTCTCCATGCGCCACCAGAAGATCCAGGTCCAGCTCGACTCAACCATCCCCGGTATCAAGGGGGACCGGATACGGCTCATGCAGCTCCTCTCCAACGTGCTGGGGAACGCCATAAAGTTTACCCCGGACGGCGGCACCATATCGGTCTCCACGTCTGCCAAATACCTGCTCCGCGGCATCCAGCCCGCCCCGGACCAGCCCCCCCTTGCCGTCGATCCCGGCCGGAATCACCACCTATATGTACAGATAACCGTCAGTGACACCGGTATCGGCATCGATCGTGACGACCAGGTGCGGATCTTCGAAAAGTTTTACGAGGCAGGGAATATCGAAGAGCACAGCTCCGGGAAGATTGCCTTCAAGGCCAAGGGAGCCGGTCTCGGCCTCGCCATCGCCAAAGGGATCGTCCAGATGCACGGCGGCGATATCTGGGTGGAGTCACCAGGCCACAATCCGGAGGAATTCCCCGGCTCCACGTTTAACATCATCCTCCCCGTCAATCCGACCGTCGAACAGAGCAATCTAGATTACATGAGCATTTTCAGATAATTCTCCCCCTTGAACCGGACCTCGAACTAGGGTATAAGGAGATGTTCTGCCTACGGCCACCCATCGCTCCTTCGCCACGTCATCTCCGCACGCGTCGGTATCGTGGCAATTCTGCGGCATTCCAGGAGAAATCGAGTGCAGATCTGCCTGCTAGCCAGCGGCAGCAAGGGGAATGCGGCCTTTGTGCAGTGCGGCGAAACGCGACTGCTCATCGACGCCGGCCTGTCGTCCGTTGAGATCATCCGCAGGCTCGCCCTGATCGGTGTGAACGGCAGCGACCTGCATGCCATCCTTGTCAGCCATGACCATACCGACCATATCAAGGGGGCAGGTACCCTGGCGCGCAAGCTCAAGATTCCCGTCCTGGTCAGCTATCCGACCCACAAGGCGGCCGAAAGCACGTTCCGCAAGACAGCTGCCGTGGAGTTCGAATCCGGATACTCCTTTGCCTTCCGGGACCTGATGATAGAACCGTTTCCGACCACCCACGACGCCTGCGACCCGGTCGGGTTCACCATCGAAAGCGGTGAGGGGCGTTTCGGCTTTGCCACCGACTTCGGCATCGTGACGCGGCTCATCATGGAAAAGCTCAAAGGATGCCGGGCGTTGATCATCGAATCGAACCACGACGAAGAAATGCTCCAGAACGGCCCCTACCCCTGGCACCTGAAGCAGCGGATCAGATCCCGTCACGGCCATATCTCCAACAACGAATCGAGCCAGCTTCTCGCGGAACTGCTGCACGAAGGGCTCGAAGGGGTCTTTCTCGCCCACCTGTCGGAGGTCAACAACGATCCGCGACTGGCGGAGGACGCAGCCGCCATGCTCCTTGCGGGCCAGAACGTCTGCGCCCCGAGGCTGTTCGTCGGCGACCAGTACCGGCCGAGCGAACTTTTGACGATATAGAACGGCATACAATAAATTGCT
>CAYSJJ010000105.1:0-9058 GCA_964431365.1 uncultured Geobacter sp. | reverse complement strand
CCCGGCCAGTGCCGAGAGGAAGCGGGCTTCGGCGTCGACTCGGATCACCTTCACCCCCAGGTTCTCGGCAAAGGTGGCCATCACCTGATCACCCTCGCCGAGGCGCAGGAGGCCGTTGTCAACGAAGACGCAGGTGAGCTGGTCGCCGATGGCGCGATGGATGAGGGCGGCGGCCACCGAGGAATCGACCCCTCCGGAGAGGCCGAGGATGACCTGATCCGCACCGACCTGGCGCCGGATGCGCGCCACGGCGTCCTCGATGATATGGCCCGGGGTCCACGTACCGGTACAGCCGCAGATCTTCCGGACAAAGGTATCGATGAGGAGCTCGCCCCGCGGGGTGTGGTTGACCTCGGGGTGGAACTGCACCCCGTAGAGGCGGCGGGCCACATCCTGGATGGCGCAGACCGGGGCGTTGGCCGTCTCGGCCACCACCTCGAACCCGGCCGGGACCCGGGCAACGTGGTCGCCGTGGCTCATCCAGACCGGACTCTTCCCCTCGACAAAGAAACCGTCGAAGAGCGGGCCGGGCTTGCCAGCGGCGTGCAGGTCGGCATGGCCGAACTCCCGCTTGCCTGCAGGAACCACTTCGCCGCCGAAATGGCGGCTCATCAACTGCATGCCGTAACAGATCCCAAGAACAGGGACCCCCAGCTCGAACAGCTCCTCGGTTACTGCCGGTGCCCCTGCTTCGTAGACCGATTTGGGCCCCCCGGAAAGGATGATCCCGCTGGGGGCAAAGGCACGTATGGCCGCCAGGTCCAGGTCGAAGGGGTGCAGTTCGCAGTAGACGTGCGCCTCGCGAACCCGCCGGGCGATGAGTTGGGTATACTGGGAGCCGAAGTCGAGGATCAGGATCTTTTCGTTGTGGATGTCGCTGGACATGTTTTTCCTTTGCTGGTCAGAACGTATCGATAAACGGTACGGCTATTTTTCGGATAGGGTCATCTGCCAAGGCGGGGGCCAGATTTTGATCGGATAGGTATGATTTCCCTTCCAGATGCTGAGCTCGTCCCGCCATTTCGGCCATGACGGATCATAGGCAAACCCCGTCATCACGCCCCGGTACTGCATGAAGGAAACGGTCAGCGACAGCATCACGAGAATCGTCGCGAGATAGCTCAGAATTCTGGGGAGAGTCTTGTCGTTTACTGCAGCGACTACCAGCATCATGACCATGATGCTCGGCGCAAAGGTGTAGCGGGGCCCGCCAGACCTGTTTACGGAAAAATACGTAGAGACGATGGTCACCATCAGCATCGAAATCACGATCAGCTGCGTATCGAGCTGTCTGCATTTCCTGAACGACAGGAGCACGAAGAAGCAGATTATCAGCAGCCCCGAGCCCATCTGCAGCAGGTCGAACTGATAGGAAAAAATCGATGGGCCGGTCATGGAGGCCAGCGCATTGCGTAACCCAGCCTCCATGTTCACTACCGATGGGGCGTCGAATAGCTGCAGCCCGAAAAAGGGGACGGAGAACTGAAACGTGACCAGCTTGCTCAGCATATAGGTCAGGGTGCAGTCGCCAAACCTGAGCTTCAGCCCCGCATCGTTGGTCATGAAGGCATAGCCGAAGACGGCTCCCTGCACCGCCAGACAGCCGACCAATAGGGCAGTATGGGTCATTACCCGCCGGGATCCGGTCTTGATATACTTCAAGGCGAAGGCAGGTATCAGCATGCACGACAGGATGCCTGTCAGCCCGTTCAGTACCAGGAGAGAGTTCTGGAGGAGAGACATCCTCCTGCTGACGGTCTGGTGATTGTACAGGAGAATGAGGAACGACAGGATGCAGAGCCAGTATTGGACGCCGATGGTGGTGACCCAGATCCTCGCGTAGGCAAGGATCTGGATAAAAATCGCCATGACGAATCTCTTGAAGAGAGAATCGAGTAGCGGAATATCCCACCAGATGACAGCAGACGACACGGACACCTGCACCAGAAACGCCAGATAGGTGGTGACGGATGGAGCATATTCCAGCGGGACCGCCGCCGCCAGGGAGGTGGCGATGCTGTTGTAGAGCGTGTTGTAGCCGAACTGGGGCGACACCAGGTTTATCAGCCAGTTGTGGCTGAAGGCGAAGGCGAAGTAGTTGGTCCCTTCTTCGGCCCATAACCGGGGTTCAATAAGCATCTCGGGCTGTCGGAGATAGGCAACGATGATAACCGTGAGGGTCATCAGGCATTTCACTACCAACGCCCTATTCTTCGAAATCGCCAGCAAACAGGCCTCCGCCCGATCGTGTCCCGACGTTGGAACCGGATCAATTCCCGATACGGTAGTTCGGCGCTTCCTTGGTGATCGTTACGTCGTGCACGTGGGACTCCTTCAGCCCCGCGCCGGTGATCTTGATGAAACGTCCTTTTTGCTGCAGTTCCGTGATGGTCGGACAGCCGGTGTACCCCATGCCTGCCCTGAGCCCGCCGATAAGCTGATGGATGTTGGTGGAGAGAGCGCCGCGCAGCGGCACCATCCCTTCGATCCCCTCGGGAACCAGTTTCTGCTCGCTCTCCACGTCGGCCTGGAAGTAACGGTCCTTGCTCCCTTCCTTCATGGCGCCGATGGAGCCCATGCCGCGGTAGCTCTTGTAGGTCCGCCCCTGGTAAAGAACCGTATCGCCGGGTGACTCCTCGGTACCGGCAAAGAGCGATCCGATCATGACCACGTCGGCGCCGGCGGAGATCGCCTTGGTCAGGTCGCCGGAGAACTTGATCCCGCCATCGCCGATGATGGGGATGCCGTACTTCTTTGCCACCCGCGAACAGTTGCTGATGGCCGTGACCTGGGGTACGCCGATGCCGGCAACAACGCGGGTGGTGCAGATGGAGCCCGGTCCGATCCCGACCTTGATGGCGTCGGCCCCGGCCTTGATGAGCGCTTCGGCCGCTTCGGCCGTGGCCACGTTGCCGGCCACGATCTCCAGCCCCGGGAAGGTGAACTTGGCACGACGCACGGCGTCGATGACCCCCTGGGAATGGCCGTGGGCGGTGTCGACGACGATCACGTCCACGCCGGCCTTCTGCAGTGCATCGATCCGCGCCTCCATCTCCGGTGTCGGCCCCACGGCGGCGCCGACCCGAAGGCGGCCCAGGGAATCCTTGCAGGCGTTGGGGTATTTGCGGACCTTCTCGATATCCTTGATGGTAATCAGCCCTTTCAGGTTCCGCTCGTCATCCACCACCAGGAGCTTCTCCACCCGGGTATGCTTCAGGTGCTCCTTGGCCTCCTCCAGGGTGGTCCCGACCGGCACGGTTACCAGGTTACGCTTGGTCATCCGGGCGGAGATGGGAATATCGAGATCGGTCTCGAAGCGAAGGTCCCGGTTGGTCAGGATCCCCACCAGCTTGCCGTCGGCCTTGGTGATCGGCACCCCGGAGATCCGGTACTTGGCCATCATGTCCAGCGCCTCGCGGATCTTCTGGTTGGGGCGCATGGTGATCGGATCGACGATCATGCCCGACTCGCTCTTCTTGACCTTGTCCACTTCAAGGGCCTGGTCGACGATGGAAAGGTTCTTGTGAATGAAGCCGAGCCCCCCCTCCCGCGCCATGGAGATGGCGGCACGGGCCTCGGTGACCGTATCCATGGCCGCGCTGACCAGCGGGATATTCAAGGTGATGTTTTTGGTGAGACAGGTGGTCAGATCGACATCACGGGGTAAAATCTGGGAGTGGGCGGGAAGCAACAGCACATCATCGAAGGTAAGACCTTCCAAAATCAGCTCGTCCAGCATGCGGGCTCCTTTTCCTTACCTGAGGGGAGGTGGAATTGTGAGGGAGGCTTAGGTGCCCCGAACATCTGCACGTTCGGAGCGCCTGATGGTTAACCGGGAAAATTAGTACAGGGAGGGGAGCAAGTCAAGCGAAAAGGAAAGATAAACATCAGGAATTTTCCTACATTAGGAACGCTTGGTATACCGGAGAGCAAAACAGGGGTTCCAAATTCGCCAAATCGGCAAGCCGGCAAAACGCGACACCTAAAGAAACAGAGCCCCTTGTCGAAATAGCATGCAGAGGGACACGCCATGCCAGACAATTCTCACCAGACGCAGTTCGAGTTTCCGATCCTGGTCGTCGATGACAACCTGCTGCTTCGGACGATGCTGGAAGCGAATCTGAAGTCGGCCGGCTACCAGGTGGTCACGGCGGAGAACGGCCGGCAGGCACTGGAGATATTCCGCTCCGGCTACTACCCGATCGTCCTGACCGACTGGGTCATGCCGGAAATGGACGGCCTGGAGCTCTGCCGGGCCATCCGGAGCGACGCCTCGGGCCGCTACACCTACCTCATCCTCCTCACCTCACAGAACTCCAAGAACGACATCATTTCCGGACTGGATGCCGGTGCCGACGAGTACCTGATCAAGCCGGCCCACCAGGCCGAACTGGTCACGCGACTGAAGACCGCCCGGCGGATCCTAGAGCTGGAAACATCCCTGAAAAGCGCCCTTGACGAGGTAAAGAACCTCTCCCTGGTCGACCCGCTCACCGGCATCTTCAACCGCCGGTTCATGGACGAGCGGCTCCCCATCGAGATCAAGCGGGCCTATCGCTACGAACGTTCCCTCTCCCTGATCCTGGTCAGCATCAACCGGTCCAAGGAGGTAACAGCAACCCACGGCTATTTCGTCCGCGACCTGGTATTGAAGAGCTGCGCCGGCTGCATTGCCGAATCGGTGCGAAAGGAGGTCGACTGGCTGGCGCGTTATGGGGAAGACGAGTTCGTGGTGGTGCTGCCCGAGACCGATGCGGCAGGTGCGGTAATCCTTGCCAAACGGCTCCGGATCAGGATCGCCTCGACGCCGGTCATACACAACGGCATCGAGATCAAGGTGAGCGGCATCTTCGGCGTGGCCGGCTTCACCGCCAGCAAGGACAAGGAAGGGATGACGGCCCCGATCCTGCTGGAGCAGGCGCAACGCTGTCTCGTGCAAGCCCGTACCGATGGGGACGAAGCGATCAAGGGGGTCAAGCTCGGCTGAGGAGCAGCCCCTTCCTGCGCCGGACCGGCTATTTCCGGCCCTTGCCGGAACGACGGTCGCCCCCCTGCTTCGGGCCCCCTTTGACGTAGGGTTGGAAGACCTTTGGCTTTGGCGGTCTTGCCTCCACTACCGTCAGGGTCCGGTCGATCAGCAGGGCATCGTCGCAGCAGTTGATCGCCTCTTTGGCCTCATCAAGGGTCGCCATTTCCACGAAACCGCACCCCTTGAACTTGCCGCTCACGGGATCGGTCAAAAGCTTGATCGTCCGCACCGTACCCGCCACGGAGAAGAGCTTGTGGATATCCTCTTCGGTTGCCTGAAATGAGATGTTCGTTACATACAGTTGCTTGCCCATGCGTTGTTGTCACCTTCCTGTAAAAAATCTCCGGATATCCTGCCCCATCTGCCTGAATGCCTCACCGGTCTTTTTGCCGGTCTCTCTGAACCATTCGCCTGCCGACCGGCTCTCTTTCTTCGCTGCCTGGCCGGTCTCTTTTCCCATCTTCTTGAACCCCTGGCCGACCTCTTTACCACCCTCCTTGAAGGCCTGGCCCACCTCCTTGCCACCCTTCTTGAAGGCCTGACCGGTCTCCTTGCCGATCTTCCTGAACCCCTGCCCCACTTCCCTGCCGGTCTCCTTGATGCCGCTGTCGGCCCGACCCGCTGGGGAAAGCGCAAAAAACATCACCACTGCGACAACATACACAATCCTACGCATCTTGGATACCCTCTGGTAACAGTCTATCGCGGATGATTAAGAAGACCATGGCATTTCAGCCAAGCCAATCCATCAGCAGCATGACATTGAGAACCGTCACGATTGCCGCCACGCTCCAGAGCATCACGCTGCCGAAGGGGGTATTGGCGTGACTCCCCATGACCCGGCGAGACGAGGTGAGGGAGATCTGGAGGAAGATGGTCCAGGGAAGCTGGAGACTCAGGAATATCTGCGACAGGATGAGTCCCTGCAAGGGGTTCTTCACGAGAAAAACCGCACCGGCCCCGACGACGAGGCTCAAGAGTATCCCGACCCGGGTGTGGAGGTCTTTGCTGTTGAACGGTTCGCCGAACATGCCGGCAAATATGCTGCCGCCAGCCATGCCGGCGGTGATGGACGAGGCAACCCCGGCCAGGAGGAGCGCACAGGCGAAGACGACGGCAGCGGCGCTCCCCAGGAGCGGCCGGAGCATGCTCTCGGCCTGGGCGAGTTCGGTGACCTGCAGCCGGTTGGCGTGGAAGGTGGCGGCAGCCATCAGGATCATGGCGCTGTTGATGGCCCACCCCACCCCCATGGAGAAGAGGGTATCCATGAACTCGAACTTGAGCTGGTGGACGATCACCGCCTCCTCCTCCCGGTTCCATTGGCGGCTCTGGATGACCTCGGAGTGGAGAAAGAGGTTGTGGGGCATGACCACCGCCCCCAGCACGCTCATGATGATCGGCATGGCCCCGGGGGGGAATGCCGGCGTCACCCACCCGCCGGTGGCGGCGCCCCAGTCGAGGTGGACCAGCCAGAGCTCGAAGATGAACGAAAGGCCGATGAGGGAGACGAACCCGATAATGGCGCGCTCCAGCTTCCGGTAGACCGTGCCGAACAGGAGCCAGACCACGAGGCAGAGCAGGAGAATGGTGCCGACGCCGATGGGGAGGCCGAAGAGCATCTGCAGGGCGATGGCCCCGCCCAGGAGCTCGGCCATGGCCGTGGCGGCCGCTGCCAGGCAGGCCGAGGCCAGCGCCGTGCGGGAGAGCCAGGGGGGGAGATGCTTGGTCGCCGCCTCGGCAAGGCAGGTGCCGGTGACGATCCCCAGGTGGGCGGCGTTGTGCTGGAGGAGGATGAGCATCAGGGTGGAGAGGCTCACCATCCAGAGGAGGCGATAGCCGTAGAGCGAACCGGCTGCCACGTTCGCGGCCCAGTTTCCCGGGTCGATGAACCCCACGGTCACCAGCAGGCCGGGGCCGACGTATTTCAGAATGTCCGAGACAACGGCCCAATGCTTCTCCTTCAGACCGAAATATGTCGCCCGCTTCGCCATCACCATCCGTCGTCCCGTCCATCATAGATTCGGCAGTTGAAGGTACCCACGTTCGCTCCGATTCCCCTTCAGTTGTGGCTCTACGGCTCATTTCGCTACAGCCGGAAAACTCGCCCTGCGGGCTCAGACACTCCGGCTGTTTAACGCTCCATTTCACCTAGAGCACGACGCTTCGGGGAAAGTCGCTCTCTTTGGATACCTTCAACTGCCGGCTTCCAATGTATCCAACTCCACCAGCCAGACATACGGCACCATGCCGTAGTTCCAGGCAAGGCAGAGACGCCGGTAACCGGAGAAGAGGAGCGCCTCGCCGCGGCTGGCCAGGACGATGGGCGCAGGCAGGGTCAGCCTGCCGCTGCGCTGCAGCGCCTCCTCCATCCGGTTGTAGTTCAGACGGTAGCCCCGCTTCGCCTTGGCCAAATAGTTGGCATAGTCGTCGTAGGTGTCGTAGGAGAGGAGGACCGGCATCCCGAGAATCCGGTCCGACCGGGGATACTGCTCCAGCCGCCCCCCCTCAAAGGCCGCCACGAGCAGCTCCCAGCAGATTCCGTGACGCCGGTAATACTCCTGCTTGGCGGGGTGTTTGTGAAACTCCCACTCTTCCTCGCCGATGTCGGGCTTCTGCCAGGTTATGGTAAGGCTGGACGTCGACTGCATCGTCTCTCCGTGCACTGGAATAATGCACCATACGTTGGGCAGGGGGATCCGGTGGAGCGAATGCTGCGCGATTCACGCGGCCGGCAGGCAACTAACCGGCTCCGATGTCCGAGGGTAGCAAAACGGTGGAAGGTCCACCGCGGCCAAATCGCGTGGCGTGAGCGGAACCGGGTCCCCCTGCCCAACGGAACCACCGTCGCCCCATCGCGCCATGAGTCAATGCCTACTCCGTCACCCTCCGCAGCTTTTTCCGCTCCGAAAGCATCTTCTTCTCGGTCAACCTCTTTTCACGCGCACTCCTCGGCACCTTGGTGGCAACCCGCTTCTTCACCTTCCGCTCCCGCTTCTCCAGCGCCGCCCGGAGCCGCTCCATGGCTACCTCCCGGTTCTGGGCCTGGGACCTGCTCTCGCTCGCCTGTGCCACGATGCCGGTGGGGAGATGGCGGATCCGCACCGCCGAGTCGGTGGTGTTCCGGTGCTGACCGCCGGGACCGGAAGCCCGGTAGAACTCCACCCTGATATCCGTCTCCCTGATCTCAACCACGGGGGGTTCCCCTGCCGGTGTCACGACGCCCGCCACGGGGCGTGCTCCCCCCGGAAGCCGGCAACGCCGCAACATAGATCACGTGACGCAGCCCTCCCCGGCCCGGCCGGTCGCTCTCCACCGTGAACCCGGCGCTGCGCAGACGATCCACAAAGCCGGCATCGTAGTTCTCGCCCCAGACGGCAAATATCCCGCCGGGGCTGAGGGCGGCCCTGGTCTGCTCGATGGCCCGGCTGCCGTAAAGAGGATCGTCACGCTTATGGGAACCGGCGTGGGGGCCGGTGTAGAGATCGAGCACCACGGCATCGAAGCGCTCCCCGCTGGCAGCCGCGTCCCGGATGATTGCGGCGACGTCGGCGATCGTCACGGTCACCCGCGGATCGTCGGCGGCGCCCGCGGTGAGTTGAGCAAGGGGGCCGCGGCACCACTCCACGACCACCGGGTTCAACTCCCCCACCACGACCCGGGCCGTGGCCGGGAGGGCATCGAGGACCGCCCGGAGGGTGTATCCCATGCCAAGGCCTGCCACCAGCACCCGCGGAACCGGATGGTTCGCCAGAGGTGCACAGGCCCGGGCACCGAGGGCCACCTCGGAACGGTGGGCGGAACTGTTCATGAGGACCAGCCCCCCCACCGTGATCAGGAAATCCCGCTCGCCCCGCTGCCGCAGCTCCAGGACACCGTCATTCGTCGTGATACTCTCTATGGTCTTCCACGGTTGTGCCATTTCGTCTCCGAGCGGTTGCTGAAAAACAGCCATCTCGCCGCCGTCCTCGCAAGCCCCTCGGTGCGGCGTAGCGCTGCTACGCCTCCCTCGAAGCTTGCTGCGGGTGCGAC
>CAYSJJ010000104.1:1478-9602 GCA_964431365.1 uncultured Geobacter sp. | reverse complement strand
CCGTCTGTATGTTGCCGGTTTGACACCCAATTCCCGGCGAGCGGTCGAGAACGTGGAAAAACTCTGCGCGGAGCACCTGCAAGGGCGTTTTGAACTGGAAATAATCGACATCTATCAGCAACCGATCTTCGCCAGGGAGGGGCAGATCGTCGCCGCTCCCACCCTGGTCAAGGAACTCCCGTTGCCGCTGCGTAAATTCGTCGGCGACATGTCGCAGACCGAGCGAATTCTCCTCGGCCTCGATCTGCGGACGAAGAACCCATAACCGCGGCAGGAGACACAAGGGTTACTCCCATGGCAATCGACAACAGGTCCCGTGAAGAGCTCGTGGCCGAGAACAGGGAGCTCCGGTTTCGCCTCGAAGAGGCCGAAGAGACCCTGCAGGCCATCCAGAGCGGCGCGGTGGACGCCATTGTGGTCTTCGCGCCGGAGGGGGAGCAGATCTTCACCCTGAAGGGGGCGGATCATTCCTACCGGGTCCTGGTGGAGACGATGACCGAGGGGGCCGCCACCATGGCCACCGACGGCACCATCTTGTACTGCAACAGGCACCTGGCGACCATGCTGCACGTACCACTGGAAAAGCTCTTCGGCTCCACATTCAGCTCGTACGTGCTCCCTGCCGATCTCCCGCGTCTCGCTTCCTGTCTGGGAAGGTGTACCGATGATCTTGACAAGGATGAGATCACGCTGATAACGGACCAGGGCAACCGGATACCTGTGCTGTTTTCCTGCTGCAGCGTCGACCTGTCAGGCACGCGGGGGGTGGGGGTGGTCTTGACGGACATCAGCGCGCAGAAAAGCATGGAAGAGGAGCTTCGCACGCTGAATGAGGAACTGGAGCAGCGGGTGACGGAACGGACAGCCGAACTGGTCACGAAGAATACCGAGCTGGAAAAGATGAATCGTATCTTTGTCGGCCGGGAGCTGAGAATGGCGGAGTTGAAGAAGCAGATCAAAGATCTGGAATCACATTCCAGGGCAGTGGTCGATTAGCGAAAGGTCCGGCTCCCACAAAAGAACGCCCCTCAACTCTTTTTGTCACCGAAATCCTCCACTGCCCCGCACGGTTAAGAACGACACCTTTTCCCAGCCATCAGGCAGTCGTCATCTGCTCATTGAACCTCGTCAACCTGGTTGTATACTATTCGCTTGCGACAGGGGACCGTGCCGTCGGAGAACCGCCCGGCCCTGGCAATGCCGCTGCCGACAACGTATCAACGGAACCAAGGAGGAGCAATGTCCCAGGTCAGGATCAACCCACAGGCCTTTTTTCCCATGCCGGTAGCCCTGCTCGGTACGCTGGTGGAAGGAAAGGTGAATTTCATGACAGAGGCGTGGATCTGCCGCGCCAATTACGAACCGCCGCTGCTGGCGGTCGGCGTCAACAAAGGGCACCACACCCACCGGGGGATCCAGGAAAACGGGGAGTTCAGCCTCTGCTTCCCGTCGCGTGAACTGCTGCTCAAGACCGATTACTGCGGTCTGGTTTCCGGCAAGGAGGTGGACAAGTCCGACCTGTTCGATGTGTTCTACGGCGACCTGCGTGCGGCACCGCTGATCAGAGAGTGCCAGCTGAACTTCGCCTGCCGCCTGACCAAGGAGGTGGAGTACCCTACCAACTCCCTCTTCATCGGTGAAGTGGTCGAGGTCTACGCGCTGGCGGACCGGATGAGCGGCACCCGCCCCGACTTCGGGGCCATGGGGCTCTTCTTCGTCACCTTGCCGGACAACACCTACTGGGGCATGGGGGAGGAGATCGGCCGGGCCTGGATGGACGGCAAGGAGTTCGGTCCGATTCCGGAGGGAACGGCGATCACCGGCGCAGGTCCCTGAGGAGCACGTTCCCCCCTTTGGCCCCATTCCCCTCGTGCGCCTATTTGTAGGGGTACACGAGGTAGAAGAGCAGCGACATGGCGGCGAGGAGCCACAGGGGGCGGGGGACTTCGCTGACCCGGCCGGTGATCAGCTTCAGGAGCGGATAGACCAGCAGCCCGGCGGTGAGGCCGACGCCGATGTTGTAGGTGAAGCTGATCAGGACGATGGTGAGGAAGGCCGGGATCAGTTCGGTGTAGTCATCGAAGTCGAGCTTCGTGACCGGGCTGAGCATCAGGATGCCGATGGCGATCAGGGCCGGGCCGTAGGCGTGGGGCGGGATGGCGGTGAAGAGGGGGGCCAGGAAGAGGGCGAGCAGGAACAGGCCTGCCGTCACCAGGGCGGTGAAGCCGGTGCGGCCGCCTTCCTCGATGCCCGCGGCCGATTCGATGTAGGCGCCGGTGGTCGTGGTGCCGACCAGCGGCGCCACCAGGTTGGCCAGGGCATCGGCCAGCATCGGCTTCTCGATCTCCGGCAGGTTGCCGTCGTCATCCAGCAGCCCGGCCCGGGCCGAGAGGCCGATCAGGGTGCCGACGGTGTCGACGAAGGCCATGACGAAGACGATCAGCACCACCGGCAGCGCCTTGGGGGAGAGGGCGCCGACGATGTCAAGCTGCCCCAGGATCGGCGCCGGGCTGGGGGGGAGGCTCACCAGTTCCCGGGGGAGCGGCGCGACGCCGGCGGCAAAAGAGAGGAGGGTGGTGACCAGGATGCCGATGATCAGGGCGCCGTGGACCCTCTTCACCAGCAGCCAGGCAATGGTGAGGAAGCCGACCACCGCCAGGAGCGTGGCCGGGCTGGTCACCTTGCCGAGGCAGACCGGGGCGCCCTGAACGCCGAGGGCGACCAGGCCGGTCTCGTTCAGGCCGATGAAGGTGAGGAAGAGGCCGATCCCCACGGCGAAGCTGTACTTGAGGGAGCGGGGGATGGCGTTGGCCAGCCAGCTCCGCACCCTGAACACCGTGAGCAGCGTGAAGAGCACGCCGGAGAGGAAGATGGCGCCCAGGGCGGTCTGCCACGAATATCCCATCCCCTTGACCACCGTGAAGGCGATGAAGGCGTTCTCCCCCATGTACGGGGCGATGGCGAAGGGGCGTTTGGCGTACAGACCCATCACCAGGGTGCCGAAGGCGGCGGAGATGATGGTGGCGGTGATGGACGGCCCCTTGGGGATGCCGGCGGCCTCCAGGATCGCCGGGTTCACGACGATGATGTAGGCCATGGTGAGGAAGGTGGCGATCCCGGCCACGATCTCCTGGCGGTAGCTGGTCCGGTTGGCGGCAAAGTTGAAGTAGCGGTGCATGGCTGGGATCTCCTCGACGTTACCCGATGCCGTGGCCAGGCGTCGCGCCATCGGGCTGTAGGGATACCTGCCACAGTTTGCCGTCCCCTGTCAAGGGGGAGGGGGAGAGTCACGACAGGTATGCAGCCACGATCGCTTCGCCCCGCTTCACACGCTCCATGACTTCCCGGCTGATCGCGCGATTGTCTTTCCTGATCAGCTCGACCAGACGCATGATGCGTTTGGCCTCCGAGTCACCGTCGTAGGTGGCGCTCCACAATACCATCTCAAACAGCAGCGGAATCAGGTCCAGACCCTTTTCGGTGAGGGAATAGACGTCTTTCCTCCCATCGGTTTCATGCCCCTCTCGCTGAAGAATCCCTGCCTCCATAAGTCGGTTCAAGCGCGAAGCCAGAATGTTTGTCGCAAAACCCTCCTCCGATTTGAGGAACTCGCCGTAGGTCCGCTTCCCGCGAAAGACGATATCGCGCAGGATCAGCAGCGCCCAGCGGTCGCCGACCGCCTCCAGGGCGTAGTTAACCGGGCAGTGTGATCGAAGCTCGTTCTGTTGTTTCTTCATATGCCTCATACTAACGGTGTCGCTTGCAATTTGCAAGTGACGATGTACCATGTTGGTATAAGCAGACACCAGGAGGTGATCGTTATGGTCGACATCATTCATCGTATTGGGATCAAGTCCCCCGCGACTGACGTGTATGACGCGTTGACATCCATAGCAGGTCTGGCCCGGTGGTGGACCGAGGAGGTTCAGGGTGATGACCGGATCGGAGGAAAGATCGAATTCCGCTTCCGGTCGGTGACCGGTGAACTCTTGGGCACGATGGTCATGGAGGTGCAGGAGCTCGATGCTCCGAAAGCGGTGCGCTGGCGCTGCCTGGAGGGGCCGGCCGAATGGGTCGGAACCGACATAACCTTCCAGCTCTCAGAGCAGGACAACCAGACCATCGTCCTCTTTGGCCACCGGAACTGGCGCGAGGCGGTCGAGTCCATGGCCCATTGCAGCATGAAGTGGGCCACGTTCCTCTTGAGCCTTCGGGAGTATCTGGAGACGGGCAAAGGGAGGCCCGCACCCCGTGACCTGAAGATTGACAACTGGAATTAGCTTCGTGCCGCCGGAGCGGCCGTCTGCCTACGGGAGATGGCCGCTCCGGCGGTGTTTGAAAGGAGAACGTCATGAGAAGGATCATCGCTGCACTGACCATGTCGGTGGATGGATTCATCGCCGGTCCAAACGGAGAGGTGGACTGGATCGAGTCGTGGGATAACCCGTATGACGGCCTGTTCGCCCAGATCGACACCTGTATTCTGGGCCGCGGCATGTATCCGGGGTACGAGCAGTACTGGCTTTCCATCCTGGCCAACCCCGGGTCGGTGTTGTCTACCGGCAAGGTGGCAACGAAGAACGAAATCGACTATGCCCACTTTGCCGACAAGACGCCTCACATCGTACTGTCCAGGACACTGGATACCGTTAACTGGAAGACCACGCGCATTGTGCGTGACGTTGAAGAGATTCGAAACCTGAAGCGGCAGGATGGCAGGGACATGTTTGCCGTCGGCGGCGCCACCCTGGTCTCCAGCCTGATGAATCACGACCTGATCGACGAACTGCGGCTTGTGGTAAATCCCCTCGTCCTGGGGGGAGGAAAGGCGCTCTTCAAAGACGTCAACGAGCGGCATGCGTTGGCGCTCCTCGGAGCCAGGCCGTTGGACGCTGGAAGGGTCAGCCTGACGTACAGCGTGTCGAAGTGATAGGGGGCTGAAAGGTCGGGAGTGCAATGGTACAAACGTGGGAGTGTGGGCTCAGGTATTCCTTTTCTTGTGCGCCCCTTTCCCCTTTTTGACCTGGCTATGCTGCCGGCCTTTGTGCTGCTGCCGGTCACCCTTGGTCATCATGAGAGCTATCAGGACCACCGCAAACAGCGCCAGAATGCATGCCAGAACGACAAGTGGTGTTGACATGATCTCCTCACTCTCTGTTGTTCTATTGGTTCGATTCGGCTATCTGCAGCAGGGGCCGCGGCTTCCCCTTGCCTGGCACCGGCCGCCCCGGTTTCTTCTCGCCCGTTAACGGTTCTGCTCTCTTCTCATCCGGTCGTATGTCTGGTAATCCGGCGACTCCGGCTTGCCGATCCGCTCCGGCGGGGAGCTCTGCAGATCGTTCCGGGTCCTGAGCCCTTCGTAGACGCCCTGTCGCAGGTTGTCGGCCGTGCAGCCGGCCAGGGAAGAGAGGGCGAGCAGGGCGAGAAGAACTGTTGCCGGTCTGATCATGAAACCTCCTTGTGCTGCGTTGGATCTCCGTTGTGTCGTCAAGAGGGGGCTTCACTTACTACCAAACAACTCCTGAAACAGCTCCTTTGACCGTGCAAGTCCCTTTTGCGTAAGAACGACCGACTTGCTTCCATCATGCGGGTCGAGGATGTACCCATGCGCGAAGAGCCGGTCCATCACCTCGAAGTCGAATCCCTTCCAGGCCCGGTCCCCGTCATGCAGCGTCAACTGGAGCAGGGCGAGCACGGCGTCGTCGATCCTCTCACGATCCGAGTCCAGCGGAGCATACTCCGCCCCCTCCTCATGTACCTTGCTTACCAGGGGATATCGCTCGGGATGCAGGACGCTCTCCAGCTCAAGATCCACATCCAGCTCGGGCCAGTACAGGTGCTGCGCCGAGGGGAGCTCCACATGGACCACCTGTCCTATCGCTGCCTCCCGAAACCAGGGGAACTGCTCGAACGACAGGAACACCTCCTGATCGTGAACGAGCAGCCAGAGGCCGTGTTGGGACACGTTGGTGACCTCAACCGCCGAAGTGCCGGGTCCAGTACGTACGTCATCCTCGTGCTCCTCGATCAGCTTTCGGACAAGATTCAACTCCGTATCCGACAACCCGAAGTTCTGCGCCAGCTCGATCTGCGGCTCGATCCAGAATTTCGCCTCTCCGGACTGGCCATGGACATGGATATGCATCCGTGGCTCCTCACGGGAGAAGAAATAGAACCGAAAGCCGCTCTGCCTGAATACCGTCGGACTCAACGTCCCTCCTTGTGAGTTGTCAGAGTACTAAATTCCTCTTAAACATGCAAAGCAGAAACCCTGCCCAAAAAGCCGGGACATCCACAAAACTCACGTGGTTCCCTGCGTCTTCGCCTCATGACGGGGGAGGCCTGCCTGCCTCGGCGGCCGCCTTCATCGGCAGCAGCACATACCGGCGCATCCGGGCGAGCACCAGCGGCTTCACGAAGGGGGCCGCGAGCCGGTAGAGTCCCTTCAGGCGCACCAAGGCGGTCAGCGTGTAGAGCGTCCCGGCCGGGTCGGGGTCGAACCGGTTGATGAACGTGGCATCGTAGCGCCGCTTGAACTCCTCCAGGTCGATCCGGGTGGCGGAAACCCTCTGCATCCGGTTGACCACCTTCCCCTCATGGATGTGATCCACTTCGACAACCTTTTCGCTTGCTGACCTGCTCAGTATCCGGACCGCGCGGATCGCGGGGAAGATCTGCGGCCAGTTTTCCGGATCGGCGTAGAGCGAGAGTACGCGGTCATACGGTGCGTCGATCTGCTGGGAAGCGGTGGCACGGATCATCCTGAACCTCCCCACGTCATGGCTGCGCAGTAAGGCGCTCCATCGCCCAGTCATGGAGTCCCGGCCCGATCTGCGGGCAGTAGACCGCCGTCCCCGCGGCCCGTACATCCTTCGGCCGTTCCCGGCCCACGCCGACGAGCAGGGAATCCGCCGCCGGAATCCAGCTGAACATCGGGTCCGGAGCAATCCAGTAGCCTGCCGTGGCGCAGTGGAAGTAGCCGGGCTCGGTGACGTAGGCGGCGGCGAGGAGGTCGAAGGGGTAGAAGCCGTTCAAGCCGATCCTGTCCTGCCAGTAGTCGAGCCACGGCCGGGAGCGGAGCGCCACCCATCCTGCCGCGCCGCCGGCCGCGGCCATGCGGTCCAGGTCGGCGGCGGTGAGGCGCGTCCCGCGGGCGGCGTCGTACGGGATCAGGGTGACCGGCAGCCCCATGCGAATGACGGAGAGGGCCGCGACCCGGTCCTGGGCGTAATTGAAGTCGGTGAAGACCGGCCCGTGCCCGAACAGCATGCCGCCGCTCCCCTTGCCTTCGGCGGGATGAAAGAGATGACCGGGGCGGTGTCCCATGACCGCCACTATGGCCGAGACGCGCGCCTGAAGTTCCGGATGGCCTTCGAGGCTGGCGGCGATGTTCGTCAGCGGGCCAAGGGCGACGATGGTCAGCGGCTGCTCCTTCAGGGCTGCCTGAAGTGCCGTGTGTGCCGGCGCGGCCGCTCTCCGGCCGTCGGCGCTCAACGGTGCTGCCGAGCCGCGGAACACCGGAGGCGGCGTGGCTGTGCCGCTGCCGAGCCTGGCAACGAGGGCGCGCGTCGTCCGGTCGGTCACCTCGACCGGGGCGTTGCCAAAGACCGACGATATCCCGACGATACGGGGACCGGAGGCGCGGGCCAGGATCAGCAGGGCGAAGCAGTCATCCACATCCGCATGCCCGGCCGCCCCGCAGGCGGCGTCGGTGTCGATCCAGAGTCGTCCGGCCGGGACCGCAAGGGAGTCGCCTTTCTTGAGCGGAAGCGGTGGTGCCGGGAGTTCACCGGTGCGCCAGGTACGGACCGGCAGCGCAAAGGTGGCCAGGAGAAGGGCGGCGACCACCAGGAGTGCCGCCCCGATGCGACGCGGCATTTTCGGGACGTTGGTTGTACGCATATGCGTAATCTGCAGCAGATTCCCCTGCATCTACAGAAATAGTAGTACTCTCTGCAGGAGCCGCAAGGGTCGGGAGGTGGGTGCGTTGGGGGCTTTCAGCCCGCCGCTTGCCGTGCGGGAAGAGAGCCGGCAGGTGTAACAAGATGTTGCGGCAGTGGATTCGAGGGGGAACAGGCCGGGTTGGCCTATCCGAACGTTCCTTCCTACCCCGCCGGCGGCGAA
>CAYSJJ010000104.1:1062-1468 GCA_964431365.1 uncultured Geobacter sp. | reverse complement strand
CGGGAACCGATGTACTGGCAGAAAAGATAAGGCCCTCCACCCGTGCCCGACCCAGGGACGTCTTTGAAACGCACCCTTTCCTACCCCGCAGGCGGCGAAAGAGAGAAGTAGACGGTGGCGCCCACCCCTGCCTCTCCCTCCGCCCAGATCCGCCCCTCGTACCGGTCGACGATCCGGTGGGCGGTGGTGAGGCCGATGCCGGTGCCGGGGAATTCGCCTGAATTGTCTAGCCGGTGGAACGGCTTGAAGAGCTGTCCCGCCGCCTTCATGTCGAAACCGATCCCGTTGTCGCGCACGAAGAACTGGGGGACCCCGTTGCCCTGATGTCGTCCGAATTCGATGCGGGCATGCTCGTTCCGGGCGGAATATTTCCAGGCATTGCCGAGCAGGTTTTCTAGGAGGATGC
>CAYSJJ010000104.1:0-1052 GCA_964431365.1 uncultured Geobacter sp. | reverse complement strand
GGACCAGGTGAGGGTCGGACTGGACCGTCATCCCCTCCTCCACAGACCACTCCACCGACCGCTCCAGATCGTGCAGCCGGATGCCGGCCATGACCTCATTGGCCATGGAGGTCAGGTCCACATCTTCGCAGGTGAGTTCGGTGCTGGAGACCCTGAAGAGCATCAGCATGGACTCGATCAGCTCTTCCATCCTTTCGCAACTCTGGCAGATGGTTTGGAGCATGGACGCGCCGGTTTCATCCAGCTCGCTGCCGTAGATCTCGGCAACGGTCTGGGACGCCAGATAGATGCCGGTGAGCGGGGCACGCAGGTCGTGGGACAGGGAATAGCTGAATGCCTCCAGCTCGTGGTTCGTGGCCTGCAGGTCGAGGGTCTTCTGGCGCAGGTCGCTGTTCAGCTGGCTGATCTCCTGCTCGGTCCGCCTGCGGTCCGAGATGTCGCGCACCACGCAGATTATCCCCCCCTCGTCCGTAACCGTGAGGGATATCTCCTGCGGGTAGAGGGTGCCGTCCTTTTTCAGGCCGGTGGCCTCGCCGCGCCATCCCCCCTCTGTTTCCAGTCCCGCGTAGATGAGCGATTCCAGCCGGAGGCGCTCATCCTCGGTATAGAGGACGTGCCAGCTCTTCCCGATCAGTTCGTCCTGGGAGGGATAGCCGTAGACGGTTGCATGGGCCTTGTTCAGGTAGATATACTCGCCGGCGGGGTTGAGTATGGCGATGCCGTCTATGGACGCCTCGAAGGCGGCCAGCTGCTGCCGGAGGCGCATCTCCGCACGCTTGCGGTCCGAGATGTCGCGCACCGATTCGATGCCGGCGATGATCCGTCCCGCGTGATTTCTGACCGGGGCCGAGTAGATCTCCACGTGGCGGGTCTGCTCCCCGTTTGCGGCGCTCGTTTCCCGTCGATGCGGGAGCCCGTCGTTGAAGGAGTCGACCAGATGGCACCCTTCGCAGGCTGTTGGACGGTGCTGATAGGCTGCGTAGCAGTACTCCCCCGTATGTTCGCCCATCAGCCCCTTGTGGGCGGCGTTCTGGTAGATGATCCTGAGGTCG
>CAYSJJ010000103.1:1791-9663 GCA_964431365.1 uncultured Geobacter sp. | reverse complement strand
CTCGCGGGCGATCCGCTTCGCCTCCTCCTTGCGGCGCAACTCCTCCCGTGCCTGTTGGAGCCGTTTAGCCGTCTCTCTGGCCAGCCTGTCCTGGCGCTCCTTTTCAAGGTTCTGCCGTTCCAGTTCGGCCCGTTCCCGCGCCTGTCGGGCTGCCTCCTCCTTGGCCAAACGCTCCTGCTCAGCCTGCAGGAGCGCCATACGGTCGTCGGCGGATGGGGGCTGGGGGCGCTCCTTTTCCGGCTCCTGCATGGCTGGCGGCGGTTTTATCCCGTCGTCCACCGCTTGCGGCGGGGCAGTGACGAGTACCTTGCGGGGAACAACCATCTCCGCGTCGCTGGCGCTGTCTTCGGGGGGAAGGGGAGCGGCGCTTCCATTATCGGGGGCCTGAGGTGACGCAGGGGGGATATCTGCGGGCTCTTCCTCATCCGGGCCCGGTCCCTCGGCTACGGATTCGTCAAGGGGGAGTGGAGGGGGAGCGATTCCTTCCGGCCCCCTGGCCATCAAGCCACTGTCCAGGGTGAAAAAAGGCGACAGCCAGAAGAAGTCGAGTTTCTTGGAGACGTTTATGATCGGCAACTGCAGGACAGGGGAGATCATTACCGCAAACATCAGGACGTGCAGCAGCAGGGTCGCCATGCCTGACCATACCGCATCCCGCGCGCTCCTTTTCCGCAGGCTTCTTTGCCTCCTGCGGCCAGGCCGGAGGCCTGAGGGGGGATCGTTCAGCTGGTCGCTGCTACGCTCCTCCTGAGGGTTATTGGGTACTCTGGTTTCCATGAGCGCTTATCCGCAATTGCATTCAAGATGGTTTCGTGGACTGTAAGACCCGTTCCTCACACCCGTTCGCTGCGCTCCCTAGAAGACACGGAGATAACTTTAAGACTGCCTGGTACTGTCGTGACCGTATCCCAGTCGATAGCGCATTATGAGCAGGTCAAGGACCATCCTCGCCGAGTCGACAACGGGGTTGACCGTGGAGCCAGGGGCGTTGATCCAGCGGATCGGCACCTCGAGAATCCGGCATCCGCTTTTTCTGGCCAGCAGCAGAATCTCCACGTCATAGGCGAAACGGTCGGTGACGGCTCGGGAAAATATCTCACGCGCAAGATCGCCGTTGAAGAGTTTGAAACCGCACTGGGTATCTTCGAATCCGTCAAGGACGATGAATTTCACGATCCTGTTGAAGATCTTCCCCATCCCCTGCCGCCACCAGGGCTGACGTTTGATGATGTTGCTGAGGGCCAGCGCACGCGAGCCTATGGCGATATCGCAGTTCCCGGCCGACATGGCCGCCGCCAGGGTTTCCACTTCGTCTATGGGTGTGGAAAGGTCCGCGTCAGAAACCAACACACGATCTCCGGTACTGGCAAGCACCCCCATGCGGAGCGCGTGCCCCTTGCCACGGTTCCGATCGCTCCTGATGAGGGAGATGCGGGGATTCTCCGCGGCCGCTGCAGCAACGACGGCAGCGGTTTCGTCGGAGCTACCGTCGTCCACGACAATAACTTCATACTGCAGCGCCCGGGTCGCGAGGTACGCGGATATGTCGCGCAGAGATCGGCCAATGCGTTTCTCTTCATTGTATGCGGGAATTATTATGGAGAGAGACGTCATGGCTGCCCCACGGCTACTTTTTTTCCTGCTCGATCTTCGCCAGCCGAACGTTCGGGTATTTCGCGATCAAAGGAGCATACTCCGGGCTGTTTCTCACGAAAATGCTCGCCACCTTGTCAGAGTATATCAGCCTCCACTCCGGTTGCTTGTCGAGAAAGCGGACCAGAGTGGAATCCGTGTCGAAAATGATCCAGCCGATGCCGTAGGTTCGGAGTACATCCTCCCAGCCCGGCGAGAACCCGATGACCTTGAAATATTCCTTCAACCGTTCCGTGCCGTACATGTCCAGCCGGCCATCGATGAAAACCTTGTACTGTCGGTGGGCACCGTAGATGATCAGGTCGCCGATCTCGTCGTTGTTGAACATCCTCCCGGGAATCTGTTCCCGTTTCATGAACTCGACGGCAGCAACCGCCTTTTTCTTCGGATCGAAACCGTGCACGACCGTGCCGTTCCAGAGGAGCACCAGCACCAGCACCGTTGCCGCCGATGGCCAGAAAATCCCGCGCGCCCGTTCGTTGATGACAGAAACCAGCTCGGCTCTCTTTCTGAAAAAAGCCGCCAGACTTGGAATATGTGCCGATAGCTCCCAGTCGATGGTGCCCAGCATGATCGGCACCACAATGAGGGCAAAGAGCGGGATGTACCTCATGGAGTACAGGGCCATGTTGGTGAAGAGAAGGGTCAGCAGTACCTGGACAAAGGTCAGTCGCTTGCGCGAAACGGCCAGCAGCAGGATCAGGCCGAGGAGGAGGAGCTTGAACAAGCCGTTTTCGTGGAAATTCGGCGACAGGAACTCGTTGGTATGGTCCATCTGGTATTTGTCGAACACCAGCTTGAATGGAAACAGGAAGATCTTGTAGCCGAACGGATTGATCAGGGCCGCAACCATGCTTGCCGCAACGGCCTTGGCGTATCCCCGTGCCCGCTCCTTCCCTTCTCTTAGCCACCGTTCCCGGTCAACGGCATAGAGCAGCAGTGCCCCGGCGAAGTACGCACCCAGCAGGACGAACCCGATTATGTACCCGCCGTGGAGGTTTACCCAGAGGAGCATCAACGGCGGGAGGAGATAGAGGGCATTACGCCGCCGCTCGTCATAGGCGTCGAGGATCCAGTACCAGGCGACGATTATGAGCAGGGAAAAGATATGGGGCCGTGCCAGCCAGTGGACCGTTGAAGGGCCGATGACCGCCACTGTTGCCACCCCTGCTGCCAGCGGGGTTATCCCCCGTGCCTGGAGCATCCGGACAAAAAGGTAGTAGGTAAGCGCCAGCAGAAAGGAATAGAAGACCACGACCCCCGCGAGCCCGGCAGCATGATGACAGAGCGCCATGACCACTTCGGACAGCCACTCGTGGACGGTCCAGGGGAGGGTAGGCGTTCTGAACGAGTAGGGGTCGAGGCGCGGCAGGGAAAAGGTCTCAAGAATGAATTCGCCGGCCCGGACATGGTAGCCGGTATCGCCGTCATTCAGCATCCCCTTGTTGGGGATGAATGAGAGGGTAAGCAGCACACAGATGAAAAGGACGTCGGCCAGCGAAGGAAGAAGGTACGAGACAATTCCGGTCGGACGGGTGTTACTCGAATTCAATGGTATCTCCCATGGCAATGCAGTGATGATCTATGGTGAATGCGGGCAGTTCAAGGGCAGAGACTGCGGCGCGGAAAACCGGTGTGACCCTGTTGGGGCGGATATTGACGATCGACCGGACAACCCGGTTCTCCTTGTCAAGAAAGAGCACATCGATGGGGAACCGCATGCCGAAGGTGTGGACACCCTTGCAGGGGACGATCCAGAGCCCTTCGTCCCGCGGCAGGGAGCTTGCTCCCAGCAGTCCCCGTAGACGCAAAAAAAAGGAGTCAGCCACCTTGACGCGAGCGACCAACTCCTTTCCGGAATGCGCAACAACGGCCTTCATTGTAATAACTTTGCAATCGTATTCAAGTCGTATCTTTCCGCAGGGGCGAAACGGACCACCGCTTCGCCCCTACACATGCCGCTATTTCCAGAAGTGCTCAGGAAGGACGAATCTGGCGCCGAACATTCCCTGGACCCAGAACGGGTCGTATTCGCTTACCTTGGTGGAGCCACTCTGGATCTCTCCCGACGTTGCGATCACGCCCCGGAAATCGGCCGTCAGGGCGATACCTTTGGTCAGGAACCAGTCAAGACCCGCATTCACATGCCCGCCATAGGTCCAGTCAACACTGTAGGTAGCGCCATTCACGTGTGTCAGGCTCCCCTTGATGAAGTCGGCACCGGCGCCGATATACGGGACCACCTTCTTCAGCGGTGTGATCCGGTACTGAAGGCCGAGCGAGATATCGGTTATGGCGGCCTCGAAGGTTTTTACCCCGCCGTTGTTGACATCGAGCTTGGGCATATGGGTGACATCGAACTCGGCTGCCAGGTAGTCATTGAAGCCGTAGATAAGACCGCCGCCACCGGCGAAGCCGGTCTTGGTCTCGGAAGTAGCGTTGATGAAATCGTCCTTCACCGGCACGGCGAAGCCGACCCTGCCCGTAACACCCAGACGGTTGGCAATGGTGTCGGCAAACGCCGATGACGAAGCAAATGTGAACATTAACACTATAACGAAAATGTACCTGTACATGCGTTCCCCCTGGCAGATGTGGTTATGTTTAGAGAGCTAGATCGTTCTTTACGTTGGCTATGAATCCACCGTAGGAAAATACCGGTGGATCGGGAAGCCCGGTAAGCGTTGTTGTAGCCCGGTAGATGATGGCGCAGCTGTTTTCCGATCCGATCGGGGGGGTTGCCATCGAAACAACGGCATTGAAGATGCCCTTGCCGTTGTCGTCCGTGGTGACCGTGCGAACGGCAGGAAGCTCGGGGCTGTCGATGAATGAGGTACACCCGGCTCCACCCATAACACTGTAAATGCTTACGCTAACCTGTTGCCGGGGCATGGCGATACCGTTGCTGTCGAGAACCTCGAACGGTACCAACTGCACGATGCCGGTAGTCGGCTGAATGGCAGGATTCACATTCTTTAAGGTGACTGCTACCTTGTTCAGGGTGCCGTCCGGGTCGGTCGGTGATTTGGACGTGATGAAGTTGATCACGTTGCCGGCACTCCGCACGACCTTGAAAATGGTCAGCGATGTGACCACCTGCCCGTTTACCGAGGTGGAAGCCTTCATGATGATGTCATAGCTGGAACTGGAGGTGCTGGGGAGATTGTCCGCCTTGAGGAAGTTTATGGCCTTGCCGTTCGAGTCGGTGCTGATGATGGGTGTCGTGATGGTCACCGGCGCCGCGCTGTCGATCTTTTCGAACTTTACCGGCTGGTTGGCAACCGGATTTCCCGTTGAATCAATAAGGACGGCAGTCGCAATAACCGTACTCCCGGGACCGACCGTTGACCCGCCTCCCGATGCGCCAACGGTATTGAGAGTCAGGTTGTACGACAGGACCGTGCCGCTGCCGGAAGGGGGTGTTGTTGTACCGCCACCGCCACCTCCCGTCGCAAAAGGATCGCTTGTCGAACTGTTCGTGCCGGCACTCGATCCGCCGCAGCCGGTTATCGCCAGTGAAGAGAGCAGCAGTATGACGGGGAATAGCAGATTCAGATGTCTCATGTAAACGTCCCTCCCGAGGTTGGAGAATAATCCGGCAGCAGCAAAGAACTATGTCAACCGGAGATTGTCCGGTCACGCTCTCGGACAGGCCCCCGGCAGCGAACTGTCGGGGGCGGATGCTCGCTCATTTGTTCCCGAGCCGCGTGTAAATCAAGGCCAGTTCGACTGCAAGAATGATAAGCAAGAGACTGTTGAAATCAATGTTCATGCTCACGGTGTCACCCCCCTCCCTGGTTATCTGAACAGAAGCTTGAACGACAACACGGCCGGGCCGATCAAGGCGACGAACAGCGCCGGGAATACGAAGAACACGAGCGGGAACAGCATCTTGATGGCGGTTTTTGCCGCAGCCTCCTCGGCGATCTGTCGTCGCTTGGTCCGGAGACTGTCGGAGTGAACCCGGAGCGCCTGGCTCAGGCTGGTGCCGAACCGTTCGGTCTGGATCAACATGGTGACAAACGCGCTCACGTCGTCCACCATGGTACGGTCAGCCATGTCGCGCAGCGCCTCGGTTCGTACCTTGCCGGCCCGTGTTTCCTGGCCTGCGGTCCTGAACTCTTCCGCCAACGGATTGCCGCGAAACTGCGGGTGGTCGGTAGCCTTGACCAGGGCCGCATCGATCCCCATGCCGGCCTCGACGCAGACCGTAAGCATGTCGAGAATATCGGGAAGCGTATGGAAGATCTCCAGCTTCCGTTTCTTGACCCTGTTCTGCAGCCAGAGACTGGGGAGCAGATAGCCGATTATCGCCAGGGCGACCTCCAGGAGGAGGAACTCGCTCTGCAGGGTAAGCCCCTTGGGGAGGGCGTACAACAGGATGAAAAGGGCCGGCAGCAACAGGCAGAGGAAAAACTTGCTCCCGATGAAGATGGGCAGGCTCTCTCTTCGGTATCCTGCAGCCAGCAGAAATTTGGTGTACTTCAACCGATCATGGGCCCGGGTGGGTACTTTACCCCCCAAATCGGCAAGGAATTTTTGGAAAGGGGTCGCTTCGCTGATCAGCTTCGGCCTGCTACCCACGACAACCTTCGCGGGCATGAGCTTTTCAAGGCGCTCCTGAATGACGCTGCGCCTGGTCAGGACAAGGTAGAGGGTCCCCCCCACCATCAGGGCCACGCAGACAAACACCGAAACAACCGTCATGTACAGCATCATGGCACCTCAGATCCGGATATTGATGATCTTCCTGATTACCAGAAAACCGATTATCTGGAGTATGACCGCGGCTATCAGCATGTAGTTTCCCAATTTTTCCTTGAACAACAGTTCTTCATAGCCCGGCATCATTATGTTCATCCCCAGGAAGACGATGATCGGCAGCGCCCCCAGCACGTATCCCGAGAGCCGCCCCTGGGCGGTAATGACCCGCACCTGGCGCCTGATCTTCAGCCGCTCGCGGATGGTTTCAGCCAGTTTGTCCAGTACCTCTGCCAGGTTGCCGCCGACGTCGCCATGGATGCTGACCGACGTGATGAAGAAGCGGAGGTCGAGGCTCTCGATCCTCTGGGTCATGTTGGACAGGGTATCGATAATGCGTAAACCAAGCTTCTGCTGCTCGTACGCGATCTTGAAAAGTTCTCCGGCCGGGTCGACGACTTCATTTCCCACCAGCTCGATTGCGCTGTTCATGGAGTGACCGGCACGAAGCGAGCGTGAGAGCATCGCCAGTACATCCGGCAACTGTTCGGTAAACTTCAGTTCCCGCCTTTTCTTCAGGTGATCCAGCATGATGGCAACCGCCGCAATCACGATCAGCGGGCCGACACAGGCATACAAAAGGTTCTTCAGAAACAAGTAGCCGAGGCCGAATCCCACGACCATGGCCAGCAGGGTATAGAGCATGAACTGTGTCGGCGTGATCTTGAGGCCGGCGTGATCCAGATTCCGGTCCAGGTTGCGCAGTACCGGCAGACGTGCCAGGAGCCGTTCGAACGGCGGTATCTCGCGGATGATCTCGCTCTTCAGCTCATCCGGGATCGCCCCATCGTCCGACTGCATGGCCATCCGGCGGAGCCGCTTCTTCAGCGCCGTTGATGGCAGTTCCTGTGCCGTTGTGATCCCGAGGAATACGGACGAGACCAGGAGAAACACAGCGATGAATGTCAGTGCGATTACGACGAAGATCACCTGTCACCTCACCGTTCAGTCGAAAATGTTGGGCGGCAGTTCGAAGCCTGACACCTTGAGCCGTTCGGCGAATCGCGGGCGAACGCCGGTCGCCCTGAACTCGCCGATGATCTTGCCGTCCTTGACCCCCTTCTGGTCGAAGACGAAGATATCCTGCATGACGATGGTGCTCCCCTCCATGCCGGTAATCTCGGAAATCCTGACGACTTTCCGGGTGCCGTCCGAAAACCGCACCAGCTGAATGATGACGTTGATGGCTGAGGCGATCTGTTCCCTGATCGCCCGTTCCGGCAAGTCCATCCCTGCCATCAGGACCATGGTGTCCAGGCGGGCCATGGCGTCACGCGTCGTGTTGGCGTGAATGGTGGAGATGGAGCCGTCATGGCCGGTATTCATCGCCTGGAGCATGTCGAGCGCTTCGCCGCCGCGAACCTCGCCGACAATGATCCGGTCGGGCCGCATACGAAGGGCGTTGCGCACGAGGTCGCGCTGGGTGACCTCACCCTTTCCCTCGATGTTGGGGGGGCG
>CAYSJJ010000103.1:0-1781 GCA_964431365.1 uncultured Geobacter sp. | reverse complement strand
CGCACGACGTGGTCCTGCTTCAGGTGTAGTTCTGCGGAGTCCTCGATGGTGACGATCCGCTCGGTGACGGGAATGTACTCGGAGAGGACGTTCAGCATGGTGGTCTTGCCGGTGCCGGTACCGCCGGAGATGAGGACGTTCAGCCTGGTCTTTACCGCCCCCTCCAGAATGATCTTCATCCGCTCGTCGATGGAGTGCAGCAGCAGGAGGTCTTCCATCTTGAGCGGATCGACGCCGAAGCGGCGGATGGAGAGGACCGGGCCGTCGATGGCCAGGGGGGGGATGATGGCATTGACCCTGGAGCCGTCGACCAGCCGTGCGTCAACGTAGGGGGACGACTCATCGATACGGCGCCCGACCTTGGAAACGATCCTCTCGATGATCTGCAGCAGGTGTCTGTTGTCCCGGAAGACGATATCGGTCTTTTCCAGTTTCCCCTGTCGCTCTATGTAGACGCTGTTGCTGTTGTTCACCAGGATGTCCGAAATGGCCGGGTCTGCCAGCAGAGGTTCGAGGGGGCCGAGGCCGAAGGTCTCGTGCTGCACCTCGACGATGATCCGGTCCTTTTCCTGCTGGTTGAGGGGGACCCCCTCCTCGACGATCAGGTTTTCGATGATGTAACCGATCTCCCGGGCCAGATCTTCGCTGGTGAACTGATCTATCTTGCCAAGGTCGATCCGCTCGATCATCCGTCGGTGGATGCGGCTCTTCAGTTCCTGGAAAAAGAGGATATTTTTTTCCATGGTGCTGCGGTCATGGAGATCGACGGTGCGTTTGGAGAAAAAGTCGGTCATTGCCATAATCAGTCTCCGGTTGGGTTTATTTACTGACCATCTCCGCAAGTTTGAAAACAGCCTTGGTCACGGGCGAACGGGGGTAGAGGCTCACGACAGGCGTTCCCTTGTTGATGGAGTTGTTCACCTCGGAGTATTCGTTCGGAATCGTGATAAAGATTTCACGGTCAAGCACCTTCTCGGCATCCTGTATCCGTATGTCGGCCTTGGGCAGGTACCTGTTCACCACGATCTTGATCCTCTCCCGGGGCAAACCGCGCTTGTCCATGGCCGACAGGTAACGCTTGGCATTCTTGAGGGAGGGGAGGTTCAGCACCGTGTTGAACAGGACCAGCTCTGATTTCCTGAACACCGTCTCGTTGGTGCCGTAGAGTTGACCACCGGTATCGACGATGACGTATGAAAAGACCTGTTTGAAGAATGTCAGCATCCGCTGAATCTGCTCCGGCGTGATCGCCACCGTCTCTTCGACGTCAAGCGGCTCGCTGAGGAGATAGACGCCGGACGAGTGCTGGGTCATGACGCTCATCAGAAAGCTGGCGTCGAGCCGGGCGAGGTTGCTGGTCACACTGGTCAGCGTGTAGCGGGGGCTGACGTCGAGAAAGGTCGACACATCCCCGCTGAAGAGGTTGAGGTCGACCAGCGCCACGTTACTGTTGTCCTTTGCCATGGCGGCAGCCAGGTTGACCGCGATGGTCGTGGTCCCCATCCCGCCGATAGGGTTGTAGACCGACACAATCTTCCCCTCTTTGGCCGGCGTTTCTCCGCGGTTGTTGGCCATCCAGAGCTTGCCGATCTTCTGGATCGCCTCGAACAGGTCGGCCTTGTCCACCGGCTTGAGCAGATACTCGACCGCACCGGCACGCATCAGGCGCAGGATCCAGTCGGGGTTCTTTTCGGCGGTGCAGGCGAACACCGATATGTGCGAAAAGTGAGAGGTGATGCTCTGGATCCGTTCTGCCCCCACATCCAGTTGGGTGATCCCCA
>CAYSJJ010000102.1:1028-9706 GCA_964431365.1 uncultured Geobacter sp. | reverse complement strand
GACCCATTCTTTGCTTAAATCCAATAACGTTGTTCAGGGGGGGGGGGCGAGGGGCGGCGGTGGTGCGTCCGGCTCCAGCACGCTGTTACGGTGGCAAACCGGCCAAATGAACCCCTACCGTTCAGTAGTGCATCGACGTGTGGCACGCCGGTTAAGACTGAACCATCAGTAAGGATCGTGACGTTACAATGAAAATACTAAAAGGTTTGATCATCATAGTTGCTGTTTCAGTTCTGGCGTTTATTGCATACAGCAAAGCCGGATCAGGAAAAGGACTGGAAGTAAAGGTCGTCACGCCAGGGAAAGGTGTGATGACTTCTTCGATAAGTGCTACGGGCAGGATCGTCAGCGGACAGGAAGCGGAGGTCGTTTCGTCGGTAAGTTCCAGGGTGGTGAAGGTGCTGGCCGGAGAGGGGCAATCGGTATCGAGGGGGGCGCTTCTCGTGCTGCTGGATGACCGGGAGTCTTTCACGAAGATCAACAGCGACAAGGCGACGCTCTCCGAAGCCCATGCCAGAGTTGGGCAGGCTGAAAAGAATCTGAAAGCTCTTCGCAATGTCTACGAGGCAGGAGGGGCGTCACTCAATTCTGTACAGGACGCAGAGCTGCAGTATGCGGTAGCCCAGGCCGCAGAGAAAAAGGCAGCTGCAGAACTGCGCAGTTCTTCCCTCTTCTTGGAGCGCTTCAAGATTTTTGCCCCTTTTTCGGGTGTCATCGTCAAGAAAAGCGTACAAATCGGCGACGTAGCGGTTCCCGGTGTGGCGCTGTTCTCCCTTGCCAACATATCCCAGACCGAGATCGAGGTCTCCGTCGACGAGTCAGACGCGGGTCAGCTGCGGGTTGGGCAGGAGGTCGAGGTCTCGTGCGAAGCACTCCCGAATCTGACGTGGAAGGAAAGGATTCTCCGTATCGAACATGCGGTCCGCAAAGAGGGTTCCGCAAACACCCTCAAGGCCCACGTCAGCTTCAGCAAGAGGTCCGCATTGCGCCTGGGACAGCAGGTGGACGTAAAGATAAAACTCGCCGAAAAGAAGGGCGTCTTCAAGGTGCCGTTTGACGCGGTCATCCACAAAGACGGAAAGAGCTACGTAGCGACCGTGCGTGACGGCAAGGTGCATCTCGAACCTGCTGTCACTGGTCTTGAAGATGCTAGCTCGGTGGAAATACTGTCACCTGTCCGGGGGGATGGCGAGTTCATTCTGACCGAAGGGAAAAGCTTGAACGAAGGACAGCGTGTAACCCTTGTCACCAGAATAACAGAATGATCCAGCTATCAAGCATATGTAAGCATTACCTTTTGGGTGAGGTGACGCTTCCGATTCTGAAAGGTGTTTCACTGCACATCGCTGCGGGGGAGTTTACCGCCATCATGGGGCCGTCAGGATCCGGTAAATCGACCTTGTTGAACATCATCGGCTGTCTTGACACACCAAATGACGGATCGTATCACCTCGACCAACTTCCCGTTGCCCATCTTGTCGATGATGAACTTTCCCGGATACGAAGAACGAAACTTGGCTTCGTTTTCCAGATGTTCAACCTCATCCCCAGAATTTCCGCTCTGCGAAACGTCGAATTGCCCCTCGTCTATGCAGGAATTCCTCCACAGGAGCGCAGGAAGCGGGCCTTCGAGGCGTTGGAACGAGTCAACCTTGCCGACCGGGCAGAGCACGTTCCCGCACAATTATCAGGGGGACAGCAGCAGCGAGTTGCCATTGCCCGCGCCCTGGTGAACGAGCCACCGGTCATAATTGCCGACGAGCCCACCGGCAGTCTTGATTCGGTGGTATCGGCAGAAATCATGGAGCTGTTCACCATGCTGCATGGCCAGGGCAAGACCATCGTCATGGTGACTCACGAAGAGGATATCGCCGGCTATGCGGAGCGCATCGTGCGGTTGCGGGACGGGAGATTGGAAAAAGATGAAAGGAGATAAGGTCCTGCCAGGCGGCACAATGCCGCTCAGCACCACCATGGATATCTGCTTCCAGGCAGTTCAGGCCCTGCGTGACAACCGCCTGCGGACCATACTGAGCATCCTGGGGATAACCGTTGGTGTTGCCGCCGTCATGGCGGTTGGTGCAGTGAGCAAGGGTGGCAAGTATCTCATTTTCAAGGAGCTGGAGACCTTTGGACTGAAATCCATCTGGATCTACCGGGAGCCTGCGGAGAAGGATCCGCGCAGGTCCGTTCGTGAAGGGACCGGCATCGACAATGCCGATTACGAAGCGATGAAAGGTGCTCGCAGTTGGGCGGTCCGTAAGATTTCACCGGTGGTGAATGCCAAGGGTGCTCGGCTTCTGGTCCGTTATGGAAACAGGTTCAGTGGTGCCCAACTATCCGGTGTGTCGCCAGACTATCTGGGCATCAACAACGATTCACTCGTCAGGGGGCGCTTCCTGCGGGACGGGGACATCGCTCGGAACAGGCCTGTTGCTGTAATCGGTCCTGAGGTGCAGAAAGACCTCTTTGCCAAAGAGGCCGATCCGATCGGCAGAAACATCCGCATAAACGGGAACAGCGTCATGGTAATCGGGGTGCTGGGGGAGAAAAATCGCGATTTTCTCGCCAGCATCAGTTCAGGTGGCGGCAGCAACGCAAACGGCCGCATTCTCCTCCCCTATACCTATCTTCAGCAGCTGCTGGGGAAAAAGGAGATCAGCCTTCTGCAGGTCGAGAGCTCGGGCCTGGCGGACACCGACGCAGCGGTCTTCCAGGTCAAGGACGTCTTGAAGCGCCAACACGGGGAGCGCTTTTCCTATAAGTCCGAGACCATGGCCCAGTACATCAAAACAACGGAGAACATCCTCCGGGGGGTCTCGGTAATCGGCATCATAGCCGCCTCGGTCTCCCTGTTTGTCGGCGGGATGGGGATCATGAACATAATGAGTACCTCGGTGGTGGAAAGGACACGCGAAATCGGGGTCAGAAAGGCGTTGGGCGCGTCAAGAGGCGACATCCTTGTCCAATTTCTGTTTGAAGCAACGTTGATAAGTCTGCTGGGAGGCGTCCTGGGGCTCTTGCTGGGCGCAGTAGCCGGCTACCTGTTTGCCGTGGTGACAGGACTTCCCCTGACCCCCTCATGGCCGGCCGTGATGGTCGCTCTGACCGTATCCATAGTGGTAGGCGTTGTCTCCGGATATTACCCTGCGTTTCGAGCCGCCAGTCTGAAGCCGGTTGAAGCTTTGCGTTATGAGTGAAAAAAAGGCCTTTCAGTATCTGCTGGTTATCCTGGTGCTTGGCGTCTGTTCGGTCTCCCCTGCCAGTGGGGAGACGGCTGGGCGCCAAGATCTTCCGGTCCGTTTGGACGAAGCTGTCGATGTGGCCCTCCACAACCGACTGGAACTGGTCATCGCATCAAAACAGAGAGTCAGTGCAGCGTTTCGGACAAAGGTGGCGAAAGGATCTTTCTTGCCGCAGATAGCCGTATCAGGAACTTCAAGATACATCCGTTCACTGGACACATTTTCCGGTATCGAGGCCGACGCGCGCCTGGGAGATCAGAATTTTCACGTCAGCGTGCAGAAGGTTGTTCCCGCATATGAACTACATGCCGGCCTCGACCTGACCTACAACCTTTTTTCCGGCGGACGGGATACTGCTGCCGTTGAAGAGACGCTCGCCGAGCAGGCCGCACTGAAGCACGAGGAAGCTGCCACCAAGGCGAGGGTTTCGTTGGAGGTAATGAATGCCTACTGGTCGTTGCGGAAATCTCAGGTGCTATCCCGCCTTGCCGAACGTGCCTATCTGCATGCCACAAGGCTGCTGCTCATTGCTGAGGCCAAGAGATCTTCGGGACTTACCTCCGAGATAGAGGTCGAATCCGAGATGGTTTCCGTTAAGGAAGCCATGCTTGCGGTCAATCATGCCCGGCGTGACGAGGCGAGAAGCCTGGCGAAGTACCGAGAGAGCCTGGGATTGTACCAAGCCGATCTAGTGCCGACAGGCGGTGGAACTGTCTCCTTGCTTGACGATCCTGACGAGACCAGCACGGTTGATGTAGTGGAAGCGACTGATCGACCGGAGACGTTGAAGTCCGAATCTGAGGCAGTCGCGGCAGAGGCACGGGTGAGACAGTCAAGAGCTGCCTACCTTCCGACAATAGATCTCTTCGCAAATTACAAGATGGTCGGGCGCGACAGTGATTACTTCAAAAGCACACTGTTGAAGTCTGACTACTATACAGTAGGAGTAAATGTTTCGTTTACTCTCTTTGACGGCCTTAGAGATCGCATAGCTTTAGCCAATTCAGAAAAAGATATTGCACGCATGCGCGTCATGCAGACTATCAAGCAGTTGGATGCTCGCAATGAAGATATGATCATAGAGAATGATAAGTTACAAAATGAAGTAATAATGGCAGAGCAGCGACTCAAACTGTATGACATGAAAAAGCAACTTGCTGAAGAACGATATAGTAACGGAAAAATATCCAGAATAGAACTGAACGAAGCTGAAAAGAATTACGAGGATTTTGCTGACAAGTTTCTTATAGCAAAGATTGATGCGGCAGTGGCCAAACAGTCGTTGTCAATCAGCAACCGGATCAACTGACACCTTTCGGCAATCGTTCCGAGATGTTTACGGGTGGTGGCGAATGCACAGGTTAACCGGCAGCAACGCCTTTGACGAGCTTGAACCGGATCAGGTGACGATCTGGGGGGCTGAATTCGATCAGATTATGGATGCTGTCCCCTCCCTGGAGGCTGAACTTTCGGAAGAGGAACGGGGGCGGGCCAGGCGCTTCCATTTCGACAGGGATCGGCGGAAGTTCATAGCCGCCCGGGGACTTTTGCGACTATTGCTGGGACGGTACGTGGGGACCAAACCTTCCCGAATCCGGTTCGACTACAACCCTTACGGGAAACCGTCACTTGCCGGATCCACGCTGGAATTCAATCTTTCACATTCCGGCAACCGGTTGTTGTGCGGGATCGACACGTGCCAGCGGGTAGGTGTCGATATCGAGAAGGTCAGGGCGGATTTGCAGGTCGATTCAATTGCTGAAGAGAACTTCGCGCCCCGGGAGGTAGAGGTCCTGAAGCGTTATCCCGCTGACGCCGTTGATAATTTCTTCACCTACTGGACGTGCAAGGAAGCGGTTCTGAAGGGAATGGGAATGGGGATTACCTGCGGCCTTCGGGAGATCGACCTGTCGCCCATGGTCAAGGCGCCACGCGGCACGTTCAGATTGCCCCTGTCAGCGGGCCCTGCAAAGCCCTGGGTGGTCACCAGGTTGAATCATCTCCCCGGATATGCCGGCGCGGTCGCTCTACAGGGTGGAGATAAACGGCTCATATACAGGGAGATCACCACGGAGACGCTGAACTGCCTCTGCCAAAAAAAGTGGTGTCAGTAAGGCCCGTCGGGCCTTTTTCCGGCATCCGGTTGGGTTCTACCCGGTGCTAAAGCACCAAAAAGGATCTTTTATGAATGACATCAAAACCAAGTCCGCAGGAACAGGTCGTTGGTCCTCCTTAGTGGAGCTTCTTCGCTTCAGAGCTGCATCCTCTCCCGATGACACTGCTTTCATCTTCGTGTCGGACACCGGCGAATCCAGGCAAACACTGACCTATGGTGAGCTGGACAGGCTGGCACGTCGCATAGCCGTGCGCATTCAAGACGACTGCAGGCCCGGTGACCGGGCGCTGTTGCTCTATCCTCCCGGACTTGACTTCATCTCCGCCTTCTTTGGTTGTCTCTACGCCGAGGTAGTGGCCGTTCCCGCCTATCCGCCGCGGGACAACCGTAACGCCGAGAGAATGCGCGCCCTGGCCGAAGATGTACAGGCGAGTCTGCTCTTTTCCACGGCCGCGCAAATTCCCGGCATCGAGCGACGGATGCCGGCACACGGGGAGGCAGGTTCACTCAGGATTATTGCTTCCGATCTGCTGGTTGATGGGGAAGCGGAGTGGAGGGAGACGTTTCCCGATTCGGAGAGGCTGGCGTTCATACAGTACACTTCCGGCTCTTCCGGGAACCCGAAGGGGGTCATGGTCAGCCATGGCAACATCCTGCACAACGAAGCGGTGATCCAGGAGGCATTCGGCACCTCCCCACGATCGCTGGGGGTCGGGTGGCTGCCGCTCTTTCACGATATGGGACTGATCGGCAACATCCTGCAACCTCTGTTTGTCGGTTTTCCGATAGTGCTTTTTTCTCCCGTTGCCTTCATCCAGAAGCCGTTGATGTGGCTGCAGCTGATATCGCAGTACCGCGCCACAACCAGTGGCGGTCCCAACTTTGCCTATGAACACTGCATCAACAGGATAACCGAGCAGCAAAAGGACGGCCTGGACCTGAGCTGCTGGGAGGTCGCTTTCAACGGAGCCGAGCCGATTCGCGCAGAGACGCTGGATCGTTTTGCCACCGCCTTTGCCAGCTGTGGTTTCCGGAAAGAGGCGTTCTATCCCTGCTATGGCATGGCCGAAACGACGCTGCTCATTTCCGGCGGCCGGAGACAGACCCTGCCAAAGACGGCCGGCTTGAACGACGACGGCACAAGGCACGCGGCCGGAAAGGCCTCCTCCGCGCAGGTGAAGGTAGGTTGCGGATTTGCGCGGTTTGACCAGCACGTTCTGATCGTTGACCCGCAGGCGTTTGTACCGTGCCCGGATGGGGAGGTGGGCGAGATCTGGACCTCGGGACCGAGTGTCGCCCAGGGGTACTGGAATCGACCCGAAGAATCGGAACGGATTTTCAAGGCCCAACTTGCTGAAGGGGGGCAAGGGTCCTTTCTGCGCACCGGCGACCTGGGATTCATGCTCGACGGAGAGCTTTACGTAACCGGCCGCCGCAAAGACCTCATCATCATCAGGGGGCGAAATTATTATCCTGCCGACATCGAGCAGAGCGTGGAATCCAGCCACCCGGCCCTGAAAGCGGTAAGCGGAGCCGCATTCTCCATAGAGGTCGAGGGAGAAGAACGGCTGGTGATCGCTCAGGAGGTGGAGCGAAGCGCACTGCGGAACCTGAATGCCGAAGAAGTTATCCAGGCCATCCGCCGCACCGTCTCCGCGCAGCATGAACTCACGGTACATGCCGTGCTGCTCCTCAAGACCTCCAGCATTCCCAAGACATCCAGCGGCAAGATTCAGCGTCATGCATGCAAAAGCGGCTTCCTGTCGGGGAGCCTGGACGTCGTTGGCCAATGGCAACAGCGTCTCGATCCGTCAACGGAACAGCTCGGAGAACTCTCCTTCGCAGAGGGGGCCAGGGGGAAGCGTGGCGCGGAGTTGACCGCCTTCGTTACCGAGTTCCTACAGGCGGAGATTGCTCGAATACTCGGACTGGGAGTCGGGGAATCCCTGGCTCAGCAGCCGCTCAACACGCTGGGACTGGATTCGCTCATGGTGATCGAACTCACCAACAAGATCCACCGCGAAACAGGGTTCAAAGTTTCGCTCGCAGAGGTTATGGAGGGGCTGACGTTGCAGGGTCTTGCTTCAGCGGTGCAGGTCCATCTTGACAGGAATCCCGGAGGTCGGACGGCATCGGCGACAGTGGTTTCAATGAAGCAGCAGGCCACACGTCTGGGGTTAATGGGGCGGACCGAAATCAGTGATCCAGGTCAGGTGCTGGCTAATCTTCACAACTTATCCGATGCCGAGGTCGAGGCGATGCTGCAGTCCATGGCTGTCGCCAGATGATGTCATAGTTTAGAGCAACGAGATTTATGGAGGCTTCATGCAGGCTCAGATGAACAGTCAGGATAAACGTGCTTTGCTGGAAGCACTGTTAAGGGAGAAGGCGGAGAAAAAGATAGAGCGCTATCCTCTTTCCGAAGGACAGAAATCCCTTTGGTTCCTGCACCAGATGGCCCCATCGAGTTCTGCGTACCATATCGTATTTACGGCCCGTATTTCCTCGGAAGTTGCCGGCGTCGTGCTGCGTCGAGCCCTCCAGTCGCTGATTGCCCGCCATCCATCCCTTCGAACCCGCTATGTCGACTGTGACGGCGTACCGATGCAGGAAGTATTGGGCTTCGAAGAGGTCTGCTTCGAACAGGTCGATGCGTCGGAGTGGAGCGACGACCAATTACGGCAGCAGGTCATTGCATCGTCCCAACGACCGTTTGATCTGACCAACGGGCCGATCTTTCGAGCCGTTTTGTTCACCTCGTCGCCACGGACTCATATTTTCCAACTTGCTCTGCACCATATTGCCGGCGATGGCTGGTCCTTGTGGCTGCTTCTTGATGAGCTCCGACAGCTGTATCTCGCAGAACGACAGGGCACGCCAGCCTCGCTCGCTCCGATTCCCTACTGCTATGCCGATCATGTGAAACAACAGGCGGAATACCTCCACGGTCCTGACACGGAAGGATGCGCGCGATACTGGTCGGGCCAGTTGAGCGGGGCCTCCGTGCTCGACCTCCCAACGGATCATCCCCGGCCTCCGCAGCAGACGTTCAACGGGGTCTCCCATCCGTTCAGCCTCGATCCGGAACTGTCGGACGGGATCAGGGCGCTTGCGCGGACGCAGGGGATGACGGTGTTTGTGGTCCTCATGTCGGCTTTTCAGGCACTGCTCCACCGCTATACCTCCCAGGACGACATCATCGTGGGAACTCCCGTCTCGGGCAGGGATAACCCCGACGTAGCGGGAGTCGTCGGCTACTTCGTGAACATGCTGGCCCTGCGTGCCGACCTGTCGGCCGAACCTTCCTTTGTCGATCT
>CAYSJJ010000102.1:0-1018 GCA_964431365.1 uncultured Geobacter sp. | reverse complement strand
GCTTTTGAACACAAGGAATACCCGTTCCCACTCCTGACGAATCTTCTGCGATTGAAGCGCGATTCCAGCAGGTCCCCCATCTTCCAGGTTTCCTTCGTACTGCAGAACCCGCAGCAATCAAAGGAAGTAGTCGAGCTCCTGACCGGACATGGCAGCTGGGACTGGGGGGGGCTTCTTCTGGAACCGTATCTCCTCCCCCAGCAGGAGGGGCAATTCGATCTTACGCTGGAAATGGTCGAGTCAGGCGGGTCCATATCAGGGGTCTTCAAGTACAACGCCGACCTCTTTGACGCATCGCGTATGGCAAGGATGGCTGGGCATTTCAAGACGTTGATCAAGGGTGTTGTCCGTTCTCCGGAGGAACGGATTTCAGCACTGACCATCATGCCGGAGTCAGAACGGAATCAGGTCGTGGTGAAGTGGAACGCCACGGAAGCTCTCTATCCGAGCGACAGCTGCGTCCACGAGCTCTTCCAGCAGCAGGCGGCCGAGCATCCGGACGCCCTTGCCGTTCTCGTTGACGGTCGCGCACTGAGCTATCTCGAACTCAACAGCCGTGCAAATAAGCTGGCCCATTTCCTGCGCAGCCGCGGCGTCACACCGGACAGCCGGGTGGCGATCTGCGTCGAGCGGAGCCTGGAGATGGTGGTGGGGCTGCTGGCGATCCTCAAGGCTGGCGGCGCCTACGTACCGCTTGATCCTTCGTATCCGGCCGATCGTCTCAGCTACATGCTCGAGGACAGCTTCCCGGTGGTGGTGCTGACCCATGGCCGGGTGGCCGCATCGGTACGGAGCCGCATCGCCTCGGCGGTTCCCGGTGCGACTCCCCTCATCGATCTCGACGCCGATGCCGGGCGCTGGGCCGATGAACCGGCGAGTAACCCGGCTCTCTGCGGTCTCACCCCGGCGCACCTGGCCTACATCATCTACACCTCCGGCTCCACCGGTCTCCCCAAAGGGGTAATGGTGGAGCACCGGAACCTGGTCAACCTGATCGGCTGGCATTGCGAAGCCTTTG
>CAYSJJ010000101.1:0-9863 GCA_964431365.1 uncultured Geobacter sp. | reverse complement strand
GGTAGGGCGGATGGCGGCAGCAGGATCACCAGGAAAAGGAGAAGAGAGATGAACGCCCGGCAGGGACTCCAACGAAGAGCGGAATATTCGGGCTCCGGGCAGCACATCTTCGCACCCTCTCGTTACAACGAACCGGTTGAAAGAAGACAACCGGTATCTGGCGGCAATGTTGAAATCATCCGCCCATTGCTTTAGCGCGAAGCTTGAGATGGGCAGGCCGGAACTTTGCGTTGGTAATATCTAATAATACGGTATGTAGCCTGATTCTCAAGGTTAGTCGCAAGATTCGACCGCGCACTCCACATGACATCGGCCAACAAGCTGAAATCATGCGCACGCCGGGCTCCAGTCGGTCGTCGACTGGTCAGAGCCTCATGCTGATTGACAGTAGAGATGCTCATTCTGTTCAGACTTGAAGAAATTACGACCTGGAAAATATCTGAACCTGATGCCGACTTGTCATGAGTTTGCAGCTTCAGTTACATCCGCTCTCAGGATGAACAGTATCTGACATTGTGGCGCGGCCGACAGTGTCAAACATATCCCGGTCCGGCTCTATCTGCCTCTCCCTTTTTTTACACATACGGTGATAATTGGCATCCTCTCCTGTATACGATAGCGAATAATGGATATTCTTCCTTGACAGATAACAAATCTCCTGTTAAACGGTCTCTTAAATGCTCATTTAAAAGGGGGAAATCACATGGCAACAATTATTGAACTTGCAGCAGAGATAGTATCGTCACATGCATCAACCGCGAAGCTGACAACTGAAGAACTGCTGCTTGAACTTGAAAAAGTCCATGCTGCGCTGAAAGCGCTCGATGCTGGCCAGGAAGTGGCAGTTCCTGCTGCTGAAGAAGGTAAGCCCGCCTTGACTGTCAAGGAAGCGTTCAAGAAGAATGAAGTTATCTGCATGGTCTGCGGCAAGGGTGGATTCAAAACCCTTACCCGCCATTTGAAACAAGCTCATGATCTGAAGCCCGGACAGTACAAGAAGCAGTTCGGCATCCCGAGCAAACAGTCCCTGGCTGCCAAGAGCTTCTCCGATGCAAGAAGGAAGTCGGCCCTTGACAGGGGACTGGCCGACAATCTTGCCAAGGCCAGAGCCGTACGCGCCGCCAACATAGCGGAGAAGAAGGCTGCTCCTGCCAAACCGGCCAAAGTGAAGGTGGCAAAGGCGGCAAAGAAGAAGTAGCGCACCGATCCTCTGTAGGATGAAAAAGACCCCCGGCCAAAACCGGGGGTCTTTTCTGTTTAATCCTTCGCCGGATGAATAACCTGGCTATAAAACCGATAACGGCGTACAGTCATACAACTGACCTTTCACCCGAAATCATTTCTCTCTGTCATTTCGATCCCCCCCTTCTGTTTCAGGTCATCTTCCTCCACCTCAGCAGTCACCCCCTCTGGAACAGTCCGCACAGTTCCTTTCTCAGCCATCCTGTCGCGTGAAATCCTTCACCATGGCCGGACGCTCAGAGTTCACCGTGAGCAAAGGATAGATGTGGGCATTGGCATTCTCGTCGGTTACTTCGCAAAACAGGATGAAGCACGGGCCGCTCTCCGTGAACTAGCGCGACATGGCTTCAGCCGCACCGCCCTGCTGCATAAGGGGACGGACGGAGATCTCCGGGTCACGGACCCGTTCCTCAGGCGCCGTCTCCTCGGCATACTACTGGCTGCCTCCCTCTTCGGGGGGATTGCATGGATGGCCGCCCTGCTCCTGCCGGCGGGGTCGTTTCCCGGCTGGGATATTCCCGCGCCCCTGGCACTGATCCCTGCCGGCACCGGAATCGGGACCCTGCTAGCACTCCTCTGGCTGCGCCGCTCCAGGTACGGAGTCGAACAGGAGGTCCTGCACGATCACGGCCGCTGGCTCGTGGCCGGGGAATCGGCCCTGATTCTTCAGGCAACCGTCGAATCGTTACAGCGTCCCCTGGCTCTGCTGCGGGAAAGCAGCGATATCCCGCCGGCACTCTTTGTCATGCACCCCCGGCGCGAGCGGCGGCACGATGCCCGGGGCACCGAGGTGAAACTTTCCCCGACGCAGATCCTGGAGCATGCCGAGCGCCATGCCAGGGAGCAGCAGGTGGAGTTGCGGCCGCGGCATACCGCCGAACTGCTCAAGCGTCTCAAGAAATCCCGGCAGTGGGTCCGACAGGTCTGCGCTGACCTCACCGCGGCGAGCCGCCTGGAACAGAAGGCCACGCCGGCTGCCGACTGGATCCTGGACAACGAGTACATCCTTGAGGGGAACGCCCGCGATGTCCTGCTGAACCTCCCCCAGCGCTTCTACCGCCAACTCCCCGCACTGGCCTCCGATCCTTACCGGGGGCTGCCGTGCATCTACGCCCTGGCCAAGGATCTCGTCTCCCACAACGAACTGCACCTGGACCGGGAGAATATCCTGGCCTTCATCGAGGCCCACCAATCGGTGCGCACCCTGACGATCGGCGAGCTCTGGGCGATCCCCCAGATGCTGCGCATCGCGCTGATCGAAAGCATCCAGAGCCTGGCCGTCACCGCCCTGGCTGACCTCCGCGAGCGTCAGCTGGCCGACTTCTGGGCAAACCGGCTGATCGCCGCCAATCGCCGCGATTCCAACCAGCTCTTCGCGATCCTGGCGGAACTGGCGAAAGCAGAGCCGAGTCCGAGCCCCTATTTCGGCAGCCAGCTGGTCGGCCTGCTCTACGACGAGGCGGCGGCATTGGCGCCGGTCCAGAGCTGGCTCGAACGCACGCTCAAAAACCCGCTGAATGACCTGACAGTCCGGGAGCAGAACCGGCAGACCAGGGAACAGTTGTCCTGCGGCAGCGCCTTCACCAGCCTGCGCCAGCTGGCCCTGCTGGACTGGCGGGAGCTCTTCGAGCGGCTGAGCAGAGTGGAGCAGGTACTGCGCCGCGATCCGTCCGGGCTCTACGGCGGGATGGATTTCGCAACCCGCGACCGCTGTCGGCGGGCGATCGAAGAACTCTCCCGCGCCAGCTCCCGGACCGAGGAAGCGGTCGCCGAACGTGCCATCACACTGGCTACCCAGGCCCGGCGCGACGCAACAGCCGACATCCGGACCGGCCACGTCGGCACCTGGCTGGTCGGCGAGGGGCGGGCCGAGCTGGCAAGGCTGCTCGATTGCCGGGAAACGCGCCGCTACCGTACGCTGGCATGGGTCTATGGCCACCACGCCCTGGTCTACGCCTCTGGCATCGGCGGCTTCACCGCGCTGCTTTTTGCCCTGACCGTCCCCTTCCTGCCGGGCGGGGTACCGCTCCCCATCCGTCTCGCACTGCTGGCGCTCCTGCTGATCCCGGTCAGCCAGCTGGCGATCGAGGTGGTCAACTACCTGGTCACGCGTCTGCTGCCGCCGCGCCCGCTCCCCAAGATGGATTTCGAGGAGGGTGGGATTCCCGATGCCTTCCGCACCCTGGTGGTCGTGCCGATGATGCTCTCCAACCTGGAGACGGTACGGGGCGAAGTGGAAAAGCTGGAGATCCGCTACCTGGCCAACAAGGAAGCAAACCTCCTTTTCAGCCTGTTCACGGACTACACCGATGCCGCCACGCTCTGCCGCGGAGACGACAACCTGCTGCTCCAGACCGCGAGCAGCTGCCTGACAGAGCTGAACGAGCGCCACGGTGGCGAGCGTTTCTTCCTCTTCCATCGGGAGCGGAGCTGGAGCGCATCGGAGCAGAAATTCATCGGCTGGGAGCGCAAACGGGGGAAGCTGGAGGAGCTGAACCGCCTGATCGACGGCACGCGGCCGGAGAACGCCGAACGCCTGGTCTACGTGGGGGATCCGGACCAGTTGGTGGACATCCGCTTCATCATCACCCTGGACAGCGACACCCAGCTCCCCCACGCAACGGCCCGCAGGATGGTCGAGACCCTGGCGCACCCCCTGAACCAGCCCCGCTTCGACGGGGCCGGGCACATCATGGCCGGCTACACCATCATCCAGCCGCGGGTGAGCCCGACCCTGCCGAGCACGAGCGCCTCCACCTTCAGCCGGCTCTTCAGCGATGCCGTCGGCATCGACCCCTACACCCAGGCGGTCTCCGACGTGTACCAAGACCTGAGCGGCGAAGGGTCGTACCACGGCAAGGGGATCTACGACGTCCGCGCCTTCAGCCGCGTGCTGTCGGGACGGTTCCCCGAGGAGTGGATCCTGAGCCACGACCTGATCGAAGGGGCGCACGTCCGGGTGGGGCTGGCCAGCGATATCGAGCTCTTCGACGAATTCCCCCAGGGGTACCAGAGTTACAGCAGCCGAGCCCATCGCTGGATACGGGGGGACTGGCAGATCGCGGGGTGGATCTTCCCGTGGGTACCGCAGGCTGCGGGCGGGCGCGGGGCCAACCCGCTCTCCCTCCTGAACCGCTGGAAGATCCTCGACAACCTGCGCCGCAGCCTGCTGCCCGCCACGAGCCTGGCGCTGCTGCCGGCCGCCTGGCTCACCTCCCCGAGAACCGGCGGAATAGCCGCCCTGGTGGTCGGTCTGCAGCTCCTCTTTCACCCGCTGGCGCAGCCGTTCACCATGGCCACCACCCGCAAGGGACTGAAGTACTTCTCTCCGTCCAAGCTGTGGCACGACCTGTCGCGGGCGATTGCCGACGCCGCCCTGCTGCCGCACCAGGCAGCGGTGGCCCTGGATGCCGTCGCCCGGGTCTGCTACCGGCGCCTGATCTCCCGCCGCGATCTGCTGGAGTGGACCGCCCAGGCTACCCATTGGAGCGCCTCCCGCCGGCAACCGCTCTTCGTCGCCACCCTGGCCCTGGGGAGCATCTTCAGCGCCGGCGTGGGCTTCGCGATCTGGCGCGTCATGCCGGCCAGCCTGCCGCTGGCAGCCCCCTGGCTCGCCCTCTGGCTTCTCTCTCCCCTGCTCGGCTGGCTCCTGAACCTGCGGCCGCTCGAAGAGCAGCGGACAGAGCCGCTCCCGGAAACGGACCGCCGCTTCCTCAGGCAGGTCGCCCGGCGGACCTGGCGCTATTTTTCGGCATGCATCAGCGCCGACAGCTCCTGGCTGCCGCCCGACAACTATCAGGTCGCCCATCAGGACCAACTGGCCATGCGCACCAGCCCGACCAACATCGGCCTCTGGATGACCAGCGCCCTGGGCGCCCATGACTGCGGCTACCTGACCGTTACCGGGGTGGTCGAACGACTGACCGCCACCATGGCAACCATCGGCCGTCTGGAACGCCATGAAGGGCACCTCCTCAACTGGTACGATATCCGGACCCTGGCTCCCCTGGAGCCCCGCTACGTCTCCACCGTCGACAGCGGCAACCTGCTGGGCGCCCTCTGGGCACTGGAGCAGGGGCTCGACGAGCTGCAGCACGCCCCCCTCCTGGCGGGCAGGGCATTTACCGGCCTGGCCGACACCGGCGAAATCCTGAAGCAGACGATGTCATCAGACCAGGAAAGGGCATTTACCACAGAGACACAGAGACACGGAGAGAATCGCGACAAAGGGTCTGGCAAAATATCGGGACCTTTGGCACGCCCCGTTCAACTCTTTGGCTGTTTCAAAAAGAACTCTCAGCCTTCCTCTGTGTCTCCGTGTCTCTATGGTGGGTTAACAATAGGAAGTACCGACCGTAATCGCCAGACACTCGACCGGCTTCTGGCCCAGTGGCACGCGCCGCCGGACGGCGTTGTGGAGCAGCTTGCCCTGCAACGGCGGACGCAGGCCGAGGTCGACCCTGTCGTCGCAGCCGCGGGGAGTGCGCCGTGGGCCGACGAGCTGGAACAGCAGGTTGCGGCCTGGGTCCGGGAGAGCGACCGCTATCTCACCTGGATCGAGATCCTGGCGGAGAAAACCGCGGAGGAGCTTGCCCCGTTGGGACCGACGACCCTGCTCGCCATCCGTCAGGACCTCTCCCGGGCGCCATCGCTCTTCGATCTTGCCCATGGCCGGATCGACTCGATCACCATACTCCGGACGATCCGGGATGATCGTCTCCAGGCCGGCACCCCCCTTGGGCCGTGGCTCGACCGGGTCATCGAGGCATTCGCCACGTCGCAGTGGCTGGCCGGGGAAACCCTGGGGATGGCGGAGCGGTTGACCGTGAACATCCGCGAGCTGTCGGACGGGATGGAGATGGGATTTCTCTATGACAGGAAGCGCAAGCTGTTCGCCATCGGCTACAACGTCTCGTCGAATCGTCCGGACCTCTCCAGTTACGATCTCCTGGCCAGCGAGGCGCGTCTCGGCAGTTTCGTCGCCATTGCCCGGGGCGATGTCCCGCTGGAGCACTGGTTCTCCCTGAGCCGCCCCTACGGTGCGATCGGCCGGCAGCGGGTGCTGCTCAGCTGGACCGGCACCATGTTCGAATACCTGATGCCGCTCCTGTTCCAGCACTCCTACGGCAACTCGCTCCTGGACAAGGCGGCCAGCGAAGCGGTGGCGGTCCAGATCGCCTACGGCCGCACCCATCGTGTGCCGTGGGGCATTTCCGAATCCGCCTTTGCCGATCTCGACCTGCAAAAGACCTATCAGTACAAGGCCTTCGGCGTGCCGGCGCTCGGCTTGAAGCGCGGCCTGGAGGAACAACTGGTCGTCGCTCCCTATGCCACCCTGCTGGCACTGAACGTGGCACCGAAAGAGACCGTGCGGAACCTGAAACAGCTGGCCGGGCTGGGGCTGCTGGGTGAGTACGGGTATTACGAGTCCATGGATTTCAGCCGGCAACCGCAGCGTGAGCCGGGAGGCCAGACCCTCAAGCACGGGGTGATTGTCGAGGCGTATATGGCCCATCACCAGGGGATGGCGTTTCTGTCATTGACCAACTTCCTCCATGGCAACCCGTTTCCGCGCCGTTTTCATGGCGACCCGCGGGTGCGGGCCTTCGAGGCGCTGCTTCAGGAGCGGATCCCGACCCTGCCGCCGCTGCACCTGATCTCGACGCGTCGGAACGAGCCCGTGCCGGCCGGAGAACCGGTCGCGCCGGCAGGGAGCACCTTCACCACCCCCCATACCGCCACGCCCAAGAGCCTCCTGCTCAGCAACGGCCGCTACGGGGTGATGGTCACCAACAGCGGCGGAGGCTACAGCCAGTGGGGGGACCAGGAGCTTACCCGCTGGCGGTCGGACCTGACCTGCGATGGTCAGGGAACGTTCTGCTACATCCACGAGGCCGATCCGGATCGTCTCTGGTCCACCACCTGGCACCCGACCGGCGGGAACGTTGAAGGGTATGGCGTGGAGTTCGCCCCTGACCGGGCCCTGTTCCGCCGCGCCGACAACGGTATCCGGACGGAAACCGAGATCGTCGTCTCGCCGGAAGACGATCTGGAACTGCGCCGGATCACCCTGGTCAATGGCTCCACCCGCGTCCGCCAACTGAACCTCACCAGCTACGTCGAACTCTCCATGGCGCCCCACAACGCGGACCGCCAGCACCCGGCCTTCAACAAGCTGTTCATCCAGACCGAGGCGCTCCCCGAGCAGCAGGCGCTCCTCGCCTACCGGCGACCGCGCAGCGCGAACGAACCGCCGCTGTACGTGGCCCATTGCCTGACGCAGGGCGGGGACGACTCCCCATCCGAAACAGGGTGGCAGTTCGAAACCGACCGGGGGCGGTTCATCGGCCGTGGCCGGACCCTGGCCAACCCCATGGGAGCCGTGCAGGAGCTCGGCAACAGCCAGGGGTATGTCCTTGATCCGAGCCTGAGCCTGCGGCGGACCCTTACCCTGGAGCCGGGCCAGCGTATCCGGCTGTCCCTGGTGCTCGCCGCCGGGACGACCCGCGAGCAGGTCCTCCTGCTGATGGACAAGTACCGCGACCCCCATGCCACGGAGAGGGCCATGGATTTCGCCTGGCGCGCGGCCCAGCAGCAGCTGCAGGTGCTGCGCATCCAGCCCGACGAGGCGCGCCGCTTCCAGCAACTGGCGAGCCATCTGCTCTTCCCCAACCAGCGCCTGCGGCCGCCAGCGGAGCGCCTGGCGGAAAACCGCAAGGGGCAGTCGGGACTCTGGCCCTACGCCATTTCGGGCGACCTCCCCATAGCCCTGATTACCATCGGCGAGGCGCGGGACATCGGCCTGGTGCGCCAGATGCTCCAGGCCCACACCTACTGGCGGATGCACGGCCTGTCGACCGATCTGGTGATCCTCAACGAGGAGGCAAGCGGGTATGAGCGGCCGCTCTACGAACGGCTGGAGCAGCTGATCCACACCCACACCCTCTCGCTGGCGACCGATCGGGCCGGCGGAATCTTCCTGAAGAGCGCGGCGCAGATCCCGGAGGCTGACCTGACGCTGCTCAAGGCCGCGGCCAGCGTCGTGCTGGTGGCGGCACGGGGCACGCTGCCCCAGCAACTGGGGGTACCGGCGGAGGCTCCCGAGCTGCGGGAAAAGCTGGCCCGGAAACGCGCCCCACGGGAACCGTCGACCCCGCTCCCCTTCATGGAGCTGGACTACTTCAACAGCCTGGGGGGCTTTACCCGGGACGGGCGCGAATACGCCATCTATCTCGGCCCGAACACCAACACCCCAGCCCCCTGGGTAAACGTCATCGCCAACCCGACCTTCGGCACCCTGATCAGCGAAACCGGCGCCGGCTTCACCTGGTATGGCAACAGCCAGCGCAATCGTCTGACCGGCTGGTCCAACGACCCGGTGCTGGACCCGGCAACGGAGGCGCTCTACATCCGCGACGAGGAGAGCGGCACCTTCTGGTCGCCGACCGCAGGGCCGATCCGCGAGGAGACCGCCTATCGGGCCCGGCACGGGGCGGGATACACGGTGTTCGAGCATAACAGCAACGGGATCGAGCAGGAGCTGACCGTTTTCGTCCCGATGGACGGGCACGGCGGGGATCCCCTCAAACTGCAGCGCCTGACGCTCACCAATGCCTCCGCCCGGAAGCGGCGGCTTTCACTGACCTGGTATGTGGAGCTGACCCTCGCCGAGAACCGAGAAACCTCCCGGATGCATGTGGTGACCAACTGGGACGACGAAGCAGGGGCCCTCCTGGCGCACAACCGCTACCACCCCGAGTATGGCGGGCGGGTCGCCTTCGTGGCCCTCTCCCCCGAGACCGACTCCTACGGCGGCGACCGCACCGCCTTCATCGGCCGCAACCGCTCCCTGGCCAACCCGCTGGCCATGGAGCTGACCCGGCTGTCGCAACGGACCGGGGCCGGGCTGGACCCGTGCGCGGCACTCCGGGTCACCCTGGAACTGGCGCCGGGCGAACGGCGCGACATCACCTGCATGCTGGGTCAGGCCGGTTCGGTGGCAGAAGCCCGGCAACTGGTGCTCCGCTATCGGCAGGATCGGGCCTTCGAGGAGGCGTTCGACCGGACCAGGGCCTGGTGGGACGAGCTCCTGGGAACGATCGAAGTACGCACCCCCGAACTGGCCGCCGACCTCCTGATCAACCGCTGGCTGCAGTACCAGTCCCTGAGCTGCCGGATCTGGGGGCGCTCCGCCTTTTACCAGTCAGGCGGGGCCTTCGGCTTCCGCGATCAGTTGCAGGATGTCATGGCGTTCCTCCATGCCCGGCCGGAACTGGCACGGGAGCAGATCCTGCGGGCCGCGAGCCGGCAGTTCCGGGAGGGGGATGTGCAGCACTGGTGGCACGAACCTGCCGGCGCCGGGATCCGTTCGCGCATCTCCGACGACCTCCTCTGGCTCCCGTACGTGGTCGGTCACTACGTCCGGACCACCGGCGATCTGGAGATCCTGCGGGCAGAGGTCCCCTTCCTCAACGCCCCCCAGCTCACTGACGAGCAGCACGAGCAGTTCTCCACGCCGGAGGTGACCCATGAACGCGCCACGCTCTTTGAACACTGCCAGGCAGCGGTCGACCGTGGCCTGACGACCGGGCCCCACGGCCTGCCGCTCTTCGGGACCGGGG
>CAYSJJ010000100.1:0-9882 GCA_964431365.1 uncultured Geobacter sp. | reverse complement strand
TAACCACCGGAGACCGACTCCGAGCCCGATTCCGGCTCCTACCCCGACGCCGACGCCGACTCCCACTCCGGTACCGACGCCGATCCCGACACCGGTCCCGACGCCCGTGCCGACACCTACCCCTACCCCGGTGCCGACGCCGGTTCCTGCACCGACTCCGACGCCGGTACCGACCAAGACCTGGTCCCTGTACAACCAGTACTGTTCCGGGTGCCACGGTACGGCAAAGCAGGGGAGGTCAGCCACCGCCATCCAGGGGGCCATCAGCGCCAACACCGGCGGCATGGGCTCGCTCAGCTTCCTCACCGCCGCCCAGATCACTGCCCTTGCGGCCGGGCAGTAACCACAGCGGCAGGATGGGCGTCATCCGTGTTTCGTCCCGAGACCGGATCGTTGCCTGCCCAACTGTCTGAAACCGGTGCCCTCCCTTCGGGGAGGGCACTCCTCCCATCCCTCCCGATACCGAAGATGTTGCCCAATCTCCCCCATTCACGAGAAATTTGCAGCCGCTACCTGCGGCCCAAAATGCACGAAATAGGCTGACCCATGAACTATCATTCGCAAGCCAGGCGCGCCGTACGGCGCGGCGTTCTGCTCTACGCGGCCCTCATTCCCGCGGTGACCATCCTTGCCGCCGGTAACGGCCGCTGCGCGACCCCGCCGGGCGGCATGAGCCTTTCGCGGTCGGCCGCCGTAGAGAATGCAATCCGCAAGAACATCGACGTCCGGAACGAGGCGCTCAACGCCGCCATGGCCGACGCCGATGCGGCACGGAGCCGGGCGCTGTATGATCCGCTGCTGAGCACGTCGGCCAGCCGCTCCGTCTCCTCCTTCCCGGGAGAGACCTTCGGCGTCACCAGTACCAACGCCTCGGTCGGCGTGACCCAGTATCTCCCCACAGGGGGAAGCATTGCCGTTGCTACCCAGACCGGCTACACGAACGCCGACTCCGAATTGACCGGCGTCCCCACGAAAAACTGGCAGTCGGCGGCGGGGATCAGCATTTCCCAGCCGCTCCTGAAGAATGCCGGCAAGGAGACGACGGAACTGAACATCACCCTGGCCGCCACTACGAGGAAGGATTCCCTGGAGCGGTTCCGCATGTACGTTACCGAAACGGTCATTGCCGTCATCACCTCGTACAACCGTCTCTATTCTCTGCGCCAGACCCTGGAAACGCGGATGGCGGCGCTCGGCACGCTGCAGAACCTTCTGGACGAGACGAAGAAGGCGAAGCCGGGTCCCAAGCAGCGGCTGGACGTGGCCAACGTGGAGTATGCCCTGTCCCAGCGGCGCAAGGAGCTGGTGGATGCCGAACGGAACGTCAGGGACCAGGAGGCGAGCCTGCGGTACCTGATCGGCATGGAGGCGAAGACGCATATCATCCCCACCGACCCCCCGGCCCGGGACGAGCCGCCGGAAACCGAGGAGCAGGCGGTGAAGATGGCGCTGGAGCTCAGGCCGGACCTGAAGCAGCTCCGTCTGGCCCTCAAGACCAGCGAGCTGCAGGAGCGGGTCGCCCGGCACCAGTCGCTCCCCGACCTTTCGGTAACGGCCAGCGGCGGATTCAGCGGCGTCGCCGGTGCCGTCGGCAGTACCTATCAGCAGATCGGGGACGGCAAGGGGAGATACTGGTCCGCAGGGGTGCAGCTCAGCGTCCCGATCGGGAATACCGCCGCCTCGAACGATTACCGGAAGAGCAAGATCCGGACGGAGCAGGCGCAGAACCAGATCCGGGCACTGGAGTGGAAGATCAGGAACGATGTGGAGGCGGACATGCGGGCGCTGATCTCCGCCCGGCTGCAGCTGCAGACGACCGAACGGTCGCACCAGTACGCGGAGCAGCGCCGGGCGGAGTACCAGAAGCATACCCGTGCCGGCGCCACCTCGGTACAGGACGTCATCAACGCGGAGAACGACCTGACCACGGCCCGCAACGCGCATCAGGACGCGACGGAAGCCTTTGCCTATGCCGTGGCGAAGCTCTGGCGGGACATGGGGAGCCTTCTCGACCACCAGGGGGTCCGTGTCGACACGTCGCACCCGGAAATGGTGACCGAGGCAGCGGGAACCGCCGTCGCTGCCGCTTCGCCCCCACCCCCGCCGGCAACCCCCTTCACCCCGGGTCTGTCGGGGGCCGCCCCGGCGAACGCCAACCCGGGAACCCCGGTCGCCGTTGGGGTGAAGCCCGCTCTCCCGGCCTCGGTCGCCCGGAGGAGCCCCTCCCCTCCTGTTGCGACGGAAAAGGCGCTGTCGAAGGGGGAGGTGGCGGGGAAGAGCGGGAGCCGTGCCAAGGACGCCGCACCGTACACGCTCGTGGTGGGCGAATTCGTGGGAAAACAGTCCATGGCGGACGCCAGGAGGAAGATCAAAAGCGCCGGCCTCTCACCGCTGGTGAAGCCGGGGCCAAGGCAGAAGGTATCGATGATCCGCCTGCTCATCGGCCAGTTCCCGGACCAGAAGTCGGCGGGCAGGGAGCTGGCCAGGCTGAAGGGCGTTACGTCGGACTGCTTCATCCTCATGGATGAAAACCGGGCGTACCGCCTCTATGCCGGGACGTATCGCGACGAGAAGGGGGCCCTGCAGGAGCAGGAGCGCCTCGCCGCCCGCGGTGTCCGGGCCAGCCGGGAGCCGGCTGAGATAGCCCTCCCGACGCAGTTGCTTATTGCCGGAAGCTATCCGACGCGGGAGGCCGCGTTGAAGGGGGCAGCGAGGCTGGAGAGCCTGGGGGTGACGTCGGTCGTCACGGGGAGCCTGTAAGGGGGTTAGTGCCAGGAACCAAATCCCTCGGAATTCTTGCGGAGAACTAACCGCACGGGACACTAGTCACGTCCGGGAGGCCAGGATGCCGGTGGCGAAGATGGCGATGTACTGCCGGACCAGCTCTTCGTCCTTGTCCGGGGAGTGGCTGACCAGGTTCTCGGTGGCCAGCATGCTGAGGAAGAAATAGTTGACCATCCCTGCCAGGGCCAACACCCCGTAGCCGGCGTTCAGGTCGTTCCTGAACTGCTTCCGGGCTTTCCCCTCGTCGACGATCTCCATGAGGATGCGGATCACCCTGCCGATGGCGGGAGAGACGATGGTGGCGAAATAGGGGGTGGGGTTGGTGAGCTCGCTGGTGTAGAACCGGAGCAGGTAGGGGTGGCTCCGGTGGCGCTGGATGGTCCAGCGGATATACGCCTCGATCGCTCCCAGCGGCTCCGCACCCTGCCCCCTGATCGTTTCGAATTCGTCGAAGCAGGAGAACTGCTCCTGGAGCACTGCCGAGTAGAGCCCTTCCTTGCCGCCGAAATAGTAGGAGATCATCGAGATGCTCGCCCCGGCCGCCTGGGAGAGCTCCCTGATGCTGACCCCGTTGAGGCCCCGTTCGGCGAACAGGCGTGTCCCCACCTCCATCAACGTGCTTCGGCAGTCATTCTTTGTCATCCGCTCCCCGCTCCATCCGATTATTCATCCCCGCTGGACGGAATATACATCTATTTTCCCCCTTCATGAAGAAAATCCTCTCATCGGCGCGCACAGCACGGTCACGGTCCAGTACCGCAGACGGTGCGGCTTTCCGTCGTTGATCCGCTCCTGGAGAGCCGAGGGAAACCGGTTGCGATCCCGTATACATGGTGCTAAGATGTCCTATCGAACGTTTGTTCGAATGGGCTGCACGCTATTTCAGGGAGGAGTCGGGTAGATGTCGGAATTGCACGAGAGGATCAGGAAAAGCAGTCTCCATGAGCGGATCAGGAACGTTGAGGACGTCATTCCGCTGTTCAAAAACGGGATGAACCTGGGGTGGTCGGGATTCACCCCGGCCGGTTACCCCAAGGCCGTCCCCATTGCGCTGGCGGATCACGTGGAAAAGAACCAGCTCCAGGGGAAACTGAAGTTCAACCTTTTCATCGGCGCGTCCGTCGGGGTCGAGACCGAAGACCGCTGGGCGTCGCTGGACATGATCGACCGCCGCTGGCCGTACCAGACCGGCAAGAACATCCAGGCCGGCATCAACGACGGGCGTATCCGGATGGGTGACCGGCATCTCTCCATGTTCGCCCAGGACCTGGGGTACGGCTTCTACACCAAGGAGAAGGGCGGCCGTCTCGACCTCGCCATCATCGAATGCTCCGCCATCACCGAGAACGGCGGCCTGGTCCTGACCGCCTCCTGCGGCGCCGTGCCCGAGATCGTCCAGATCGCCGACCGGATCATCATCGAGATCAACACCTCGATCCCGAGCTTCGAGGGGCTCCACGACATCATCGAGCCGGTGAGCCCCCCCAACCGTCTTCCCTACCTTCTCAGCCGGGTCGACGACCGGGCCGGTTCCCCCTACGTCCGGATCGACACCGACAAGATCGTCGCCATCGTGGAGTCGCGGCACCCGGACAACGGCCGTTCCTTCAGCGAGCAGGACGATACCTCCGAGGCCATTGCCAACAACATCCTCGACTTCTTCCGGTTCGAGGTGCGGGAGGGGCGGCTCCCGAAGAACCTGCTGCCGCTCCAGTCGGGCGTCGGCTCCATCGCCAACGCGGTCATCGGCGGGCTGGCCAAGGGGCCGTTCTCCGGCCTCAAGGTCTGGACCGAGGTGCTGCAGGACACCATGCTCGACCTCTTCGATTCCGGGAAGCTGGATTTTGCCTCCACCGTCTCGCTCTCCTTCTCGGTGGACGGCTTCAAGCGTTTCTACGGCGACTGGGAGAAGTACAGCAGCAAGGTCCTGATGCGGCCGCTCTCCATCGCCAACCACCCGGAACCGATCCGGCGGCTGGGGTGCATCGCCATGAACACCCCGGTGGAGTTCGACATCTACGCCCATGCCAACTCCACCCTGGTGGGGGGGACCCGGATGATCAACGGCATCGGCGGTTCCGGCGACTTCCTCCGCAACGCCTACCTCTCCATCATGCATACGCCGGCGGCGCGGCCGACCAAGACCGACCCCACCGGCATCACCTGCGTCGTGCCGCACGTGCCGCACGTGGACCACACGGAGCACGATCTGGACGTGCTGGTGACCGATCAGGGGCTGGCCGACCTCCGGGGGCTCGATCCGAAGAGCCGCGCCCAGCTCATCATCGACAAGTGCGCCCATCCCGACTACCGGCCGCTCCTGCAGGAGTATTTCGACATGGCGAAGAAGGAGTGCCTGGCGAGAAAGGCGGGGCATGAGCCGCAGCTCCTCGACCGGGTGTTCAAGATGCAGGTGAACCTGGCCAAGAACGGCACCATGAAGATCGACAACTGGGAAGTCTAGAGAAAGGAGGTTTCGGCATGTACGGTTCGGACAGGTACTACGCCAACGTGGCCCTTGATGCGATGGGGAAGGCCTATGGGCACTGCCGCGACGAGGAGGTGGCGGCCCACATTTCGCGGGCCATCGCCGCCCTGCAGGAGCTGTCCCATCTGGGAGCCTGTGCGAAGGAGGGGGACGACCGGCGGGACAACGACCCCCACGAGATGAGCGAGTTCAACTCCGCCATCTAGTGTCCCGTGCGGTTAGTTGACTACTCGACTCCCCCCTCCTGCCTCCCCCCTCCGGGGGGAGAACCTCTTTGCCCTCCCCCAGCGGGGGAGGGGCGGGGTGGGGGTTCTTATGGCGAGTAATCAATGTACTTCTTAGTAACCGCTCGTGACACTATGGTCTTCGACGACAAAAGCGCCCCTGGCAACAGCCGGGAGCGCTTTTGTCGTTCTGGCCGCCATGATCGCGGCTGGCCGACAGTCAGAATCGGTACATGAGCCAGGTGGCCAGGTAATCGACATCTTTCCCCGGACCCGATTCCCGCAGGAATTGACCGGTGAAGAAGTGCCCGTAGATGGCGGTAAGGGAGAGGTGACGGTCGATGCTCCATTGCAGTTGCGCCTGGGGCATGCTGCCGATGTAGCGGGCATCGCTCGTCCTGCCGGACCGGACCACTGCCACGGCGTTGTTGTACAGCCCGTCATGGGTGCTCTCCCGCCAGAAAAAATCCCAGTCAAAGGTCAGCGTGAGCCGTTCGCCGGGGCGGAGCGTCAGGGAGGGATCGAGATCGATGAAGTTGGCCGGACCGATCAGGGCAGCCTCGCTGAAATAGGATCCCTTCGGGAAGAGCGGGTTGAAGGTCTGCAGGTCCTGGCTGGCCGGGTCCTCGTCGCCGCTGGCGATGTCCGCCCGCAGCCCGAGCCGCGGCCGGAGCGGGAGCGACGCCAGGGTGTAGCCGCTGTCCGACGCGACCGTCCAGGCGCGGATATCGCCGCTGCCGAAGCTCCCCCACTGGTAGAGCGCCTCGACGTTGTAGTCCAGCGGCGCCGCGCTCCGCCAGAGCCGTGCCCCCACCGAATGCCGCGTCTCGCGGCTGGCCCCCTGGTCGAAGCCTCCCTTGCCGCGATAGAGCCCAACGTAGTAGAGGTCCAGGTTCCCCTGGGGAAGAGGGGGGAGCGGCAGCACCGCGTATGCACCCCAGAGCCCCCGGTTGGTGTCGGTGCCGTCGTCGAAGATTTGCCTCTTCGTCTGTGCCGGCCTGGTGGCAAAGCCGTCGATCGCGACCCCACCCGCCCGGTACATGAGCCGGAAGCCGTCGAAGGCCTGGCGGACGTTGGGGCCTTCACGCACCGAGATGATCCGCTGGGAGCCGTATGACAGCTCCTGCCGTCCGCTGCGCAGGGTGAGGGTGGCATCGTTGCCAAGGCCGAGGGTCGCGTCCAGGAACGCCTGGTGAAGATCCAGCTCGTCCCGGTCGGTCGGCCGCGGCCCGCCGCTGCGGCCGTTCTCCAGGCTGCTCTGGAGCTGGCTGAAGAGACGGACGTGGCTCCCCATCCTGAGGTCGCCATGCAGGAAGTAGCGCTGGAGCAGATAGCCGTGGTCCTGCGGATCCTTCCCCCAGTTCGGGCGGTTGAAAAATTCGTAGCGCTCCCGCGCCTCCCCGCCGATGGAGACGTTCCAGGAGCCTGTTTCGTCGAGGGGGATGTACTTGATGGCATCCCAGACGTCGGCGCGGAGCAGCGGGTCGGCAAGGTAGCGGTAATCCTCGTCCGCTCGGTTGAGTCGGTACGGCGGCTCTGCCGCAGCACCGCTCCCGGCCCCATGGGCCGCGGAGGCCGCAACCATCAAGGCGATGACGCCGTAGACACACCCCTTTGAGAACGTACTCTTCATGATCCCTCGTGCCGCTCTGTTTGTTTGATCCCTGCCGATGCCGCCGTCAGGCCTGCCATATTTTTCGGCACCGGCCGGCCGACCCGCTCGACCGGTGGGCGGAAAAAATGCCGATCACCTGTGAAATAGCTATTGACACGGCATTACGGGTGGTTAGCTGTGGTGCGTATACCTTGTGCAATGTGCAGAAGTGCCGATCATTACGTGACATTTGTGTTACGTGTCCACAGTTTTCCCCAGGTTATCCACATTTCCCGTGGACAATTGCTTTTCATGAGGTCGGCGCATCTGTCTGGGCGCGGACGCGCCTTGCCGCCAGGGGTCAGATGACCCGGATGAAGAACTCGGGGCATCCGGAACCGCAGTAGCCGCAGAGGACGCAGGCGCTCTCGTCCACCACCGCCTTCCCCTCCACCAGCGACAGCGCCTGGCTGCCGCAGATCTCGATGCACTTGCCGCACCCCTTGCAGAACTGCTCCATGATCTTCAGCCGGCGCTGCCTGCTCTCCAGCCCGCTCCAGACCGCGTCGTCCGTCAGTCCCTGCTCGAAGAAGGCGATGTTGGCGTCGATCTCCTCTTCGGAGAGCATGCCGATGGCGACGCCGTGCACCCCTTCCAGGCCGGCGACGTAGGCCAGGCTCTCCCGCGCCGAGGAGATCAGGTTTCCGCCGGCCAGCGCCTTCATGGCGTAGATCCCCTGTCCGGCCCGGGCGCAGGCGGCGATGGCCGTGGCCATCTCCGCGGCGGAGCCGTCGATGATGCCGAGGCCGCTCCTGTTGATGAGGGGGTGGATCACCTCTATCTCCGGGTGCGACGCGGCCTTGCGGAGCGCCTCCACGTAGTGCGAGGAGAGCCCCACGTGGGCGATCTTCCCTTCCTCCTTCATGGCCAGGAGCTCTTCCAGCACTGCGGTCCGCTCCGTGAACGGGTCGGCCACCCGCGCGCCGTGGATATGCACGATGTCGAGCCGCTCCCTCCCCAGCTCCCGCAGGGCCAGTTCCACATGCTCGCGGGCCGTGGCGGCGTCGGCGGTGTGGGTCTTGGTGGCGACGGTCACCTCGCCGGTCCACCCCTTGAGTCCCTCGCGGACATGGGGGTAGGTCCCGTAGAGGGTGGCCGTGTCGATCATGGTGACCCCCTGTTCCAGGGCGTGGCGGATGAGCCGCGCACCTTCGCGGGGCGAGAGCCCGGCCTGGAGCGGCCCGAGCGGCAGGGTGCCGAAGACGAGCGGAAAGATGGCGATGCCGGTGTTTCCCAGGGGTACCCGTTTCATGTTTCACTCCCTCCGACGGTCGTAAAGGTCCCAGATGCGTAGTCCATGGACGCTTTTTGCCGATAGTGGGGCAAAAAACGGCGTCGGTCAACAGGCAAAAACAGGGCAAGTTGAAGGAGCGGTGCAATCGTGACGGCATGTCTATGTGAGCTATGGCAAAAAAGATAACTTCTTTGAGGAAACTAATGGCTATTTGAGGTTGGATTTGATAAGGAAGTGGTTAGTGTAAGTTGTTGGTTTGAATGGGGTTTTGTGCTAGCAAAAATGCTTTGCAATCTATTTGATGGCGCCGGAGGTCTTTCGTTCCGGCCATGGTGAATTATCGGCACAAGGGAAGGAAGTGACTGTATGAATAGCAGAAAGGTTACCCTGACCCTGATGATTTATCACCGAAAGGTTTCTACATACCGAAATTCCAACACCGCGGAACCCTCAAAAGCTTCAATATATATAAACTTTAGTGGTTTATAGATATAAAAACTTGCTCCTACATCTAGAAACCCGGCTCTAACCGGTGATTTGCGAGTTAATGCAGAAAGGGAACTTAAATGAAATTAGATGATTTTGTATCGAGAGTAGACTCGCTAATAAATTTAGGTCAATCGGTCTTGTCCACACGAAAATCGGCACAATATGCGAGCGATTGGGTTGATGAGGGCAAGATTAAAGGCTTTCGCTCTGCTTCTTTATCCTTTATTGAACTAGTTTATGGCCTTAACCACACATATTATCGAGAACTATCTAACTCTGTTAAAGGCACCCACCCAGATCATGCAGTGGCTGGCATAGAAATTCTGAAGGCTATTAAAGACGAACTAAGTGGAGGCTGGCTAACGACTGTCAAAGAATTGGTTGTAGCAGAAGTATTTTCAGATTTCATTGAAATGGCTGAACATTTTCTGCAACAAGGCTATAAAGACGCAGCAGCAGTTATGGCCGGATCAGTTTTAGAAGAACACCTCAGAAAATTAGCTGAAGCCAGCGATATACCAATCGAGATTGAAAATGATGAAAAATCAGTGCCCAAAAAAGCTGATAGACTCAATTCTGATTTAGCAAAAGCTGAGATTTACAACAAACTGGACCAAAAAGCCATAACGACGTGGTTAGACATGAGGAACAAAGCAGCACACGGTAAATATGAAGAATATTCAAAAGATCAGGTTGCCTTGATGATACAAGGAATAATTGATTTTACCAGGAGAACTAGATAGTTGCCTTTTTATTGGCTGCCCAAAAAATGATTTGCATTAACCAGCGGCAAGACCGCCCGCTAAGGGACCAGTCAGCCTTGTGGCGTTAGAAAGAAGATCAATGATACGTGGAGATCTCTCAAATCGACTAATTCATTTAACGCGAGGAGCAACCCCACAGGATGCAGCAGACAAATTTCTATCAATCTTTCGTGAGGGCAAGTTACGTGGAGCAAACGGATATATTCGGGGTGGATTTAACTGTGTGTGCTTCAGCGAGGCACCAC
>CAYSJJ010000099.1:0-10522 GCA_964431365.1 uncultured Geobacter sp. | reverse complement strand
TCACGGCCGGATGCAGCGGGACTTCACCTTCATCGACGACATCGTCGAAGGGGTTATGCGGGTGGCTGACAACGTGACCGGGCCAAACGGCGACTGGAGCGGCGATAACCCGGACCCGGGGACGAGCTACGCACCGTATCGGATCTACAACATCGGCAATAACAGCCCGGTGGAACTGATGCGGTTCATTGAGGTACTGGAGGAGAGCCTCGGGAAGAAGGCGGAGAAAAACCTGCTCCCCATCCAGGCAGGCGACGTCCCGGCCACCTACGCGGACGTGGACGACCTGATGCGGGACGTGGGGTTCAAGCCGGCTACCTCCATTGAAGAGGGGATCGCCAGGTTCGTGGAGTGGTACCGGGGGTATTACGGCGCTTGAAAACGTTCCGGGTAAAGAAATCACCGAAAAGAAAGGTTCTGTAATGAAGAATTTTGCTATCATCGGCGTCGGTGGGTACATAGCACCTCGCCATCTCAAGGCGATCAAGGAGACGGGGAACGATCTGGTTGCCGCTCTGGATGTGAATGATTCGGTCGGTATTCTCGATCGCTTTTTCCCTAATGTTCCCTTCTTCACCGAATTCGAACGGTTCGACCGGTATGCCGAGAAACTCCGGCGCCAGGCGGGCGACAAGCGGATCGACTACGTGACGGTCTGCTCCCCCAACTATCTCCACGACGCCCATATCCGTTTTGCCCTCAGGATCGGTGCCAACGCCATTTGCGAAAAGCCGCTGGTCCTCAACCCGTGGAACCTGGACGCCCTCCAGGAACTGGAGCAGGAGAGCGGCCGCCGTGTGAACACCATCCTGCAGCTGAGAGTGCATCCCTCGCTGGTCGCCCTGCGGGAGTCCCTGGCCAGTCATAAGAACTCGGACAAGCATGATGTGGTCCTGACCTACATCACCTCTCGTGGCCCCTGGTACATGAATTCGTGGAAGGGGAACTTGGACCGTTCCGGGGGGGTGGCCACCAATATTGGCATTCATTTCTTCGATCTCCTTATCTGGCTTTTCGGCGATGTGGTGTCGAACGAGGTTCACTATGCTGACCCCAGCAAGACCGGCGGCTACATCGAGCTGGAACGGGCACGGGTTCGCTGGTTTCTCTCCATCGACCGTAACGATCTGCCCGAGACCGCTACGTCATGTGGTCTCACCACCTTCCGTTCCATTACGGTGGACGGTAAAGAGGTGGAGTTCTCCGAAGGCTTTACCGACCTTCATACCGTGGTCTACCAGAGGACCCTGGACGGCCAAGGGTTTGGTTTGGAGGACGCCCGTCCGGCAATCAGCCTGGCCCATGACATCCGTGTTGCTCAGGCTACCGGTATAGCGGAAGACTCCCATCAGTTCCTGCATCATGTGAAGGAGGCTACCAATGGCTGATTTCTTTGTCCACGAGTCATCCTACGTTGACCAGGGGGCCGAAGTTGGAGCCGGGACAAAGATCTGGCACTTCTCCCACATCCTGCCCGGTGCCAGGATCGGCGAGCGCTGCAGTTTCGGCCAGAACGTCTCCGTTGCCGGCGGTACGGTCATCGGCAACAACGTCAAGGTGCAGAACAATGTCTCCATATACGAGGGGACCGAGATCGAGGACGATGTCTTCCTGGGGCCGTCCTGTGTGCTTACCAATGTTACCAATCCACGTTCACAGGTGCTTCGCCGTGCCCTCTACGAAAAAACACTTCTCAGGCGGGGATGCTCCATCGGTGCCAACGCCACCGTAGTCTGCGGCATCACCATCGGCCGCTACGCCTTTGTCGCTGCCGGGGCTGTGGTGGCGAAAGACGTTCCCGATTATGCCATGATGGTTGGTTTGCCGGCCCGTCAGCGGGGGTGGATGAGCCGCCACGGTCACATGCTCAAGAATCCCGACGCAGAGGGGATTATGGTCTGTCCGGAAAGCGGCCTGCGCTACAGAGAGGTTGAGCCTGGCATCCTCCGTTGCCTTGACCTGGATGAGGATGCGCCGCTACCTGAAACGTTGGCGATTGGCAAGGTCTTTTACGACCAGCTCAAGACGGAGGATCGCTGAGGCATGGCCCATATTGAGTTCATCGACCTGAAGAGCCAGCAGGAGCGCATCCGTGCCGAACTCGACCGCCGGATGAAGGCGGTCCTTGCCCATGGTCAGTATATCATGGGGCCTGAGGTGAAGGAGCTTGAAGAACGTCTCGCTGCGTACGTGGGGGTGAAGCATTGCATTGCTGCCAGCAGCGGCACCGACACCCTTTTTGTTGCCCTCCTGGCACTGGGCATTGGCCCCGGGGATGAGGTGATAACCTCTCCATTCACCTTTATCGCTACTGGCGAAATGATTGCCCTCACGGGTGCACAGCCGGTTTTTGTCGACATTGATCCGTGCACGTACAATATTGATCCAACGAAGATAGAGGCTGCTATCACGCCGCGCACGAAGGCTATTATGCCCGTCAGCCTCTACGGTCAGTGCGCAGATTTCGATGTGATCAACGACATTGCAGGCAAATACAACGTGCCGGTCATTGAGGATGGGGCGCAATCCTTCGGCGCCACATACAAGGGCCGCCGTTCTTGCGGTCTCTCGACCATCGGCTCCACGAGCTTTTTTCCCAGTAAACCACTTGGCTGTTACGGGGACGGTGGTGCCCTCTTTACCAATGACGACACCCTGGCCAAGGTAATGCGTGAAATCCGTGTTCACGGGCAGGACCGGCGCTATCATCACCCGCGCATCGGCATCAACGGGCGTCTTGATACCCTGCAGGCTGCTGTGCTACTGGCAAAGCTGGAGGTATTTGATAGCGAGGTTGAGGCCCGCTCGCGTATCGGAGCGCGTTACAGCGAATTGTTGAAGGATTCAGTCGGGACGCCGTCGCTTGCCCCTGAGAACACCTCGGTATATGCCCAGTATACGGTGCAGGTGGATAACCGTGATCATGTGCAGAAGAAACTTCAGGAGCAGGGGATACCGACTGCCGTCCACTATCCGGTACCACTCCATCTGCAACCGGTATTTTCGGGTATGGGGGTGGGTGAAGGGAGTTTTCCCGTTGCCGAGGCGTCTGCCAGACGCGTGATGAGCCTACCGATGCATCCCTATCTTACCGAAGCAGAGTTAATTGTTATTGCTGATTCAGTTAAAGGAGCTTGCTGTTGAAGATTGTTACAATTGTTGGTGCCCGCCCCCAGTTCATCAAAGCAGCAACTGTGAGTAGAGAAATTGCCAACTTTCCTGAAATACAGGAACTCATTGTCCATACAGGTCAGCATTTTGATGCGAATATGTCTGACATCTTCTTCGAGGAGATGCAGATCCCTCGGCCGCATTATTTCCTCGATATTAACTCTGTGGGCCACGGTGCTATGACCGGTAGGATGCTTGAGAAGATTGAAGAGGTGCTTCTTAAGGAAAAACCGAACTACGTATTAGTGTATGGTGATACGAACTCAACTCTTGCGGGTGCACTGGCAGCAAAGAAGTTACATATAAAGGTTGTTCATGTTGAAGCGGGGTTGCGTAGCTTCAACATGCAGATGCCGGAAGAGATCAACCGAATTCTGGCAGATAGAATTAGCGATGTACTTTGCTGTCCAACAAATAAAGCTGTTGAAAATTTACAGCGTGAAGGATTTGAAAGATTCCGTTGCACAGTAGTAAATACTGGTGACGTGATGCAGGACGCAGCGCTATTCTATAGCAGCAAATCCGCTGAGAAATCGAATGTTGTCGAAACCCTTGGACTTGTCGGAACTCCTTTTGTGCTATGCACGATCCATCGTGCAGAAAACACCGACGACCCGGCAAGACTGGCTGGGATTATCTCTGCTCTTAACGACATTGGCCGACAACTGCGAGTGGTCTTGCCGCTCCATCCTCGAACTAGAAAGATTCTCGAACAGCGTGATCAAAAGCTAAATTTTGAACCGATCGATCCTGTTGGCTATTTTGATATGGTTGAACTTTTGAAACATGCCAAACTTGTTATGACCGACAGTGGCGGTTTGCAGAAAGAGGCCTTTTTTTTCAAGAAACCGTGCGTCACGCTTCGGGACGAGACCGAGTGGGTCGAACTGGTCGAGACCGGCGCAAATCTGCTGGTCGGAGCGGACCATGCCCGTATCATCGAAGGCTATCGAGAAATGCTGGCAAAGTCGGTCGATTTCCCTGAGGATCTTTACGGCGGGGGGCGCGCTGCAGCATCTATCATAGCGTTGCTACGTAATCATGCCGACTAACCGAGAACGGGTGGCTATTGATCTTACACTGGTGATTCCGGCTTACAATGAGTCCGACACCATTGAATCATCAATTTGTGAGATTGAACAGTATCTCTCTGGATATGCTGCCGGTAAGGTCTGGGAGATTGTTGTTGTTAACGACGGCAGCGGTGACAATACTCTGGAAATACTGGCGACCTTGTGTGCCAGCCGTTCAAATCTCCGCGTGATAGATCTCGGAGCCCGTATGGGCAGGGGGATGGCGCTGCGCCGGGGGTTGGCTGCAGCTGCCGGAGAAATTATCGTTTCCCTGGATGCCGACTTAAGCTATGCACCGTATCATATCGGCCGGATGGTGGATACCATGCAGCAGCAGCAGGCCGATCTGGTCCTTGCCTCTGCGTACTGCCATGGCGGTACGGTTCGCAACGTTCCCTTCAACAGACTGATACTCAGCAAACTCGGCAATGTTGTTCTTTCATACATGTTTGGAGCAGGTATCAGCACGCTCACCTGCCTTGTCCGGGCGTATCGGCGTTCGTTCATTAACCGGATTGACCTGCACTCCGTCGACAAGGAAATTCACCTTGAAATTCTGCATAAAACAAGGGTGCTGGGGGGGCGTATTGTCGAGGTGCCTGCCGACCTCTGCTGGCGCGAACACAAACTGAACAAGATCGGCTCCGCCAAGGGGCAGCGCCGCCGTTCGACCTTGACCATCAAGAGCACAAGCTCTTCCCACCTTTTTTTCGCCATGCTCAATAGACCCGGACTTATCTTCTGGATTCCCGGCTGTATTCTTCTGGCTCTGTCTTGCATGATTTTCTGTATTATTTCCCTCACCATAATCAGCAAAGTGCCGCAATTTGCCTCTATCTATCAGACGGTCCGTGATTCAATGCTGAATGCTGCTCCCTCTTGGTTGACCATGTTTGCTACATTTGTTCTCGGTGTCCAGTTTTTTACTCTGGGTTTCCTCACAAATCAGAACAAACGCAATCACGAAGATAATTATCGTACTCTCAACTCCATACTGGGCCGTCTGCCAAAGCAGAGCGACCAGAACTAGAATGTGCGGGATCGCAGGTTATTTCGGTGAGGGCTTCGACACGGGACTCGCCTGGCATATGCTCGGTATTCTGGAACATCGTGGCCCGGACGCACGAGGAGAGTTCCGTGAGGGAGATGCTTATCTCGGTCATAATCGCCTTGCGATAAACGACCTCTCGGCTAATGCCAATCAACCGTTTGTTTCTTCCAATGGCTCAGTGGCCTTAGTTGTAAACGGTGAAATATACAATTTCCGGGAATTACGTCGCGATCTTGAGCAACGCGGATGCCTGTTCAACTCCCAGAGCGATTCTGAAGTCGTTCTGCACGGTTATCTGGAATTCGGGAGAGATGTTTTTAGCAGACTGAACGGTATGTTTGCCATTGCCATTTGGGATGGCAAACGCCGGGAGATTGTCCTTGCCAGGGACCGGCTCGGAATCAAGCAGCTCTATTACGCGACTCCCGGCAAACGCATTATTTTTGCATCAGAGCTGAAGGCACTGGCGCAATGCCGTGACATCGCGCTTTCGCCCGATTTCCAGGCGCTTTCCGAATACCTGGTATTTGAAAACTACTTTGAAGGCCGAACGCTGAATAGCGGGATCCGTTCCCTGCGGCCCGGAGAACTGGTTGTATTCGGAGCTGCCGGCCTGAGCAGCCGCTTTTTCTGGCAGCCGGAATTCCCCATGGGTGAGACGCCGGGCGGTGACCTGTATGAGCGCTACCGGGAACTTTCCCGCGCTTCAGTCGAGCGCCATCTTGTCAGCGATGTGCCGGTCGGGTGCTATCTCAGTGCGGGAATAGACTCCTCGACGGTTACGTATTGGGCCAACTCCTGCCTGTCGCAGTCGCCGCAGACATTCACCGGCTCATTCGGCATGTCGGGCTATTATGACGAATCGCAGGCAGCAGCCAGGTTTGCGAGTGTACTCGGGTGCAGCAACGAGAACATAGAAATCTGTCCGGACGACTTCAGACGGGACTTTGAAGATATCTGCTGGCATCTCGATGAACCGCGTGCCGGAATGGGAGCATTCTCTCAGTATCTTGTCGCCCGGCGTGCCGCTGAAAAGGTCAAGGTCATCCTGACCGGTCACGGCGGTGACGAATTTTTCGCCGGCTACCCCGTATTCAGAAACCTTCTGGCAACCCGCCATCCCCTGGCATTTCTAAGAACCTCCACTGCTCGCGAATTGATCCTGTCCGGGTGCTTTGCGCTGTATCCGCTCCTGTGCAAGGAGGCTGACTACCGCATACCGGTCATCATGCCGTCAAGGATGTGGCAGGATATTCTGTCGCCGGACATTGCCGCGGAACTGCAGAAGAGAGATCCTGCCCTTGCTCTGGCATCGATGCGCAAGAACAGCCGGGACAAGGCTGAAGAAGTTACCATGATGTATTTACGGGAATATCTGCCTTCACTCTTCATGGTCGAAGACAAGATCAGCATGGCCTTTTCGCTTGAGTCCCGTACCCCGCTCTGTGACAACGAACTGCTGGATTTTGCCCTTTCGCTTCCGCTGGAAACGAAACTCAAGGGCCTCGAACTTAAGCACATTCCGCGCCACGCGATGCGCAACCTCCTGCCTGATTTCCTGTTCAACCTGCCAAAGCGCGGTTTTCCTACGCCGCTTCGGATATGGTTCAAGGGAGAGCTGAAAGCGTTTGTGAGTGAGTACATTGCTGAAGGTTCACGGGAATGCGGCCTGTTCAATCGCAGCAAATTGCTGACCATGACTGAATCAATATTGAACGGTCGTGCCCCATACCCTCTCGATGAAATACAGGCGCACCGACTCTGGGTCATCATGAGCCTGATCGCTCATGCACGGATGCAGAAGAACCGGTATGCGCGGTGAAGATACCTATGCTGACCGTTCTTGTTGATGCCCGCGAGCCATGGTTTATCTATATCTGGGAGGAGTTTGCACGTATTGCCGGGCTGGAAACTCCATGGCGGATAGTGCCGCGACCAGAGGCCGGGAATCCGGATTTGATCCAGGGGCCGGTGTTGGAGTACGGCCGGTCCCGGCAGGTTCCCGGAAGTCTGTTTGTTCCCGCCCTGCCTGCCTTTACGACCGATGATTACCACTGGCTCGACGGATCGCTGCCGATATTTCGCGAGACTCTTGCCGGGGATGGTAACTATGATCTCTTCTATAATGCTTTCGTCAACTTGAGCAGGCTTGAAGAGTGGCAGGCAGCTGCTTCCGGGAAACAGATCAATTCATATGCCGGGCGCCATCCACGCTGCACCAGCAGCACCTGGCTGGTACCGGTTGTAAACCTGCTATTCCATCGGCTCGGTACGAAGATGCGTCAGATGTGGCCGCAGATTGTCTTTGCTGACGGCAAGCCGCCTCTGTTCGAGTTTTCGCACGATATTGACTATCTGCGCAAGACGCCGCAGCTCAGGCTCAAACAGTCTGCTTTCAGGTGCTGGAATGCGCTGCACGACTTGTTGCGCGGGGATTTTTCGACATCGCTGTCAGGCTTTGCCGGTTCTGCTGCCTTTGCACTGTCCTCCTCTGATTACTGGTGTTTCGATTACTGGGTAGAGCTGGAGCGGCGATTTGAAGCCCGCTCTGTCTATTATGTTTATGCAGCGCCGAAGGGGGGGCCGTGCAATCGTCTGATAGACCCCTCCTACCACCTGGCAGACGAACCGGGGTTCGTGGCAAAACTGCGTGAATTACTCGATTCGGGATTCGAAGTGGGCCTGCATGGCAGTTACCCGAGCGCGCTGGATGCTGCCTGCCTGGAAGCCGAGAAGGACAATCTTGAAAAATATCTTGGTTGCAGGGTCGGAAAAGTGCGGCAGCACTGGTTGCGCTATGATGAACAAGCGACTCCGTATTTACACGAGCGCCTTTCGTTAAACGATTCCACGCTGGGATGGAATGACCGCCCCGGTTTCAGAAGCGGGTGCGCCAGCAGATACCGTCCCTATGATCATCTTAAGCAGCGGCCGATGGGATTCTTTGAAACCCCAATGGTCGTCATGGATTCGCAGCTTTTTGACTATGCGTCCGGCAGGGAGGCCGAGGTGAAACAGCAGGTGCTGGCGATGCTCGACAGCCTCTTAGGGCTCGATTCCGTCCATGTTTCCGTCAACTGGCATCAGCGAACCTGTCATCCGGATTACGGCTGGCAACGCGTGTACGAGGAGATTATGGGTCGTGTTGCGTAATCTGCTGCCCTATAATCTGTTTCGGGTTCTGTTCGGTGACCGGCGTCGTTTCGGAACGACTATTGATGCTGAAGACCGTGACTATCAGAACTGGATGACGGAATGCGAGCGTTTTTATTTGGACAACCAGAAGGGGACAATTGGGAGTATCGTCAACGATTGGGGCTTCCGTATTGCCGGGCAGGTCGATCTCTCCGGCAAATCGGTCCTTGAAATCGGGCCCGGTATTCTCGAACATTGTCGTTACTGGAACGGAATTCCCCAAAACTATATTCTGGTGGACATCCGCGACGAGTTTCTCAACAAGTCGGAAAAAATCATTCGGAGTAAAGGGGTCGATAACGTCACCACGATATTGACTGACGGTGTCAACATTGACGCGGCTGACGGTGTGGCGGACGTGATTTTCACCTTTCACCAATTGGAGCATGTGGAAAAGCTGGGTTCCTTTCTGGATGAAGCGGCAAGATTGTTGGCGCCGGGAGGTGCGCTGGTCGGAGCAGTCCCCTGCGAAGGCGGATTAGCCTGGGGTTTGGGGCGTTCATTGACCAGCCGTCGCTACGTAAAAAAATACATGGACTTTGATTACGACAAGATCATCTGCTGGGAACATCCGCAATTTGTCGATTCCGTCAAAACCGCCCTTGATGAAAGATTCCTGCCGGTCAGATCGGTGAAACGCCCTTTCGGCTTATTGCCCTTTGATACGAACCTGTCGTGGTCATTTATCTATGGGAAGAAACGATCATGAATATCTATGGCAACATAGTCAGGCAAAATCTGCCCCGATTGCTGGCCATCTTCGATCTTGACGAATATTCGCGTACCGTTGGATACGGTGACAGAGTCTTCTGGGGTTGGAAGACAATCGATTTTGCCAATGGCAGCATGCAGGGTGGGGTCTATACACTGGCATCCGCCCATAAGCTGGGTTTGCTGCAGAACAGGGATTTCACACTTAAGGTCATCGATGCTGCTATCCGGGCGATCCCTTCCATATCCGGGGCAGATGGCACACTTGAGGAAGCTTACCCTGGTGAGCGGTCTTTCTGCGTTACCGCTCTGGTTGCTCATAACGTTCTCTCGGCAGTTAGCCTGTTGGAGGGCGAGTTGAAATCGGAACAACGCCAGGATTACCTGGAGATTGTTCGTCCACTGATCAAACACATCTGTGGACACGATGAAACACATGCAATCATATCCAACCATCTGGCTACTGCGGCTGCTGCCGTTGCCCTTTGGAATGCGTTGACAGGAGAATGTCTGAGCCGTGGCAAGGAGCTTCTGGACACCATTCTGCATCACCAGTCCGAAGAAGGGTGGTACAGGGAGTACGAAGGAGCGGATCCGGGTTACCAAACCCTCTGTACCTATTACCTGGCGTCATATTATCAGGTTGAGAATGATGTCCGCCTCCGGGAGAGTCTGTTGCGCAGTGCAGCTTTCCTGAAGTATTATGTTCATCCCGATGGCACCATCGGCGGTCTTTACGGTTCTCGTAACACCGAGGTCTATTATCCGGCAGGGCTGGAAATCCTCTCGCCGCTTTCTCAGGAGTTCGCGGCTATGGCCCGGAAGCTCAGAACCGGCATCGAGGCGGGTCGTCAGGTTACACCCGACATGATCGATAATGGGAATTTTATTCCGCTTTTGAATGCCTATGCTGCCGCAGCCTTGGCTACCCGAAACGAAGACGCTGTGCCCGGAAGTATGGCTTTGCCACTTCCCTGCGAAGAAAACAGCGTGACAAAGGATTTCAAGGAGGTAGGGATTTTTATCAAGGCCACCGCTGCCTATTATGCCATCATAAACTACCGCAAAGGCGGAACTCTGAAAGTGTTTGACAGAAACACAGGCCTGCTTGACTGTGAAGACGGCGGCCTCGTGGGAAGGCTTACTACGGGTGACATTTATTCGACGCAGATGGTGCAACCCGAGCTATGCTTCGACCACACTACTCTTAACAGCGGGTTCTTCCTTCACAACAATCGGTTGCCCACTCCTGTCGATTTCGCACTGCTGAGGTTGCTGGGACTGACCGTATTGAGAATAGGATGGGTAGGAGATTACTTCA
>CAYSJJ010000098.1:0-10549 GCA_964431365.1 uncultured Geobacter sp. | reverse complement strand
GCACCCGCAGCGAGCTCCGCGGAGGCGTAGCAGCGCTACGCCGCACACGGTAGCGAGCGAGGACGGCGGCGAGATGGCTGTTTTTCAGCAACTTGCTAGGGGAGACCATGGAAAGAGAGCACTACAGCAAGCAGTTCGACACCGAATTGAACGACATCCGGCAGAAACTCCTGGAGATGGGTGGGAAGGTCGAGGTGATGATCAACACCTCCCTGAAGGCGCTGGTGGAACGGGACTCGGACCTGGCCGACCGGGTCATCGCCTCGGACCACGAGATCAACCGGCTGGAGATGGAGATCGACGAGCGCTGCCTGGAGGTCCTGGCCCGCCGCCAGCCGGCCGCCCGGGACCTGCGCTTCATCACCCTGGCCCTCAAGATCGTCACCGACCTGGAGCGGATCGGCGACCAGTGCCGCAACATCGGCAAGCGGGCTTTGGAGCTGAACGAAGAGCCCCCCCTGAAGCCGTACATCGACCTGCCGCGCATGGCCCAGTGGGCCGGGGTGATGGTCAAGGAGGCCCTGGATGCCTTTGTCAGCGGGGACGACCAACTGGCCCTCAAGGTCTGCCGGGACGACCAGTTCGTCGACGACCTGAACGACCAGATCCAGAGGGAACTCCTGACCTTCATGATCGCCGACCCGAGCAGCATCACCCGCGCCATCAAGATCAACCACATCTCCAAGTGCCTGGAGAGGATCGCCGACCATGCCACCAACGTGGCCGAAATGGTCATCTTCATGATCAAGGGGAAGGACATCCGGCACATGTCCATCTGACGGCAGCTGTCATGACATGAACAGAACAAGGGGGCGTTCGGGAACCGAGCGCCCCTTTCCTTTCCATGACCGGCGCCGGATAACCGGGCGATACCATTTGAAATACTCTTACTGTATGTTAACCTTCCCCATTGTCGGTTTCATCAGTCACTCTCCCGGCCAGGCAAGGAAGGCACATGACCACCCCGGAAATACGTTCCGCCCTTCTTCAGGCAGCCACCCATACAAAACCATCCCGCATCCGCTCGTACGTGATCATCGCCGCCGTCGTCTGGAGCGGCCTCGTCATCTGGTCACTGGTGACGGATTACCAGACCAACAGGGAGTATATCCGTGGCGTGGCGCTGGCAGAGGCGAGGATGGCCCTGGACAAGGATCTCCTCTATCGACGATGGGCTGCCCGGCGGGGCGGCTTTTACGTGCAGGAGTCGGCACTGACCCCTGCGAACCCCAATCTTGCCCATATTCCGGAGCGGGACATCACCACCCCGACCGGGCGGCGGCTCACCCTCGTGAACCCCGCCTACATGAATCGTCAGGTGTTCGAGGAAGCAAAGGAATTCAACGGCCCCCGCGGACATATCGCCAGTCTGACCCCGCTCTGGGAAGGGAACAAGCCGGACCCCTGGGAACGACAGGCCCTTGAGGAGTTTGGCCGTGGCCGCAAGGAGGTCAGCAGTTACACCACCATCGACGGAAAGCCGTTCTTCCGGGTGATGCGCGCGTTCATCGTCGAAAGCCCCTGCCTGAAATGCCACGCGCAGCAAGGGCACAAGGTCGGCGATATCAGCGGCGGCATAAGCGTTGCCATTCCGATGGAGGGGCTCATTGCGGCGCGGCACGAAGAGCAGCAGAAGATCTGGACCTTCCATGCCCTCTTCTGGCTCCTCGGCCTGGCTATGATCGGTGCCGGCGGCCGCCGTATCGAACGTGACACCACCGCCCTGGCAGCCGGTCACGCCCGACTCCTCGAACAGAACGAAGAGTTAACGATGACCGAAGAAGAGCTGCGCCAGCAGGTGGACGAATACCTGAAAACGCAGGACGAACTGCTGACGGAAAAAGGGATACTGGAAGCGGTCATGGCGTCCATGGATGACTGCGTGGCTATCATCGACCGTGATCTCTGCGTACAGTACCAGAACCGGGCCATGCATGAACTCTTCGGAGACCAGATGGGGAAGCTCTGCCATAAGGGTTACTTCCAGCGGGATGTGATCTGCACCGACTGCCCGGTCATCAAGGCCTTTGGCGACGGAATGACCCACAAGTCCGAAATGACCCTGAACCGACCGGCTGGAACCGTCTACTTCGAGAGCATCGCCACCCCGCTCAGAAACGCCCAGGGAGCCATCATCGGCGGCTTGTCGGTGCTCCGGAACGTCACCGAACGGAGGCGCGCCGCCCAGGAGGTCGACCAGTTGAACCGGACCCTGGAAGAGCGCATCGCCGAGAGGACGGTACAGCTGGAGGCGGCGAACCGCGAGCTGACCGAAGAGATCACCCGCCGCACCCAGGCCCAGGAGGAGATTTCCGCCCTGAACCGCGACCTGCTGGACCGGACCCAGTTGCTGGAGACCACCAACCGGGAACTGGAATCGTTCAGCTACTCGGTCTCCCATGACCTGCGGGCACCGCTTCGGCATATCAACAGCTTCAGCGCCATCCTGCTGGAGGATTACCTCCCCCAGCTCGACCCGCAGGTGCAGAGCTATCTGCACCGGATCGGCGCGGCCAGCAGCCAGATGGGGGTGCTGATCGAAGACCTGCTGGAACTCTCCCGGGTCACGCGCACCCAGATGACCTTCTCCAAGGTGAATCTCAGCGATCTTGCCGACAACATCGCGACCATGCTGCAGGAGTCTGAGCCGTCCCGGGGGGTGACATTCCGGATCGAGGGGGGATTGACCGTTCGGGGGGACCTTTCCCTACTCCGGCAGCTGATGCAGAACCTGCTGGACAATGCCTGGAAATATACGTCCCAGGAGCCGGCAGCCGTCATCGAGTTCGGCAGCACGACCTCGGCCGGCATGAAAGCCTTTTTCGTCCGGGACAACGGCGTCGGCTTCGACATGCAGTACGCGCACAAGCTTTTTGCGCCGTTCCAGCGCCTGCACGGGAAGGAATTCGACGGCTCCGGCGTCGGCCTGGCAACGGTCTACCGTATCGTCCAGCGCCACGGTGGGAAGATCTGGGCGGAGAGCCAGCCGGGGCAGGGGGCGACCTTTTTCTTCTCCATCTGACACGGGCGGGTGGCATACCTTATGCTTTCCAGAGTGGTATACGTTGGCAGTACCACTTGAACAAGCGGCAATGGGGCCTCGGGAGTTCTTCCCGGGGCTTTTTTGTTGCAGGGGAGGCAACCATGCCCGATATCTGTGCAGGACCGGTCATCATTGACGACACAACCCTGCGTGACGGGGAACAGACCGCCGGCGTCGCCTTCAGCCGGAAGGAAAAGGTCGCCATCGCCCGGATGCTGGACGCCGTCGGCGTCCACGAACTGGAATGCGGCATCCCGGCCATGGGGGAGGAGGAGCGGGCCTCGATCCGCGCCCTGGTGGAGCTTGGGCTGAACGCCCGCCTCATCACCTGGAACCGCGCCCTGGTGGGGGACATTCGGGCGAGCATCGACTGCGGCATCACCTCGGTGGACATTTCCCTCTCCGTCTCGGACATCATGATCAGGAACAAGCTGGGGAAGAACCGCGCCTGGGTCCGGGAGCAGCTGAAAGAGGCGCTGGGCTTTGCCAAGGAGAAGGGGCTCTACGTCTCGGTGGGGGGGGAGGACGCCAGCCGGGCCGACCTGACCTTCCTTGCCGAGCTGATGGATATCGCCGTTGCCATGGGGGCGGACCGGTTCCGCTTCTGCGACACGCTGGGGATACTCGACCCGTTCACCATGTTCGAAAAGGTCAGGGCGCTCCACGGCGCCGTCCCTGCCCTTCCCATAGAGGTGCACACCCACAACGACCTGGGGATGGCCACGGCCAATGCCGTTGCCGGGATCAAGGCCGGCGCGCGGTTCGTCAACACCACGGTCAACGGCCTCGGCGAACGGGCCGGCAACGCCGCCCTGGAAGAGGTGGTCATGGCCCTGAAGGTCTCCTGCGGCATCGATCCCGGCATCGATACCCACCGGTTCCGGGAGATCTCCCGCTACGTCGGCCGGGCCTCCCACCGGCCGGTACCGGCCTGGAAAGCGATCGTCGGCGAGCGGGCGTTTGCCCACGAATCGGGCATCCATGCCGACGGCGTACTCAAGGATCCGAAAAATTACGAAGGATTCGACCCCCGGGAAGTGGGGCTCACCCGCCAGCTGGTGGTGGGGAAGCACTCCGGCACCAGCGGGCTCATCGAGCGCTACCGCACGGTCGGCATCTCCCTGGGCAGGGATGAAGCGGGGCCGCTCCTGGCGCGGGCCCGGAACCTGGCGGAGGAACGGAAGCGCCCCCTTACCGATGGAGACCTGATGCGGCTCTACGAAACGTCCGACCGGCCTCTGGCGGCAGCCTGACCAATGGTGGGAATGGATTGTGCTAAAATATAGGTGAATCACTTCCGGAGGGAAAAGGAGAACACCCTTGAAACATGTACTGATCTGCGATGACGAACCTATTATCAGAAGTGGTCTGAAGGCATACCTCACCAAGCTCGGCTTCGAGACGATCACCGAGTGCAGCGACGGCGAAGCGGCCGTGAAGGCGGCCTTGGACATGATCCCCGACCTGGCCATCCTGGATGTCTCCATGCCAAAGAAGGACGGCATCACCGCCGCCGCCGAAATCAGGCAGAAGCTGAAGCTCCCCATCGTCTTCCTGACCGCCTGCTTCGATCAGGAGACCATCGAGCGTGCCAAAAAAATAGGCATAGCCTCCTTTCTCAGCAAACCGCTCCGCGAGCAGGATCTCTGGCCGGCCATCGAGATGGCCTGTGCCCATAACGAGGTGGTGGAGGAGCTGAAGGAGCAGGTGGAAGACCTGAAGGAGACCCTGGAGACCCGCAAGATCATCGAAAAGGCCAAGGGGGTGCTGATGAGAAGCCAGAAGCTCTCCGAGCCCGAGGCGTTCCGCAAGATGCAGAAGCTGGCCATGGACAAACGGAAATCGCTCCGGCAGATCGCCGAGGCGATCCTGCTGACGGAGACGTAGAGATCACCGCGGAGTGGAAGGAAATGGGGGCGCCATAACTGGTGCCCCCATTTTATTTAGCAGCATGATGAATAAGTATCGGCACTTCAAAAATCCAGCGGACTTCTAAGCGTCCTTGCTGGTGCTCAATGGGCATATTCAGAGATTTCAACGAATCCGTTTCAATAATGATCGCGACACAGGGCAATCAAGATGGTATCGCCCTCGACTGCGTACACCAAACGGTGGCAGCTGTCTATTCTGCGGGACCAGAAACCTGCCAGCTGATGCTTGAGCGGTTCCGGCTTGCCGATGCCGCTAAACGGTTCCCGCTGAATATCACGAATGAGGGTATTAATGCGTTTGAGCATTGCCTTGTCGGTCATCTGCCAGTAGAGGTAGTCTTCCCATGCTGCAGTTGAGAACTTGATGGTCACTCCGTCAGCTCTTTAGCTTCACCGCCACCGGCACGTAACTCCTCAACCGAGTCGAGCAGCCGTTTGGCCCCGTGTGGATTCCGAAGCAAATATGCCGTTTCTTCAAAAGCTTGGTAATCTTCAAGAGAGAGGATGACAACCGGCTTGCCACGTTGGCTGGTTACTACCACAGGATTATGGTCCTCATTGACTGAGCGCATGACCTCTGCCAAATGCTGCCGAGTGTAGGTATAGGTTAGAGCATTCATAGCTGTTATCTCCCCCCAAAGTATGTACGTAACATAGTACAAACAAATTCCAGAATCAAGGATTGAAACAGAATACTGACGACCATTCACTGCATGGAAATACTCGCCTCCACCTCAAACCGCTTGATCTTCCTGGTCGTTGTCTTGGGGAATTCGTCCTCGCGCAGGGTAAACTTTTTCACCCGTTTGTAGTCGGCCAGACCGTTGCAGGCGGTCTGCACCTCCCGCCGGATCAGCCCCTCCACGTCGGCAACGGTCATCGGCTTCTCGCTGCTCCGGCTGAAGTCATCCAGCGCCTCCTGGTTCGGGTAGATGACGGCGTGCACGTCCTCCGCCACCGGCCCCACCTTGTGCCCATAGACCATGACCTCGGCGATGAAGGGGCTCTTCAGCAGTTCGGTCTCCACCTCTTCCGGATAGACGTTCTTGCCGTTGGGGGTGACGATCAGGTTCTTGACCCGGCCGCAGATGGAGAGATGACCGCTGCGGTCGAGGCGGCCGAGGTCGCCGGTCCGGTACCAGCCGTCGCTCAGCACCTCGGCGGTGGCCTGCACGTTCTTGTAGTACCCCTGCATGACGTTCGGCCCTTTGACCACGATCTCGCCGATCCCCTCCTCGTTCGGTCGGTCGATCCGTACCTCCACCCCCGGCAGCGGATGGCCGACGGTGCCGACCCGCTGGCGGCCCGGCGACTCGGCGCTGATCACCGGCGCGGTCTCGGTGATCCCGTACCCCTGGAAGATCCGGAAGCCGAGGGTGGTCAGACCTTCGGCTATGGCCGGGTCGAGGGCCGCGCCGCCGCTGATGAAAATCGTGCCGGCCCCGAACGCCTGCCTGACCTTGGCCGTCACCAGCGGCCTGGTTATGGGGAAGGAAAAGAGGAGCTGGGAAAAGGTCTTGGCGCCGATGTTCTTCATGATGCGGTCGAGGAACATCCGGTAGACCGCCGGCACCCCGAGGAAGAAGGTCGGCTTCACTTCGGAGAGGTTCTCGCCGAGCTTCTTCAGCGACTCGCAGAACGACACCTTCCCCCCCAGGGAGAGCGGCAGCATGACGCCGCAGACCTGCTCGAACACATGGTTGATCGGCAGGAAGGACAGGGTATGGATATCGTCGTTAAGCCGGAAATGGGAGGCCGTGCCGAGGATATTGGAGACGATGTTGGCGTGGCTCAGCATCGCCCCCTTGGAACGGCCGGTGGTGCCGGAAGTATAGAGGATGACCGCCGTGTCGGTCGAGCAGCGGCCGGACGGAGGGAGCGGCGCCTCGTGTTCCAGCGCCTCGTAGGCGAGCAGTCGCCCCTGCTTGATCAACTCCTTACGTCGGGCAGTGACGGGAGAGAACGGGTCGTCGGTCTCCCGCTGATCGGACCGCCCCCCCCCCTGGGTCATCAGCATGCGGTGGACGCTGCTGGCAAGCCCCTCCATTCGGCTGATCCGCTCCGAGGGGATATCGAAGGAGGCGACGAGACTCTGCCACTCCTCGACCAGCGCCTCGAGCGCCCGCGTTGCCCGGGGATCGGTATCGCCCTGCCTCCGGTTCGGATGCAGGGTGACGATCCTGCCGAGCAGCGGCAGGGATGCGGCGACCTCAATGACCGTGTCCAGGTACGGCTGGTCGGTGAAGAGGACCCGGGCATCGCAGTCGCCGAGCACGTGGCGCAGCTCAGCGCTCTTCAGCTCCTTGTCCACCGGGACCACCACCCCGCCGGCCTTCAGCACCCCGAGATAGACGACGATCCAGCGCGTGGACGAGGGGGCCAGGATGGCCGCGTGCTCGCCCGGCTTGAATCCTTCGCGGATCAGGCCGGCGGCGATCCGGTCCGAAGCGGTCCACAGGAGGCCATAGGTGGTTTCCTGCCACACCCCGCCGACCTTCTGCCGAAGGGCTGGCCGGTCGGAATATTTCTGGCAGGCTTTTTGGACAAGGGCGTCTATGGTCATCGAAGGGACCTCCTGGAAGCAGCTTTCGCTGCACTGTATACAGTGGGTGGCCAATTTATCAGCAACATGGCGAGCAATCCACTTTTTCTTTATAAAAATTATATAATTTCGCGCACGAACATCGCGCTATAGCCTGACGAATACAGGCCATAATGAACAAATATTAGGCACACGCATCCCCTCAGAACAGCACGCCTACACCAACCAAAGAGCAACTCGTTACAATTCAAGCAGTTAGCATATTGGCACGGTCAATGCTTAATGAAAAGCGTAACCGCACCACCCCTTACAACTCGACGAATACACCGCGGTATTCACTGCTCTTCGATTGGCAAAGGCGCCTCAGGCTATAACTGGGGCGCCTTTTTTATTGCCCCGAACAACTCGCATGCGGTCCACGGATAGCTGGCCGCGAAAGGAGAAAGAGATGAGACAGATCGCGATCTACGGCAAAGGCGGCATCGGCAAATCGACCACAACCCAGAACACGGTGGCAGGGCTCGCGTCCATCGGCAAGAAGGTGATGATCGTCGGCTGCGACCCCAAGGCCGACTCCACCCGGTTGATCCTCCACGCCAAGGCCCAGGCCACGGTCATGGACAAGGTGCGGGAGCTGGGGACGGTCGAGGATCTGGAGCTGGACGACATTCTCAAGGTCGGCTACGGCGACGTGAAGTGCGTCGAGTCGGGCGGCCCGGAGCCGGGCGTCGGCTGCGCCGGCCGGGGGGTCATCACCGCCATCAACTTCCTGGAAGAGAACGGCGCCTACACCCCGGACCTGGATTTCGTCTTCTACGACGTTCTCGGTGACGTCGTCTGCGGCGGGTTCGCCATGCCGATCCGCGAGAACAAGGCCGAAGAGATCTACATCGTCTGCTCCGGCGAGATGATGGCCATGTACGCCGCCAACAACATCGCCAAAGGTATCCTCAAGTACGCATCGAGCGGCAAGGTCCGCCTCGGCGGCCTGATCTGCAACGCCCGGAAGACCGACAAGGAGTTCGAGCTGGTCGATGCCCTGGCCAGGAAGCTCAGCACCCAGATGATCCACTTCGTTCCCCGCGACAACCAGGTACAGCGGGCAGAGATGCGCCGGATGACCGTCATCGAATACTCCCCCGATCATCCCCAGGCAGAGGAGTACCGGACCCTGGCGCAGAAGATCTCCGATAACAAGATGCTGGTGGTCCCCACCCCGCTGGAGATGGAAGAGCTGGAAGACCTGCTCATGGAGTACGGCATCATGGAGGCGGAGGATGAGTCGGTTGTCGGCGTAGCCGAAGCGGCGGCGAAATAAATTTATAAAATCCACCACAGAGTCACGAAGACACGGAGAAAAAACCAAAGATTTTGTCCAAAACGGTAATCGGGCACGGTCCATTAGACTTGACTTATTCTTGAAATTTTTCCAGCAGTTCTCCGTGCCTCTGTGTCTCCGTGGTAGGTTTTGAAAGGGGTTTTTATGTCTCACACGATAACGAAAGTTGAAGGGATTACCAAAGAATCCACTCAGGAGATGATCGACCAGGCGATGGAGATCTATCCCGAGAAGGCGAAGAAGAAGCGGGCCCCCCACCTGGCCCCCAACGAGGGGTCCGGCGCCTGCGTCAAGTCCAACCGGAAGACCGTTCCCGGCATCATGAGCGCCCGCGGCTGCGCCTATGCCGGCGCCAAAGGGGTCGTCTGGGGCCCGATCCGCGACATGGTCCACGTCTCCCACGGCCCGGTGGGGTGCGGCTGGTACTCCTGGGGGACCCGGCGCAACCTGATGACCGGCATCAACGGGGTCAACCAGTTCGCCATGCAGTTCACCTCCGACTTCCAGGAAAAGGATATCGTCTACGGCGGCGACAAGAAGCTGAAGCAGCTGCTCGTGGAGGCCCACGACCTCTTCCCGCTGGCCAAGGGGATCTCGGTCCTCTCCGAATGCCCGGTGGGACTCATCGGCGACGACATCAACGCCGTGGCCAAGCAGTCCGCCAAGGAGCTGGACATCCCGGTCATCCCCTGCAACTGCGAGGGATTCCGCGGCGTCTCCCAGTCCCTGGGGCACCACATCAGTAACGACACCATCCGGGACCACATCATCGGCACCCGGGAGTTCAGCGAGCCGGAGACCCCCTACGACATCGCGCTGATCGGCGACTACAACATCGGCGGCGACGTCTGGTCGGTGAAGCCGCTCCTGGAGGAGATCGGCCTCAACGTGAAGGCGGTCTGGACCGGCGACGGCGAGCTGGAGAAGATCGCCGCCACCCACAAGGTGAAGCTGAACCTGATCCACTGCTACCGCTCCATGAACTACATGTGCCGGGTCATGGAAGAGAAGTACGGCATCCCCTGGCTGGAGTTCAACTTCTTCGGCCCGACCAAGATCCGCGAGAGCCTCAGGAAGATCGCCGACTTCTTCGACGACACCATCAAGGAGAAGGTGGAGGCAGCCATTGCCAAGTACGACCCGATCATGCAGGCGGTGATCGATGAGTACCGGCCCCGGCTGGAGGGTAAGAAGGTGATGCTCTACGTCGGCGGCCTGCGCCCCCGCCATACGGTAAACGCCTATGCCGACCTGGGGATGGTGGTGGTCGGCTCCGGTTACGAATTCGCCCACGGCGACGACTACGAGCGGACCTCTCCGGAGATGCCGGAAGCCACAGTCATCTACGACGACGCCTCGGAGCACGAACTGGAGGAATTCGTCCACAAGCTCCGCCCCGACCTGGTGGGGAGCGGCATCAAGGAAAAGTACCTCTTCCAGAAGATGGGAATCCCGTTCCGCCAGATGCACAGCTGGGACTACTCAGGGCCGTACCATGCCTACAACGGCTTCCCGATCTTTGCCCGGGATGTGGATATGGCGATCAATAGCCCCACATGGAAGTTCGTAAAGTCGCCTTTTTAGGCGGCGTCCGCTTTTCCGCCCTGGCGTTGTTGCCCAGCGGGATCGGTTGTGCGGCGTGGCGCTGCCACGCCTCCGCCCAATCCCTCGGGCGCCTAGCCAGGACAAAAAAT
>CAYSJJ010000097.1:0-10631 GCA_964431365.1 uncultured Geobacter sp. | reverse complement strand
ATAACCAGTGACGATTACCCCACGGCCAAGGCACTGCGCGGGCTCAAGGAAAAGCGGCCCCGTTTCTATCGGGGACTGGACCCGGACGGGGTGGACGGCTACCGCGAGTTCGCGTCACTGGCCGATGTGCGCAGGGTGGAACAGTTCCTTTCCCAGGTGGCTGATCTCTGAATCCCGGCCAGTCAACGTGCAGCGAACGTTGCGTGAACTGCGGCATCGGATATACTTGCGACTTCCGGAAACTACCACGTCCTGTTTCCCTGAATGCAGGGCAGGGACGGGTTAGCAGCATCCACCTTTCCGGACGTAGCGGAGCGGACATCACCAGCGCTGTTTTTCAGGAAAACAGTTAAATGCACCGAAGCGAAATCCACGCCCCGAACACTTCACAAGCCCCCACGGTCATCGCGGCCATCTACGCCATTATCGGCGCCCTCTGGATTCTCTTTTCAGACCGGATCCTCGTCGAATTCGTCCATGACCCGGAGCGGATCGCCCTCCTCTCGACCTACAAGGGATGGGGCTATGTCCTGGTCACCGCCCTTCTCCTCTTCCTCATGATCCGCCACTACCTGACCCGACAGAGCGCCTATGCAGACGAACTGGCCCGCGAGCAGCAACTCCTCAGGACCACCCTGGAAACCCTGCCGGTCGGCGTCGTCATCGTCGACGCCCAGGGCAGGATAACGCGTGGCAACAAGGCCTTCGAGGATATCTGGGGTGGAATAAGGCAGTTGGAAATGGTGGATTACGGCGAGTACAAGGGGTGGTGGTCGGCATCGGGCAAACCGGTCGAAGCCCATGAATGGGGGGTGGCCCGGGCTCTGACCCGCGGCGAGAGCTCCCGGGACGAGATCATCGACATCGAGGCCTTTGATGGCCAAAGGAAAACGATTCTCCACTCCTCAGTACCGCTACGCGACGAAACAGGCGCGATCATCGGTGTCATTGCCGTCAACCAAGATATCACGGCGCTGAAGAAGGCGGAGGCGGAGATAAAGGGGCTGAACGCCGAACTGGAGCAACGGGTCAAAGAGCGGACCACCCAACTGGAGATGGCAGTTCAGGAGTTGGAAGCGTTCAGCTTCTCCGTCTCCCACGACCTGCAGGCGCCGCTCCACCACATCGCCGGCTACAGCCGGGCCCTCCTGGAGGACTATAACGGCCGGCTCGACGAGGGGGGAGAACGATACCTGAACAAGATTGCCAAGGCGACGGAGCGGATGGAACAGATGATCCGTGCCCTGCTCTCCCTGTCACGGCTTAACCAGGGGGGAATCCTGCGGCAGCGCCTGAATCTGAGCGATATTGCCCTTGAAGTCTGCGGCGACCTCAAGGGAGCTGACCCGGAGCGGTCGGTAACAATCTCCGTTCAGGAAGGGATCGTGGTGGAGGGTGAAGGAAGGCTTCTCCGTACCGTCATGGAGAACCTGTTGGACAATGCCTGGAAGTACACCCGTGGCACAGAGATGGCGGCAATCGAATTTGGGGAAATACAGCTGGATGATGGGCGTGCGTTCTATGTGCGCGACAACGGAGCAGGATTCTCCATGGAATATGCGGCCAAACTATTCACCCCATTCCAACGACTGCACAGCGACAAGGAATTCCCCGGCATCGGCATCGGTCTGGCAACGGTCCAAAGGATCATCCACCGCCATGGCGGCAGAATCTGGGCCGAAAGCACGCCGGGGAACGGAGCAACCTTCTATTTCACCCTCGGAGCACGCGAGCTGCCCGCCTAAGCCCTCTCGCCCTGGACGCCATCGTCGGCCACGCCGGTCACCCTGACCGTGATTTCCCGGTTCAAAAGTCCCTCATCGCCAGCCAGGGTAACGACCAGATAGTTTCCGGAAAGTCCCCGCACCACTCCGTCCCCCAGAGATTCCTGCACCAGCACCGCCAGTTCCCGGCCGATGAATGCGGCTGCGTGCGCCCTTTTCTTCTTCGCACCCAGCGTCCTCAACTCTGCGGCACGGCGGGTGATGACCGACGGCGGCAGATGGCCGGGCATGGTCGCGGCCGGCGTCCCGGTGCGGGATGAGTAGGGGAAGACGTGCAGGTAGGCGATGGGGAGGGAGGAGAGGAGGGCGCAGGTCTCCCCGTGCTCCGCGTCCGTCTCCCCGGGGAATCCGGCAATGACGTCCATGCCGATGGTGAGATCGGGAATCGCATCAATCAGCCGGCCGACCAGTTCACGCACATAGGAAGTGGTATAGCGGCGGTTCATCCGGGTGAGAACGGTGTCCGAACCGCTCTGCAGAGGGATATGGAGATGGGGGCAGACCACCCGGGAACCGGCCAGGAAAGCGATCATCCGGTCCGAGACCTCGTTCGGCTCCACGGAACCGAGCCGGAGCCGCGGCAGAGCCCCCTCCGCCTCCACCGCTGTCAGCAGATCCAGCAACTCGCCAGGAGGGTCCAGGTCGAGACCGTAGGCCCCGAGGTGGATGCCGGTAAGCACCACTTCGCGGTACCCTTCGGCAGCGAACCGCCTGATGCCTGCCAGGACCTCATCCGGTGCGACGCTGCGGCTCCGGCCGCGGGCGTAGGGGACGATGCAGTAGGAGCAGAAGGCGTTGCAGCCGTTCTGCACCTGCAGAAAGGCCCGCGTATGCTCGGCAAAGCTCTCCAGTCGCATCGGTTCGGCACTGTCCTCGGCCATGATGTCCGCAACCTTCACCTGCTTACCGTCGTCCAGAGAGCGAAGCAGCTCGACGATCTCCTTCTTCTCGGTGTTGCCGATGACCAGATTCACGCCGGGAAGTGCCTTCAACTCCTCGGCAGCCACCTGGGCGTAGCAGCCGGTCACCACCACCCGGGCAGCGCCGTTCCTCCGGACCGCCCGGCGGACCAGGCGGCGCGACTCACTGTCGGTACGGCCGGTCACGGTGCAGGTGTTGATGATATAGACATCCGCCTCGGTGTCGAACGGAACGAGTTCGTACCCTTCCCGCTCCAGCGACTCGGTCATGGCGGCCGATTCGAACTGGTTCGTCTTGCAGCCGAGTGTAGATATGGCAACGCGTTTCATAATCTTCCAAAGTCCAGGGACACGATGCAAAATAAAACTGGGAAGCAGTAGCGGCTTCCCAGTCATGTTGCGTGCTATACATAGCGCGGATCAGTTGCGGTCGGCAAGCTGTTTTTTCAGCGTCTCGTGCTCCGCTGCCAGGGTATCGTATTTCTTCTCCAGTTCCCGGATCTGGTCGAACAGGCAGGAGATCGCCTTTGCCTCGGGGTCGGGAAACTTGCCGTGTTCCAGGTCGGCCCGCACCTTCGGCTCCTTCGGCTGCTCCGCTGCCACCACCACCCTGCCGGGGATGCCGACCACGGACGAATTGGGGGGGACCTCCTTGACCACCACCGAATTTGAGCCGATCTTGCTGTTCTTCCCCACGGTGAACGGTCCGAGCACCTTGGCGCCGGAGCCGACCACCACGTTGTCCTCCAGGGTGGGGTGGCGCTTCACCTTATCCCAGGTTACCCCCCCCAGGGTGACACCATGGTACAGGGTGACGTTGTCGCCGATCTCCGCGGTCTCTCCGATGACCACCCCCATGCCGTGGTCGATGAAGAATTTGCGGCCGATCTTAGCCCCGGGATGGATTTCAATGCCGGTCAGGAAGCGGGCCATGTGGGACGTAAGGCGCCCGAGGAAAAACAGCTCATGGGTCCAGAGCCAGTGGGCTATCCGGTGGAACCAGACGGCATGCAGCCCCGGATAGCAGAAGAGTACTTCAAGGGAGTTCCGGGCTGCCGGGTCCCGATCGAATACCGATTGGATATCCTCTTTCATGCGGGCAAACATGGGCTTTCTCCTCCCTACCACACTGTGATAATTTTGAGTAGCATACCCGACTAAATCCGTCAATTAAATCCTACCACCCATTGGATCGCATTTCCCGGAGAATCGCACAAAAAAAAGGCGGGTCTGACGACCCGCCTTCGGTACAGCATCATACGGCAAAAAAAATTACTTGCAGATGGCCTTCAGGTATTCACGGTTCAGCTTGGCGATGAACTTGACGTTGATCCCCTTCGGGCAGGAGGCCTGGCACTCGTAGTGGTTGGTGCAGTTGCCGAACCCACACTCCTTGAGGGCCTCGGTCATGTTATTCACCCGTGTTGCGGCCTCGGCCTTCCCCTGCGGGAGGACCGCAAACTGGGAAACCTTGGCGCTGGTGAAGAGCATGGCCGAACCGTTGGGGCAACCGGCCACGCAGGCGCCGCAGCCGATGCACTCGGCAGCGTCCATGGCGTAATCGGCTTCCGGCTTCGGGATAAGCAGGGCATTCCCGTCAGGCACCCCGCCGGTGTGGCAGGAGGTGTAGCCGCCGGCCTGGATGATGGTGTCCAGGGCGCCGCGATCGACCACCAGGTCCTTGACGATCGGGAAGGCCGTGGCGCGCCACGGCTCGATGAAGATGTTGTCGCCGTCCTTGAAGGAGCGCATATGGAGCTGGCAGACCGTGGTACGGTCCTGCCCGCCGTGGGGAACGCCGTTGATGACCTGTGAGCACATCCCGCAGATACCCTCGCGGCAATCGTGGTCAAAGGCGATCGGCTCGACCCCCTTCTTGATCAGGTCTTCGTTCACTTCGTCGAGCATTTCCAGGAAAGACTGGTCAGGGCTGACATTGTGTGCGTCATAGGTCTCCAGCTTGCCCGGAGCATTGGGACCTTTTTGACGCCAGACGTGTAGTGTAAGATTCATTATTTGTAGCTCCTTATGGCAAGGTGAACGTTCTCGAACTTGAGCGGCTCCTTGTGCAGTTCCGGCTCTTTGCCGACACCCTTGAACTCCCAGGCCGCGGCGTAGCAGAAGTTGGCGTCATCGCGCTTGGCTTCGCCGTCCGGCATCTGGTGCTCGACGCGGAAGTGACCGCCGCACGACTCCTCACGGTGCAGGGCGTCCTTGGAGAGCAGCTCGGCGAACTCCAGGAAGTCGGCGACGCGGCCGGCGTTTTCCAGCTGCTGGTTGAAGTCGCCACCTTCGCCGGTGACGTTCACGTTGTTCCAGAACTCATCGCGCAGCTTCGGAATTTCGGTCAACGCCTTCTTCAGGCTCTCGTCACTGCGGGCCATACCGACGTTTTCCCACATGACCCGGCCCAGCGCACGGTAGATCTCGCTGACGGTCTTCTTACCCTTGAGGGAGAACATCTTGTTGATGTTGGCCTTGACCTCTTCGATGGACTTTTTGCACTCGGCATGATCGGCCGAGTAGTCGCCCGGCTTGACAGTGGCCAGGTAGCCGCCGATGGTGTAGGGAATGACGAAATAGCCGTCGGCCAGGCCCTGCATGAGGGCCGACGCACCGAGGCGGTTGGCGCCGTGGACGGAGAAGTTGGCCTCGCCCAGGACGAACAGACCCGGGATGTTGCTCATCAGGTTGTAGTCGACCCAGAGGCCGCCCATGGAGTAGTGGGGGGCCGGGTACATACGCATCGGCCGCTTGTAGGCGTTCTCGTCGGTAATCTTCTCGTACATCTCGAAGAGGTTGCCGTACCGCTCCTTGATGGTATTCTCGCCGACCCGCTTGATGGCAGATGCGAAGTCGAGGTAAACGCCGCGGCCGCCCGGACCGACGCCACGGCCGTCGTCGCACTGCTCCTTGGCGGCGCGGGAGGCGATGTCACGGGGGGCCAGGTTGCCGAAGCTCGGGTACTTCCGCTCCAGATAGTAGTCGCGGTCATCTTCGGCGATCTCGCTCGGATGCTTGCCCAGGTCTTCCTTCTTCTTGGGAACCCAGCAGCGACCGTCGTTACGGAGCGACTCGGACATCAGGGTCAGCTTGGACTGGTGCTCGCCGGTCTGCGGGATGCAGGTCGGGTGAATCTGGGTGTAGCAGGGGTTGGCGAAGTAGGCGCCCTTCTTGTGGGCCTTCCAGTTTGCCGTTACCGAGCACCCCATGGCGTTGGTGGAGAGGTAGAAGACGTTGACGTAGCCGCCGGTGGCGAGGCAGACCGCGTCCCCCATGTGGACCCGGATCTCGCCGGTTATCAGGTCGCGGATCGTGATCCCTTTGGCAACGCCGTCGATGACGATCAGGTCGAGCATCTCGGTCCGGGGGAACATCTTGACCGTCCCGGCCTTGATCTGGCGGGCAAGGGCCGAGTAGGCGCCCAAGAGGAGCTGCTGGCCCGTCTGACCGCGGGCGTAGAAGGTACGGGAAACCTGGGCGCCGCCGAAGGAGCGGTTGTCCAGATAGCCGGCGTAGTCACGGGCAAAGGGAACGCCCTGGGCCACGCACTGGTCGATGATGTTGTTGGAAACCTGGGCGAGACGCCAGACGTCGGCCTCGCGGGCGCGGAAGTCGCCACCCTTGATGGTATCGTAGAAAAGACGGTAGATGGAGTCGCCGTCGTTGGGATACGCCTTGGCAGCGTTGATCCCGCCCTGGGCAGCGATGGAGTGGGCGCGACGAGGAGAATCCTGGTAGCAGAAGGCCTCCACCTGGTAGCCCAGCTCCCCCATGGAGGCGGCTGCGGCACCACCGGCCAGGCCGGTGCCGACGACAATGACTTTATACTTGCGCTTGTTGGCAGGGTTCACCAGCTTCAGGTCGAAGCGGTGCTTATCCCAGGTTTTTTCAATTGGTCCGGTAGGACATTTTCCGTCGAGTATCACTCTAAACCCCCTATTTTGTCAGAATGCCGGCCAGGATGGAGACGGGAATGAGGACATAGCCCGCCAGCAGCACGAAGGAGACCGCCTTGCCAGCCGCCGTGATACCCGGCTGGGTCTTGTCGTTGTTCCACCCCAGGGTCTGGAAGAAGCTCTGGATCCCGTGGGAGAGGTGGAGGAAGAGGGCGGCCATGGCCACCACGTAGATCAGGGCGGTCCCGGCGTTATGGAAGGCCGAGGTCACCATGGTGAAAACATCGTAACGGCCCAGAGCGTCAACCCCTTTCACGACCCCCGGAGTTACCCGGGCGGTGAAGTGGAGGATGTGATAGATGATGAAGGCGAGCAGGGTAAGACCGGTCCAGATCATGGTCTCACTGGAGAAGGTCGCTTTGACCTTCTTGTTGACCGCGTAGCCGGTCGGATTGGCAGCCCTGTTCTCCAGGGTCAGCATGATGCCGTAGGTCAGGTGGACCAGCAGGAAGGCCAGCATGATCAGACGGAAAACCCAGACCAGCGGCCCGAGGTCGTGGAGGTGTTGGGCATAGGCATTGATGCCGTTGGGACCGACGAAGATGGAGGAGTTCCCCAGCATGTGTACGATGGCGAACAGGACCATCCCCTGGCCGCTGATCGACATGAGAATCTTTCTGCCCACTGTACTGTTGAGCATTTGCATGTTCCTTTCCTTTACCAGTTCTTAGGAGTGTGTTTCGTGTCAGTAAGGGATGAGGTTCCAGAGTCGTGGTTCCCGTCCGTGAGGCGGCCCTCGCCAACCGCTGAACTCTTGCATATCGATCCCCTTTCCCGAAGTTTATTGATAATCAAGATTTTCAGTGCAGTCGCACCTCTGTCCCATGCACAAAATGTCGGCTGCATCCTAAACGTCGTTTTAGGAAAAATCAACAAAATTGTGTATACACTGGCGCGTCAGACCGCGAAAAGGCGCACTATTGAAGGGCTTGAGCAGTGTGGCGTTTTGCACACAGTATACGCAACAACAACGACGCGAAATCGGAGGACTGTAAAAATCCTGCCCCACCCTCCTCTGGCCCTTGACGTACCGGCCGTCAACGCCGATAATGCGCAACACTCTTTGTCACGACACGAAAAGGACACCAGCGACCATGCGTTTTACCCTGCTTAAAACCGATTCCAAAACGGCTGCTCGACGTGGTCGGCTTGAAACCCCGCATGGGATCATCGAGACCCCGATCTTCATGCCTGTCGGCACCCATGCCGCCATGAAGGCGATGACTCCGGAGCAGGTATCGGCAACCGGCGCCCAGATCATCCTCTCCAACACCTACCATCTGCACCTCCGCCCCGGCGAAGGACTGGTGGCGAAGGCGGGGGGGCTGCACCGTTTCATGGCCTGGGACCGCCCGATCCTTACCGACTCCGGTGGTTTCCAGGTGTTTTCGCTTCCCAACAAGCGGATCACCGAGCATGGCGCCTATTTCAAACACGAGATCACCGGCGACGAGGTGTTTCTCGATCCGGCCAAGGCCATTGCCATCCAGGAGGCCCTGGGAGCGGACATCATCATGGCCTTCGACGAATGCATCCCCTACCCCTGTGATCGCCAGTACGCCGCCGCTTCGACCAAGAAAACCATCCGCTGGGCCGAGGCGTGCAAGAACGCCCAGACCCGTCAGGACCAGGCACTGTTCGGCATCGTCCAGGGGAGCGTCTTCGAAGACCTGCGCGCCCTCTGTGCCAAAGAACTGGTCGCCATGGACTTTCCTGGCTATGCCATCGGCGGGGTTTCCGTCGGCGAGGGGCTGGAGCTCCTGAAAAAGGTGGTCGCTATGACGGCCCCGTTCCTGCCGACGGACAAACCCCGTTATCTCATGGGGGTCGGCCTGCCCGAGGATATCCTGGAGAGCGTGGAACGGGGAATGGACATGTTCGACTGCGTCATTCCGACCCGCTATGCCCGGAGTGCCACCCTGTTCACCAAACGGGGGCGGATCCGCCTCACCCACAAAAACTACAAGCGGGACTTCTACCCCATCGACCCGAACTGCAGTTGTTACACCTGCCGCAACTTCACCAGGGCCTATCTTCACCACCTGTTCAACGCCAACGAGGTATTGTCGGCAATCCTGGCAAGCATCCACAACGTTCACTTCTACCTGGCCATGATGGCTGAAATCCGGCAGGCAATTGAAGACGGCCGTTTCGCTGAGTACAAACAGGGATTCCTGGCAGAGTATCTCGGCAAGGGGCGGGGGAATAATTAGCAAAAATTCGTTAATTAGTCAAAGAGTAAATCATCACCCGGCTGCGGAGAGACCGAGCAACTTCGTCTACCCGTGGCAACTGTTGCGCATTGGCTACTTGTGTAAACCTGCCCCGTGCTTGAGGTCCACGGCATTGGGCAGAGACAGACCAAAAGAGCCAGCCTATGATTGAGCAAAGGAGAACCCGGCGGATTGCCTCACACCTTCCGGCCGCCATTGAACACAATGGTTCCGTCTACGTTGTCCAGATCTGCAATCTGAGCAATGGCGGTGCCTACCTCAAGACGCATATCACCTATTACCTCGACGAGTACGTCGACCTGTCGATCTTCTTCCAGGACGGCAAGACCACTCTTTCCCTAACCTTGCCGGGCAGGGTCGTACGCGCCGACAACAACGGCATCGGCATTTACTCTCGCCATCTGGATGTCAGCATGCTTATCCGCCTGGAGAGCCACCTGACGTTCCATAAAGGGAACTTTGCGCAGATAACGGCTGAATTGCTCCAGGAGATGCCCCCCATCTGCGGAGAGATTCTCCACAGCTAGCCGCTGGTCCCAATCCGGTTCCCCCTCGCCACCTGCCCCGCCCCTTGTCAAAGACCACATCAACCGGTCACCCGCCTCTGTGCGGCCGGCAACTGGCCACGTTCACGGCCCTAACATGATGCGGAGGTGCTCCAACGGCCCGCCTGAAGTTATCCACTGGAGCCGGGCGGCTAAACTCCGCCTGTTTTTGAATAGTTACACAGCGTCACGCGATTTTATTCACAGTTAGTTGTGGAAAACTTCTGGATAACGTTGTTGATACGCAAAAAACTTCCAGCATGTTCGCAAGGTCTAGCTCTTTGCACAAAAAACAATCGCATTACCGAGAAGTTATCTTAACACCCGCTAATCATTATATTGCTATCAAGAGTGCTCTACATCAATTCAAATCGCGCCTTCACAAAAAAACGGTTACAGAATTCGCGCTCAGATCGACGGGTGATTTTGTCGGGTAATATGTGACAACTCCAATACAATGACTAACGTTCGAACAGGTGACGGGTGCCACCAACGAAACTGCCAGGAGTTGAGATCACGGCAGCCGAATCCTGGAGTATGTATCCAAGGGCAGACAGGTGGGAGCTGGGGTGGGAACGGAGCGTAGACGTGATGAAACAGTGTAAGGTCAGCAGGTTGACCCTGGCACTCCAGCAGGGACTGCCCCGATGAGAAGATGAATGAGCCCATGAAAGCCCAACTCAAGCACCGTCACAGACCGCTGACGCTATCTGCTATTACAGGTAGTCGGCAAGCAGAGTGGCAAACCCGACCAAATCATCCAAATCTTTGTCGGTGAAATCGGCTCCGGCAGAGTCAACGGTTACACCTTTTCGTGCAATCTCGATTACCCCTTTGAGTCCGGCCGTATTCATCACCGGTGCGCTCATTATCTTTCGGATTGGTATCCGCCTGGACTTGTCAGCGATCAAATATTCAAATGCATGGAGGTGAGGTGTCGATGAAAAATCGTTGTCAATACTCCCCGTTCTTGTCACAGCTGTTCGTGAAACAAGACAGTTTTTCGCGTCGAGCGGTATGCTTCCGGCAATTTTCGACGCAATATCCCCGATAAATACCAGTGCCATCCGATCGCTATCGAAGGAGAACAGAGAAACCTCATCGACAGTTACCCCGAAATAGTCGCCCAAGCAGGTGGCTATCAGCTCATACCGTTCACGAGGGGTAGCGGCAGCAGCGAGAGATGCGG
>CAYSJJ010000096.1:0-10747 GCA_964431365.1 uncultured Geobacter sp. | reverse complement strand
GAAGATGGGTATCCCGTTCCGGCAGATGCACAGCTGGGACTACTCCGGTCCGTACCATGCCTATAACGGCTTTCCGATCTTTGCCCGGGATGTGGATATGGCGATTAATAGCCCCACATGGAAGTTCGTAAAATCGCCTTTTTAACGGCGTCCGCTTTTGGGCCATCTCGGCGTTTCCTTCGTCATCGCTTGTGCGACGTAGCTCCGCTACGCCTACGCGCTCTTTCTAGGAAGCCGCCGACCTAACCGCAAAATCGGACGCCGGGAGGTTAAGACACAACAGGTCATGAAACAGATGAGTCTCTGACCGAAAAGGAGAAAAATATGAGCGCAGATGCTGCCGTGAAATATGTGACCGAGATACCGGAAGCGGAAGTGAAACGGGTCGCGGAATGGATCAATACCGAGGAGTACAAGGAGAAGAACTTCGCCCGGCAGGCCCTGGTCATCAACCCGGCCCACGCCTGCCAGCCGCTGGGGGCCGAACTGGCGGCCCACGGCTTCGAGGGGAGCCTCCCCTTTGTCCACGGCTCCCAGGGGTGCGCCTCCTACTACCGCTCCACCTTGAACCGCCACTTCCGCGAGCCCGCCCCGGCGGTCTCCGACTCCATGACCGAGGACGGCGCGGTGTTCGGCGGCCAGAACAACCTGCACGAGGCGCTTGAGAACGCCTACACCATCTACAAGCCGAAGATGATGCCGATCTTCACCTCCTGCATGCCGGAGATCATCGGCGACGACCTGACCGCCTTCATCAAGAATGCCCGGAACAAGGGGTGCGTGCCGGAGGAGTTCCCCCTCCCCTACGCCAACACCCCGAGCTTCAACGGCTCGCACATCCACGGCTACGACGCCATGCTCCTCTCCATCCTGCAGACCCTGACCAGCGGCAAGCAGGTGGAAGGACGCTGCACCGGCAAGCTCAACCTGATCGCCGGCTTTGACTGCAACACCGGCAACTACCGCGAGTACAAGCGGATCCTGGAGGCGTTCGGCATCCCCTACACCTTCCTGGCCGACATCTCCGAGACCTTCGACTCTCCCTTGGACGGCACCTATCGCGCCTATCCCGGCGGCACCAAGCTGGACGACGCAGCCGACTCCATCAACGGCAAGGCGACCATCACCCTCGGCCCCTACGCCACCAGCAAGACCTTTGCCTGGATCAAGGACAACTATGCCGGCAAGCATGTGGCGATGCCGACCCCGTTCGGCATCGAGAAGACCGACGCCCTGCTGATGAAGATCTCAGAGCTGTTCGGGAAGCCGGTCCCGGCAACGCTGAAGGCCGAGCGCGGCAGGGCGGTGGACGCCATCACCGATGCCCACCAGTACATCCACGGCAAGAAGTTCGCCCTGTTCGGCGACCCGGACTACCTGCTGGGCTACGTCTCCTTCCTGCTGGAGATGGGGGCGGTTCCCTACCACATCCTCTGCTCCAAGGGGACCAAGAAGCTGGAGAAGGAGATCCAGGCCCTCCTCGACTCCTCTCCCTACGGCGCCAAGGGAAAGATCTACATCAACAAGGACCTCTGGCACCTGCGGAGCCTGGTCATGACCGACCCGGTGGATGCGGTGATCGGCGACACCCACGGCAAGTTCCTGGCCCGCGACGCCAAGATCCCCCTCTTCCGCTTCGGCTTCCCGGTCTTCGACCGGGTCAACCTCCACCGCCACCCGCTGATCGGCTACCAGGGCGTCATCAACATGGTCTCTACCATCTGCAACAAGTTCATCGAGATCAGGGACGAGACCTGCGAGGATCGGCACTTCGAGATGATGCGGTAGGCACCCACAAGGCATCATCTGGCACGGCAAGCGGCCCGTCGGGAAATCCCGGCGGGCCGCTTGTGAATCAACTCCCGAGCTGCACTATCAGAGCCGTCTCAACAACCCGCCCCAGGACATCCCCACGTCTGCATCTTGACACCACGCCATTAACGGGCACTATTAACATGCCATAACTCTGTAGCCCCCCCAGGTGACCGGGGGACGGAACGCCACGGGACTAAACCATCCTGCTGCATTAGTCGGCCGGGTTGCCGGATGCCTTCTCCGGATGGAGGCCCCCCTGCAGCCCGGCCTTTTTCGTCGCGCAGTTCAAGCACACGGAGTTACCCATGAAACGTTCGCTCTGTCTGGCATCTGCCGTACTCCTGTTCATGACATCACCCTGCCTGGCGGGATTCTTCGACGATCTCGTTCGCGAGGTCCTCCCGTCGCCCACGCAGCAGGATTCTCTCGACAACAGCACCATCGTCAAGGGGCTCAAGGAGGCCCTGGCCACCGGCACCGAGCGGGCCGTGAACGAGGTTGCCCGGACAGACGGCTACTTCGGCAACCAGCTTATCAAGATCCTCCTTCCGGACAAGGTCCAGCAGGCGGCGGATATCCTGGGGAGATTCGGCTACCAGCAGCAGGTCGACGAGTTCGTGCTGAGCATGAACCGGGCAGCGGAAAAGGCGGCGCCCAAGGCAGCCAGCTTCTTCGGCGACGCCATCCGGCAGATGACGGTGGAAGACGCCAAAGAAATCCTGAGCGGCGGGGATACGGCAGCCACCAAATTCTTCGAAAACAAGACCCGGTCGCAACTCTTCGAAGCCTTCAAACCGACGGTGGCCAAGAGCATGGACCAATTGGGGACTGCCCGCGCCTACAAGGAGATGATCGGTAAATACGCCGCCTTCCCGCTGGCGGCCCTGGCAGGCACCCCCTCCCTGGACCTGGATACGTACGTGACCAACAAGGCCCTGGACGGCCTGTTCACACAGGTGGGTGAGGAGGAGAAGAAGATCAGGACAAACCCGGCGGCCCGGACCACCGATCTCCTGCGCCAGGTGTTCGGCGGCAAGTGAAGTTGAACCTGGCGTGACACGTCACTGCCAGCCACACACGGCATGTTCCAGAGAGGGAGGAAACCCATGGATAACCTTGGACAGTATCAGCAGCTTGCCGTCAAGTACATAACGGAGTTCGGTGCCAAGGTAGTTGCCGTCATCCTGTTCTGGCTAGTCGGCCGGTGGCTGATCGGCATGGTCGGCCGGATGCTGCACAGCGTGCTGGAGAAGCAGAAGGTTGACCCCACCCTGATGCGCTACGTCGGTAACTTCGTCGCCGTGACGCTGAATATCATTCTCGTTGTTGCCATCCTGGGCTACTGCGGCATCCAGACAACGACCTTTGCCGCATTGGTTGCCGGTATCGGCATCGCCATCGGCGCCGCCTGGGGCGGACTTCTTTCCAACTTGGCAGCGGGGATTTTCCTCGTGGTGCTGCACCCCTTCAAAGTGAGCGATTTCGTGACCGTGGCCGGGGTGACCGGCACGGTCAAGGAGATCGGGCTCTTTGTCACCACCATCAATACGCCGGACAACGTCATGACGCTGGTGGGCAACGCGAAGATCTTTGGCGACACCATCCAGAATTTCACGGCCAATGATTTCCGGCGGGTCGAGTTGAAATGCCAGCTTGCCGGCGGTGCCGATCACGTCGCCGCCATGCAGCTCTTGCGCGAGAAACTGGCTGCCCTCCCCAACGTGCTGAAGGAACCGGCGGTGGAGGTGGAGATTCTCGACTTCACCCTGGTCGGGCCGGTACTCGCCGTTCGCCCCTTCTGCCACAACGATCACTACTGGCAGGTCTATTTCGACGGCAACCGGACCATCCGCGAGTCTCTGGCGGCGGCCGGGTTCCCGGCGCCGATGCCTGCCCAGATGGTGGTCGTGCAGAACCCGGTGAATCCATGAAAAAATTGCTGATCAAAGGGAGTCCTGCGCGGATCGGCAGTGCGGGGTGAAGTGGTAACCATCCGTCGGCCGCCCCATTCGGGTGCGGCCGACGTTTTTGCAGATGCTCAGAGATCGCCCAGGGTGAAGGAGAATGTCTCCCCCACCTTCCCCTCTCCCCAGACCCTGCCGTTGTGACGCTCGACGATCCTCCTGACCGTGGCGAGACCGATGCCGGTCCCTTCGAACTCCTGTCCATGGAGGCGCTGGAACGGGTGGAACAGCTTATCCGCATAGGTCATGTCGAAGCCGACGCCGTTATCGCTGACAAAGTAGACATCGCGACCGTCAACGGCTCTCCTGCCGAACTCGATACGTGCCGACGACTGTTGTTCGGTATACTTCCAGGCATTCCCCAGCAGGTTTTCAAGGGTCAGCCGCAGGAGCGTGGGGTCCCCCGTTGCCACGACCCCGTCGGCAATGACATACTCCACGGCCCGGTCCGGCCTGGTCCCCTGAAGCATCTCGACGACGCGCCGGGCAATGTCGCTCAGGTTCACCGGCACCAGGCACATCTCCGCCCTGCTCACCCGCGACAACTGCAGCAGATCGTCGATCAACTCCCCCATCCGGCTGCTCGCCATTTCTATCCGTTCCAGATAGGCATGGGCCTTTTCCGGCAAAACATCGCCGAACTCCTCCTGCAGAATGGCGCTGAAGCTGTTGATGTGCCGGAGCGGAGCCCGCAGGTCGTGGGAAACCGAATAATTGAACGCCTCCTGCTCCCTGAAGGCCTCCTGCAGCTGCTCAGTGCGGGTTTGCACCCGCTGTTCGAGTTCGCTGTTGAGCCGCAGGATCTCCTCTTCGGCATGCTTCTGAACGGTGATATCCTGTGTGAAACCGGCCAGCAGCCGGGGATGCCCTTCCTGGATGATCGGGAACTTCAGGGTTGAGTAGATCCTGCCATTGAACGTTTCCTCGACCCGGACCGGCACCCCGTCCCGCAGTATCTTCTGGTCGTCCGCAATCATGCTTTTGGCCAGTTCGGAGGGGAAGAGGTCATCCATGGACTTGCCGAGCAGTTCGCTCAGCGGCCGCCCCAGCATCTGCTCGTAGTTTCGGCTCAGCTTGACGGCCCGGATCTGCTCATCTTTGAAGAAGATGTACATCGGGCTGTATTCCAGAAACAGATTGAAGATGTTTTCGATCTCCCTGACTGCCTCCTCTGCCCGCTTCCGTTCGGCCCTGTCCCTGATCAGGGCCTGGGCCATTTCATCAAACGACCGTCCCAGTTCACCGATCTCTCCGCCGGAAACATGATCCGAAACATGGACATCCAGATCCCCCTGGGAGACCTTTTGCGTGGCATCCCGCAACGCGTCGATCTTGTTCAGTATGCCATGTTTGCTGATATAGACGGTAACCCCGAGCGACAGAAGCAGAAGAGCCAGCATCACCCCCGTAGTGGTCAAGAGCTTGGAATTTGTTCTGCTCAACAGGGGCTGCTTGGCGATGCCGGCGCGCACGTACATGTACGGCGTACTCTCGCTCCCCAGTCGCAGCTTCTTGTAGTAAAAAATACGGCCGACGCCGGTATTGCCAACGGCTTCAAAGCTCCCTTCGTCCGGGCCGTTGGCCATGCGCCGGAAAAGGTCTTCCCGGTCCTGCCTGCCGATGAGCGTGACACTCGGCGACGCGAACAGGATGGTCCCTTTGTGGTCGGTCAACTGGAGCGAGGTGCCGCCGGAGAGCGTATGTATCTTCAGCAGTTCGTCATACTTGGAAAGGGTGAAGGAGACCGTTGCGATATCCCTGATCCTGCCGGATGCGTCTCTGATGGGCTGGCCGAAGCTGAAGGCGGGCTTGTTCAGAACCCTGCCCACCGTGTACTCTCCCGAAGAAAAGTTGCCGGTCGTCAGCGCATTCTTGAAGAACCTCCGGTCACTGGCAATGATGGGGCCTTTCATCGGCAGTGCCGAGGCCCAGACCAGGCCGGCACTGTCGATCATCAGGATGTTGCTGATCTGCGGGGTGTCCTTGACCAGACGCGCGAACAGGGCGTTCACGACCTTTTCGTCGCGCTGTTGAACCGCCGGAATGTAGGCAAGTGTACTCAACAGCTGTTCCGAACTGGCGACCACCGATTTCTGATCGTTAACGACTTCGTTGGCAATCCTTTCGACAATCAGCCTGGCTTCCCGCAGATCATTGGTCCGTTCGTTGAATACCGAGTAGGCAATGATTCCGAGGGGAACGACCGTCATCACCACGACCAGGAGTATCATCTGTCTTCGCAACGACATGGAATGGAATGTACCCATATATGCTTCACCGCCCAACGGTTTCAGGATGGAAACTGACTAGGTTTGACCATGGGCACATTTTATCAATAAGCTTTAATAATACAATAACGGGTAGATCATACCGCCGGTGAAGCCGACGTCATCCCCACTGCCCAAAATGTCGGCAGGAGTCGGGACGAATGCCCAGAATGCCGGCGACCTCCCCACAAACATCCATAACTATGAGCATGTTATGCATTGGCATGAGCAATGCATTCTCAACGTCACGAACAGACGTGCGATGGCAAAGGCGCCACCATTCTCGGAATGGGGCGCCTTTTTATTTTCTGCGACAACAACAGGGAAAGGTGGGGAGATCATGGCCAGACCGGACTACTACGACGCACCCGAATGCGATACCCACCAGGAAAAAGGGGCTCCCAAATTCTGCAAGAAATCGGAGCCGGGCGAAGGGACCGAACGGAGCTGCGCCTACGATGGCGCCCGCGTGGTCCTGATGCCGATCACTGACGTCATCCACCTGGTGCACGGCCCCATCGCCTGCGCCGGCAACTCGTGGGACAACCGGGGAGCCCGCTCCAGCGGTTCCCAGCTCTACCGCCGCGGCTTCACCACCGAGATGCTGGAGAACGACGTGGTCTTCGGCGGCGAGAAGAAGCTGTACCGGGCGATCCTGGAGCTGGCGGAACGGTACGCCGGTCAGGCCAAGGCGATGTTCGTCTACGCCACCTGCGTCACGGCCATGACCGGGGACGACGTGGAAGCGGTCTGCGCGGCGGCCAGCGAAAAGGTCAGCATCCCCGTCATCCCGGTCAACACCCCCGGCTTCATCGGCGACAAGAACATCGGCAACCGGCTGGCCGGCGAGATCCTCTACAAGTACGTCATCGGCACGGCCGAGCCGCCGGCGCTGGGGGAGTACCCGATCAACCTGATCGGCGAGTACAACATCGCCGGCGACCTCTGGGGGATGCTCCCGCTCTTCGACCGCCTGGGAATCCAGGTCCTCTCCTGCTTTTCCGGCGACGCCACCTTCGAGGAGCTCCGCTACGCCCACCGGGCCAGGCTGAACATCATCATCTGCTCCAAATCGCTCACCAACCTCGCCAAGAAGATGCAGAAGAACTACGGCATGCCCTACCTGGAGGAGTCGTTCTACGGCATGACCGACACGGCCAAGGCGCTCCGGGACATCGCCCGCGAACTGGACGACGCCGTGGGCGGGCTGGAGAAGCGGGTCATGCAGGACCGGGTGGAACGGCTCCTGGAAGAGGAGGAGTCCAAATGCCGCGCACTCCTCGCCCCGTACCGGGCACGACTGGAAGGGAAGCGCTCGGTCCTCTTCACCGGCGGGGTCAAGACCTGGTCCATGGTGAACGCGCTTCGGGAGCTGGGGGTGGAGATCCTGGCCGCCGGCACCCAGAACTCGACCCTGGAAGACTTTTACCGGATGAAGGGGCTGATGCACAAGGACGCCAGGATCATCGACGACACCTCCACGGCCGGGCTGCTGGGGGTGATGCGGGAGAAGATGCCCGACCTGATCGTGGCCGGCGGCAAGACAAAGTTCCTGGCCCTGAAGACCAAGACCCCGTTCCTGGACATCAACCATGGCCGCTCCCACCCGTATGCGGGCTTTGACGGGATGGTGACCTTTGCCCGGCAACTGGACCTGACGGTCAACAACCCGATCTGGCCGGTGCTGAACGCCAGGGCCCCGTGGGAGAAGAGCGACGACGAGCTGGCCGAGGAGGTGGCTGTTGCTGCCGCTCACGGTGAGGCGTTTCTGGCCGAGGACCGTTCCGCCTCGCGGGTGAAGGTGCCGACCAAGCAGGCCACCGTGAACCCGCAGAAGAACTCGCCGGCCCTCGGCGCCACCCTGGCGTACCTGGGGATCGACAACATGCTGGGGCTCCTGCACGGCGCCCAGGGATGCTCCACCTTCATCCGGCTGCAGCTCTCCCGCCACTTCAAGGAGTCCATCGCCCTCAACTGCACGGCCATGAGCGAGGACACCGCCATCTTCGGCGGCTGGGAGAACCTGAAGAAGGGGATCAAACGGGTCATCGACAAGTTCCACCCGGGCGTGGTGGGGGTGATGACCTCGGGCCTGACCGAGACCATGGGGGACGACGTCAGGAGCGCCATTGTCCACTTCCGCCAGGAAAATCCGGAGTATGCCGACGTGCCGGTGGTCTGGGCCTCCACGCCCGACTATTGCGGCTCCCTGCAGGAGGGGTACGCCGCGGCGGTGGAGGCGATCGTCACCACGATCCCGGAGGCCGGGCCGACCATCACCGGCCAGGTGAACCTCCTTCCCGGCGCCCACCTCACCCCGGCGGACGTGGAGGAGATCAAGGAGCTGGTGGAATCCTTCGGCCTGACGGTCCTGACCATCCCGGACATCTCAGGCGCCCTGGACGGCCACATCGACGAGGAGGTGTCCCCCCTCTCCACCGGCGGCATCCCCGTCGAGGAGATCAGGAAGGCGGGCAGGAGCCAGGCGACCATCTACGTCGGCGACTCCCTGGCCAAGGCAGCCCTGAAGATGAAGGAACAGTTCGGCATCCCGGCCTACGGCTTCTCGTCGGTGACCGGCCTGGCCGACGTGGACCTCCTCATGGAGACCCTCTCGGCCATCAGCGGCCGGCCGATGCCGGAGAAGCACCGCCGCTGGCGGAGCCGCCTCATGGACGCCATGGTGGACAGCCACTACCAGTTCGGCACGAAAAGGGTCGCCATCGCCCTGGAGGCGGACAACCTGAAGGTAATGGCCCGGTTCCTGGCCGCTATGGGGTGCACGATCCAAACGGCCGTCAGCGCCACCCGGACCCGAGGACTGGACGGGCTCCCCACGGAGAGCGTCTTTGTCGGCGACCTTGAGGACCTGGAAACGGCGGCCCAGGGGGCGGACCTGCTGGTGGCGAACTCCAACGGCCGCCAGGCAGCCGCCAAGCTCGGGATCAAGGCCCATCTCCGGGCAGGGCTCCCGGTCTTCGACCGGCTGGGCGCCCACCAGAAGATGTGGGTCGGCTACCGGGGGACCATGAACCTCATCTTCGAGGTGGCGACCCTGTTCCAGGCGAATGCAACTGAGGCACAGAAACTGGCCCACAACTAGAGGGAGCGCCACTTTTCCGCCCTGTCTGCGTAAGTCTTCGGTTTCGTTTGTGCGGCGTAGCGCGGCTACGCCTCCGCACTCACCCTCGACAGCCTTGACAGGACGAAAAATCGACTCTCCCGGAGAGGATTACTTATGAAAGTAGCATTTACCAGCTCCACCGGTCAGATGATCGACCAGCATTTCGGCCAGTGCCAGACCTTCCAGATCTGGGAGATCGGGCCCGATGCGGCAGGGCCGCTTACCACGGTCAGCGCCATCACCACCGCCGACGACGAGGAGGACCGGATCGCGGCCCGGGCCAATGCCCTAGCCGACTGCGCCATCGTCTACACCATGCAGATCGGCGGGCCGGCTGCGGCCAAGCTGGTGGCGAAAAAGATCCACCCCATGAAGACCACCACCGAGGTGCCGGTCGCCGAGATCGTCGAGAAGCTGCAGGAGGTGTTGAAGGGGAATCCGCCGCCGTGGCTCAGGAAGGCGATGAACAAGGAACGGAGCGGCTCGTTTCTGGACGAGGAATAACGCAGGGGGAGCCCCCTGCCAAACTACAAACGACAACGGAGGATCAGAACATGGCATACATCACCGGGCTGAGAAGAAACAAGACCGAATACACCCCCCAGTTCATCACGTCCATCGACGAGGAGACCTGCATCGGCTGCGGCCGCTGCTTCAAGGTCTGCGTGCACGACGTGCTGGCATTCGAAGAGCTGGACGAGGACGACTCCGCCAAGATGTTCATGAAGGTGGAAAATCCCGGCAACTGCATCGGCTGCCAGGCGTGCGGGCGGACGTGTTCCAAGAAGTGCTTCACCTTCGAACCGGTCGTCGCCTAGCGGCTGCGGCTTTTTGGCAATAGCGGCGTTGACCTTCACCATTCCTTGTGCGGCGTAGCGCTGCTACGCCTCCGCGTCATGGTTTGGTCGCCTTGCTCTTGCCGAAAAATCCACAGCCGCTCATCCGAATCCAAGTGGCAAAGAGTTTCGGGTTCTGGCAAGGCTTTGCGAAGCTCCCGGCGGAGGCGTAGCAGCGCTACGCCGCACAACGGGGGCGCACGCAAAACGCGGCCAGGTTCCGGAAATCTTTGCCACTAAAACAGGAGGTGTCTCCATGCTCATCGCGGTTGCAACAAAGACAGGCAGCGATGTCGACCAGCACTTCGGTCATGCCGAACGGTTCCTGATCTACCGGGTGGAAGGGATGGAGGCGACCCTGGTGGACGAACGGAAGGTCGAGCGGTACTGCACCTACGACCCGGAACATCCGCTGCGCACCCATATCCTGACGGCGATCACCGACGCCCTCCAAGGGTGCCGGGCCATCGTCTGCTCCCAGATCGGCCAGTCGCCACAGACCACGTTGGAGCAGATGGGGATCGAGACGTTCGTGGCCACCGGCCCGATCAAGCCGACCCTGGTGGAGCTGGCCAAGCTCCTCTAGCTTGCAGGAAAGCTGAGGCTGCTCAAAAATAGTCAGATCGTCGCACCCGCAGTAAGCTCCGCGGAGGCGTAGCAGCGCTACGCCGCACAATTTCGCTTGCGAAATTGGACCGCGAAGGCGCCCGAAGGGTGAGGCCGCAGGCCGAAGTCACAAGG
>CAYSJJ010000095.1:0-10956 GCA_964431365.1 uncultured Geobacter sp. | reverse complement strand
CTTTTTTCTGCCGGCCCCAAACTCTTGCAGACCGCGTTGACAAGGAATCGCGTTTTTACCCTTTTGACGTCCATCCGTCAAGAGGTTTTATGATTAGTTTTTACCCACACACTAAAGGACGGGGCTCGTCCCGCATCAGGCTCCGCCACTCCGTGTAATCATCATGACCCCTACGCAGACAAGGACCGTCCCGGCCCAGCGGAGCGGCGTTACGATCTCGCCGAGGAAGTACTGGGAGAGAAAGGCAACCAGCACATAGTTCAGCGCCTGCATGGGAAGGGCCACTGACAGGTCTTCCCAAGAGAGGACCGCCAGCCAGAGAAAGAAGAAGATCGCCAGCATGGCGGTACCGATTATCAGCTTGGGGGTGGTGAGCGCCTGATACGCCACATTCAGGATGCCGCGCAGGTTCATGGCCGAGATGTCTCCCAGCTCCTTCATCCCCTTGGCGAGGAGTATGTCGCCGACTGTGCCGGCCGTTACAGCCATGAGCATGATGATGAACGTCTTAAGCATGTTTGGTCTCTCCGCGATAGTTGCGCAGCTCGATTCCCAGGCTGCGCAGCTTCTCCATTACCGTCCGGCTCGTCAAAGCCGACAGTTCATCTTCATGACGGTAGTCGGGCATCCAGCGGCGTAGCTCTTCATCGGGATGGCAACCGGGATGAAAGTAGATCTCCGTCACGCCGTCCTGCAGGAGATCCAGTGCCTTGAGCAGGTACTCTTCGGTCATCTGACCGGAATTGAGAAGCCCCTTCACCTCAACGGCATAGGCAATCTTCCGGCGGTCGAGCTCAGGCCGGCAGCGATCGGCCAACCGGCCGAAGATGAAGGCGTCGGCAGCCTTCCCCAGGCGCCGCCGCGGGGCCAGGCGAAGATCGACACCGAGCCGCTCGCGGCTCAGACGAAAGGACGAGATACCAAACTGCGGCATGAGCTCGCCAAGGATGTCGAATACCGTCGGGTGCATGTGAATATTCAGATGGCCATCAATGTGGGAAAGGGGAATGCCGGTATCGAGAAAACGGCGGATCTGCCCCTCGATTTCGTTGCGGAGATGACGGCGCAGCGGCTTCAGGAAGAACATCCGCATCCCCGCCATGACCGGATCGACGGGGAAGTTCCCACCAGGGTCGGTCAAGGACGGGAAGCCGGCATGCTCCTTCACTGCCCGCCCCTGCACCAGCGTCAGGTGGAGCCCGACCTGCAGCCCAGGGTTCTCCCGGGCCAGTTCGACCGCCTCCTCGAAACCCTTTCCGCCAACCATCAGGGAGGTACTGGTAAGGATACCTTCCTGCCAGGCCTTGATTATGGCGCGGTTGGCCCCGGTGCAGAGGCCGAAATCGTCGGCGTTGACAATCAGCTGCTTCATTTACCTTGCTGTGCCTGCTTCCGCTTCTTCATGTACTCCAGGTACTGCTTCCCCTCTTTGAGGAGTTTCCTGCGCTCCTCGCCGTCGGTGATCATCTTCAGCACGCTTCGGGCGATGTACTTGGGGCGGAAGTAGAACTTGTTGTAGAACTCCTCAACCGAATCGAATATCTCGGTGTTGGAGAGGTGCGGATAATTGATGACGCAGGACTGGTGACCGGTTTCATCCAGGAAGGTATCGGAGGCGATCCACCCCTCCTGCTTGCAAAGCTCGTAGAACTCCGTACCGGGGTAGGGGGAGGCGAGCGAGGCCTGGATGGAGTTCAGATCCATGCACTTGGCGAACTCGATGGTCTCCTGAATGGTCTCCCTGGTCTCGCCGGGAAGCCCCATGATGAAGGCACCGTGGACGGAGAGGCCGAGCTTCTTGCAGTTCCGGGAGAAATCGAGGGCCTGCTGCTTGGTGACCCCCTTCTTGATGTTCTTCAGGATCTGTTCGTTGCCGCTCTCGAAACCGACCACCACGTGGCGCAGGCCCGCCTCGCGCATGATCTTGAGGGTCTCGAAGTCGGTGTTGGCCCTGGCATTGATGGTCCACGAGATACCGAGCGGCTTGATCAACTCGGCCACTGCCCGGGCATGCTTGCGGTCCGCCGTGAAGGTGTCGTCGTCAAAGGAGAGTTCCCTCATCTCGGGGATGTTGTCGACAATCCACTTGATCTCCTCATAGACATTCTGCGGAGAACGGGTACGCATCCTCCGGCCGGAAAAGGTCTGCGGCCAGAGGCAATAGATGCAGTGGGAAGGGCACCCGCGGCTCGAATAGATGGAGACGTACGGATTCTTGAAGTGGGGTATCACGTACTCCTTGATCGGCAGGTCGCGCTTGTAGACCGGCGCCACGAAGGGGAGCGCGTCCAGGTCTTCGATGGGGGGACGATCCGGGGTGTGGACCACTTTGCCGTCGCGGATAAAGCTGATGCCGTCCACCCGCTCCCACTCGCGCCCTTCGCAGAGCTCCTTGGTGGAGTAGTCGAACTCGCCGCGGCAGACGATATCGATCGCTCCCTTGCCGGCCCGGAGCGACTCCTCGGGGAGTATCGTGACATGCGGGCCGGTCAGGACGGTGACGATCCCCGGCTTCTTCTCCTTGATGCGGCGGGCGGTCTCGATGTCGATCTGCAGGGTGGGGGTGGAGGTGTACATCACCACCATGTCGAAATCCTTGGCAATGGTGAGGCAGTCGTCCAGGGTGAATTTCTGCACCGGGGCGTCAACCACCCGCGACCCCTCGATCATCCCGGCCGGAAAACAGAGCCAGGTCGGGTACCAGAAGGAAGTCACTTCACGGGAGGCCTGATAGCGGGCACCAGCTCCACCGTCAAAATCCTCGAACGTGGGTGGATTGAGAAAAAGCGGTTTCATATATAACTCCTGCAGGGACTAATTTCGGGGGGAACGGAACAAGGCAGAATAGAGGGAGGAGCGGTCCATGTCAAGGCAAAACGGGGAGTTGGGCACGGGCGGCAGCAGCTGCGGCCCGTGCCCGGAGGCTACGGACGGATGACTGAGCCGGCCTGCAACAGACTCTCGGCGATGGTAAACATGTTGGTCACACTGCCGGCCTTCAGCTGGGACTTCCGTTGAAAAAAGTCGAGACAGACGCCGCAGGAGAGGACCTCCACGCCGCGGTTGCCGAGTTTCTCCAGCGCCTCCAGCACCTCGGACCCCTCGGTGGTGAGGAACACCCCGGTGTTGAGGAAGAATATCCGGTCCGGAAGCTCGGCAAGATCCAAAAGGGTAATGAGGAAATTTTTCATCAGCAGCCGGCCCAGTTCCTCGGGTCCCTCTCCCAGACGGTCAGAGGCTACCAGCACTACCGGTCCCCCCTGTGGAGCAACGGCAACGGTGGCCCTGGTTGCCGGCTGGCCGCCGATGACCAGGGCAAAACCGCCGGCGATCGACTCTTCCGTGACGGTGAAACCTCGACCGGTGACGAAACGGGTCACGTTCTCGCGGGGTGCGCCATCGTCCAGCAGCACCGTGAGCGGTTCGCCGCCCCCCTCCTCCAGTGCCCGCTTGACTGTCACCACCGGCAGGGGACAGGACATGTTACGGCAATCGATCGTCTTCATTCTCTTCCTCTTTCTGGCATTTTCACCTGATCCAGGTACTCATCCCCCTGCTTCACAAACACCTTTTCGGGGATAAGGCCATTTTCCGACAATACCCGTTCCACCTCGTCCCGCGCATCCGTTCCGTACCTGATGGCGAGCCCGCAGTCGGTATTGACCGATCGGGGTGCGGGGATGACCAGGATGGGCAACCGGCGGTCCTTGAGAAGCCGCTCGGCCTTCATCACCCGGTGGATGGAATTGAATATGGCCACAAAATCGCCGTCAGCTACCATGCATTTCTCCTGTCAAGCTGTCAACTTTGCCATAGAAGATGCCGTTTATGCAAGGGGAAGCCGATTGACAAACCACAGCCGGACCCGTAAGATGCCAGGCATGCACGCTTACTTGCTCATCCTGGGGATCACCCTTCTCGCCCTTGCCGTCAACGTGCCGCTCGGCTATTTCCGCCAACGGTGCGAAAAGTTCACTTTCCCGTGGTACTTCTACGTCCATATTTCCATTCCCCTGATCATCTTCATCCGCGTGAAGGCCGGCTTCAGCTGGCACGTCATCCCCTTCACCCTGGGGGGAGCCGTTGTCGGCCAGCTCATCGGCGGCCGGATCCGCAGGCGTCTCGATGGCGAAGGATGATCATGGGCATGACCGGGCCGCACCCGAAGGACGGGCCGTAGCCGAAAAAAGGCCCAGGATGTCCCGCCCCCAGGAGGTATCCGCCCTCCTGGCCAGCGTATTTGGCGGCACGCCCGCTGCACGGCTTCTCAGGGAAATCGTCATCTGGCAGGTGTGGGACGACGTGGTGGGACCTCAGGTTGCCCGCCGCGCCAGGCCAGCAGCAATCCGCGACGGAGTCCTTACCGTGACCGTGGCCAGCGGCCCCTGGCTCCAGCAGCTCACCTTCCTGAAAGGGGAGATCATCGCCCAACTGAATGAAAAGGTCGGTGAAGAGCTGGTGCGCGAGATCTATCTGAAGGCGGGGAATCCGCGGCAGGTCAAACCGCCGGCAGCTCCAGAACCTCCGCTGCAGCACCCTCTGACCGACGGGGAGAAGGAAGCAATCGCCCGTCAGACGGCCACGATAAAGGATGAAGAGTTGCGCTCTCTGGTGGCAGGACTCTTGATGCGGCACATGGCGGCAACCGGCGGACGGCCGGGATAACGCCGGGCCGAACAACCGCGGCAAAACTCGCCTGAAGAACTAGTCATCCTTTCAACGTAGTGCCCCTCTCAGCTCTCCTTTCCCAACAACACCCCCCGCAGCAGCACCACTCCTTCATACACCTGCTCGCGCAGCTCATAGAGGGTTGCTATCCCTTTCAACCTTTTCCAGAGATAGCTGGGGCGCAGATAAAACTCCCGTACCGCCTTTTTCCGCAGTTCCTGGATCTGCTCCCTGCTCAGGTGGCGGGTCGGCATCGCGATCGTCGAGCCGGTCTGGTCCATTTCGCGGAAAGCGTTGTCAATCAGACCGGAGTCGATCGCCTCCTGGCGTAGTGTCGTCCCCATACGCGGCACGGCAACGTTGAAGGAAGCGAAGTCGCAATCCAGCTCCTTGAGGAAGGCGATGGTTTCACCGGCCGTTTCCTCGGTCTCCTCGGGAAGGCCGAGGATGAAGGTGGCCACGGTCCTGATGCCTGCGTCCCGGCAGAGCCGGAACGCCTGGCGAATCTGCTCCTTGGTGTAGCCTTTCCGGTATCTGCGCAAGATATCTTCACTCGCCGATTCGACACCGAAAATGATCGTATGACAACCGGCCCCCTTCATTGCCGCCAGCAGTGGCGCATCGATCAGATCCACCCGTGAAAAGCAGACCCAGCCGAATCCGAACCGCGCTGCGGCCATCTGCCGGCAGAGTTCCATGGCCCGTTCGCGGTTGACCGCAAAGGTCTGGTCGATGATGAAGAGTTCCCTTTTCCCAAGTCGTTTCAATCTCCCCAATTCGGCGATGACATCCGGCACCGGCCTGGATTTGTAGGGCAAGGTGGCCATGATGCAGAAGGCGCAGGGAAAGGGGCAGCCGTAATCGGTCAGCACCGTGGCAAAATCCCTCTGCCGCACAAAGGGGAAGCGATAATGGGGTGAGTTGAACAACTCGTGCCGTGGGAGCAGTACGAATTCCCGCGCCGGCTTCTCGTCAGCCGCAGCGCCATCTCCTCCGCGACGGCTGACGACGCTGTTTCCCGGACCGCCGTCCAGGTAGGTCAGCAGATCCGGAGAGGTGAAATCGGTGATTACCGCGTCGATGAACAGGTGCTCCTGAAGCCATTCGTGCGGATTCTCCCGACAGGTGTCCCCACTGACCAGGATCGGGAGCCCTGCAGCCGCCAACCGCTCCAGGAACGGCAGATCCTCAGCCAGCGATACGGCCCCCACCAGCGAGATGACCACGTCGACGGCAAGCTGGTCGATGCGCTGCCGGCATATTTCCGGGGAGAGCCGGTCGGCAACGGCATCGATGAGGAACAGCTCGTGCCGGTCGCCGAGGACGCCGCTCAGCATCAGCAGGTCGACCGGATGGAACAGATAATTGCTCTTCGACACCTTGCTGCAGTAATAGTCACGGATATAGATCTGCCTGCCGGGAGGGTTGAGCAGCAGGATTCTGCTCATGGAGAACCCTCCTTGGTCGCCAGCGCCAGCAGTTCACCGGTCCGGACCATGAAGGGCCGACTTCTGATCCGTTCCGGCAGCAGTCGGGCCAGGAAGCGCACCATGGTGGTCACCAGCGGAAGCGGATAAGTGGTCAGCTGGCGGACCGTGTAGGCAAGGGTCAGGGCCTTGGCGGCCGGAGCCGTACTCCTCGTCCGGAACCCGTAGGATGCGAGGAGCCGCGTCAGACTCTCCGGCGTGAAGTAGAAGAGATGTTCCTCCTTGTAATGGGGCCAGGCGCTCCCCATAAGCCGACAGGAGAGGCTGGCCGCATCCGGAGTCATGATGGCGACGAATCCACCCGGCCGCAGAATCCGCCACACCTCGCGCAAAAATGCCGGCAGATCCTTGATGTGCTCGATCAGGTCGGACATGAACACGACATCGAAAAAGCCGTCCGGGTAGGCGGCTCCCTCCAGGGTGCCGTTAAACACCCTCTCGGCGCCCAGGGAGTGCTGGGCGATCTCCGCAGAAAATCGGGAGAGTTCGACCCCATAGCCGTCCCACCCCCGGTCACGGGCCGCCTCCAGCAAAAAACCGGCAGCGCAGCCGATGTCGAGGAGCCTGCCCGGGGGAACATGCTCCGCCATCCGGGCCAGCTTTTCCGCAAAGGTGGCAATCTTCATCTCCCTGACCACCGAAAACTCCCGGTCAAGCCCCCATGAGGCGTAATACTCTTCGGTGTACATGGCCGCCAGTTCCGCATCGGTAGGCTGGGGAGCCAGGAAGGTGACGCCGCAGACACCGCAGGCGTAGAAGCTTCGGCCGTATTTATCGAAGAGTCGGCGGTCGGCATCGGCACCGCAGAGGGTGCAGCAGACGCCCCCTGAGGAATGATACGCAGCGGTCTGGTTCACAAAATCCCCTTTTCCATCAGGAGCGGCAGCACCATCTCCGGGCTGATCGCCTGCATGCACCGGTTGTCGCCGGCACACATGGCCCGTTTAGCGTTGTAGACGTTGAGGCAGGGACTGCAGTAGATCCCGGCGTAAAAAATCTGGTGGTTGGGACCGACCGGTCCGTAGAGGGCCGGCGTTTCGGGCCCGAAAAAGGAAACCGTCGCCACGCCCAGCGCTGCGGCCATATGCAGCGGCCCGCTGTCGTTGGTTATGCAGAGGTCTGCAGCCTTCAGCAGCGCGATGAACTCGTCGAGGGAAAGGGCTCCGGCAAGGTTCAGGACCCGTTCCCGTACGGCCGGATCCAGAGCGGTGTAAACCTCCCGGACGTACCCGGCCTCACCCGGCGCACCGACCAGCACGAACCTCCGGCCTGTGGTCGGCACCGCGGCGTTCAGCAGGGAGACGAAGTGCTGCCGGGGCCAGCGACGCTCCGTGGAGAGATCACTGGCATTCACGTTCACCACGACGTATCGATCCCCTGATTCGATCCGCTCCCTCTCCAGCATCGCCCTGACCCGACCTGCGGCGTCGGGGTCGATCTCTGGCGGCGACAGGTGAAAATCGGTCACCGTAATCCCCAGCGGTGCGAGTTGGGCGGCAAAGACCTCGGTCACGTGCCGATAGGGGTTGAAATGGATCGGGTGCGTCAGCAGATCACCGCGCCAGAGCTTGGGAAGGTAGTAACCGATCCGCATGGTCGCCCCGCTCAGAAACGAGACGATGGTGGAAAAGCGGGCGAAGAACTCCAGATCGAGCACGACGTCCAGCCGCTCACGCCGGAGGCGGCGCAGGATGGTGACGAGGTCGCAGGCGAGCGCCGGAAAAGAAGAGGTCCGAAAACAGAGCACTTCGTCGATCAGGGGGAGGCGGCGGGCAAAGGCGGCATTCCCGGAAAAGGTGAGAAAGATCAGCCGGCTCTGGGGGTAGCGTTCGCGCAAGGCCCGCAGCGTGGGGGTAGCCAGCAGGATGCTCCCCATGCCGAGGTATTTGGTGAGCAGAATGGTCCTGACCTGCTCAGGAGGCCGGTCGACCGTCACGCTACGGCGCAGCCGGGCGTAGACATCCAGCAGCAGGCAGAGCGCCCCGCCGAGGAAAAAATCTATGCGCCGCATCTGAGAGGTGTTCATGGCAGCCCCTACAACACCTGGTAGATGACGACCCGGATGTCGTAGCCATCCCGGGCGTACACCGCTCGCAATCCCGCAGCACCGAGAGAGGGATCGAGCAGCGGGGCCAGTTGGGGGCGACGACGGGGGACGGCTACGGAATCGATCACGATATAACCGATCGCCTGCTTTTTGGAGTACGCAACCACCTCGGCTATCGAACCGTCCGCCAGACCTGTCCAGCGCCGGTCGCCGTAAAAGCCCACCTGGCTCCAGCGGGCCATGACCGCCGCATTGGCCGGCGTGTTCTGTTTCAGCCAGCTGCCGGTCTCCTTCAGAAAGAACTCCTGCCCCTTGGCGAACCACTTGAAATCCTCGCTGCCCAACTCCTGCCAGAGCGGCCTGAGCGACAGGAGTCCCAACATCAGGACTGCAGCAGCGGAAACAACGGGAATTTCCCGGATCCATACTGACAGCCGGCTGCTGCCGCTGGCCAAACGGCCCAGCAGGAGTGCCTCTCCCCCTCCGGCCAGCCGGCAGAGTCCAATCAGGAGGAGGGGGAATATCGGCAGGATATAGGAGACCGCCACCGAAAGATTGCTGAAGGCAAAGACCGGCAGGACCACGATGACACCCGCAAAGGCCATTGCCAGTTGCAGGAGCGCCTCCGAACGCTTCTCCCGGCGAAGCGCGTCGAATGCCAGCAGCGCCACTCCTGCCAGGGCCGTCAGCAGCAAGGGGGTCGGCAGGTGTTCGGGAAGCATCTGCAGGAACTTCAGCCCGTTCTCCCGGCAGGTCTGCAGGAGAAGACCGATATCCGCCAGCATGCTCCCGATGCCGGCGCCCGGCATCGCTTTCTGGCCGAGCAGGGTGCCGTCGGGGAGGAGTTTCATTGAGCGGTCAATCCCGATGATGGTTGCCCCGGCCTTGCCGCTGATGGTCCATGCACCGGTCTGCTGGCGCAGATAGAAAAGATACGGGAGTGTGGGGAGGCTAAATCCGGCTGCCAGCAAGAGCAGCGAGCGGATCTTGTCCGGCAGAGGCGCGGTTCGGTCCAGCAGCCGTGCCAGGACGATCAGCGCCAACACGAATGCAAACGCCAGAATCCCTTCCGGCCGGGTCAGGTAGAGTGCGCTGCAGGCAAGGCCCAACAACAGGCTGACCAGAGACGAGCAGGTGGATACCGCGGTCATCCCCAGAACGGTGACCAGCATGAGAAGCGTCAGATACGTTGTCTGTGAGAGCGGCTGCAGGGAAAAATCCACCACATCCCTCAGCATGACGAAGGAGAGCGCCGCCAGCAGACCGACCCGCCAGCCGGCCAGACGCGCAGCCACAAGATAGACGGGGACAACGACAAGGGCACCCATGACAGCCGACGCCAATCGTGCCGCCAGCTCCCAGTCGGCGGTAAAAAGGGAAAACAACGCAATGACGGCGGGAAAGAACGGGGGAAAGTGGACGGCACCGCCAAGCCCCCCGGTCGTCACCACTGATTTGGCGATGGTGATGTACCCCATGGCATCCGCTTCATGCAGAAAGACCACATGGGGAAAGCGAAACAACATGATGAGACGTACGGCCAGCGCCAGGGAAAACAACACCGACAATTGCGTTACAAGCCTCAAGCCCCCGACGGGGAACGATTTTTCAGTCATTCGTGTGACGTGCCTTCCTTTCCGGCGCAGATCGCCACGCAGCGCGACGCAAGAAAAATGCCGTTTCCCTACCGTACAGGCAGTGGCAGAACCTGCTCAAACAATTATCTCCCCCCCGGCCTCGGAATCCGCACCGGTCGGTCCGTATCAGAGGGGATCAATCCCGGGTGAAGAGCGGCGGCATCACTTGAAGGTCCCCGCCCCGCCCCTTGGCCAGCTCGATGAGAAATATCCTGGCGTCGGCATCGGGCGTCCCGTGGACGAGGCGGAGACGCAGCGGTGCGAGCTTGAGCGCGGCAGCCTCTGCCAGGAATTCCCCGAGCCGTGCGGGGAGGTGGACAAAGCAGATCCTCCCACCCGGCTTCACCAGGTACTTGGCGGCTGCCAGGAATTCGGCGAGCCCGGCGGTCGATTCGTGGCGGGCCAGATCCCTGCCGGCCTTGGGGCTCAGCCGGCCGGTCCCGGGCTTGCGAAACGGCGGATTGGCCAGCACCCGGTCAAAGGAGGAGACCGGAAAACGTCCGGTGAGGTGCGCCACATCTTCCTGGATGATGGCTATCCGCTCCGCCAGGCCGTTCATGGCAACGTTCCGCCGGGCGAGATCGGCCATTGCCGGCTGGTGCTCCACCCCCACCACCTGAACCCCCTCCACCTGACGGGCAAGAATCAGCGGGATGACACCACAGCCGGTTCCCAGGTCCAGCACCCTCTCTCCGGCCGCTCCGCCGGCAAAGTCGCAAAGGAGAAGCGGGTCCAGGGAGAAACGGTAGCCGTGACGGGGCTGGGCGATCCGGAGCCCATACGCCCGCAGTTCGTCCAGGGTCTCGTCACTCCCCATGGTCAGGGTCTGGCTTGTTGATGGCGTCATAGAGTGCGACCTGCTCCGCCAGGGAGAGCTTCCGGCCCTTTGGGCACCGGTCCAGACAGCGGCGGCAGCGGTCGTCGCCGCACCACTGGCAGAAGGTACAGTCGGGACAGGGATGCTTCTTCGGTTGCTCTTCGCCAGTCACGTCACGACCCCCGGGCGCTTCTTTTTTGACGGATTTTTTAGAAACCAAGGTTGCTCAAAAATAGTACGAAAGTCACACACCCAGCAGGCACCGCGGAGGCGTAGCGGACCGACGCCCCACAAGGAAAC
>CAYSJJ010000094.1:0-11274 GCA_964431365.1 uncultured Geobacter sp. | reverse complement strand
TCTTGAAAAGCTAAACCCTTCGTGAGAAGGGGACAGAAAGCTACGGGTCTTCATGCTGAGATGGCCGAGCTACCAAAAGATAAACTCTTTGGTATGCTCGGCCCTTTTATTTTCGGGAAGACATCAAGGAGGCCTGACATGAAACGACACGTTGCGATGCTGACCAGTTTGTTGCTTGTCCTGGCTACTGCCTCTTCAGTGATGGCAGCGAAGGGGACGCCCTCATCGTACACCTACTTCCGGCTTGGCAATGCAGATAACGTCACCACCCAAACTACTTCCGGGACAGTCATGGTGGGTGGCGGAACCGACGTCGACGAGGCTTTCACGTGGCTCTGCGAGCGGAGTGGCAATGGTGATTTTCTGGTGATCCGGGCAACCGGGACCGATGCCTACAATCCTTATATCAGGGAGCTCTGCCCGAAGGTGAATTCCGTCTCAACACTCATTATCCCGACCAGCGCCGCTGCCAACGACCCCGGCGTCAAGCTCATCATCGATCAGGCTGAAGCCGTCTGGATTGCCGGAGGAGATCAGTCAAACTATATCAACTATTGGAAGGGGACTAAGGTTCAGGACGCACTCAACGCCAGGATTATCGATGGTATCCCGATCGGCGGCACCAGCGCAGGGCTGAATGTGCTTTCGCAATTCGTCTATGCCGCACAGGCGAACAAGGGAGCGACTTCGAGCCAGTCACTTGCCGATCCGTTCAATCGCTACATGTCATTTGATCGCGATTTTGTGACCTTGCCGATTCTCGAAGGGGTGATCGGTGATCCTCACTTTTTCGAGCGTGATCGCATGGGGAGAGATCTGGCGTTTATGTGCCGCATCTACCTCAATAATTGGTCGACCTCACCGCGCACCATCTCTGTTGATGAGCAGACCGCGTTGCTGATCGATGGTGCCGGAAGGGGAACCGTTGCCGGAGGAGGATCGGTATATTTTATGAAGGCGCCCGGTGGGCCGGAAGTCTGTGCATCGCGAACGCCATTAACATACAAGAATATTGATGTCTACCGGATCAGCGCCGGCGGTTCTTTCGATATGGGGCTATGGATAGGCGTGGGGGGAAGCGGCTACACCGTCTCTGCCGATCATGGCGTGATGACTTCGACCCAGGGTAACGGATCTCTTTACTGAAACAGGACTATCTGCGGAGACGTCACCTCATAGAACAGAAGCTGGAGCGCATCCGGACGGCGAGGCGACAGAGTCGGCGGGGCTCATTCTGGAAAGGAGATAAGACCATGAAAAAGCATACGACCTTTGCAATCGTAGTGGCTCTCTTCCTGGCGTTCGCAGCAATTATGATCCCAAAGGGAGCTGCTCTGGCTGCTGCCGATGGCGTCGCCGTTACGCTGGCGGTTGACGCACCATCCTTCGCTGCCGATCAACCCGTAATTGTCCATGTGACCATTGCAAACCCAACCAACCATCCGCTGAAAATCCTGAAGTGGCACACGCTTGCTGATGATCTGGAAGGTCCGCTGTTTTCCATACAGCGCGATGGTCTGCCCGTGAGTTACATCGGTCCACTCTATAAGCGCCCGGCGCCGACCAAGGAAGATTATATCCATTTGAAGGCCGGCGAAAGCTTCACCCACGATGTTGATATCGCATTGTATTATGACCTCACGGTCACAGGTTTTTACCGGATAATCTATGACGTTTCATCCTGGAACCTGTACTCGGAGAAAGGCAACGACAACAAGGATGCGGCCCACGTGACCTCGAACGAGATCAACGTCTGGATAATTGGCCGGGAGTCCGCCGCCGCTACTCTGTACGAAGCGCCCAAGGTCGGGGAGACCGGCACGACCAGTTTCGTTCAGTGCACCACCTCACAGCAGTCCTCCCTGCTCGCCGCTCGGTCGGCAGCGAGCACGTATACTGCCAATGCCTCATCGTATCTGCAGTCAGGGAAGCAAGGGCTGCGCTATACCACCTGGTTCGGAGCCTATGACCCCTTGCGTTACGGTACTGTCACGACACACTTCGAGAGTATTGATACTGCCATGGATACCGCACCGGTCACATTCAACTGTGGCTGCAAGAAGAAATACTATGCTTACGTGTATCCGAATCAGCCCTATGCCATTTACCTGTGCAAAGTATTCTGGACAGCGCAGATGACGGGAACCGACTCAAAGGCAGGTACTCTCATCCACGAGATGAGCCACTTCAATGTGGTTGCGAGCACGACCGATTGGGTTTACGGGCAGGCCAGTGCGAAGAACCTCGCCATAACGTCTCCGGCCAAAGCGGTTACCAATGCGGATAATCACGAGTACTTTGCCGAAAACGCCCCACCCTTGCCCTGATCAACCTTAACAGCTGAACCTGTTTCGGCGCGACAAATCCTACGGGGATCTGTCGCGCCGCGAAAACGGATGTGACAGGCAGGAATGGACGCGACAGGGATTCGTGGGCGTGGGGAGTCTTTTCCGGGGGAGATAAACGAAAGGCCCTAGATTTTTGGGGTTTTCAATCCCTTTTTCCAGAGCCTCAGGATGGAAAGTTTTTTACTCTTTCCACAATTCAAATATACGCCTCCTTGGACGATTCTGTCAACAAGATGGAGCCGTTTGCATCGAAAATCTTGAGGCTGGAATCGTTGTTGAAGAAGGTGCCGGCCAGCTTTGCGTATTCTCTTTACGCCATGCGGTCGCTCATCGACCGACCGCATGGTAACATCGGTTGTACGTGTGGTTACTTATAAGTATCCGATTTATTGTGATATTATGATTAAGGATTTTCTTTTGCTCACCTGTCCACAATAACGTTCATCGTGGCAGGGAGGAGGCTTTTCTTTTCTTGACATGATGCCGCGGAAAGTGTAATTAAAATTTAACTAATTAATTGGTGTTTATGGAGTCTGCCATGTCTGCAATCAAACGATCAGTTGCCGTGGTAATCCTGCTTGCACTTACTCTGCTCTTTGTAATGATGACGCGTGGCGAACGAAAGCCCGCGGTTTCCTCCCATTATTCCAACTCCACCGAAGTTGCAGTGGTAGTCGTGCGCTAAGACTCCACCCCCGCAGTTTGTTTGCACCCTCGCACGTTCTGCATGTTAACTAAGCAATGTCCTTCGCTTGTTCGTGCGGACGTCTCCCCCTTGCCATATCCTTTTTTGGGTGAGTGTACGTTCTGCCTGAAGCATGAGGTCTATCGTATTCTCACACCCCTCGGCAGTTTTGACAGTCGTCTACCGCCTGTTATCATCATTAAAAGTGGAACGCACTTCCACCGGAGCATTTCTTTTCCTTTCTCTCGTCGGTGAACGGTATGAAGAGATTGTGGCTCACTGTAGGGCTGATCGTCGTCGTGAGTGCCATTGGTGCCAGCCTGGCGATACTCTACATCCTGCCGTTGGACCTTCGAGACCGTTCTCCCGTCCAGCCGCTCGCCTTCAGTCATAAAGTCCATGCCGGCGACAACGGTATTCATTGCCTCTTTTGCCATTGTGCAGCGCCAAAGTCGCCGGTTGCCGGTATCCCGGCGGTGGCGGATTGTCGGGCCTGCCACCTGTTCATCTCCCCGGATGCCCCGGAAATCAAGAAGCTGATGGCGTACTGGGAACGACGGGAGCCGATCCCGTGGGTCAGGGTCTACGGTCTGCCGGATCATGTCTATTTCCCGCACATGATGCATATCCGTGCCAATCTTGCCTGCACCGTCTGTCACGGCGAAGTCGCCGCCATGGAGCGGATCTCCCGGTCAGTGCATCTCAAAATGGGGTGGTGCCTGAACTGCCACCGGCAGCACCGGGCAAGTATCGATTGCTGGACCTGTCACAAATGAGGCCTCCATGAAGCGAAGAACATTTTTGCAGCTCAGTGGCATGACGGCCGCCAGTGCGTGGCTTTCGGGGTGCCAGTCGGGAAATGAGAAACTGATCCCCTACCTGATTCCCCCCGACGAAGGGGTGACACCCGGCAGAGCCGATTTTTATGCCAGCGCCTGCCGGTTCTGTCCGGCCGGTTGCGGCATTCTGGTAAGGGTGTCGGAAGGACGGGCCAAGAAGGTCGAGGGGAACCCTGCCCATCCGGTCAACAAGGGAAAGCTCTGCGCCCGGGGCCAGGCGATCCTCCAGGAGCTGTACCATCCCGACCGGGTAGTACAGCCACTCAAGCGAAGCGGACCCCGGGGCTCCGGAAAATTCACGCGGATCACCTGGGCTGAAGGGCTGGAACTGCTCTCCGGCCAACTCAAGGCCCTGCAGGTGGCAAAGGAGACCGACCGCCTGGCCCTGCTGACGCCGCCGCTCTCGGGCACACTGGCCACGCTCTCGACCGGATTCATGCGTACCTTCGGCTCTCCTCATCTCCTCGCTTTCGATCTGCTCTCCCCGGAGTGGCTGCGCAGCGGGGTCCGTGGAACCTTCGGCCAGCCGGGCCTTCCCTGGTACGACCTGGCCGGGACACGCTATCTGCTCAGCTTCGGTGCCGACTTTGTCGAACACCACCTGTCGCCGGTCCAGTACGGTCAGGCCTTCGGCCGGATGCGCCAGGGGCGGGATACGGTCCGTGGCCACTTCACCTACGTCGGTGGCCGCATGTCGCTGACCGGTGCCTCCGCCGATCGCTGGATGCCGGCCCGGCCCGGAACTGAAGGTACGCTGGCCCTGGGGCTGGCCCGGCTGATCCTGGCCGAATCACTGCACGATGAAGCGGCCCTCGCGGCGAACGGGATGCGCCGTGAAGCGTTGCTGCGCCGGCTCGATGCATACCAGCCCCCGTGGGTGGCGGAAGAGACCGGCCTCCCGGAGCAGGTCATCACGGAGGTTGCCCGGGAGTTCGCCACGACCCGCCCGGCTCTGGCCATGGCCGGGGAATCGGTGGCCTTCCAGAGCAATGGCCAGGAATCGGTCCGTGCCATTCTGCTCCTCAACCTGCTGGTGGGGAGTCTGAACCAGCCGGGTGGTGTCTACCCGGCCGCCGCGACGATGGCCGGGCCGGAAAGCTCCATTGGCGATCTCCTCTCCCTGGTCGCGTCCATGCGGGCGGACCGGATACGGGTTGCCTTGATCCAAGGCAATCCGGCCCATGCCATCCCCCCCTCCACCGGCTTCCAGGAGGCGCTGGCCAGGGTGCCGTTCATCGTCAGCTTCTCTTCGCTCATCGACGACACCGCCCTGCAGGCCGACCTGATCCTTCCGGGTCACGCCGCACTTGAAAGCTGGGGGGACGTGGTTCCGCAGGCCGGCAGCCGGGAGACGGTTGTCAGCCTGATGCAGCCGGTAGTGACGCCGGTCTTCGATACCCGTCAGTTCCCCGATCTGCTACTGGCGACGGCAGCCCGGCTGGGCGGGCGGATGGCGGCGGCATTTCCCTATGAATCGTACCTTGAGATGCTCAAGGAAGAGACGAAGAAGCGAGTAGCTCCTGCGGGTGGAGATGATTTTGAAACAGTATGGGCCGATCTGCTCCGGCAGGGGGGGCATTTCAAGATGCCTGGCCGCCAGGGAAAGGGGTATCGCTGGGCCTCCGGAGCGGCCGTGCCATCCCCTGCGAAACCCCGCTTTGTCGGGGATGAGAAGGCATTCCCGCTCCATCTCCAGGTCTATCCCTCGACCGCATTGTCTGACGGTCGGGGCGCGCCGCTCCCTTGGCTGCAGCAGCTCCCCGACCCGATGACTACCGTGGTATGGGACAGTTGGCTGGAAATCAACCCCCGTACTGCCGCCGAACTGGGGATCGGCGACGGCGACCTGGTCGAGGTGACCTCACCTCAAGGCACGCTCCGTCTGCCTGCAGTGATCTATCCCGGCATCCGTCCCGACATGGTTGCGATTCCGTTGGGGCAGGGGCAGCGGGAGGGGGGGCGTTATGCCAGGGGGAGGGGGGCGAATCCCCTGGCGCTGCTGGTGCTTCATCGTGACGGACCGGAGTACCAGCAGGCCTGGCATGCCACCCGGGTGCGGCTGACCCGGGTCTCGGCGAAGGGGAACCTGGTGACGGCCGGTCATCCGCAGGGGAGCTACCGCAGCGATCTGATCGGGATCTGATTCGCCACCATCCGGACACTCCGGACGTAAAACCCGTTACACGGGAACCAGCAGGGGGTCGAAATGACGCACGACATAACCGAACAGGCTGAACATACCGCGACGGAAGATATCCTGCGCATCAGCGAGGAACGCTTTCGGACGCTGTTTCGCGACAATCCGCTCATGATCGTCACCCTCGATGCCGAGCTGACGATGCTGGCCGTCAATCCCGCCTGCGCCAGCCAGTTGGGCTATGGGGCGGATGAACTGGAAGGGCGGCCGGTGCTGATCCTGTTCCACGAAGACGATCGGCCCGCGGTGATCGCGAAGCTGCGGCAATGCCTGCAGAACCCCGACCAGGTGTTTCACTGGCAGTTCCGCAAGGTCAGCAAGGATGGAACTCCGCTCTGGGTGGAGGAAACGGCGCGGGCGGTCCATGACGTAGACGGTTCACTCAACATCCTGGTGGTCTGCCAGGATATCACCCGGCGCAAACAGCTGGAGGAGGAGCTGAGGCAGGCCGGCATGCAGAACGAACTGATCCTGGCCTCTGCAGGAGAGGGGATCGTCGGACTGGACCTGAACGGCAACCAGACCTTCGTCAACGCCGCCGCTGCCAGCATGCTGGGCTACGAGGTGAAGGACCTTGTCGGGAAACACAGCCATTCCACCTGGCATTACGCCCTGCCTGACGGTACCGATTACCCCAAGGAGAGATGTCCGATATATGCGGCATACCGGGACGGTGCGGTCCGTTCCGGGGAGGAGATGTTCCAGAGGAAGGACGGGAGCGGTCTGCCGGTCCATTTCACCAGCAGGCCGATCTATTCCGATGGAAAGATCGTCGGAGCGGTCCTGACCTTCAACGACATAACCGAGCGCAAACGGATTGAAAAGGCACTGCTGGAGAGTGAGGAGCGCTTCCGGGCAACCTTTGACCAGGCTGCGATGGGCATCTGTCATATCGGTCCCGACGGCCGCATCCAGCGGATCAACCGGAAGTACTGCGAAATAGTCGGCTATTCGGCAGAAGAGCTGAAAGCCATGTCGATCCAGGATATCACCCATCCCGATGACCTGGAATCCAGCATGCGGCATTTCCGTCTCATGCTGGAGGGGAAACTGGGGAGTTATCTCCTGGAAAAACGGTACATCCGCAAGGACGGCGCAACCGTCTGGGTGAATCTGACCGTTTCGACGGTTGTGGACAGTGGCGGCTCGCTGAAGTTCTGCGTGGGGGTCGTCGAGGATATCACGGCACGCAAACGGGCCGAAGAGGAGATCGAGAGGCTGAACGGGAAGCTGGCGGCGCGGGCCGCCGACCTGGAGGCTGCGAACCGTGACCTGGAGTCGTTCAGTTACACCGTTGCCAACGACCTGCTCAGATCGTTGCTGACAATCGGCGAATGTGCGAAATCGATCCAGGAGATTTACTGCACCAACCGGGACGATCAGTGCAGGAACTTCACGCGCCGAATCTATGAGAAGACCAAAAAGCTGGCGCAGTTGATCGGCATCATGCAGGATTTTTTCCGGCCGATACGAGAGCTCAGTTGGGAAGAGGTCGATCTCAGCGCCATGGCCGGCCAGACAGCGGACCGGCTGAGGTTGTCGAGGCCCGAGCGCCGGGTACGGTTCGTGGTCGCGGAGGGGATCGTTGTCAACGGGGATGCGGGGTTGCTCCGGGTGCTCCTGGGAAACCTCTTCGATAATGCCTGGCAGCACACGGTCGGGTGCGAGGAGGCTGTCATCGAGTTCGGAGTGATGGAGAGCGAAGGAAGACCGGCCTATTTCGTGCGCGACAATGGGGAAGGTTTCGACATGGCTCGTGTCGACAGGCTGTTCAAGCCGTTCACTCAACTGCAGGATACGGAGCAATCGGCCAAAGGTGGTGTCGGCCTGGCCATGGTGGAGAAAATCGTACGGCGTCACGGCGGACGGGTGTGGGCAGAGGGGAAACCCGGCATGGGAGCCGCCTTCTTCTTCGCCCTGGCACCGGACAACGAGTCAACATCGGATTGACAGAGCCCGGGGGGCGTTCCCCTCAGCATGAAGACAGGATGGATGCGGCATGGAAAAGATGACGAGTCCGTACCGATGGGGCATGGTGATCGACCTGGATCGCTGCACCGGCTGCGGTGCCTGCGTGGTCGCGTGCCAGGCGGAGAACAACGTGGCCATCTGCGACAAGAAGGAGATCGCCGAGGGTCGCAACATGCACTGGCTGCGCATCGAGCGGTTCTGGGTCGGCGAGTATCCGGACGTGCGGGTCCGTTTCCTGCCGGTCCTCTGTCAGCATTGCCACGACGCCCCCTGCGAGCCGGTCTGCCCGGTCTATGCCAGCTACCACAACCCGGACGGCCTGAACGGCCAGGTCTACAACCGCTGCGTCGGTACCCGCTACTGCGGCAACAACTGTCCCTATGCCGTGCGGGTCTTCAATTTCTACCCCCATGACTGGCCGAAACCGCTGGACAACCAGCTCACCCCCGACATCACGGTACGCAGCCGCGGGGTGATGGAAAAATGCACCTTCTGTATCCAGCGGATCCGCCGGGCCAAGGAAGAGGCCAAGGGGGAAGGGCGCCAGGTGCGTGACGGCGAGGTGCAGCCGGCCTGTGCCCAGACCTGTCCGAGCGAGGCGTTGGTCTTCGGCAACCTGGCCGACCCGCAGAGCCGGGTGGCACGGCTCTCACGCAGCCCGCGGCGGTTCCGGTTGCTGGAGCACCTGGGGACCCATCCCTCGGTCTACTACCTCAAGGGGGGAGGGCGCGAGCATGTCTGACCTGAGCAGCCCCCCCAGAAAAAGCGCCAGCCGGTTGAACGACGAGATGCTTTCCTCCCTTGCTCCGCCGACCCGGCGCTGGTGGCTGCTCGCCCTCCTCCTCGGGGGGGTGGTGGCGTGGGGGCTGGCGGCCTTCACCTGGCAGATGAGCCACGGCATGTACGTGACCGGCAAGAACCGGCCGGTCATGTGGGCGCTCTACATCACCGGCTTCGTCTTCTGGGTCGGCATGTCCCATTCCGGGACCATGGTCTCGGCCATCCTGCGCCTCTCCCGGGCCAACTGGCGCCGGCCGATCCTGCGGGCCGCCGAGGCGATGACCGTCTTCTCCATCGCGGTTGCCGGCCTCTTCCCGCTGATCCACCTGGGGCGCAACTGGATATTCTACTACCTGATCCCCTATCCCAACCAGCGGGGTCTGTGGCCCAACTTTCGCTCGGCCCTGCTCTGGGATGCTACGGCCATCACCACCTACATCATCGGCAGCTCCCTGTTCCTCTACCTGGGGATGCTCCCGGACCTGGCGATCGTCCGCGACCGCTCCGGCGGCTGGCGCAGGACGCTGTACACGCTGCTCGCCATGGGGTGGCGGGGGACGGCCCGCCAGTGGCACATCTACCAGCAGGCCTCGACCCTGATGGCGGCGCTGATCATCCCGGTGGCGGTCTCGGTACACTCCATCGTGGCCTGGGATTTTGCCGTCACCGTAGTCCCCGGCTGGCACAGCACTATCTTCCCCCCCTACTTCGTCATCGGCGCCATCCTCTCCGGCGTGGCGGCAGTCATCACCCTGATGATCGTCATTCGCACGGCGTTTCACCTCCAGGAGTACCTGACCCCGCTCCACTTCGACAACATGGGAAAGATCCTGCTGGTCATCTCCCTCCTCTGGAGCTACGCCTACTTTGTCGAGGTCCAGACCACCTGGTACGCCCACGAACCGATCGAGTGGGAGGTCTTCAGTTTCATGTCGCACCGCTACACCCCCCAGCTGCTGCTGATGCTCCTGGGCAACGCCCTCCTGCCGATCGTCTGCATGTGCTTCAGGCGGCTCAGGCGTTCCATCCCGGTGATGCTGCTGGTGTCGCTCATGGTCAACGTGGCCATGTTTCTGGAGCGTTTTCTCATCATCGTGCCGTCTCTCTCCCACAAGAACATGCCGTTTGTCTGGGGAACCTATCATGTCTCCCTGGTGGAGGTGTCGGTCAATCTGGGCGCTCTGGCCGGCTTTGCACTGCTCTATACCCTGTTCGTCAAACTCTTCCCGATCGTGGCGATTTCCGACGTGCGGGAGCTGGAGGAACAGAAAAGCCTGGTCCGGCAGGGGCGTACCCAGTTGCCGTCGATCGCTGAGAAGGAGTAGCAGATGGAAACGCTCGGAATCTTCACTGATCTGGAGAGCGCGGCCAGGGGAGCGGAAGGGCTGCTTCGCGCCGGCTTCACCGAGGCCCAGATCGATTCCCTCAGCTCGGTCCCCTACCCGGACGGGGTCCTGGTGAAGATCGACCGGCGGACCCGTTTCCGCTGGCTGGCCCTGGCCGGCGGTCTGGCTGGCGTGCTGGCCGGTTTTTCCCTTGCGGCCGGTACCGCCTGGCTCTACCCGGTGCAGACCGGCGACAAGCCGATCATCGCCCTCTACCCGACCGGCATTGTCACCTTCGAGGTCACCATGCTCTTTGCCATCATCGGCACCATGGCGGGAATGTTCCTGGAGATGGGGCTCCCCGCCCGGCGAAAACGCCTCTACGACCCGGCCATCGCCGAGGGATGCATCGGCATCAGCGTGACCTTTCACGCCGGCGGGGAGGTCGTGGCCTGCGGGGATGGGGAGCAGTCGAGCGACTGCATCGGCATCATCGCCTCTCTTTCGGCCAAAGAGCAGCGGGCCAGGGCGGAAGAGATCATGCGGGATGCCGGCGCCATCCGGACCCTGGCGGAGTAACACCATGATACGCATGTCGAGAGTGGTCATCCTGGTTGCCGCCCCTCTGTTGATGGCAGCGCTCTGGATGGACAACCAGCCTTCCTACAAGCCGTACGAACCGCCAATTGTGGCCCCGCCTGCCGGGAGCGTGCCGGTTTCCGGCAAAGCGAATGGCGAGCCGCGCTCCGGGACGCCAAACCCGGTGAAACCCACAGCAGAGTCTCTTGCCCAGGGGAAGATGCTCTTCGACATCAATTGCGCCTTGTGCCACGGCCAGAGTTCGGCCAAACCCGGGCCGGTCGGTGCCAAACTCAAGCCACCACCGCCAAGCCTCGATCATGGCATGGTGCAGGGGCTGAGCGACCCTGCCATATTCAAGGCCGTTACCCGCGGCTTCGGCCGCATGCCTCCGTTTCGGGACAAGCTTACCCCTTTGGAGCGGTGGGCTCTGGTCAATTATCTGCGGACCCGCCAATAGAGAGGGTCGGCATCCGTCGCCCGTCGGTATCGTCACCCCCCTTCACACTATGCTCAATCGGTGACGTCGCTGAATTTTCCCGGCGTAAGA
>CAYSJJ010000093.1:0-12256 GCA_964431365.1 uncultured Geobacter sp. | reverse complement strand
ACGCTCATGATCGATTGATTGCCGTAGATGCCTGCTGGAAGCCTCTTTGCGGGCCAGGCTTTCAAATTTGCCCTATAATCGGTTTTCTCGTCCCGGTCAAGGTGGATGTGTGCCCCGTTGGGCAGCGCCCGGACCAACCGTGCCGCTGAGCCGGTCTTTTCCTGAAAACAACTGCGCCTGCAAACCATGACAGGTCGGCAGGCGCAGTCGAAGCCTGGTCCTTTGTCGGCTACTTGTATTCGTCCAGCGTCGGCCTCATTCCCACCACATCACGGATCTCGCTCCACTCCTTGAAGTCGACCGCCGCCTTATCCCCCTTCATGACATTGATGATCTGGAAATTGTCCTGCTGGTACTTGCTCTTCCTTACTTCCGCGGCCGGCTTGCATTTCACCGCATACACCGTCTGGATCGACTGGTGGTCCCATGGCCTCCAGTACTGCTCGTCCTTGAGCCCGACGTACCGGTGACCCTCCAGCGCCTTGATCACCGCCTTTGTTTCGAACGTGCCGGCTCGCTCGACCGCATCCTTGTATTCGTGCAGTATCACATAGGCGGATGCGCCGGACGTGGTCGGATAGCGCTGGTAACGCTTCTCGAACGTAGTCACGAAGGCGACTCCCTTCGGGTAGTTGTACGTGAACGGCACGTTCCAGGTCCAGGGGGTCGTGCCGACGATCCCTTCCATGGCCTCCGGCCCGGCGCCTTGCGCCATGTCGTCGTTGAGGCTCGGGACAATGATCTGCATCTTCTTCTTGAGCCCCATGTCATAGGCCTGCCGCACGGCAATCTCCATATCCCGGCCGAACAGCGACAGCACCAGGACCTGGGCCTTGCTCTCCTGGGCCTGCTTCAGGGCAGCCTTGAAATCCTTGGCGCCCAGGTCGGTGAGCACCTCCGGGTGCTTTTCAGTATCCTTGGTGCCGGTAAAGGTACGCAGGACCGATTCGGTTGTCCATCCCCAGGTGTAATTGGCCGTAATGTAGAAGTATTTCTTCCCCCTATGCTGTTTCTTCAGGTAATCCGCCAGTATGCTGGCCGCAAAATACGAGTCGTAACACTCCCTGAAGATATGGCGATGACCGTATTCGCCCGTGGTTTCGGTCGAATAGGTCAGCGTCCCGAAGTAGAGACTGTTCTTCTGCAGGGCTACCTTGCCCGTCTCTATCGCCACGGCACTGGAAGAGCCCCCCAGCACCATCGGTGCCCCCTCAACATCGTACAGCTCAGTGGCATTGGCTGCGGCAACCTTCGGATTCGACTTGGTATCGCGATACACGAGCTGCACCCGCTTGCCGAGAATCCCGCCGCCGGCGTTGATCTCCTCCACCGCCAGATCCGCGGCCCGTCTCTGGTCGAGCCCCTGCTTGGCGTATGGGCCGGTTTGCGGATAGTTCAGGCCGATCTTCACGACCTCCTGGGCTGCCAGAAGCGTCCCCGGTACAAGGAGGAGTTGGAGAACGAGCACCCACCGCAGCACGACAATCTTGGACATTGTTTACCCCCGTCATTTTTGGTAAAATCATACACAATTTCATTACAGTCCAACATGCTGACTACAACTTAAAGCCTTATCGTATCGGGTGGTTATTAACTTTAATGAAAAAGATGGTATCGATAAAAACAATACCAATTCGGCGGGCTGGCTTTGGTGACGTGATAAGATAAAACGAAATTATATTTTATTGCCTTGATGAACTTCTTCTACTGCTTGACATTGTCTCCGGTTCGCCATAGGTATAACGCAGTCGTACCTATCTCGTCATAAAAGGTCGCCAATGCAGGATACTACGAACCAGACAGTCATGATCGTCGACGACGATCTGGACCTGCTCGACAAAGTCCGCCTGATGCTCCTCACCAGCGGCATCCAGAGTGTCGTGAAGGTTTCCGCCGGTGACCAGGTGCTGCCGACACTGGCCGATACGCCGGCATCGGTGCTGGTCCTCGACTGGGTCATGCCCGGCCTCTCCGGCTCCGACCTGCTGCAGCAGGTGCTGAGGAGCTATCCGGACCTGCCGGTGATCATCCTGACCGCTCTCAACGACGTCCAGACCGCGGTGGAGTGCATGCGCCTCGGGGCGTTCGACTTCATAACCAAACCGGTGGAACCAAACCGTCTCCTCTCCAGCATCCACAAGGCCTTTCAGATCAACGAACTGCATCGCCAGAACCGGACGCTCAAGGAGTGCCTGCTGGACGATTCGCCCACCCGATCAGAGATCTTCGGGGACATCGTCGTCCAGAGCCGCAAGATGAAGGCGATCTTCCGCTACATCGAATCCCTGGCGACGTCGCGCAACCCTGTGCTGATCACCGGGGAATCGGGGGTCGGCAAGGAGGTCATTGCCCACGCCATCCACCGGACGAGCGGTCTGAGCGGCGAATTTGTCGCGTTGAACGTGGCCGGCCTGGACGACCAGATGTTTTCCGACACCCTCTTCGGGCATAAGAAGGGGGCCTTCACCGGGGCATCCGAGGGGCGGGACGGTCTGCTCAAGAAGGCGGAAAACGGCACCATATTCCTGGACGAGATCGGTGACCTGAGCATGGAGATGCAGCTGAAGCTGCTCCGCCTGGTGCAGGAAAAAGAGTACTACCGGCTCGGCTCCGATGCCCTCATCAAGACCAACGCCCGGGTCATTGCCGCAACCAACAGGAACTTCAAGAAAATGATCGCGGAAGGTAAATTCCGCCACGACCTCTACCACCGGCTGAGCAGCCACGAATTCGCCATTCCGCCGCTCAGGGAGCGGACCGACGACATACCGCCGCTGCTGTTCCATTTCGTCAACAAGGCGGCAGTTGCCCAGAACAAGCCGATTCCGGAGATCTCGCAACAGGTCCTGGACCTTCTCCCCCACTACCCCTTTCCCGGCAACGTCCGCGAACTGGAGAACAAGTGCTGCAACGCGGTGACCATGAACAGATCCGGGCTCCTCACCATGCGCGATTTCCCCGGCATTTCCGTCAAGGCGCCCACCTCACCATGCGGCACGCCACCTCCGCATGAGGAGCCGAAGCTCTCCTCCGTATTCCTGATGCAGTTCGACACCTTTCCCACCCTGCAGGAGGTCGAGCGCTCCACCATCAACGAAGCCCTCAGGCGGAGCGACGGCAACAGGTCCACCGCCGCCGACCTGCTGGGGATCGCCCGCATGACCCTGATCAGAAAGCTGAACGAACGGCCGTAGACTTCGGAATCGCACGCACAAAAAAACCTGCTCTCGGCAGGTTTTTTTGTGACGTTATTTGGTGGCAGGTCTCCCCTATGCCCCCCCCGGCAGCCTGATGGTGGCGGTCGTCCCCTTGCCCGGTTCGGAGTGGAATTCCAGGCGGCCTTTGTGCTCGCCGATGATGAAGTTCGAGATGTAGAGCCCGAGCCCGCTGCCGCCGTCGCTGATCCGGGTCGACACGAACGGCTCCATGAGCCGCTCCCTGATTTCGTCGGAGATCCCTTCGCCGTCGTCCGCCACCGAGATCACCACCTCGTTCGTCCGCTTGTCGTGGAACGTGGAGAGATGGATGTTCCCCTTGCCGCGGGGAAGGGCCTGGAAGGCGTTCATCAGCAGGTTCACCACCACCTGCTCCAGCTGCTGCGCGTTGCCGGTAATCCTGGGGAGTCCCTTACCCTCGTCCAGGGTCAGGTTCGCATCGCTGAGGCGGTTGTAGCAGCGGAGGATGGTGCGCGCCGCCGCAACCACGCCGTTCACGTCGATGCCGCTGGTGAACATGCTCTCCATGCCGAGGCTGTAGTTGCGCAGATCCTGCACCACCTGGGCGATCCGCTTGGAGTTGGAGTTGATCTTCTCGATGCAGCCGACCACCTCCTGTTCGGCCTCGCTGAACGGAATCCCCCCCAGGCTGAAGTCACCCTCCTCCTCGGCGGTCCTCCTCAGAATCCGCAGGGCATCCCGCCACGCCAGGCCGAGGTAGTGGGTGGAAAGACCGATGGTGGCGTTCGGATTGTTGATCTCGTGGGACATGCTGCTGACCAGGAGCCCCAGGGAGGTCATCTTGTTGGTCTGGATCAGCCGGGCCATGATCTGCTTCTTCTCCTCCTGCACCTCCAGGCGGAGCGCCCTGTCCCTCTCCTGCATGAGCCGCAGGTTCTCCTCCTCCCGCCTCTGCAGGGATTCCGCCAGGCCGTTGAGGGCGGCGGCCGCCCTCCCCGGCTCGTCGCCGCTCTCCACCGGAATCCGGGTGGCCAGGTCACCCTGTTCGATCCCCTTGACCCCTTCCATCAGCAGGTTGAACGATTTCGTCACATGCCCCACCAGCAGGATGCCGAGGGTCGAGACCACGAACCAGAAGATCAGGCCGATGCCGGCCGACACCGCGACCAGCTCCCTGATCCTCGAACTCAGCTCGCGGGTTTCCAGCAGCAGGCTGACCTTGCCGATGACCCGTTCGGTCCCCCCGGTCCCCCTGTTCCCCATCAGGACCGATTCCGGCGCGTAGCTGCCGTAGGAGGAGAGCACGTCCACGGACTGGGCGATGCTGTCGTTGCCCGTCCTACTCTCCTGCTGCCCGACCGTGGCCAGGACCCTGCCGTCGGCGGTGGCGATGGTGATCATCCGGACCGGGAAACGCTGCTGCGCCTCGGTAATGAGCTGGGCCAGGGTGTTCCGGTCTTCGGCGAACAGGGGGAGCTTGGCGCTGAAGGCGAGCTGGTCGGCGAGGAGTTTCGCTTCACGCTGCAGCTGGGAGCGGTAGGCGTGGATTTCGTGGGTGACGTAAAAGGAGGTGAACGCGCCGGTGGTGAAGGCGGTCAGGATGGTCAGCTGCAGGAGGAGGCGGAAGCGGAAGCTCTTGCGAAAGCTGGAGCTCTGCTGGAATATGGACATCGGCTACTCCCCCGTGGTCCTGACAGCCCTTTCCAGATCAGACGTGGAGATTCCCAGCTTGTTCGAGACGCCGGCGTTGGTCGACAGCCGCACCTTGCGGGGATCGGCCACCGACAGGCCATCACGGCGGTCGAGCAGCTGGCGGATCTGCTCCCCGATCAGCCGGCCCAGGTCGAGCCGGTCCGCCTCGATGGCGGCAAACGCCCCCTTGTCAAGGTACTGGCTGGCAAAGGTGACCAGCGGCACGCGGTGTTCCATGGAGAAGCGGAAATAGGCCTCCAGGGTCTCCACCGTCACCGCCGTGGTGTCGGGAAGCATCCAGAGGGCGTCCACGTTCCCCTTCATATGATCGAGCTTGCCGACCGTCTCCCGCGGGTTCCTGACCTCACGGCCGACCAGTTCCACACCGACCTTCCGGGCTGCCTGCTGGGCCCGCCGGAAGTATCCGCCGGTGCGGTTCGGATCGAAGAGCACGCCGACCTGTTTGGCGCCGATGGCCTTGAAGAGGCTCAGGTACCGCTCCGGCGCGGGGATGACCCCGACCCCGCCGACGCTGTTCCCCCCCGATTTCGACATGGTCAGGGAGAGGGCCATGAGGGAGACCACCGGTACCTGGCGGACCTTCCGGCAGGCGCCGAGGGCGGCGTCCCCCACGGCCAGCACCACCCTGGGGCGTTCTTCCTTCACCAGGCGGACCACGTCCACGTCGGCGTATTCGCTCATCACGATGGTGTAGGTCGACCCCTCGAACCCGGTCCTGAACCCGCGCAGCGCCTCGGCGTAGGCGGGCGTATGGCTCGACTGGACGATCAGGACGTCAGCGGCCAGGGCGGGAAGCGCGCTCAGGATGAAGAGCGTTATGCTGAGGAGAAGGGCGCGCATCAGAACCGGAACCTCACGCCACCCTCGAACCAGCGGGAGGGGTTGACATACGGAATGGGGGTGGTCATGACGGTCTGCGTGCCGCTGAACAGGTTGTGGCCGGAGAAGAAGAGCTCCGGCGTCAGCTCGTTCCTGGGGCAGAGCTTCCAGGAAAGGTGGAGGTCCCAGATCATGGCCCGGTCCCTGGCCGCCACCCCTTCCGAGGCGTTCCAGCGGACATAGTTGCCCACCAGGGCGCCGCGCAGGCCGGACTCCTCACGGTCGTAGTTGATGGCCAGCTTCAGGGAGTGCGGGGGGACGGATTGTCCGAAGTCGGTCTTGACCCGTTCACCCGTATCCTTGTAGCGGGCATCCAGGAAGGTATACCCTCCGGTCAGGAAGAAGCCGTAGAGCGGCGTCGTCCTCCCCTCCAGCTCGAACCCCTGCTTGATCTGGTCGGTCTTGGTCAGGTTGTTGGTGGACTCGATGTTGTCGAGGCGGTTGTAGAAATAGGTCCCCTTCAGCCAGAGATAGGGGAGTGCGCTGGACTCTATCCCCCCTTGGATCGTGAGGACCTTCTGCAGACCGTTTTCGGGCCTCGTGATGTTCGGCAGGGTGTACCCTTGGGCGCCATACCCCCTGATGACCGTCGTATCGGTGAGTCGAAGGGTAGCGCCGGCGGTATAGCTGAAGTAATCGCTGCTGGCGCCGGTGTGGTCGATCCGGACCCCCGGCAGAAGGGTAAGCGGGCCGTAGGAGACGGCGGCGTTCGCATAGACCGCCAGTTGGTCCCACTGCCGGTCATAGACCGGGGCGACCTCGGGATGGTTGATGTCCGCATTTTTGGTCAACACATGCTCGTAATCCAGACCGGCGACCAGCTGTTGCAGGTTGTCGCCCCAGGTCAGCCGGGCACCGGCCCCGCGCGTGGTCTCGCGCAGGGCGAAATCCTTCCAGACCGTGGGCACCCCGTTATCGTAGAACCCCCAGATGTTGTGGCTGTCACGGTTGGTGAAGTTCCCGGACAGCTCTAACAGCAGACGGTCGGTAAAGGGGTGGGTAACCTTGAGGAAGCCGTAGGAACTCTTGTCCGACGAGGAATCATGGTAGTCTGGCGGGAAATCGTCGTCCCCCCGCCGTGCGTTGCGGTAGGAAAGCCCCAGCGTCACATCCCCCCTGGTCGGGAGGGCGTACTGGAACTTGCCGTAGAGGTTGTTGTGATTGATGCCGTTATTGGGTAGCAGGCCGTCCGAGTGGAGATTGCCGGCGGAGAGGTAGTAGCCGAGGTGATTCACGGTGCCGGTCAGCTCGCCGCGGGAATCGGCGGTGAACTGTTCACCCATGGAGGCCGAGACCTCGCCGCCGGCCGCCCGCTCCGGGTCGGGGGATTTGGTGATGACGTTGATCACCCCGCCCAGCGCCTGTCCCCAGGCGGCTGACGCGGCCCCCTTGATGATCTCCACCCTGTCGATCTGCTGCACCGGGATCAGCTCCGGTAAGCTGACGCTGTTCTGGCCCCGGTCGTTCGCTATCACCCCGTCGATCAGCACCAGCACCTGGGTGTTGACGGCGCCCTGGATGTTGTACCCCCCAGTGGTGCCGGGGGTGCGCACAAAATCGCGCTGGATGCCGGGCACGGTCTGGAGGACATCCGCCAGGGTGTGGGCGTTGATCCGGGCGATGTCGGCGCTGGTGATGACGGTGACGTTTTCGGCGATCTTGGAGGTGGGGCGGGGTGCGCGGGAAGTGGTGAGCGACTCTTCCGCGCCGGTCAGCAGCTCGATGGGCTCGTCGTCCGCGACCGCTCCCCACGACGAGGCGGCGCCGTTGACCAGGAGAACGGCCAATAACGTCACGACGAGTTTTGTGCGGAGGATGCCGGCCAAGAATAAACCCTTAAGAAAATTTCTCCTTGCCCGATAGACCCTTAATGAAACAATCATGGGTTTCGCCTTATGGCAGGGAGTGAAAAAATACCAGATATCCCTGCGACTGTCCAGTTGGTTTTCACCATCCCGGCGGGATGGAATTCAAAAAGGGGGTACCTGTCATGGAAATGGAGCCGAGGGAGATGGAGATTCTGGACGAGGGGCGTGAGAGCACGGACGAAGTGAGGGCCTGCTGTTCCAGCTCTAGTAATCGCGCCTGACCGTTCATTCCTACCCGGGGGGAGCTTTGCTCCCCCTTCTTTTTTGGAGCCTTCCCATGCCCCTCTCCCGCTACCTGAAGATCTACCCCTGCCCCGACCGGCCCGGCACCCATATCCTCTATTCCACGAAAAAAGGGTCGGTGGTCCGGCTCTCCGCTGCGCTGCTGGCGGCGGCCCGCGAGGGGACGCTCTCCGCCGCGGAACATGACTCCCTGGCCCGCCTGGAGATCGTGGTGGACGACCCGGTTGCCGAACGGGCCGCCATGGCCGCCATGGTGGAACGGACCAACGCCCGGCGGCAACGCTTCAGCGCCACCGTGGTCCTGACGCTGGACTGCAACCTGGCCTGCCCCTACTGTTTCGAAGACCATTTCCGGGGACGTCACGCCATGAGCGGGGCGACCGCCCGGCAGCTGGTGGAGCACGTCATCCGCGAGCAGATCGCCAAAGGCCGGGAGGTGGCTATCCGCTTCTACGGCGGCGAACCGCTCATGGCCCTTGACCGGCTCAAGGAGATCGCGACCCCGCTTCGGGACGCCGCCGCCAGCCACGGCACTAAATTCTCCTGCAGCATGGTCACCAACGGTACGCTCCTCACCCGGAGCGTGGCCGAGGAACTGGTCTCTCTCGGGATGAAATCGGCCCAGTTCACCCTGGACGGCACCCCGGAGATCCACGACCGGCAGCGCCCCTTCGTCTCCGGTAAGGGGAGCTTTGCCACGGTCCTGGCAAACCTGGTGTCTGTCCACGACCTGATCACCATCGACCTGGGGGGGAACTTCACCCGGGAAAACTGGCACGAATTCCCGCAGATGCTGGACGCCGTGCTGACCGCCGGGGTGGAGCCGAAGCGGCTCGGCCCGGTCATGTTCGCCCCGGTCATGCCCAAGTCGGGCAACAACGCCGGCGTGGACCCCGCCCTCTCCTGCCCCTCCAGCGACCAGCCGTGGGTCATCGAGGCCGGGCTCTTCCTCCGGGAGGAGACCCTCAGGCGCGGCTTCAGCGCCATGAAGCCGACCATGGGGGCCTGCATGGTGGAGTTCGACAACGACCTGGTGGTCAACTACGACGGCTCCCTCTACAAATGCCCCGCCTTCATGGGGTGGCCGGAACTCTCCGTCGGCACCCTGGCCGACGGCGTGGCCGACTACCGCGAATCCCACGGCCTCGACTGCTGGCGAAACGACGCCTGCCTCGACTGCGCCTACCTCCCCTTGTGCTTCGGCGGCTGCCGCCTCGTCACCCTGATGAAGCACGGCGCCATCGACGGCGTGGACTGTCGCAAGGCGTTCTACGACGCATCGTTGGAGCAGTTCGTCCTGCAGGACCTGCGGTATCAAAGGAAAGAAAGCCCGAGCCGGTGAGAGCCGGCGTGCGGTGCGAGCGGTGCCGGCGGTTGGCTCGGGCGGGTAGGCAACATGCATCCTGTCAGCAGCTCAGCCTGGAATGGTACTGCGTCTGAGTGTCCATCGACTCGATCCGGGCGATGATCCGTTTGAATCCGTCCTCCAGCTCATCCAGGGAGTCGGGATGCGACTTCATCTGCAGGAAGAGGGTCTTCATCCCTTCCAGCTCCTCCAGCGGACAGACCATCGCCATCTCGGCCTCGGAACAGCTCTCCTTCATCAACAACAGCCTCTTCAGCCGATATATCAGAAACTCCAGCTTCAGACGCCGGATGTCGCCGATGGTGTTGGGACTGAAGAGGCGCTGCAGGCTGCTTACCATTTCATAATGCTCGTTCATGTTCTTCCCCCAGGTGTAGTGTTCTGGTATCTGCCGTAGTTCAAACCTGTTTCATAACCCGATGTAGGCCAGATCGCTTCCGGTCCGCCAACTGATGAAATGCCCCTTCAACTCGGCGTCTGCACGGTTGGAGAAATCTTCCTCCCGGACCACCCCCAGGGTGGAAACCCGCTCGTACACCCCCGGTTCCACGAAGCGAAGTTCACGCTCGGTTATCACGTGACGGTCCAGCCAGTCGCGGAAGGTGTCGAGATTGGGCCGCTTCGGGTGGCCCGGTTCCAGGTGAAAGATCCCGGCAGGTATCAGTACGGCCAGGTTCCGCTTGAATACCGCCGCAAGGGCGAACAGCGTGCTGCGGTCCTCCAGGTCCTGGACGAAGATCACCCGTTCGACCATGGAGGGCTTGAGAACGGATTCCTGCGGGTCTCTCGGGTCGTACTTGTCGAAGATCAGGTAAAGGTAGGATTTCCCCTCTTCCCGCGTAGCGGTGCCGCGGGGTCGGGAAACGGCCATGTTTTGGAGTTGCTGGTCAGACATTTTGTTCCTCGTGCTTTGTGGTGAAATGCTCTGCGTCGGCGCGCAGAAGATCGAATATTCACCGTATCTATATCAATAATTATGCCAAGAAAAAAATATAGCAATATCGGATTGTTATGGTGGGTGGCAAAATCAGGTGTAACAAAATGTACTGTAACATTTTGTTACACCTGCACCTGTAGAAGCGCTACTGTGGCTGATTTACGGACCAGGTGTAACAAAATGTTACAGTAGGGGGTATTCGGGGGGGGATCAGGCCTCGATCGGGGGGGACTAACCGGCGCGGAGCTGTTCGCGTTTCAGGAGTTGGGGGAAGAGTTTCGTCCAGAGGAGGACGACCACGAGCGTTCCGATCCCCCCCAGGAGTGCTGCCGGGACAACGCCGAACCAGGCGGCGGTGAGCCCGGACTCGAATTCGCCCAACTGGTTCGACGAGCCGATGAAGACGGCGTTGACGGCGGTCACCCTCCCCCGCATCTCGTCGGGGGTTTCCAGTTGGACCAGGGAGGCGCGGATCACCACGCTGATCATGTCGGCGAGGCCGAGCACCAGCAGCGCGGCAAAGGAGAGGACGATGGAGCGGGAGAGCGCGAAGAGCACGGTCATGAGTCCGAACACGCCGACGCTGGCGAACATGACCTTGCCGACCCGCTGCCGGAGCGGGTGGCGGGCGAGGTAGAGGGACGCCACCAGGGCGCCGATGGCCGGGGCCGCACGGAGGAGGCCGAGCCCCCGGGGGCCGGCAAAGAGGATGTCGCGGGCGTAGATGGGGAGCAGCGCCGTGGCCCCCCCCAGGAGGACGGCGAAGAGGTCGAGGGAGATGGCGCCCAGCACCACCGGCCTGCTCCGGATGAACTCGATTCCGGCGAACAGTGTCCGGAGGCTGGCCGGCTCGCGGTTGGTGCTAGCGCTCCGGCAGCGGAGCGTGACGATCACGGCGGCGGAAAAGAGGAAAAGGAGGCAGCTGGTGGCGTAGACCGCGCCGGGACCGGCCATGTAGAGCAGCCCCCCCAGCATCGGGCCGGCAATGGCGGCACCCTGGGCCACCGAGGAGTTGATCGCCATGGCGCGGGGAAGGAGCTCCGGTTCCACCAGGGAGGGGACCAGGGTCTGGAGGGTGGTGTATTCGAAGGCGCGGCCGATGCCGAGGACAAAGACCAGGAAGAAGATCGTCTCCCGCCCCACCAGGTGGAGCATGGTCGCCGCCACCAGGGCGCAGAGCGCCGCTGCCTCGGTCAGTTGCGCCAGGGAGACGATCCGCCGCCGGTCGTGGCGGTCGGCCACATGCCCCACGTAGAGCGCCAGCAGGAGCGACGGGATGAACTGTACCAGCCCCACCAGCCCGAGGTCGAAGGCCCGGTGGGTCAGGTCGTAGACCTGCCAGCCGACGGCAACCCCGGCCATCTGGTAGGCGACGGTGGAGGCGCCCCGGGCAGCGAGGAAAAGGAGAAACGGCCGGTGATGGCGCGGAAAGGAGTCGGCTGACATGGTAGGACACCCTATACGAAGCCGGCCACGGTTTCAAGACTTCAAAAATCCCCCTCCCCTTGCGGGAGGGGGTCAGGGGGTGGGGGAAGTAACTCGCAGGCATTTCCGTCTGATAGCCTCAAGAACTCCCTCGATATTTTCGAGAACTTCGTTGTTCCAAAATCGCAATACCATAAACCCATTCGCTCGTAGACAAGCATCTCTTTGCTCGTCATACTGCTCATTATCCGCATGCTGTCCACCGTCAAGCTCTATAACAATTTTGGTGTCGAACGAGACGAAATCAACGATGTACGTTTCGATTGGCTGCTGTCTGCGAAATTTGACGCCTACAAGCTGACTGCTTCTCAAATGCCGCCAGAGAAGTCGTTCAGCATCAGTAGAACTGTTACGCAATTCTCTGGCAAATGTTTGAAGGGGATGTCGTGGTTTCATTGCAGTCTCCCCCACCCCCAGCCCCCTCCCTCCAGGGGAGGGGGTACTTTAGTTCGTTACGTCTACCGTGCCAGCTTGGCGGTGAGCGCCGGCACGAACTGCAGCACGTCGGCCACCACGAGCACGTCGGCGATCTCACCGATGGGGGCGTCCTTGTCCTTGTTGATGGCGACGATGAAGTCGGCCTTCTTCA
>CAYSJJ010000092.1:0-12865 GCA_964431365.1 uncultured Geobacter sp. | reverse complement strand
TGTCGGAACCTCAGGTTGCTCAAAAATAGTCAGATCGTCGCACGCGCACCGAGGAGCTTTCGAGGACGGCGGCGAGATGGCTGTTTTTCAGCAACCTGTTACAAAAGGATCGGTGAACTACAGTGCCTGTCGCAACCATTGAAGAAGCCATAGAGGATATCCGCCAGGGAAAGATGGTCATCCTGGTGGACGACGAGGACCGGGAGAACGAAGGGGATCTGACCATGGCGGCCGAAATGGTCACCCCTGAGGCGATCAACTTCATGGCCAGGTTCGGTCGCGGATTGATCTGTCTGACGCTGACTCCGGAGACCTGCGACCGGCTTCGTCTTAACCCGATGGTCGCCAACAATACATCCTCCTTCGGGACCGCCTTCACCGTCTCCATCGAGGCGAAGAAGGGGGTGACGACCGGGATTTCTGCCGCGGACCGCGCCCACACCATTCTGACTGCCGTGGCCCCGGATACCAAGGCCGAGGACCTGGCCCGCCCCGGGCACATTTTCCCGCTGCGTGCGCGCACCGGTGGTGTCTTGGTGCGGACGGGCCAGACAGAAGGGTCTGTGGACCTTGCCCGACTTGCCGGGCTTACCCCTGCCGGTGTGATCTGCGAGATCATGAACGACGACGGCACCATGTCGCGGATGCCCCAGTTGCGGGAGTTCGCCAAGGAGCATGGGGTGAAGATCTGCACCGTCGCCGACCTGGTGGCGTACCGGATGCGCAACGAATCCCTGGTGCAGCGGGCCGCCGAGGCGACCGTCCCCACCCTGTTCGGCGGCGATTTCACCGCCATTGCCTTCGACAACCAGGTGGACAACCTTGAGCACATCGCCCTGGTCAAGGGTGAGGTTGCCGGCGATGAGCCGATTCTGGTCCGGGTCCACTCCGAGTGCCTGACCGGTGATGTCTTTGGCAGCTGCCGCTGCGACTGCGGCGAGCAGCTTCATAATGCCATGGCCATGATCGAGCGGGAAGGGAAGGGGGTCATCCTCTACATGCGCCAGGAAGGGCGCGGCATCGGCCTGGTGAACAAGCTGAAGGCTTATGCTCTCCAGGACGAGGGACGTGACACCGTGGAGGCCAACCTGGAGCTTGGCTTCAAGGCCGATCTGCGGGACTACGGCATCGGCGCCCAGATACTGGTGAATCTCGGGTTACGGAATATCCGCCTCATGACCAACAACCCGAAGAAGATCGTCGGGCTGGAAGGGTATGGGATCAATATCGTCGACCGGGTTTCCATAGAGGTTGAGCCCAACACCTGCAACCTCCGCTATCTGCAGACGAAGCGGGACAAGATGGGGCACCTGCTGGAGAATGTGGACGGCAGCGACCCGGGCGAGAATATCTAAGACGGTTCGGTACAGCGGCCGGTATGCGGTACTGTCGATCGATGGTGCCGTCACGGAGTAGCCTTTTGACAAGATACAGAAACTCAGGTTGCTCAAAAATAGTCAGATCGTCGCACCCGCAGCAAGCTTCGAGGGAGGCGTAGCAGCGCTACGCCGCACTGAGGAGCTTGCGAGGACGGCGGCGAGATGGCTGTTTTTCAGTAACCTGCCAAGGAGGGATTATGCCCATATTCCATGATGCAAAACTCGATGCCACCGGTCTGCGTGTCGGTATCGTTGTCAGCCGTTTCAACGGCTTCATTGCCGAGCGGCTCCTGGAAGGGGCGCTCGACGCCCTTGTCCGTCACGGGGCAGCTGACGGCGACATAACCGTCGTGCGCGTGCCCGGTGCCTTCGAGATCCCCCTGGTGACGCAGAAACTGGCGACGAGCGGCAAGTATGACGCCGTTATCTGTCTGGGGGCGGTCATCCGCGGGGCCACGCCCCATTTCGACTACGTGGCTTCGGAGGTCTCCAAGGGGGTAGCCCAGGTCTCTCTCAAGACAGGCGTGCCGGTAGCCTTCGGCGTACTCACCACGGACAGCATCGAGCAGGCCGTGGAGAGGGCGGGAACCAAGGCGGGAAACAAGGGGTTCGACGCGGCCATGACCGCCATCGAGACCGCCAACCTCCTCAAGGTGGTTTAGATGGGGGCGCGACGAGAGGGGCGGGAACAGGCCCTCCAGATACTCTACGGCATGGAGTCGAACCCGGTGTCCGTGCCGCAGGCGGTGCACCACTTCTGGGAAGGATCCCGTGGGTCCACGGCGGCCCAGTCCTTTGCCGAGGAGCTGGTGGCGGGGGTAGTGGCACACAAGGCGGAGCTTGACGCTCTCATCGAGGAGAAGTCCACCAACTGGACCGTCCCCCGTATGGCCAAGATCGACCTGAATATCCTGCGGCTCGCGGTGTTCGAACTTCGTTTCCGTCCGGATATCCCGGCCAATGTGGCCATCAACGAGGCTATTGAAATCGCCAAGAAGTTCGGGACCGAGGAATCCCCGGCCTTCATCAACGGCATTCTTGACCAGATCGCCGGTGAGCGGACTGCCGAGAGAGCAGCCGACACCGTAACCTGCGAGGAAACATGAAGCGGATCACCATAGGACTTATCGGTTTCGGTACCATCGGTACCGGTGTTGTCAAGCTGCTGCAGAAGAACGGTTCCCTGATCGAGCAGAAGCTGGGTGCCACACTGACGCTGAAAAAGATCGCCGACCTGGACATCACCACCGACCGCGGGGTGAGCGTAGCGGACGGAGTGCTCACCACCAACGCCAATGACCTGCTCACCGATCCCGAGATCGACGTGGTGGTCGAGCTGATCGGCGGCTACGAGCCGGCCCGCAGCTTTGTCCTGAAGGCCATTGCCAACGGCAAGCACATCGTCACGGCCAACAAGGCGCTGCTGGCGGTGCATGGAGAAGAGATCTACCGGGCTGCGGCAGAGCGTGGGGTGGAAGTCCTGTACGAAGCCGCCGTCGGCGGCGGTATTCCGGTGCTCTCGGCCATCAAGGGGAACATGGCCGGCAACAACTTCAACACGGTCCTGGGTATTCTCAACGGCACCTGCAACTACATCCTGACCAGGATGACACGGGAAGGGGCCGATTTTGACGAGGTCCTGAAAGTGGCCCAGGAACTCGGTTATGCCGAGGCCGACCCCACCTTCGACATCGAAGGGGTGGACACGGCGCACAAACTGGCCCTGCTGGTCTCCCTCTGCTTCGGCACCAGGGTGAATTTCGACGATATCCACACCGAGGGGATCACGGGGATCTCGTCCATCGACGTCAACTTCGCCCGGGAGTTCGGCTACAAGATCAAGCTTCTCGCTATCGGCAAGCGTGACGGTGACCGGGTGGAGGCGCGGGTGCATCCGACTATGATCCCGCTGAACTATCCGCTCGCCGACGTGGACGGCGTTTTCAACGCCATCCGCCTGTCCGGCGACTTTGTCGGCCCGGTCATGCTCTATGGCCGCGGTGCCGGGATGGAGCCGACCGCGAGCGCCGTGGTCGGAGACCTGATCGACATCGGCCGGAACATCATGGCCGGCATCGGTCAGCGGGTTGCCTCCCGCGGGTTCTTTGAGTCTTCGGTAACGTCCCTGGCGATCAAGCCGATCGGCGAGACGGTCAGCAAGTTCTACCTGCGCTTCAGCGCCGCTGATCGTCCCGGCGTGCTGGCCAGGATTGCCGGTGCCTTGGGAACCTACAACATCAGCATCGAATCGATGATCCAGACCGCCAGGAGTTCCAGCGAGACGGTACCCATCGTGATCATGACCCACGAGGCCCGGGAACAGGATGTGCGCCTGGCCCTGGCGGAGATCGACTCCTTCGATGTCATCAGGGAACAGACCAAACTGGTCAGGATCGAAGACAACCTGGACTGACAGCCGGTTGGAGCAGAATATAAAAAAGGCAGGGTGCGTCGAAGCGCCCTGCCTTTTTTGTTGGTATGCGGCGAAGATCAGCCGAGGTTGACCGCTACGCCTGAAGTTACGGAAGCCCCGTCAGCAGTGGTGGATTTCCTCAGGTGGGCAGCATAGCAGATCAGCTGGCAGGCTTGGGCAATCATGGTAATTGTTGCGAAAAAAGCGATGATTTCCATACTGATTCTCCTTTTTGTGTGGGTGGCGCTTTCATTGTGTTGCGATGATACTGCGCATGCCGTGCCAATCTGAGTGTAAAAGGTTAAAGGCGATGGTTTTTATCTCTTTTGTCAGGTATTCATCATCACTGATGTTGATTGAAAGACTTTCACTATTCATTAAAATGTATCTTGTTGCAACAGTTTACCGATCAGGTCGGCGAGCCCACGTTGTTGGCGTTTCATAAATCATAAATAATCGCCGCGAGCGGGCAGCTGTCGTCTGATTGGGGGTGAGTTCGGTTGGGTTCATCCGTATACAGTCAAATAACGGCACCGAAGCTGCTTATTCACCTGTGCCATAGGGGGCGGATCAAAGGGCAACGCTGGTGGTTGGCCCAGAAGGGATCAGTTCTCCAAAATGATGAACGGACGTGTAGTTGGGCGACGGTACGGGGTGTACCGTCGAACTGAAGCGGCTGACGTAGATCAGGTAGCGGATGCCGAACTGCTTGGCCGTATAGAGGTTTCGTTCGCTGTCCTCGCCGAGCAGGGTCCGCTCCGGACGATAGGGTATCCTTTGCTGCAGTCTGCCCCAGAAGGCAAGGTCCTCCTTGGGGAGCCCCACTTCGTGGGCCGAGATGATGCCGGTGAAATAGGGGCCCAGGCGGGTGGTGTGCATCTTCAGGTCGAGGGTTTTGCTGTGGGCATTGGTGACCAGATGCACCTCCTTTCCGTGCCGGCGCAGGAACAGGAGGAATTCGACCACAAAGGGGTGGACGGCTATCAGGTGGTTCACTTCACGCTTGAGTAACGGGATGTCCAGACCAAGACGGTCGGACCAGTAGTCCAGGTCGGTCCAGTTGAGGGTGTTTTCCTGGGAGCGGAAGAGGGCGTAGAGGTATTCCTTGGCCTCGGCCAGGGGGATGGCATGGTTAGCGGCGTATGTCTTTGGGACATGTTCGAGCCAGAAGTGATCGTCAAAATGACGATCAAGGAGCGTGCCGTCCATGTCGAGAAGCACCGTATCTATGTCGTTCCAGTTGAGGGGCATGGCAAGAGATTAGCCTGTAACGAGCCTCGTGTAAATGGGTTTCAGGCATTCAGATCATCTGCAGAGCCTCTTTCAGCACCGACAACGTATACGGCTTCTGGATGAATCCAGCCAGCCCCTTGCCAGCAAACTTTTCGGCCACTTCCTGCTCGCTGTAACCGCTCGACATGAATACCTTCACGTCAGGTTTCAGCCGTTTCAGCTCAAGGAAGCACTGCTCGCCGTCCATCCGCGGCATGGTCAAGTCCAGAATGACAACTGCTATGACAGGTGTGGCCTTGAACATCTCAACAGCTTCATAACCTTCATTGGCGGTGAGGACCGTGAACCCTAACTTCTGCAGCATTTCCCTGCCAATATCCCTTACCGTCTCTTCATCGTCCACCAGCAGGACTCTTCCCTGGCCTCTCCAGTCGTCTTTCGGCGTTTGCTCCTCCCCATTTTCGATCACTCTTTCAGAAGCGGGAAGATACACGGTAAAGCTGGTACCTTTGCCTGGCTCGCTGGATACATTGATAAATCCCTTGTGACCACGGACAATGCCCTGCACTGCGGCCATGCCCAACCCTCTTCCGGTGAATTTGGTGGTGAAGAACGGATCAAAGACCTTGGCCAGGGTCTCCCTGTCCATGCCGCAGCCTGTGTCGGATATCTCCAGGTAGACATAACGCCCTTCCATAATGCTCTTTTCTAACACGACGTCTCTCCGGTAGTTCCTGTCGCACTCCACGCAGCCGGTGGTGATGGCAATGACGCCGCTTCTCTCCCCGATCGCTTCCGAAGCGTTGATGACAAGATTCATGACGATCTGGCGAATCTGGGTTGCGTCGACTTCTACGGAGGGGAGCGGCTGCGTCAAATTGTAGCGCAGCACGGCCTCCTTTGAGATGGAGACATCGAGCATGTGTCCCATCTCCTGTACCAGCCGGTTAAGGTCGATCGTCTCGACCACGAATTTCCCTTTACCCGAATAGGCGAGCATCTGTTTTGCCAGGTCGGTGGCCCGTACGGCGCTCTTCTCGATCCGTTTGAGGTTCTCTATGAGAGGCGATTCGGGAGTAAGGCTCATCAGGGCGAGCTCGGTGTTGCCGACGATCGAGGTCAGAATGTTGTTGAAATCGTGGGCTATCCCACCGGCAAGAATGCCGAGGCTCTCCATCTTCTGGGCCTGCAGCAGTTGGCGTTCAAGGGAGAGGCGCTCTTCTTCGGCGCTCTTGCGTTCGGTGATGTCGTCAAACATCACGAAGACTTTGTCCGAGACCGGTATGCCAAAGATGAGTATCGTCTTGACCGTGCCGTCCTTGCAGGTGACACGGTACTCGCGGCGTTCGATCTCGCTCTTTTCTGCCAGCGCTTTTCCGACAAGACCCATCCATTGGGCGATTACTTCGGCACGGTAGGATTCATCGGGATACGCCTGTATCCACCACCGCTCCATGGTCGGAATGTCGTCAGGGGCATACCCGAATGTTTCGATGGCCCGACGGTTGATCTGCTCTATGGTTCCGTCCATACCGACTATAGCCATCGAGATGGGACTCAGTTCGATTATCTCGGCAAGGAGATCCTTGCTTTCCTGGAGCGCTTTTTCACTTTTTTTGCGCTCGGTTACGTCCCGGGTGATACCAAGCAGAGAGACTATCTCGTCATGTTCGTTGCGAAACGGGACCGCATGGGTTTCAAGCCAGACATGCCGTCCTTTGAGCCCGATGGTCTCAAATTCAAGAGTCCCGGGAATGCCTTTGAAGACCTGCTTCGTCAGTGTCATGAAGGCATCCCTGTAGGGGGAGGTGACCAAAGGGCAGACACATTGCCCTTTTACCTGGTCAAAGGAATCCGCCTGAATCATCTCCAGGCCTGCCGGGTTCATCATCAACAGGTTGCCGTCTGAATCCAGCAGTTTGATGCACTCAGGCTCAGTGTCGATGATTGTTTTCAGGAACCGTTCACTGTGTGCCAGGGCTTGTTCTCGCTGAACGATCTCCAATTCGGCCTGCTTACGCTCGGTGATGTCTCGATTGGTGCCACGCTGCCCTTTGTAGAGACCAGCACCATCAAAGACGGGACGGCAGGTATGTTCTATCCAGTGGACGCTCCCATCTGGATGCATTACCCTGAAAAATGTGCTGTCACTCTGCATAGCGCCTTTATTCGCCTCATGCCGATGTTCAGTGAACAGTTCCTTGTCGTCCGGGTGGATGATCCGGTGAAGCAAGCCCGGGTCGGCATAAAATGCCGTGGCATCGTGGCCGGTCGCCCTCTGGCATGAAGGGGAGCAATAGATAAAACTCCCGTCAGGAGCGAGCCAGAATTCCCAGTCAAAGGTAAAGTCGGCGACTGTGCGGTAACGTATCTCGCTGTTCTTGAGCTTCCGATTGGCAATGATCAGCCGCATACCGAGCAACAGGATGATGCTGCCTGCCAGCAGGACGGTAACTGTCTGCCACTGAAAGCGTTGCCAGATATCGTGCAGAGTGAAGCTCGGGGTCTTGTCGAAGGGGGGAAGGCGCAACTCTCGCAGCAGGTCTTCGACCGGTGCATAGTCTGCCGGGATGGTAAACCCATGGAGTCCATTGGGTTGATCAATGTGCGGCATCCCCAGCAGGGCCGTTGCTACCCGTCGCGCAAGCTCGTGCGGCACATGGCGGAGAGCGAAGAAGGGCCATTGCGGGTAGAGGGGGGTCGACGTCGCATAGGGGAAATCAGGCAATTTCTGCTGATTCAGTATTTTCAGGCGGTTGAGGTTGAGTTTCCCCTCCTTGCTCAACTCCTCCAGAACACCGGTGCGAACCATTCCGGCATCTGCCCGCCCGTCCAGAACCGCCTGTATGGACAGATCGTGGGGCATGCCGGTAATCACCAGCCGTGCGTCTTTCGGCAGATTAACGCCAGCCTTTATCAACTCATAGGCGGGCGCCTGGTAGGCCCCAAGGGAACCGGTACCGGCAGTGGCAACCCGTTTCCCTTTCAGATGCTCCAACCTGGTGATATCGGCCCGGTCACTGCGGGTGAAGATGACTCCGCCAAAAGAGGAGATGGATTCCCCTCCCTCCTGCTCGATCAAGGTTGCCAGGGCACCGGAGAGGCTGTTTTTGTGGCGCAGTTGTATGTAGTGTCCCGGATTCGTGAGTACAAAGTCGAGTCGATTGGCCGCCAGTGCAGCTTCCAGTTCCTGATAGCTGAAAACCTCCAAACGTACCTGCTTATCGGACAACTCTTTCGCAAGATGCGTCGCTAATGGCCGGAAGCGCGACAACGTTTCCGGTTTGGGACGATGGGCAAGTATTCCGATGGTGATTACCTGGTCTGCAGCAGACGTGATCTGTGGTAGTAACAGCAGTGTACCAATGAACAACAAGCCGGCGAGTATGCGATGAATTTGCATTTTTGCCTCATTAACTGGTGGCTGTCATTGCCTTCCGGAATGTCTGGTTGGGAAACCATCAATGGCTGAGGCAATTATGCCGCGAAACTCATCGTGACCTGGATAGCGAGAGTGCCCGGTATTCAGGGGGTTCCTGTTGGAAGATAATAATGAGAATAATAGCAAATTGTGTCGATTGCTCAAGTGTTTCGTCCGCAGGAAAGCATATTTGCTAGATGATTAAGTAATTCAAGGTGGTTATCCTGTTCATGATTCGGTCTGCCACCTTCGAAAACGATGCGGAATCGGTTTAGTGCCTGACCTGATCAATAGGTTCTTGACAGGATATGACGAGTCGGACATTATCGAACTCGTTCATGCGTACCTCAATCCCCCTCCATTTCTTTTCCCTGGTCCTTCTCATGGCGATGGTGATCGTCACGATCAATTGCGTGCATGAAAGTGCCCATGCCATGCAGCGTGACGTTGCCACGGCCGACTGTTCAGCAGAGCGGCTGTCACCATTTCATCAGAGCCCCTGTGACCATCCCGGGCAGCAGAACGATTCCGATGGGTGCGACAGCTGCGCGAACTGCGCATGTCACGCACCTCTGACCATTCAGCAGTTTGAACTCAGCTACAACCCCATGATTTTGCAGCTGAACACGTCTTACACGTTCAAGCATCCCCCCGAAGTCTTTCTCTCCAAGTTCATTCCACCGCAAAACAACGCCTAAAGCGCCTCGAAGGGAGTAGTCCGTCCTCTTCCAGGGAGAGCGTGACCACGTTCCCCGTCGAGTTGCGTCCAAAACCGTTTCGCGTTTCTGCATGCACAACTGAATAGAGGAGGTTATTCCATTGGGAACAACTGTATGTACACGAGCAGCACTGCTTCTGGTGCCGGCGGTCGTGTCTGTCTTATCGTCAGCGCCGGTGCGGGCCGAGGAGCAGGCACTGTCGCTGCCCCAGGTCACCGCGTATGCACTGGAGCATAATGGCGACCTCAACGCGTTTCGCGGAGAAAAGGGTATCCGCGATGCCGGAACGGTCAGAGCGGGACTCTTGCCGAATCCAGTACTGGATTTTGAAGCAGGTACCGGTGCCCTTACCGGCAGCAGCACCGAAAACAGTCTCTCCCTCGGCGTATCCCAGGAATTCCCTTTGGCAGGGAAACGGGATAAACGGTTGACCCTCGCGGAACGTGAGCTGGAGATCTATCGCTGGCAGCTGGCAGACCGGGATCGTCTGCTTCGTGAGGAGACGAAGAGCGCCTTTTACGATCTCCTTCTGGCTGAACAACGGATCGCCCTGACAGACCGCTCCGTTGCCCTCAACCGGCAGCTTCTCGATGTTGCCAGGGAGCGCTTGGCGGCAGGCGACATTCCGGAACTGGAGATGAACCTGGTAAAAGTCGAACTGGCACGGAGTGAAGGGGCCAGGATCGATGCCGAGAAGGCGCTGCATCAGCATCAGGCAAAGCTTTCGACGCTTATGGGGCTTCCGGTCGGGACGGAGTGCCGACTCTCCGGAACGCTCGAATCCGCGACAACCCTGACGAAAACAGTGGCTGATCTGAAACCGCTCGCGCTCGGTCAGCGTCCCGACCTGAAGGCGCTGGAGGCCGAAAAGGGGAGGGGCGACGCCGACATCATCCTGGCCCGGGCCGAGGGGGTCCCCAACCTCACGGCCGGGCTGGCGGTCAAGCGTGACACGACATCCATGGAGATAGGCGGCGTAGAGGGGAAGGATACGGCCTATACCATAGCCCTGAGGCTATCGATCCCCATTCCCCTGTTCGACAGGAATCAGGCCGGTGTTCAGGAAGCCCGGGCCAGGCGGAGCGTCACGGAAAGCCGTTTGGTGGCCGCCAGCAGGAACGTTGAGCGAGAGGTGGAAACGGCCTACGCCAACTACCGGAACAGCGAGAAAGTCCTTTCCCTCTACACTGCACATATCATCCCTCAGCTTGAGGAAAACCTGAATCTGACCCGGGAGGCCTACCGCCTTGGCGAAGTCGGTATTCTGGCGGTCAACCAGGAGCAGAAGAAATTCTTCGAGGTCAGCGAGGGGTATCTGACGGCGCTGCACGACCGGCAGACGGCGCTCGTGAAACTCGAATCGGCAGTGGCAACAGAACTTACCGGAGGTGCGCAGTGAACAAGAACGCAATCATCATCGGACTCATCCTGGCCCTGGCATTGGGCGGCGGCCTCTATTATCACAGCCTCCAGACCGCAACCGGTGAGCATACGGAAGCCGGCCACAAGGAGGAGAAGGCCGGCGAACATAGCGAACATAAGGGAGAGAAAGAGGGCCATGAAGGCCACGAGGAGCACGGTGAGGCGGGGAGCGTCAAGATGACTGCCGAAGTGCAGAAACAGAATGGCGTGGTTGTCGTTACGGCAAAAAAGCAACGTCTGGCCGGCGTCGTCAGCGCCACCGGCAAGGTTGAGGCCAATGCCGACCGGATCGCCCATGTCTCTCCCCGTATCAGCGGTAAAATCGTCAGCGTCAAGGCATCGCTGGGGGAGAGCGTTACCGCCGGTCGGGCGCTGGCGATATTGGACAGCGTAGAGCTCGGAGAGGCACTTAACCGCTACCAACAGTCGAAGACCAAGCTTGCGCTGGCTCAATCCAATATGGACCGGATCAAGAACCTGGTGGAGAAGAAGATTGCGGCCCGCAAGGACATCCTGCAGGCAGAGACCGACTACAAGACCAGCCAGGCCGAGCTGCACACCGATGAGGAGCGTCTCTCCCTCTATGGAGTCTCATCTGCGGAGTTGGCTGGGGATAATCGCAAAAAGCCGCTCCTGCCGGTCCGTTCACCCATCGGCGGCATCATCACCGAAAAACATGCCATTGTCGGCGAACTGGCCGACCCCTCCAAAAGCCTCTATACCGTGGCAGACCTCTCTTCTGTCTGGGTCATGGTTGACATCAACGAAAAAGACCTGGCCAAGGTGCACAAGGGGCAGGCGGCAACGGTCACGGTAGGCGCCTTTCCCGAGTTGAAGCTGAAAGGGCGTATTACCTATATCGCCGACCTGGTCAACGAGGCAACCCGCACGGTCAAGGCACGGGTCGAGGTCGCCAATCCAGGGCGCAAGCTGAAGCCGGAGATGTTTGCCACGGTAGAGCTGGCGCTGGCGGCGGATGCCCCGCCGGTGGTGGCGGTGCCTGAGGATGCCCTGCAGGAGCTGGATGGAAAGAAGGTGCTCTTCGTCGCGGAAAATGAAACCGAGTTCGCGGCGCGCCAGGTTCAGACCGGTCGGGCGGCGGTCGGCATGGTCGAGATCGTGTCCGGGCTGAAGGAGGGTGATCGTTTTGCCGTCAAGGGAGCGTTCATCCTCAAGTCGGAAGTGAAGAAGGGGGAAGTGGTTGACGAGCATGGCCACGGCAAGTGACGTTTCGTTCAATTATCCTCCATATGAAACGGGAGATTATTTCTCATGCTAGAAAAGTTGATTGCCTACACGTTACGGCAGAAAGGGATGGTGATCTTCCTTTCGCTGCTGATCATTGTGTTCGGATTGTACTCATACCTGCGACTGCCGATTGATGCCTTTCCGGATGTCACCAATATCCAGGTTGAGGTGGTAAGCCACGCCGATGGTCTGTCGGCCATAGAGATCGAGAGGAATGTAACCTACCCCATCGAGATGGCCATGCGCGGCCTCCCCGACATCGAGCAGATGCGCTCGGTGACCAAGTTCGGCCTCTCCATCGTCACCATCGTCTTCAAGGACAGTGTGGATATCTATTTTGCCCGCCAGCTGGTGTTCGAGCGTCTGGCAGAGGCGCGGGAGAAGGTCCCCAAGGGGGTAGAGGTCGCCATGGGTCCCATCGGCACCGCCATGGGAGAGATCTATCAGTATACCCTCGAAGGGAAGATGCCCGACGACCCGCAGCAGAAGATTGCCTACCTGACCAACCTGCGAACCATTCAGGAGTGGGTTGTCACCCCCCAGTTGAAGAGCGTCACCGGCGTCAACGAGATCAACTCATTCGGCGGCTATTTCAAGCAGTACCAGGTGATCGTCTCCCCGGAGAAGCTGCTGAAATATGCAGTAACCGTGGATGACGTCTATTCCGCCATCGGCAGCAACAACGAAAACGTCGGCGGCAACCTCCTGGAGCGAGGCACGGACCAGTACATCGTCCGCGGGGTCGGCCTGATAAAGAATGTCAGCGACATCGAGAACATCGTCCTGAAATCGCAGGGGGGAACACCGACCTATATCCGCGATGTCGCACAGGTAAAGGTCGGCGAGGCGGTCCGCATGGGTGCCGCCATGAAGAACGGCAAGGATGAATGTGTCGGCGGTATCGTCATGATGCTGCGGGGGGAAAACAGCCGCGACGTCGTGCGACGGGTGGAAGAAAAAGTCAGGGAGATCAACGGAAACAATATCCTCCCCGAGTGGATCAGGCTCGTTCCCTATTACGACCGAAGCG
>CAYSJJ010000091.1:0-12906 GCA_964431365.1 uncultured Geobacter sp. | reverse complement strand
TTTTTCCGAGATTAGTTCATCAATATCCTTGACCGCAATCCGGTTCCCCAAACCGTAAACGCGAATCCCGTAATCGATCGCGGTTCTGTTGAAGTCGATGCCATACGCCTCATACCCCATTTCGCAGAGCTTCTTGACGAAGAACCCGTTGAAGCACCCCACATCGAGGAGTACCGGTGCGCTCTTCCTTACACTCCTGATAAACTTCAAGGCGATCAGGTGTTGCCACTGGAGCAGGTTGCGATAGTCTTCGCTGACAGACAGGTCGTCCAGATAATCCCCGTCATTCTCGTACAGACTGCCGCTTGGTGCGACTCCTTCCCGCATGAAATACTCAAACCGGCAATCATTGCATAGAAAGTGATTATAGCCGGCATACTGGCCAAGGATGCTGATATGCTTCGAGGAACAGCATTCGCAGATGTTTTTATCCATGTGCCGCTCGTGACAGGGCATAACAATCCAAGGTCAGGGCGATCTGCTGCTCCACATCGAACTTTTGTTCGCAGAGCGCGCGCGATCTCCCACCATGCTTTTGCAATAAATGTTCATCGATCTGCATAATTTTAGCTGCCAGATCATGCGCATCCCCCGCCTTGCAAAAGACGCCGTTCCATCCCTCCTGCACCGTTTCCCGACAGCCTGGCGTATCCGTAGTTATGATGTATTTGTCGAGAGCAAGCGCCTCGATGAGAGACCGGGGCACCCCTTCGCGGTAAGATGAGGGGAGGACGACCACGTCGCAGGCGGTCATATAGTCCTGAATGTTCTCTTTGAATCCTAGGTAATGGACGCCACACGTCTTCGACCAGGACTCTATGGTTTCCCTCGTTATGGACGATCCGGAACCAGAGTCAACGAGTCCCAGGTGTACGAATACGTAGCGCGCCGATGATTCTTGGAGGCTCCGTGCAGCCTCATAGAATACGTTCACGCCTTTTTCCTTCAAGGCGCGCGCGTTGAAGACCACAACGATCTTGCCGGCAAGGTCTGTCCCCATCTCTGCTGCGAGCATCCTCCTGCACCCGATGATTTGCTCGCGGTCCTGAATCTTGACCTCCAGCAGATCAACTCCCTCCCCATTCAGAAGTATGGCCCTGTCGGGGGCTATCATTCCCTTTTTCACGAAATAGTCCCTGTCGTCGCTGTTCAGGAAGAAAACTTTGGTTGCAAATTGCAGCACCATTCTGTATTGGGCAAGCAGCAGCAATCTCAGCAGCTTTGTTTTAGGGTCGTTGTACGTGAACAATTTGCCGAGCCCGGTTATGGTTATGAATATCTGTTTCACCCCGCACAATCTGGCAGCGATTGTTCCGAATATCGCCGGCTTATGCGTGAAGTTGTGGACGACGTCGGGCCTCTCAGTGACTACTAGTTTTCTCAGGTTCAGCAATAGTCGGGCGTTTGCGGGGAGTGATGCCGAAGTACCTGCAAAATCGGCTGTCAGGGTCCTCACTCCCATTGCGGAGAGCCTTTCCACGTACTTGCCATCAGACGTTATGGAGCTCACGGACCACCCTTCGTCGAGAAGCCTCTTCAGAAGCTGCCTTCTAAAGACGTACAGCGCTCCGTCGGTATTGGATATGAACAGTATCTTCATGTTGTTCGCCATCACTCCGTGTACTAACCCGTCAAAGCGGCTTGCGAAAAACGCCGACCGTATCTCCCCAGAAATTCTTCATCACCTGGCAGTCGAAACGGACCAGGTACCGTGCGACATTGAGGAGCTTACCGAAAAACGATCCAGCCGGCAGGACGTCGTCACCGATCAAGCCGTCGGTGTGCACTTCTACTAACTCCAGATTTCCGTACTTTCCAAGAGCGCGGAATCCGTCGGGATAGAACCGCCAGCAGTCGTTAGGGTAACGGTGCTCCACTCCACGGGACGGCGCAATGAGCATGATGTAGCCCCCGGGTTTGAGGACTCGCACCATTTCTAGCCAGGAAAGCCAGAAAAATTCAATATGTTCGAAGGCTTGTCCGGAAATAACAACATCGGCGTAATCGTTTGCCAGGGGAAACTCGTAGGGCGAAGGGAGCACCAGATCGACATTCAGTCCTGCTGCGATATCGACACCGACATACGTCCAACCGGGCTTGCCGAAGAGGGGTTTGTAGCAACTGTTCGCCTCATCTACCTGACTGCTTCCCACATCAATGATCCTGAGAGAATCTCCTGACTTGTCACCCAGATAACGTTCCACCAGGTCAGCCATGTGTTGATACGAAGATTTATGCATGCAGTAGTAACTCCTGTTCCGGTCAATTTTACAGGTTGTTAATCAAGTGTCATTAACAGATCGTACAGTCGCGTTGCGGTAACCTGAAGACAGTAGTCCGATTCTACCTTTCTTCTACCCGCCATCCCCATGGCGTGCCGCAGTTGAGTATCGTCGCGCAGCGTGCGCAGTGCACGTACCCACTCGTCCTTGTCCGTTGCTAGGAACCCGCTTGTGCCATGACTGACGATCTGCCTGTTCACCCCAATGGGCGAGGCCACAACGGGAAGACCACACGCCATGTACTGGATCAGCTTGAACCCGCACTTGCCCCGCTCCCATGGAGTATCGGGTAGAGGCATGATACCGACATCGAATGCCTGGATCTCTAAGACCTCCGTATCTTCAGACCAAGTGCGGACCTCAAGGGGAACGCCAGACAATTCCGTGTTCCCAGCACCGACAAGGACCACGCGCGTGTTGCCGTCCCTGCATACTTCCGCAAGGGCAGGCCCCACCACGTTGAGGTAGTACGAGATCGATGGAGACCCGATCCAACCAATGATAAACGTTCCAGGCTCATGAGACGAAGCGACTTGATAACGGTCCAGGTCAATCACGGAAGGGAGGTATTTGACTCTCTGTGCGCCGGCAAGGCGAGCTCTTTCGGCAAGATACTCGTTGCCTACGACCACTATTCCCGCCTTACGCATCACCGTATCGATCTTTTTCCCCAAAAGAGAGCGAACCAAACGGCTTGGATGTCTGTCGTAATTATGGAAAACTGCGTCGTCGTAATCGATAACGTATGGCTTCCCGAATAACACCAGAAGGCTTTCTCCCCAGGAAGGGAGAAATGGAAAGAGCTCCTTTTCTATCCATAGCAGATCATACCCTCCGGCCTTGATCAGGCGCGCGACCCTGCGCAGATACGATCTTACCACTTCACCGATGCACTTCTCCCCATTCTCATAGTAATATCTGAGGTAGTTATCCGTGAACAGCGCCGACACCTCAATCCTGATTCCGCGCTCCTCAAGAAAAGGAATATATTGCAGCATGCGCACTCTGCTGCTGGCGCCAAGTCGGCCGTATCGACTAAGGAGTAATATTTTCATATATGCGGTATCTGTTTGTGTTTAATGTCGAGCTTTGCTGTCACTCATAATATTTATCACTGTATGCCACAATATTTGAATGCAATTGTCTTATCAGCAAACTGAAAGAACCTAAGCCTATGAATAGCCATATAGGGAATTGAGTAATTTTGGGTGTGAAGAAAGCTATAAAAGTGGTAAAGCATATATTTGACCAGGCGAAAAGGGCAAAGATATTCTTCGATTCCAGCAATTTTAAGGCAAGAATATCGAAACCAACGCTGTAGATTAAGACACCCAAAAAAACAAACAGGAACCCGCCATCACGATAGAATGGCTCCAAAAAAGTCCCAACATTCGTTTCGAATGGAACGTCATAAAATTCCAGGATCTGACTTGGCGGTTCTTCTGTCAAATTTAATTTAGATAGTAATTTCAACAAGGGGTACAGGATTCTCTCTGGTTTGTATGATATTGGTTCATTATTCACGAGCATGTGGTTAAAATAAGCAAAGCCACTCACCCCATAGGCATACATTAACTGAGTAATTCCTGGAAGGACGGAATCATCAAGTTTATCCTCATAATAAGTATTACCTCTCCATTCCGCAATGAACCAGAACAATATGCTTGACACCACAAGCACCACTGACACCCATTTAAGAATTTTTCGAAGGTTCAGATGCGCTGTTGACGGAAATATCATGAGTAGAGCGGAGAACATTATCCAGATTGGACGTGTTCTATCGATGTAAATGAGATTCCCGAGGAACTGGAACGCTACCAATAGCAACCACCATATTGAGAGCTTCTTATTCGCTATTCCAAAGATAGTGAATGCGATGGCAAGCCATCCGAAATAGGAGAGCTGAGTCCCTAGAGATGTGGGCAGGTCGATATCGCCCCGTATGTTCGCTGCTTCGTGCAAGAGCGAAAAGAGGACGTAGTTGAATCCGCCGAAATAGCTCGCGATATCCATAAGATATTTCGAGAGTCCGAGAAAGCCAATGACATGCAAGGCGAGCAAGAGCGATTTGCATGGGAAACCATCGTTACTCATTCGATGATCTGTGGCATTCTTGGTGTTACTCAGCACATCGCGGTATCGCGGGAATGAAGAACAGGCAACCAGTACGAAAAGCAGCTCAATAAGAATAAAGAGTGCAAGTGCCAGAGGATTAAAATTATCCAGTTTGATTAGCCTCAGAACGTACAAGAATAGCCATGCGCCCCAGGTAACGGCTCCGTAAAAACTGGGAATATAGAAAACAGTTGTAGATACCTTATACGGCGACATCTCTTGCATAGAGATCCTTTTGTTTGCCCCATTTTGTATAAAGCGACAAAATCAGAAAAGAGATCAATTGAATCGGGACCACCCACGCCAGTGCGTAGATATCAATGCCCTTGATCAGCGTAAAGACAAAATAAAGCACCCCGACAGCGATCGAAAAAATCAAATTCAGCAATAATCTGGACAAATACTCCTGTCGCAACATGGAGTAGGTCACATTGTTGGTGAAAATTACCAGCAAGGCATGGAGTAAAAACGGAATTATCACATATACCGGGATCGGTGAGCCGTTCCAGAACTTCCGATACATCGTGATGACCACTACAAGCAGGAGACCGTAGGTCAGAATATATAAACGGTATTTCTTCATTTGCTGAAATATAGTAGCTCCGCTAAAAGGATATTGAATATACATTTTGGGAAAATATACCGTGCCAGCCACTACCATAGCGCTGGAGATTATTTCTGGGAATTTGGCCATATATACGTACACACCGATGTCCCCTACGGCAAATGTTGTTAGCAGGAAAAAGGAGATGATCAGTTGATCGCTTCTGAACAACAGATAATTCAATACTTGCTGTATTCCCATTCCCAAATTGACAGCGCAGGTGACTTCTTGTCTGCTAGCGGGAATAAACTTCTTCTTAGCAAGCCACAGCCAACGAAGTAAACTGGAGGAAAGGAATGCAACCAATGCTAAATTCAGATTCAGCTCTCCAACGTAATGCAAAGAAACCATGATCAAGAAGAATACCGGATAATTTAACAGATTTGAAATAGACGTTATCCTGTAAGATCCTCTTGCATTCAAGTCTGCCATTATGATCAGGGAAGATGCGTCGAGTACTATGCTACTGAAAGACACAATGGCAGCATATGGCGAAAATACGAACCCAACCAGGAGTGAATAAAGTCCGGCGAGTGGCAAAACTTTGTTGATAACGAATTGCCTTGGAGGAAAATACTTGTTCCGGTCACTGCTCACGACGGCAAACACTACGTTTTCAATGCCTATCTTCGATATCGTAAGTCCTAACGTCTGCCACTGGACAAACAAAATGATAAATGCGGCCAGTCGTTGATCAATAAGCGTCCAGCGCTGAGATGATATCAGCATGAAGCCAACTGCCGATACGACGCCCGAACTCAAGAGCGATACAAATCCGATGAACGTTCTTTTGGGCTCACAATTGATTTTTTCTCCTGCAATATTTAGCATAGGCATGTTTAGAGCAAACAGGGTGCATGATCGATCAATGCACAGTTGGCGCATTCCTGCGCACGATATCACGTCTACTTTCTCAAATTCACAGCAGCATATGCCTTCAGTCTCTCAATGCGCTCCCGTTTCGACGGATCCCGGGAAATCCTTTCCCGGTACTCCATGATGATCGCCGCACTGAAGGCAATCAACAGTCCCATAAACGTAACGCTGGCGACCCAAAATGCCCTCTTAGGCTTTACCTTTTTTTCCGGAGGCGAGGCTTTTTCAATTACCTGGATCACCATCGCATCCTTTGCCTCATCGATCTTCGCCATCTCATACTGCTTCATCAGAAGTTCATAGAGTGTCTCAGCATATTTCAAGTCCCGCAATTTCCGGACATATCCAGTGCCTGCCTGTGGCAGGTTTGCGGTCGACATGAGGACATTGGGATTCTTACTCCCTTTGGCTTCCAACTTCGAGAGCTGCTCCCTCATCCCACGCAACTGGTCTTCGAGCTTTTGCCGATCGGGATTCTGGGGCGTGACAGAAGTCCTAAGAACTTTCAGTTCGACTTCTTTGGCTGCGATCTGTGCTCGCAAATGCGCAATTGATTCTATTATGGCCTTTGTCTGCTCCTTGATCTCGATAGCACCCGTTTTCTCCTGGTACCCTTTCATCGATTCCTCTGCACGTAAAAGTACTTCTTTCGTGCTTTTCAGCTGTTCTTCGAAGAATAGCCGTCTCTGGGACGCTTCTGTCACGGCGATGAACTGTGTGAGGCTCCTCAACTCATCTACGAAGGCATTCGCCATGTCTGCGGACCTTGATGGATCCCTGTCCTCAACGCCGATTACAAGCATGCCGCTCTTCTTCATGTCCTGGACCGCAAGCGCCTTTGCCAGATCTTTCCTGGCGTCCTCGCGAGAGGTTTCCCGGTAGACCTTCATAAGCCCAAAGCGATCGATCACGCGGTCAAGCACAGTTCTGCTCTTCAGCAAGGCAACATACAGTTCGCTGTTCGTTCTTGCACCACTACCCATGCCGCTAGGCAGGATAAACCCGCTCAACTGGCTCAGCATTTGGGCAGACATGCTTTGACCGCTCTGCTGCGGCAGCAGAATCTTCGTCTCAGCCAAGTATCTCTTTGGAAGAAGCAGGCTTATGACCACGATTGCGACGAAACAGGACGCGGTGATCAGCACGATGAGTTTTTTCCACTTCATCGTAAAGATCAAGTAATCCAGTAGGGTAACGTTTTCTATAGCCGATTGGGCTTTGTTCTCCTCCACGGATTTCTCCCTTTAACGAATGACAAGCAAAACGCCTGCGGTTACGGCGATCTGGTAGAGAATCTGGGTTATGTCCTTGATGTTGCGCATCCAGGCGACGCGTTCGAGCTTCTCCGGTACGACGATGGTGTCTCCTGAATTAAGACGGTCTCCGAACCCGAGGAAGCTCCCTCCGGCCTTGATCGCGGTCCCGTTCGCCTGCAGGATATAAGCATTGCCCTTGTCCGCGTTCGACGTGTAGCCGCCCGCGAGGTCCACGAAGTAGTCATAACCCTCTTTTGATTCATAGACAAAGGCGCTCTGGTTGTAAACCGAGCCGATAACCTGCACGGTCTTGGGATTTGAAGGAATCGTGAGGGTATCACCCTGGTCGAGTTCGATGTCGTAGGCCGAGCCGCTGAACGTTGCCGTTTCTGACAGGCGCAGGGCTATCCTCCCCTTGGCCTTGGCCGTCTTAAGCTGAGCGATGAAATGCCTCTTCTGCTCCAACTCCATCTGGACCATACGGGCGTCGTCCGCGGAGGTCGCGGTGGCTACCTGGGCTGTACCGGAGCCAAGGAGCTCACGCTCAAGCCGGTCGGCCATTTCATCTATTTGTTTCTGCTGCTGTTCCCGCACCTTCTCTCTGGTGAAGATCGCGCCGCGCAGGTACGCACGATCGGTGAACCCGCCGGCCCGCGCTATCAGTGATGAGAGTGTCTCCCCCTTCTTGATTGTATAGGTCCCGGGGAACCTTACCTCCCCGCCAATGGTTGCCGTGCGATAGAGATTCCATTCGGGGACCGATCTCACCAGCAGATAATCGTTTCGCTGCAGAGGCAGATTGTGTTGGGGGTCGCCTGCCAGGGCCTTGGCAAGATCGATGGTGAATATGTCGGTCTTCGGCCCTGTCTGGGTCACCGTGACCCGCGTTACCTCAGCCTGGTCAGATGTATGGTAGAGCAACCCGCCTGCCAGTGAAATGAGATCCTTGACCCTTGTCACGTCGGGATTGACGCCGTATTTCCCGGGTTGAGCTACGGCACCGGCAACGGTGACGGTCTTTGCATAATCGGCAACCGTGAATATCTTTGCCAGATCGCCATCCTGAAGGACGAAGTTCTTTGCCTGATTCTTCTCGATATCGAGCAGGTCCCCCTCGAACATTATTCTGGAATGATGGTTCTCGGTGCGCTGCATCTGTACCCGCCCATTGAAGGCGATTCCGCTGATACCGCCGGCCATCTCGATGAGATCGAGCAGCCTGGTCTCACCCTTCAGTTCGTAGATCGCGGGTGTTTTGACGGTTCCTGCGATCCCGACCAGGGGGCCGGCAGGCGGGATAAAGATCACGTCTTCAGGCAAGAGCCGGATGTCCTTGGTCTTGTCGCCTCGCAGCAAGAAGTCATAGAGATCGAAGGTGACCACGGTCTTGCCGTTTCTCTTTACCTGGATTGTGCGCATGGAGCCGGTCTTGGATGGACCGCCACCCTCGAACAGGGCATTGATGATGGTCGACAGCGAAGATATGGTGTATGCCCCCGGACGCTGCGCATTCCCCACGACATAGACCTGGATCGTTCTGAGGGGACCCATGCTGACGTTCATTTCGAAGCCGGTATAGTATTTCGAGAGCTTTTTATTCAGAAGCTCTTTCAATTCGCTGAAGGAAAGCCCGGTGACGCCGAACACGCCGGCCTTCGGCAGGCTGATGTTGCCGTCGCTGTTGACGACCACATTCCAACTCCCCTCAAACCTCCCCCATACTTCGATCTTGATCGTGTCGCCGGGACCGACAACATAATCAGGACCGACCGGCACATACAGCGGCGAAGGGAATGTTGACGCTGGCTTCGCGAAAAGGTCGTAGCCGAACTGGCTGATGTCGACTGACGTCGCCGCCGGACTATTGCCGGCGACATACTTTTCAAACTCGGATCGTTCTTCTTCTCTGCCTGGCACCGTGATGACCGGTGGTGCAGAAGATTGAGGAGAGGGGAGGGGAGTCAGCCGCTTCTCCGATAGCTTTGATTCAGCAGTGAATTTCCGTTGTTCGCCCGGCGGCTGTGAAGGCTCAGCCAGGGAAGGGATCGTTGCCGACTCTGCTTCGTCTGCACGTACAAACTGAGCGCAGAGAACAAGTCCTACGAGGCAGTAAACAAAGACAACGATCATATTCTGTCTATTTCGCATAGAATCGATCCAATATCTGTTTATTGAGTTCCATTCCGCCCGTCGCCAGGCAACACCGGTATCTGAATCTGAGTAAGAATGTCTTATGCGGTACCAGTATATAACAGAAGCCCATCCGTCATTATCGGTGGTTGACTGATATATTCATCGGCGAGATATTGCGGGGAGATCGGACTTTGTCCTATGGTTACAGCCTAACGGGGGAAGGCCTATGAGGTAGGCCCGAAGTGGCTCTTCGATGGTTACGCAGCCACAGGAATGGATCACATGGTCAGCCTTGGCATCGAATGTTCTCTTCGCACTTATCGTTCAACTCGTAAACGCCTGGCCATCCCTCATCTCGATAACTCGTCCGCCAAGTCTTGCGAGGCCTGGGTTGTGGGACACCATGACGATGGTAAGCCCGGCGTTTCTGTTTAAATCCTGCAAAACCTCGCCGATCTCACCTGACCGTTTTGTGTCAAGATTTCCCGTCGGTTCGTCCGCAAGGAGAATCTCGGGGCGATTCACCAGGGCCCGGGCGATGGCCACCCGCTGCATTTCTCCCCCCGAAATCTGTCCGGGCAGATGGTTCATCCGGTGATCCATGCCGAGCATGCCGAGGAGCCGGTCCACCTCTCCTTCAACTCCGGGCTTTTTGTAGAATGCGAGCGGGAGTGCCACATTTTCGCGGACGGTGAGGGTCGGGATCAGGTAGAAGTTCTGGAAGATGTAGCCGAAGATCTCCCGGCGAATCCGGGTCAGCTCCCTCTCGTCCAGGATCTTCCCATTGCCGAAGATGTTTCTGCCAGCGAGATCCAACTCTCCTGCTGACGGGTTTTCAAGACATCCGAGAAGGTTTATCAGGGTCGTCTTGCCGGACCCCGAAGGCCCCATGAAAGAGACAAACTCTCCACGTCGAATCGTGAGCGATACCTTGTCCAGGGCACGGATCTCCTCGCTGCCGCGACGATAGACCCGCGACAAACCACGCGCCTCAAGCGATATCCCCTGTTCGGCCATGGTCATTCGCTCCGTATCGATTCCAGAGGGCGTACTCTGCCTGCTCTCCACGCCGGATAGATTCCGCTCAGGAGCCCCACGACCACGACCACCGTCAGGGTCAGGGACGCAAGCTTCCAATCGATGGCCACGAGCTTTCCTCCGGGGGAATAGGGGAGGACTCTTCTCACCAGGATGTCCGAGAGCCGGGCAAAGAGTACGGCCAGGCCTATACCGGCGATCCCGCCGCCGGTGCAGAGGATCAGGGTTTCGGTCCAGACCAGAAAGAAGATGTCGCCGGGCATCGCCCCCATGGTCTTCAGGATGCCGATCTCCTGCATCCGCTCCAGCACCGACATGAGAATGGTGTTCACGACTCCGGTCATGGCGATCAGCAGGGCGATGATCGCGATGGAGAGCACCATGACACGGGCCGTGGAAATGAGTTTCATGATCGTCTGTTTTACCTGGGTGAAGCTCACCACCTGTACGTCCGGCAGCTGGTAGAGAGCGGTTTCCAGTTTCGTGCTGTCAGCGTCCTTTTTTACCTTGATCCCTATGGTGGTGATCTTGTCGGTTGCAGCGATCCTTTGCAGCGTTTTCAGGGGGACAAAGATCGTACCATCATCCTGAGTTCCTGTACGCTCCAGAATGCCCACTACCTTGAGCTGAACGTTCTTCTCGGGGACCATGATCATATCCCCCACGGCGCGCATTTCCAGTTCGGCAGCCTCGAAACCCATGACCGCTTCGGCGGCGGTTTCATCTCGGAACCACCCCCCCTGGCGGAATCGAAAGAACGGCTTCATGGCCGGGAATGTGGCTGGCTCGACGCCGAAATACCCGGCGATACCCCCGCCATCACCCTTGTCGGGATCGAAGAATGCCTGCATGAGGATGGGGGTCACCTTGTCGACTTCGGGTTTGCACGTTATGGAATCCACCATCGATTGCTCAATGTAGCGCAACCCGGTTCCGCCTTGCAGCATCATCGTCGCTGCCTCGTAGGGACATCCCTTGGCCATGACCATGAGCTGATAGCCCATGTTGCCGATGTCGCGATTCAGGGCGTCTTCGTAGCCACGGTTGAACCCGAGCAGAGTTACGAGAACCCACGACGAGAGCATGATACCCACCAGGGTCAGCAGGGTGCGCACCTTCTTCCGCTGGAGATTCCTATAGGCGATCTGGAATCTATTGATCATGGCTGTTCCGCTTCAACCGAATAGAAGAACTCATCCATCAGAACCAGATTCTTCTTCACCCCCCGCAACAGTCCGTAAAAATCGGTCACCGCTTCCGGGGCCGGATTCTCTATTGCCGCTACCTTGCCGGAGCCTTTGCAACTGCCGGTGTCGTATTGTTCAAAGTCCTTGAGCGTCAAAGCGACAAACTGCCTGCCAAACCGGGGGGAGGTAAATTTTTTCGCCCACTGACCTGCCATTCTCTGGATGTAGAACGCCTTGATCACGCCTTTCATATCCAGAGAAACAAAGAGCTCGATAACACCCAGCTGTCCCTTCTGGTTAACGCCGTGGATGTAGCCGACCTTCTTCGTCCCTCGGTAGATCTCATAGAGGGTGTAAGGAACGTCGAGGGGGGCGTAGAGAGCTGGCAGACCTCCAAGCCTCGCTTCGACCCTGCGCAGCGCGGGGGGGCCTCCTCGACGTGCAAAGGAGAAGTCGATTGTCTTGAAACTGGTGGATTCCGGGAAGAGCCGGGCCACATCGTTGGCGGGATAGTTCAGTGCGCAGCTGACGGCAGCCGACGCAGGAAGCGCGGAAGCGCAGAACAACAACAGCGCCATCAAGATGATCTTCACGATATGGTTATGCATAGTGGCATCATCGGAATGTCCCGATCCTCGGTGCGGAATAATGCCTGAGTTGCGCCGGCTTCACTCACTTTTTCCGAAGTGTCATCACATAATCGGCAATTGCTGAAATCTGCGCCCCGGTAAGCTCTTTATTGAAGCTTGGCATCTTTCCTTTTCCACTCTGTATGATTGCAACCACTTCGCTCTTCTTCTTGGTGCTGGATTTCAGGGAGAGTCTCCTGACGTCCATGTTCAGTACCCTGGCCTTTTCGGTCTGCACATTGCCATGCGCTCCGTGGCACCCTGCGCAGTGGGCGTTGTAATCGGTTATGCCATCGGCAAGGGAATAGGTTGGTGCGACTAACATCATTGCTGCCAATAAGAGCAGAGTCTTGTTCATGGGGTTCCTCCCCTTTCTTCTTGGTTAGCTACGAGAAAAGCGTGTCAATGAATGACCCAGCTGCTTTTCTTGACAAGTTCGGGGTTGTCTCCGTGGGAGAGCTGGACGATAAAGCATCCTCTGGAAGCATAGCGCTGGCCGGTGCCAAAACTGATACGTCCATAGAGGGGATACTGCTGTTCCTGCATCATTCCGGCAACGTCCAGGAGATTGTCGCGATAGTAATTGCCTTTCAGATCCATCAACATGAACGTCAACATCTGTGTCAGTGAGTTGGTCAGGTTCACCATCTTCTGGACCTCGTCCTTGAGAGGTACGGCTGCTTTCCCCAATGACTGTTGCTGATCGTCCTGTACTTTCTTTCCCATTGCCGGCTTTTCGATATAGGGGGAAAAGGCGAAAGGGTAGGTCAGATAGGTGATATCACG
>CAYSJJ010000090.1:0-13105 GCA_964431365.1 uncultured Geobacter sp. | reverse complement strand
CGCCATGGTGTGCTCGGCCGCACTGTTGGTGTTGCCGAACGGGGCGTTGACCACGATCACCCCGCGGGAGCTGGCGTAGTCGACGTCCACATTATCGATGCCGACCCCGGCCCGCGCCACCATCTTGAGGCGTTTGCCGGCGTCCAGCAAATCCTTGTCGACCGTGGTCCCACTGCGGGTGATGATCGCCTCGTACTCGCCGATGATGGCAAGGAGTTCCTCTTTCTTCAAACCAAGCCTGACGTCAAGCTCCACCCGCGGATCCTGTGTCAGGAGCGCCAACCCTTCGCTGGCCACTTCGTCGGTGACGATGATCTTCATGCCCCCTCCTTATTCCAATTCCATGTCAAAGCGGTATCTTCGTCGGCCCGTCTTCGGCACCGCGGCGTCTGCAGTACTACGCCCCTCGTCGCCTCAATCCCCGCCACCTCGACATCGTCTTTGATCTGTAATCGGGAGTATTTGTGTGTCTCGGCCCGTTGCCGGGCCAGCCGCTCTCCTTGTTCCGGCGCGGAAAATATGCATAATAGTACCCCTTGTCACAAAAAGCAAGACCGGCGCCCCCCTGAGCGGGTATACAATTCGGCCGGCCAGCGAGGACCTTTGACCATGCACAACTGGCACCCCTTTCACATCGTCCTGGTGGAACCGGAGATACCGCCCAACACCGGCAACATCGCCCGCCTCTGCGGCGCCACCACCACGGTTCTCCATCTGGTGGGGAAGCTCGGCTTCTCCACCGATGACCGCTACCTGAAACGGGCCGGCCTCGACTACTGGAGCGAGGTGGATATACGGTACTGGGATAGCCTGACAGCGCTCCAGGAGGCGTTCCCCGGCAGCCGTTTCGTCTACACCAGCAAGAAGGCGGGGCTGTCACATGTGGCGTTCGAGTTCAAGGAGGGGGATTTTATCGTCTTCGGCAAGGAGACCAAGGGGCTGCCGGACGAGCTGATCGATGCCCATCCGGAGACCAGCATCCGCATCCCGATCATGGGCAAGGTCCGGAGCCTCAATCTCTCCACGGCAGCCGGGATCGTGCTCTACGAGGCGCTACGCCAGACCGGGAGACTGACATGAAGCCTCTTCTCATCAGGGCGGTCATCTTCATGACCATGGCCCTCACGTTTTACACCTATGCGGTCTTCAGCGGTCGACGACAGGGGCTGCACACCAGGCAGCTGGTTGTCTTCGGACTGGGGCTCTTCTTCGACTGGCTCGGGACCCAGCAGATGAACCTCTTTGCCCGCTCCTTCGGCAAGGCCCCAGAGATCCACAACCTGACCGGCATCCTGTCGCTGGGAGGGATGGCGTTCCATTTCCTCCTCGCCCTGGCCGCCTCGCTCATGCACCGTGCCGAACGGGTCAACCGGACCTTCCACCGGGTGAGCCTCACCATCTACACGCTCTGGCTGGCCGCCTTCGCCAGCGGCGCCATTTCCGGCATGCTGCGAATGGGAAGAGGCTAAAACAGCTCGGGGCTTGGGATTGAGGGCAAAAACGGACCCTGAGCCCTGAGCCCCGAACGGGTTTATTTCTGGTCGATGGCCGTCAGCTGCCACTCGCCCCCACCCACCGGCCGGGCAAAGGTCCAGTACTCCTCGAACTTCACCGGTTCGGTGTTGCTGCCGCCGACAACGACGCCCGCCTCGTCGGTAGTGTAATCAAGCAGATTGGCGTAGATCAGCGCCGTAATGAAGTCCCACCCCTGCTCCTGCCATGCCTCGGTGACCTCGACGTTCCTGACGGCGATGTTCTCGAGCCGGTTTATCCGTTTTTCACGCAGGAGACGGTCCACGTCGTCCTGCATGATGCGCCGCATCTCCGGGGTGAGAAACGATGCCACCGGCGTAAGGTCCCGGTGCATCCAGGCCCCCTGGATGCGGAAGAAACTGTCCATCACCTGGTCCCTGAACCGGGCCTCGTCGAACGAAGCGTCCATCTGGCGGATGTGGGAAATCCCCCGCGCCAGTTCCTCGCCACCTGCCGCCAATTGCGGCGGTTCGTACGGCTGCTGCAGGGTGGCCGGCCGGTCGTAGCTCTCGAAACGGAGCGGCTCCTGGTAGGCCGAAGCCGCCTGCCGGCGGGCCTTGACGAAACGGTAGATCAGGTAGCCGATCCCGGCCAGGAGCAGGATCTCGAACAGGCCGATGCCGCTCCCGCCCATCCCGCCGCCCCACCCGCCGCCAAAGCCGAGGCCGCGGAACAGCATGCCGCCGAGCATCCCTCCCAGCATCCCCCCCATGATACCGCCGGCCATATTGCGGAAAAAGCCACCACGGGCGGGCTGGGGCTGTTGATACGGCGGGGGAGTATAGGCCGGCCGCTGGGGCGCGGGCTGTGCGGAAGGGGCCGGCTGCGAATAAGGGCTGGCCGGTCGCGAGTAGCTTCTCGACCCGCGGCTCCCCAGGGATCGTCCGCCACCAGCTCGTGCCTCTGCATAGCCTTGCCCGACGGTCGCCCCGACCAGCAGGGCAAGAGCAACAACGGTTAGTGAACGGAGCAGAAACTTCTTCATATTGTTCCTCGTTTCTGGCGGCATGGTGCGCGTGCCGCCGCAATTGACTGTCGACTTGATAACGGTGGCAATAATGTAATCACGAAACTGCCGTTGTCAAGGAACAAATGCCGCTGATCATTCAGGATGATCAGCACCCATAGCCGGCTATTGACTTTCATTTTCAATTGCAAATATAATTTTCTCAGGGACTACCCAATAGACAGGGAGGAGGTGTCGAGCAATGAAAAAGTTGACCGGCCTGAAGGGCACAAAAAATGACGTCCCGGTTCGTCATACCCGCACATCGACCGTAACCACTCCGACCGTGGTTCAGGAAGGAAATCTGCCGGCCATTGAACGGAGCATTCTATCGACCCTGAACGACATGGAGCGCTGGATGGAGGAATCGTTTGCCCGGCCGTTCACCGGCCTGCGGTTGACCCCGTTCCGGCAGATGTTCAATGAGATCGGCACCAAGGGCGACATCGCGCCGGCAGTCGACGTTTTCGAGGAGGGAAACGAGGTGGTCGTCAAGGCCGAACTTCCGGGGATGAAACGCGAAGAAGTGGATGTACGCCTCAGCGGCAACATGCTCACCATCGCGGGAGAAAAAAAATCCGAAGGAACGGTGGAGCGGAAGGATTTCCTCCGCCTGGAGCGGACCTATGGCTCGTTCAGCCGGACATTGCGCCTTCCCGAGGGGATCAAGTACGAGAGCGCCAAGGCCCACTTCGTCAATGGCGTGCTGGAGGTAAGGATTCCGAGAGACGAGCGTAGTGAAGGTGTCCGGCATATCGACATCGAATGACCTGACAAACAAGAAGAGCCGGATTGGCCGAAAAGGGGGAAGCGACAGCTCCCCCTTTTCGTATCCGCGCCCCCACGCCAAGGGGTTCGCCTTGACAGGGCAAGAATGATTCTGTATAAATTTTCCGGTGTGTTAGCATCCGGGAGTGCTCAATGTTCATCTTTGCCAATTTTCTGGTCGCCGTTGCAAAACTCGCCGATATTCTTCTTACCATCTACATGTACCTGATCATCGGACGGGCCATCATCTCCTGGGTGAATCCCGATCCCTACAATCCAATCGTCAGCTTCCTCAACCGGGCAACAGAACCCGTACTTGAGAAGGTTCGCAGCCGGCTTCCGTATCTCGGCGGGTTGGATCTCTCCCCCATGGTGGTCATCCTGATCATCATCTTCCTGCAGAAATTCGCCGTAGATTCCCTCTACGACGTGGGATACCGGATAAAGATGGGCGGAGGCTTCCATTGAAGATCACCCCGCTGGATATCCAGCAGCAGCAATTCAAGGGGAAGCTGATCGGCGGACTCGACCCGGAGGACGTTGATGCCTTTCTCCAGACCGTCGCCCAGCAGTTGGAAAATCTCATCCGTGAAAACAGCGAACTGAAAGAGCAGCAGCGCCGGTCCGCGCAGGACCTGGAGGAGATGGCGCAGCGTGAGACTCAGCTGCGCGAGACCATGCTGGCCGCCCAGAAGATCACCGAAGAGATGAAGAACAATGCCCAGAAAGAGGCTACTCTGATCATCTCCGAGGCCGAACTGAAGGCCGAGCGGATCGTGGCCGATGCCGAGAAGAGCCTCAACCAGCTGAACGGCCAGATCCAGGAGCTCAAGCGCCAGAGGTACCAGTTCGAGACATCGCTCAGATCCCTGCTGGAAAGCCACGGGAAAATGCTCGCGTTCAATGACGAACAGTAGCGGAAACAGCACACTTCCCATACGCGAAGACGGCGACGGTATCTCTTTCGCAGTCCATGTGCAGCCTCGGGCCAGCAGGAACGAACTGTGCGGTGTGGTCAACGATGCCATTCGCTTGCGGCTCACCTCGCCCCCTGTCGACGACGCTGCCAACAAGCTCTGCGTAGCCTTTCTTGCCGAACTGCTTGGGGTGTCGAAATCCAGCGTGAGCATCATGACCGGCGCCCGCTCCCGCCACAAGACCATTCGGGTCCGTGGCGTAACCGCGCTCGAACTGTTGGAGCTCCTGTCGCGCCTCGCCTGAATCTTCAGAGACCACGACTGCCCCATTCCCCCTCAAGGAGTTGCTACCGATGAAGGCTAAAGAGATCATGGTCACCACCGTGCCGGTCATCTCACGTCACGCCACCGTTCACGATGCATACCGGATTCTGAAGAAGAACCTGGCCAATGAAGAGAATTTGAACACGGCACCGGGGCTGATCGTGGTGGACGAAAAGGGGGAGCTGTCAGGCATCCTCTCCCCTCTCACTATCATCAAGGCGATGCTGGACTGCGCCGGCAACGCGACGGATCACGCTGAAAACGGTGCACCGTACTATGAGGAGCTCTGCCAACAGATCCGGGGAAAGCTGGTCGAAGAGGTCATGGACTGGCAGGCGATATCCGTTACCGAGGATGCCGATCTTCTCGATGTTGCCGCCCTCTTCGTGACGCACCGTTTCCAGCGGATTCCGGTGGTCAAGAACAGGGGTGTTGTCGGCGTCATCTACCGCTCCAGGGTCCTTTTTGCCATGGCAACATGCCTTGACAGCTGAAGCCCTCCCTTCTCACCGTCACGAATTTCTTTAACTGAAACAGCTACTCCTATTGACAAAAGCGCCCCCCCCTCACTATATTAATGAACAGATAACTGCTGCAGGAGGTGCAAGTCCATGCCCATCTATGAATATCAGTGTCAATCGTGCGAACACCACTTCGAGCTTCGTCAGAAATTTTCGGATCCGCCTGCCGACCAATGCCCCGAGTGTGGCGGATCGGTCCAGAAACTTATCTCATCAACCGCCTTCAGTCTCAAGGGGGGCGGCTGGTATGCAGAAGGGTACGGCAACGGCGGCAAGAAGAGCGAAGCACCGACATGCCCATCGGGCGGCAGCTGCGCCGGCTGCCCATCGGCAGCGTGAGTTAGTACCCAACAAAGGAAGTGCCAAAAATCCCCCGCAAGGGGGATTTTTTTGTCCGCAGCGCCGGGGAAACCCTTTACAAAAAGGGGGGGGTTTTCTATTATGCATCCCAGACAAAACGGCAAGGAGAGAGTCATGGCGACCATAATTGACGGCAAGGCGATTGCTGCGAAAATCAGACAGGGAATCTCCCGGGACGTAACCGATCTGCAGGCCAAGGGGATCACCCCCGGTCTGGCCGTGGTACTGGTTGGTGAAGATCCGGCCAGCAAGGTCTACGTCAGCATGAAGGAAAAGGCCTGTGCAGATGTGGGGATATTCTCCGACGAGCACAAGCTCCCTGCAGAGACGTCCGAAAACGACCTCCTGGCCCTTATCGACAGGCTCAACAACGACCCCCGCATCCATGGCATCCTTGTTCAGCTGCCGCTTCCGAAGCACATCAATGCGGACAAGGTACTGGAGTCCATTGCCCCGGGAAAGGATGCCGACGGCTTCCACCCGTACAACGTGGGACGGCTGGTGATCGGCAAACCCACCTTTCAGCCCTGCACTCCTTACGGCGTCATGGTCATGCTGAAAGAGGCCGGAATCGACCTCTCCGGCAAGGAGGTGGTCGTGGTGGGCCGCTCCAACATCGTCGGCAAACCGGTCGCCCTCATGTGCCTGCAGCAGAACGCCACCGTCACCATCTGCCACTCCCGGACCAAGGATCTGGCCGCCAAGGTCGGTCAGGCCGATGTGGTCATCGCGGCCGTTGGCCAGCCCGAGATGATCAAAGGGAGCTGGATCAAGGAAGGGGCTGTCGTCATCGACGTCGGTGTGAACCGTGTCGGCGAGAGGAAGCTGGTGGGAGACGTGGAGTTCGACGCTGCCGCAGAACGGGCCAGCGCCATCACGCCGGTTCCGGGCGGGGTCGGCCCTATGACCATCACCATGCTCCTCTACAATACCGTGGAGTCGGCGAAAAAGACAGGGACTCGGGACTAGGGACTGGTAACCGGCAAAAACCTTTTCTAGTCTCCAGTTCCCAATCCCCAGTCCCGGACTTTTATGATTGTCAGCACGCAAAAGCCGCTGGAAGAACTCCTTGAACAGCTCGACGGAATCCGAAAGGTTTTCCTGGTCGGTTGCGCCAAGTGTGCCACGGTCTGCAAGGCCGGTGGCGAGGAGGAGATCTGGAAGATGCAGGAGCTCCTCACTGCTGAGGGGAAGGAGATAACCGGCTCGCTGGTCATCGACGAGGCATGCCACATGCTCCGGGCTCAGCGGGACCTGCGGGGAAAGCAGCCGATGGTTGACGAGGCCGAGGCGTTCCTTGTCCTGACCTGCGGTGCCGGCGTCCAGTCCATCTCCTCGACGTCGTCCCGCAAAACCATTGCCGGCCTGAACACGCTCTTCCTTGGCAACATCCGCCGTTTTGGCCAGTTCGAACAGCGCTGCTCACTCTGCGGAGAGTGTATTGTGACCAAGACGGGGGGCATCTGCCCGATAACCGCCTGCCCCAAGGGGATACTGAACGGCCCCTGTGGCGGGATGGACAAGGGACGGTGCGAGACCGACCAGGATAGGGAGTGCGCCTGGGTCCAGATCTATCAGCGCCTCCAGGCCCTGGGGGCAGAAGATGCCATGAAGAAGAGCGTCCCGCCGCGTGACAATGCCATTTCACCAACCCCACGCACCCTGAAACTGGACCGCTGATCCATGACCAGCCGCCTCAGGGAAAAACTCAACTCCGGCGAGTTCGTCGTGACCGCGGAGGTCTACCCCCCCAAGGGGTGCGACTGCAGCCAATTCCTGGCCAAGGCGCGGCTGATCGCTCCCCGGGTGGATGCCATCAACGTGACCGACAACCAGGGCGCTCACATGCGGATCTCGCCCCTGGCTGCAGCAGCCCTCCTCATCCGCGAAGGGATCGAGCCGATCTTCCAGATCACCTGCCGTGACCGGAATCGCCTTGCCTTGCAGAGCGATCTGCTGGGAGCTGCCGCCCTCGGCATCACCAACGTCCTGGCCCTGACCGGCGACCACATCACCTTCGGCGACCATCCCGGGGGGAAAGCGGTCTTTGACCTGGAGTCGGTCCAACTCCTGGAAACCATCACCAGCCTGAACAGCGGCCGTAATCTTGCTGGCGCTCAACTCGCCGGCAGTCCTACCTTCTTTGCCGGCGCTGCTGCGGCACCGGAAGCAGACCCTCTCGCCCCGACCTTGTACAAACTTGCCAAGAAAGCTGACGCCGGCGCGGCGTTTTTCCAGACCCAGGCCGTGTTCGACGTGGGGAAATTTGCCATTTTCCGGGATGCGGTCCGCCCCCTGGGTGTGAAGGTTATCGCCGGCATCATCGTTCTCAAGTCGGCCGCAATGGCCCGCTTCATCAACCGGAACATCCCCGGGCTCACGATCCCCGACGAGATCATCTCCTGCCTGGATGACGCGACCGAACCGCTGGCCACGGGCATCGACGTCGCCATCCGGCTGGCCAGGGAACTGAAGCCCCTGTGCGACGGCATACACCTCATGGCAATGGGCCGGGAGGAGATAATCCCGCAGATCGTCGAGGCCGTGCTCAAGCCGTGAGTTCCATGGACGTTCCGCATGATTCAATGGAGGGATAGAATGCAGGTAAAAAAAGCAGTTTTCCCCGTCGCCGGTCTCGGCACCCGTTTCCTTCCGGCCACCAAGGCATCTCCCAAGGAGATGCTCGCGCTCATTGACAAACCGCTCGTTCAGTATGTCGTTGAGGAGGCCGTGGCCTCGGGCATAGAGCAGATACTCTTCGTCACCGGTCGGGGCAAGCGAGCCCTGGAAGACCACTTTGACATCGCCTTCGAGCTGGAGGCGCTTCTCTACGACAAGGGAAAAGACGCCGAACTTTCCCAGGTGAGGGAAATCGCCGAAATGGTGGACATCTTCTACGTCCGTCAGAAGCAGGCGCTCGGGCTTGGGCATGCCATCCTCTGCGCTCGTGACTTCATCGGCAATGAACCGTTTGCGGTCCTCCTTGGGGACGACATCATCGACGGCGTGCGCCCCTGCCTGGGCCAGCTGCTCGACGTCTACAAGAAATACCGCGGCACAGTCCTGGCGCTGGAACAGGTACCGATGGAGAACATCTCCTCCTACGGCTGCGTGCAGGCCTCTTCGATCTCCGAGCGCATCTTCGAGGTAACCGACCTGGTGGAAAAACCCCGCAAGGAAGATGCCCCTTCCGACCTCGCCATCATCGGTCGCTATATCCTAACGCCTGAAATTTTTCCGATTCTGGAAAAACAGACTCCCGGCAAAGGGGGAGAGATCCAGTTGACCGACGCTATCCGCACCCTGTCGCGGGATGAAGCGATCTATGGCTGCCGTTTCGAAGGGACTCGCCACGACTGCGGCGACAAGTTGGGCTTTCTCAAGGCCACGGTGGACCTGGCCCTGAAGCGGGAGGAATTCCATGGAGAGTTTGAAAAATATCTGCGTGAACGACTCGGCTGCTGATCGTCAGTGCAGTGAGCGGGTCGCACCGCGGACTATGCCGTAACGAAAAAACGCGATCAAATTGAAGTTATCCTTGCCGTATCCCCTCGGGAATGGCCCGACCGCGCCGATCTGCCCGAGCGTCCGAAGCACCTCCTCGTCAAGTATCCTGCTCCCTGAACTCTCCAGGATCTCCTTCTGGATAATCTCTCCCTTTCGGTTGAAGGTAATCCGCACCGGCGTTACCCCTTCGATGCCCAGCCGTGCCGCCTCTGAAGGATAACGCCATACGCCGTAAACAGACGTTTCGAAGCGACGCAGAAACGATCCGAACAGGATGTCGTCCGTGTTGAGAAAACGGGTTTCACCCTCGGCGACTTCCGGGGCGTATTTTCGCCGGTACTGCTCTTCCAGCTTGGCCATGGTACTGGCGCTTGGCATCAATTTAGGCTGCGACTCACCTACCCTTTGCCGGCTCTTCGGCCTGAACAGCTCTTCCGATGGGGTTGGCTCGTTGCCGGTGGCCTCGCGACGCTCAGGCGGCGACAGGGGCACAACCGGCCCCCGTTCTTTTACCGACGGACGGTAGGCGGGTGCGGTAGGTTGGAGTTGCGAAGGGGTACGGTCACGCTCGGCCTCCCCCCGGGGGGCTGTCTCACGCTGGACCCGTCGTCGCTCCTCTGCCTGGAAGCGGGCCGGCGGGCCGGGCTGCGACTTTTCAACCCTGGTCTCGGGGAGGTCCTGGAGATCGACCATGACCGGTTCAGAGAAGACGGGCTTCGTTTCGGTGGGGAGATACAAGAGCAGAAAAAATGCACCGAGGTGGAGCAAAAGCGAGGTGGCAAGCAGAACCAGAAAAGATTTTTCAATGTATCGTTCGTTCATGGCGGGCAGCGGCTATATCCGGCCTTCATTGCCGTTTTTGTCGGATAGAGGCGACGTCCCTTCCGTCTTGCCGCTGGCACATGGTAGAAGAATCACCTGCAAATTGCAAGGAGGGTTTCCCGCAAAGACCTGGCCTCCATGAACGTCATTCCGACTCCTTGGACGCATCGACATACGTTTCTATTCTGACCCGCACTATAGCGTTCTTCTTCACTTCTTCGCAGGTGAGCAGATAGCCGTTCCAGACAACCTGCTCCCCCTTTTCAGGGAAACGCCCCAACTCGTCGAGGATGAGGCCGGCCAGGGTATCATAGGGTACCGACTCGGGTAGTTTGACCTCGAGCAAGTCCTCCAAGTCGTTTATCGAGATGAGTGCATCGACTCTGAATACGCCATCCTGCAATTTTTCGACCCTGCTTGGCTCTTCTGCGTCGTGCTCGTCCTCGATCTCCCCCACCAGCTCCTCCAGCAGGTCCTCGGTCGTCACCAACCCGCTGATGCCACCATACTCGTCCACCACGAGCGCCATGTGGATACGCTGACGCTGCATCTCCTTCAGAAGGTCGTTCACCTTTTTCCCTTCCGGAACATAAAACGGTGGACGAATGATGGTCTCCAGGGGGAAATCCGGTGAGGTCACCATCTTGCCGAGGAAATCCTTGCCATGGATGAAGCCGACGACGCTCTCGATGCTCTCTCTAAAGACCGGGTAGCGTGAATACTGGTTATCCACAATGAAACGAAGCATCTCCTCACGACCGAGATCGAGATTCAGGGCTGCCATCCGCGTCCTGGGGACCATTACCTCACGGACGCTGGTGTGGGTAAAATCAAAGATATTCTGGATGAACTCGTTCTCCGCCGCCGTGAAGACACCCGACTCGTGGCCTTCGGAGACCATATGCTGTACCTCCTCGCGGCTAATGAACGCTCGATTGTCGCCCCGTATCCCGCACAGCCACAAAACCCCTTTGCTGGACAACGAAAGAAAGGAGACGAAGAGGGTGGCAATCCTGCCCAGGAGGACGAGCGGCTTGATGATCTGCAGGGCAAGGGTATCGGCGTACAACAGGCCGACAGTCTTGGGAACGAGCTCACCAAACACCAGCGTGATGTACGAAAAAATCGTCACCATCATCCCGATGGAGATCGCTTCCGCACCGTTACGCAGGAACTCGATGGAAGAGTGCTGCAAGAGCGGTTTGACATGCTCGACGGCGATGATCCCCCCCATGGCCGAAGCCAGCGAGGCAACCACCGTCACACCAATCTGCACGACCGCGAGCAGCCGATGTGGATCACGCTGGAGTTCCTCGACGAGTTCGGCCCGATCGTCGCCGGAGGCTACAAGCTGAGCGATCCTGCTCTTGCGTATGGAGATTATTGCAAACTCGGAACAGGAAAAAAAGGCGTTCAGAATTATCAGGAGGGCGATGACGAAAATCTGAATGAGTAGTGCGTCCACTAGTCTTCTCTTGCGACAACAGCCAGGCTAACGTTGCACATTGGGTTCTTGGCACGACGCTTCTCAACAGATCCAGCGACTACAATCATTGAATGCCCTTGTTTCTGGTGATCAGTTCTTTGAAGTATTGAACATTCTCACAGTACTTACTGCCGGTTTCGAAGGAGATCACATTCTGGGCCACGAGCTTCGCAAGGCTGAAATCGATTGGCTGAAACTCGTCCGATGACTGCTTGAAGAGAGAACGAATCTGATGCACCTTCCCTTCCCGTATCAAGTTCTTTATGCGGGGAGAGTTTGCCAGTTGTTCATACGCAAGCGCCCGTCCCGATCCATCCTTTTTCTGAATCAGACGTTGGTTGAGAATAAGCAGGAAGTTCTCGGCAAGCTGCACCCTGATCTGCTGTTGCTGATCAGCAGGAAAGATATCAATGATACGTTCAAGTGCCGTGGTCGCAAAGTTGGCATGCAGCGTGGTTATCACCAGGTGGCCGGTTTCTGCCGCCTGAAGGGCAGTGGCAAACGACTCAGGATCACGCAACTCGCCGATAACGATGACATCGGGCGCCTGCCGGAAAATATTGCGCAGCCCTTGATGGAACGAGGGGGTATCCCTCCCGACCTCTCGCTGGTTTACGTTACTCAACCGGTGCCTGTGGTGAAACTCAATCGGGTCCTCGATGGTAATAATATTACACTTGCGATGCGTGTTAATGACATTGATCAAGGCGGCAAGCGTCGTACTTTTCCCGTGACCGGTCGGCCCGGTGATCATGATCAATCCCTGGTTCCTGAGAGCGTAGTCGGAAAGTGACTCAGAGAGACCAAGCCGCTCCAGCGTCGGCAGTTCCTCGAGCACATTGCGCACCACGATCGAGTAGGAGTCCCTTTGCTTGAATACATTGACCCTGAAACGACCTAGCTCCGGGATCGTCTTGCCGACGTCTATGTCACTGTGCAGCAACAACTCCTCTTTACGTGCATCTGTCAGGAGTTCATCCACGAAGGCCGCCAGATCCAGAGGGGTAAGATTCTGGTCGGAAATACGCATGATTTCGTTATGAATCTTGAGACTTGGGGGGACACCTGCAGTCAGGAGCAGATCCGAAGCGTGCTCTTTCACCAGTATTCCAAAGTACTTCATGAGGGTCGACTGTTCGCTGTGTATCACCCCGGGCTCCCCATCAAGAAGTATGTCCCTGCCGGACACCGGAAAATCCAGAACCCCGCCTTTCTCTTCAATAAACTGCAGGAGCTTCTCCATTTGAGCATAAGGAACCACAATGGGTTGAATGAACTTGCCAAGAGCGGTTTCAAGATCTTTCAACGCATCGAGATCATCGGGCTCAACCATAGCCATGAAAATATTCTTTGTGCCGATTGCGATCGGAATGACCTTATGCTTAATGATCTGCTCGTAGGGGACCATCCTCAATACGTGGGGCTGTATCGTCAACTTCTCCAGATTCGCCGTGGGGAGCCCGAACTTCTTTTCAAGCACGGTAAGCAGATCCTCGGTGCTCACGTAACCCAGTTCAAGAAGAATAGAGCCAAGCCTGCCCCCCTTCTCATCCAGGTGCATTAACGCGATGCCGAGTTGATCCTTGGTGATATATTCGTATTGCAGAAACAGATCACCAATCCGAGGTGGTTGCGGCGCATCAAGATTCTTCTCTGACATATGCCATCCAATGTGAGGAGTAAAAGATGAATTATTTGTGCCAGAGAAACGCCGGTAATGCAAGTGGTGAAGCTAAGAAAGAATCAGAAAAGGGGCTCAGCCCATACGTTTTGAAGGGGGGAATGAGAGGTACCTCGTCAGGAAAGAAAAAAGCCGTCAGTCTGTTGACTGACGGCTTTTTGATAAAATTCCCGGCGGCGA
>CAYSJJ010000089.1:0-13683 GCA_964431365.1 uncultured Geobacter sp. | reverse complement strand
TGCGGAGCTCCACCTCGGCTATCCCCTCCCCCAGGTCGGGGAGCTTGAATTCGTATGCCATGACATTCCCCTTGACCGTGATGGATGCCGTCCCGCTCCGCTCCGCGTGCCTTCGCACCGCCGCTGTACGGCTCATTTCGCTACCGGCCTGTAACTCACCCTGACGGGTTCAGACAGACAGGCCGCTGGCCGCTCCATTTCGCCTACAGCGGCTGGTGCTCAGACACAGTCGCTCCGTCGGGACGGCATCCATCACGAACTGCTTAGTACCTCATCACCTCTTCAATGGCCCGGGCGATCTGCGCCGCTGTGGGCAGGTAGTCGTCCTCCAGCTTCGGCAGCGGCATGGTGACGTCCGGCGCCGTTACCCGCAGGATCGGCCCCCGCAGGGAGAGGATCGCCTCCTCCGCGATGGTGGCGGCGATCTCGGCGCCGAAACCGCAGCTTTTCACCGCCTCGTGGACGATCACCACCCGGCCGGTCTTCCTGACCGACGCGAGCAGGGTCTCCATGTCGAACGGGCTCAGCGTCAGGAGGTCGATCACCTCCGCGTCGTACGGCCCAACCGCCGTCAGCACCCGCTCCACCATGCCCCCCCAGGCGACCACCGTCACCCCGCCCCCCTCCCGCGCCACCCTCGCCTTGCCCAGCGGGACGATGTACTCCCCCGCCGGCGCCTCTTCCCTGATCAGCCGGTAGAGCCGGGTCGGCTCCAGGAAGAGGACCGGGTCCGGGTCGCGCAGCGCCGCCGTGAGGAGCCCCTTGGCCGTGTACGGCCCGGACGGCACGACCACCTTGATGCCGGGGATATGGCAGAAGAGCGACTCGGTACTCTCCTCGTGCAGTTCCGGGGCCTTGATCCCGCCGCCGTAGGGGGTCCTGACCACCAGGGGGCAGGTATAGCGGCCGCGGGAACGGCCACGGAGCCGTGCCGCATGGGTAAAGAGCTGGTCGACGGCGGCATAGATGAAGCCCAGGAATTGGATCTCCGCCACCGGCCGGAGACCGTAGGCGGCCATGCCGATGGCGGCGCCGACGATGGCCGACTCCGCCAGGGGGGTATCGATCACCCGGTCGCTGCCGAAACGCTCCAGAAGTCCGTCGGTGACACGGAAGACCCCGCCGTCCCGCCCCACGTCCTCGCCGAGGATGACGATCCGGTCGTCACGCGCCATCTCCTCCACCAGGGCCAGGTTGATGGCCTGCACCATGTTGAGCCGCTCCATGTCAGCGCCCCTCCTGCTGCGCGGCCTGCCGGGGCGTAAGCACCGCGGCGGTCGCGGCGAACATCTCGGCAACGGTGGGGGGAGGGATCGCCTCCATCTCCGCAACTGCGGCGTCGATGGCGGCGACGGCCTTCGCCAGCACCTCGTCCCTCAAGGACTCGCTCCAGAGGCCACGCCCCGCCAGGAAGCGTTCCAGGCGCAGGATCGGGTCCTTGGCGCGCCACGCAGCCACCTCGTCGGGGGAGCGGTAGCGGGCCGCATCGTCCGCCGTGGTATGGTCTGCCATCCGGTAGGTCAGGCACTCGATGAAGGTGGGACCGCCGCCGCTGCGCGCCTTCTCCAGCGCCTTCCTCGTAGCCCGGTAGACGGCGAACAGGTCGTTGCCGTCCACCTGTACCCCATCGAAGCCATAGGCAATGGCCTTCTGGGCCAGGGATACGCTGGCGGTCTGCCCCTGCACCGGGACGGAGATCGCCCACTGGTTGTTCTGGCAGATGAAGACCACCGGCAGCTTGAAGAGACCGGCCATGTTGAACCCTTCGTGGAAATCTCCCTTGGAGGTGGCCCCGTCGCCGAAGTAGGCGACCACGGCCACCGGGTCGTGGCGGTAACGGGCCGCCATGGCCGCACCGACCGCGTGGGGGATGTGGGACCCCACGGAGACGCTGATCGGGAAGATGTTCAGGTGGTCAGGCGCCCGCTGGCCCCGCTCGTCGCCAGACCAGTACTGGAAGAGCTGGGCAATGGGGAAGCCGAGCGTCAGAAAGACCCCCATCTCCCGGAACGAGGGGAAGACCCAGTCAGCGGGAGCCAGCGCCAGAGCGCTCCCCACCTGGGCCGCCTCCTGGCCGCGGATGGGGGGATAGGTGCCGAGCCTCCCCTCCCGCTGCAGGGCAAGGGCCCTTTCGTCAAAGGTCCGCGCCAGCACCAGCAGCTCGTACGCCCTCGTGAGATCGCTGTCGGTGAGAGCGGGCATCAGGGCCTGGTCCACCTCGCCGTTCTCGTTCAGGATGCTCAGACGGCGGACCGTAAATGTGGCCACTAACTCTTCAGGCATTTCCTGCACTCCACGTTCATGATGCGAAACAGTGTATCGGCCCTCCCCCTGCTGTCAACGGGATGCCCATCCCCTTCCGGCGCTCCCCGCAACATGCATCCATTGAAATTGCTGGACTTCCTGGTACGATTAGTTACACCTAATAGCAAGCAGTACAAATTCACCGATTGTCCGAGCCAAACCGTCAATGAGGACGAACAGGGCGGCAGGCCGCTGTCAGCCATTCGCCTCCGAATCTGCCTGAACGACGATAATGGGAGTCCCATGATCGATCTGCATGTTCTTCTGGTCGAAGACAACCGCGACGACGAAGAGCTGGCCCTCTGGTCGCTCAAGAAGATCGGGATCACCCGGGTGACCGTTGCCCATGACGGACTTGAGGCCCTGACCAGGCTTTTGGGAGAGGAGACTCCGTTGCCGGAGATCCTGCTGCTCGACCTCAGGCTGCCGAAGATCGACGGCCTCGAAGTGCTCAGGCAGCTCCGGGACAACGAGCGGACAAAAGGTCTCAGGGTCTTCGCCCTGACCTCTTCAGAAGACCCGCAGGACAAGAAGGTCTGCTCCGAGCTGGGGGTCATTGCGTTCTTCTCCAAGCCCCTGGACGGGAAAAAACTGGAGGGTTGTTTGTAGCGCTCTTGCCAAAGCCGGTACCCACCGCTTCCGTCATGCCCCGCCCCGCCAAAACCTCACGAACGTTGTTGTCACGGACCTATCTGCCCGGGGCTGATGCACGTCGGCAGATCCGGCGATACAATAGAAACAGGTGCCATGCTGAAAAAAACGAGGAAGAAAAAACGGCCGTCGGGTCGGACCATCCAGATCGTCGCTCTCTTCGAGGGGGCCAAGGGGGCTCTGGTCCTGCTGACCGGTTTCGGCCTGCTGGCCCTTGTCCACAGGGATGTGCATTATGTGGCTGAGCAGCTTGTCCGGCACCTTCATTTCAACCCGGCCCGGCACTACCCACGGATTTTTCTGGATGCGGCCGACCGGGTCACCGACATGCAGCTCTGGTCAATGGCCTTTGCGGCACTGTTCTACTCGGGCGTCCGCTTTGCCGAGGCCGCCGGCCTCTGGCTTCGGCGCCGGTGGGCCGAGTGGTTCGGCTTTCTCTCCGGCGCCATGTATGTGCCGCTCGAACTGTACGAAGTACTTCGCGAGACGACCTGGCCCAGGGTGACGGTGCTGGCCGTGAACCTGGCGATCGTGCTCTATCTGCTGGTCGTACTTGTCCGTACCGACCGGAGGTGATTCCCATGACAGAAGATACTCCAACCACCACTCCATCCAGGGCAACCGCCAGCCTCCGCTTTCCTCTGGCGGCGCTCCTGCTCGCCGCAATTGCCGCCCTCCTGCTGGCAGCGGCGGGACTGGGCACCCGCCTCGGACTCTGGCATTTCCGCACCGGCTTTACCATCCTCAAATACGGCGCCTACTGCGGCGGCGCAGCGTTTCTCGCGGCGCTCCCCGCTCTCCTCTTCTCCTTCCGGGCGCGCCGCTATACGGGGCTCCTCCTGGCCGCAACCGCCGCCTTGGCCGGTGCACTGCTGGCCGCAGTCCCGGTCACCTGGAAACTGAACGCCCAGCGCCTCCCCCGGATCCACGACATTACCACCGACATCACCAACCCACCCCCATTCGTCGCAATCGTGCCGCTGCGCAAGGACGCGGCCAACCCGACCGCCTACGGCGGAGGAGAGGTTGCGGCCCTGCAGCGCTCGGCCTACCCGGACATCAAGACCGTTGTGCTCGAACTTCCCCAGGCGCAGGCCTTTGAAACAGCCCTGACAACGGCCCGCGCCATGGGGTGGCAGATCGTTACCGCCATCCCGGCCGAGGGGAGGATCGAAGCGACCGACACCACCTTCTGGTTCGGCTTCAAGGACGACATCGTGATCAGGGTCGCGCCGGCCGGCAACCGTTCGCTGGTTGACATCCGGTCGGTATCGCGGGTGGGCATCAGCGACGTGGGGACCAATGCCCGGAGGATCCGCGCCTTTGTGAAGAAGCTGGCAGGATGATTACCGCGTCCGAAGAAACGGCTGCAGAAGCAAACGGGGAAGGGTCAGCAACGCCGGATCCCGGAACCCTTTCAGGCCGATGATCATGCCCGTATGGCCACGTTCGGGCTGGGCACGATAGGTCCCGCAGAGGCGGTCCCACCACGGGAGATTGAAACCGAAGTTGCTGTTCGTCTCCCGGGCGACAACCGAATGATGGACCCGGTGCATGTCCGGCGTGACCACCACGAGCCGCAGCCACCGATCCACGGTTTCGGGAATCCTGATGTTGCCGTGGTTGAACTGGGACGTGGCATTCAACACCACCTCGAAGACGACACCCGCCGCAACCGGTGGACCGATGAGGGCCACCGCCGCCACCTTGATACCGCTGGAAATGACTATTTCAATGGGATGGAAACGGTTGCCGGTCGTGACGTCGATGTCCAGGTCCGTGTGATGCATCCGGTGGATACGCCAGAGGAGCGGCAGGAAATGAAACAGGAGATGCTGCAGGTAGATGACGAAGTCGAGCACCACGACCGCCAGGACGATCTTGATCCAGGCCGGCAGCATGATGGCATTCAGGATGCCCCACCCCTGCTCCCGGGCCATGAGCGCCATGCCGACAGGAAGGACGGGCACCAGGATGCGGACGACCACCGTATCGATCACCACCAGGGAGAGGTTGGTGACCCAGCGCCGCGGTTTGCTGTCGGTAAGCGGCCGGCGGGGAGCGATGACCTCCCAGGCGGCAACAACCGCCAGGACGCCAAAGAAAAAGGAAAGCCGGACCACCTCGTCTCCGTACACGCCTACCTCTTTCCCCAGAGCGGATCGTCGGCAAACTGCATCCAGATCCGCTCTTCCGGGTTCTGCTCGTAGAATTCATCCTCGTCAAAGGAAAAGGTGTACGCGGCGACATAGTCCAGCAGCGTCTTGTAGGCGGCGTTCACCTTCCGGATCGTCTCTGTTTCGCCCCCGTTGCCTGCATCCGGATGATGGCGTTTGGCCAACTCCCGATGCCGGCTCTTGATTTCCTTCAGGGTGGCCCGCTTACCCACCCCCAGGACCTTGAGCGCCTCCTGCACGTCAGCATAGGTCACGACAGAGCCTCCTGTATTGAGCGTCCGGTCTCAGAATGCCGCCAGACGAGATCCGCACCGACGATGGCGGACAGCATCCCCGTTTCGTCCAGAGTGAAGATTTGACGACCCCTTTTGCTCATATACTGCACCCCAAATGGCCTGTCCAGCAGGCAATCGTGTTGGCACTGCAGAGATCGAACACAAAATAAGAAAAGGCCGGTGTAACCCGGCCTTGGAGAAGGTGCCCATGCTTTCAACCGGACAGTGTGCCGGCGACCCGTTTACGCAATCTTGAACTGGCTCACGATGCGCCGCAGATCGTCGGCAAGCACGGAGAGCTGGTTGGCTGCAGAAGCGGAATCCTTGGCCCCCCGGGAGGTCTTGGCGATGACCTCGGTGATCTGCTGCATGTTGTTGCTGATCTCAGAGGTCGTTGCGGTCTGCTCTTCGGCAGCGGTGGCAACCTGATGGATCTGGGAGTTGACGTCATTGATCTGCTGGAGGATCTGTTCCAGGGCGCTGCCGGAGTTGGCCGCCTTCTCGCTCCCCTTGGCGACTTCACTCACCCCTTCTTCCATGGCGACCACGGCACCTTTGGTTTCGTGCTGGATAGCCTTGATCATCTCCCCGATTTCGCGGGTCGCACGGGTGGTCCGCTCGGCCAGTGCCCGTACCTCATCGGCAACAACGGCAAACCCTCTCCCCTGCTCGCCGGCCCGGGCCGCCTCAATCGCGGCGTTCAACGCCAGGAGGTTGGTCTGGTCGGCGATGTCTTCGATGGTGCCGACGATCTCGCCGATCTGGTCTGATCGGCTGCCAAGACTTTCCACAGCCTTGGCGGAACTTCTGACCCGCTCGGCAATGCTGTTCATGACCGAAATGGTCTCGTCGACAACCTGTGCGCCGGAAACCGCGGCGGCGCTGGCCTGCTGAGAACCTTCGGAGGCCATCTGACAGTTTCGGGCGATGTCGCCGGACGTTGCCGACATCTCTTCGCCGGCCGTGGCTACCGTTTCGGCCTGGGAAGCCACTTCTTCGGCACCGGCGGCCATCTGGGCGGCATTGGACTGAAGTTCCTCGGCCGACGAGGAGACCTGCTCGCTGGTCTGGGCGATCTGGGAGATGATCCGCCGGATCTTGTCCACCAGCGAGTTTATCTCGTCAGCCAGTTGTTCGAACTCGTCATTGGACTTGACGATGATCTGTTTGGTGAGGTCCCCCTCCCCCCTGGCCAGGTCGGTTACCTTGTCGACAAAGTCATTGATCTTCCGCGTCACGGTCAGCCGCAGGACGAACATCAGGCAGACCAGGCTGGCGACCAGTGCCACGGCCCCTGAGACGAAGAGCCAGAAGGTTGCCGTCCTGCTGGCAGCATACCCCTGCTCGATGCTGGTGTTGAGCTTGAGCGCCCCCAGCATCTTGATCTCCTTGTCATGGCAGCTCTGGCAGCGTTCTTCGTTGGGGAGCGGCAATATGGTCTCAAGAACATGGATGCCGTTCTTTTTTCCCTCTGAACTGGCCGTCTTATTACTCTTCAACACCTCCATAACGAGGGTATCACCCTTGGCACCGCTGCCGCGCTCCTCACCCTTCTCGTTGAAAATGGAAAAGGCCACTGCCCGCTTTTTTTCAATCACCTCTTTGATGTAGGCATCGACCTTTTTCATGTCATCCGCCATCATGGCGGTCTTGATGTCGTCACCCATGACGTTGACGAAGATCAGGCTGTTTTCCCGCTGCAGCCCCACCAGTGCCTGTCGTTCCAGATACAGGGCTGCCCCGCCCACGATGACGAGACCGGTTATCAGGGCCACGGATGCCGCCAGGAGAATCTTGGTGGCGATACCGGTTTTCTTTCCCGCCCGTCTGGATGAAGGTGCTGATTCCTGTAAAGACATATGGTGCCCCCGGTTAATGGGTATTAAACCATGCAGCAACGCAGGCTTGTGTACGAAATGCAGAAACGCGGCGTCCCGGAACGTGAAAATTTCCAAATGCAACAATACTATGCATTCATTTGTGTACAAGCCCTATTTTAGCAACAACATCCAGTTAGTTATCGCCAGACAGACAATTTACTTTAGAAACTTTAATAAAAACAGCCGGTGGGTTTTACCCCGTGTCGAAATAAGGGGAAATATCGTTCCAGGTGTATCCTTTTTGAAAAGCGCCCCGTCTATAGGAGCAGAAAGGAGGTGATATACCATGAAGCTCGATAGCCGGATCAGGGAACTGATCGCCATCGGGGCATCGATCACCGCACACTGCGGTCCGTGCCTTGAGATCCATGTTCGGAAGGCCCAGGAAAGCGGGGCCGAGGAGGAGGAGATCGCGGAAGCGATCGAAGTCGGACGGTTGGTGGCCAGGGGGGCCGCGGCCAAGATCAACGGCATTGCCGCCGGTTTGGTGAAGTCTGCCGCTACGCCCTGCAGCAGCGAGGGGTGCGGCTGCTGAAATCGGTACCGTCAGGTGCGGCAGTGAGCCCTGTCGGGCAACATGCCGGACGAACTCCCGGTATCCCCCGGCTGAAGCGGGGGGTACCGGGACGAACCAGTTTCCGGACGGAAAAACTAGACTTTCCCCTTCCGGTCACACATCAGTTCGTTTCGCTCGTCATGATAGAAACTGCAGCGGCTTTCCATCGCCCTGCGCAAGGCGTTACGGCCTCGATGGAGCCTGATCTTGACCGTTTCCACGCTCACCCCGATGACCCCGGCAATCTCCGCGTTTGTCAGCTCTTCGAAATCACTGAGGAGCAGAACGGTGCGATACCCCTCCGGAAGTTGGTCGACCACCGCTCTGATACAGGAGCTCATCTCCTGCCGGATGTACTCCCGTTCCGTTCCCGGCGCATCTTCGTCGGGCAGATCATCCAAGGAGCCATCTTCGTCGAAAAGGCTCTCTTCCCTCCGCTGGCGCGCCTGGGATGAAAGCGCGTGATCACGGGCGGTGTTGGTGGCGACGCGATAGATCCACGTGCTAAGGGACGAATCTCCGCGGAAGCCGGCAAGCGACTGGCTTACTTTCAAGAAAACAATCTGGGTCAGATCGTTGGCGTCGGCCTCGCCGCAGAGCTGGCCAAGGTAGCGGCGGATCTTTGGCTGAAATTCCTGGAAAATACCATTGAACTCTCTCATCCCCTATCCCCCCCTATCGATGATAGATCAACCGTAAAAGAAGGAAATGCTCAGGTCAAGCAAATTAGTTGCATTATGCAATTATTTTCGCTATGGTTCTTCCTAAGGAGAACGCAATGGAATCTGTCAGGGAAAAACTCCAGATTTTTGTCCGCCGCTTCGGCCTATTGAACGCGGAGTGCTGCGATGAATGCTGTGGAGAACAGGTTTCCATGGTGCAGAGCCACATCCTGTTCGAGATCCGGAGAAGAGAAAATCCGTCCATGCAGCGGGTTGCTGAAGAACTGGGGATGGACATCACCACCTTCAGCAGACAGGTGAAGACTCTGGAGTCAAAAGGACTCGTGACCCGCCAGGCGTCGCCGGAAGACCGACGGGTCAGCCTGCTCGGCCTTACCGGCGAGGGAGTGCAGGTGCTGGAGAAGACCGACTCCTACATGTCCGCCAGGATCGAGCGGATATTTTCCAGCATGACCCCTTTCGAGCGGGAAACAGTTATCAGGTCGCTGGGGCTGCTGAACGAGGCGGTGACCAGGGCGGGTTGTTGTGGTGAGGGGCATGACAAAAACATTGCATGTTGCAAGTAACTGCAACCGGGAGACGTCATGAAGATACGGGAGATCAGAGTGGTGACGAAAACGGCCTGCGCCCCGGTGAAGACCGGCTGTGACGCCAGTGCGAATTCCGGCCCGGGCAAGCCCCCCTGCTGAGGCCCTGCCACCTCCGCCGGCGGCGGAGCAATCGACGAAAAGGTTCCCGGCTTTCTCTCATGGCTTCAGACAAGGGCAGGGCGTGTACCGCGGGTAGCGACGGAACTGACTGCTGCCGACCGGATCGGTGCCTGGAAGGCCCGCTGGGGAATCGGCAGGATGGAGTATCTGGTCCCGCCGGGGCTCTACGCCGTCGGCACCCCCACGGCGGACGACCCGGTGGTGGTGACGGCCAACTACAAGATGAGCTACGACATCGTCCGCCGCACCCTGGCCGGCCGCAACGTCTGGCTCCTGGTGCTGGAGACGTTCGGGATCAATGTCTGGTGTGCAGCGGGGAAAGGAACCTTTGGCACCGACGAGCTGGTGAAACGGGTCGAAACGGTCGGGCTGGCAGAGGTCGTCAATCACCGCCGGCTGCTCCTGCCGATCCTCGGGGCACCGGGGGTGGCCGCCCACGAAGTGCAGAAACGTACCGGCTTCACGGTCCGGTACGCGACGATCAGGGCCGCCGACCTGCCGGCCTACCTGGACAACGGTATGGTGACGACACCTGAGATGCAGGAACTGACCTTCACGCTCCGGGAGCGGCTGGTGCTGATCCCGGTGGAACTGGTGCATGCCCTCAAATCCATCCTCTTCATCGGCGGGGTCATCTTACTGGCCGCCCTGCTCATGGGGGGAGAAGTCGCCGGCACCAAGGCCATTGTCGCCTGGCTCGGCGCCGTCTTCACCGGCATCGTTGCCGGCCCGCTCCTCCTCCCCTGGCTGCCGGGACGGAGCTTCGCCATCAAGGGGGGGGTAGCCGGTCTCGGCTGGAGCTTTACCTGGTACCTGCTCGCCGGGGGCGTCGGCTGGAGCGTACCGGTCAGTCTGGCCGCCTTCCTGGCGCTGCCGGCTGTGAGCGCGTTCTATACCCTCAATTTCACCGGCTGCAGCACCTACACCTCCCGCTCCGGGGTAAAAAAAGAGATGCGGCTGGCCCTGCCGGCCATGGGGGCCGCCGTTGCCGTAAGCCTGATCCTGGTGCTGGCCGGCAGGTTCCTGTAGCAGGTTGCCGAAAAACAGCGATCTCGCCGCCGTCCTCGCAAACTCCTCGGTGCGGCGTAGCGCTGTTTATGCCCGGTGTTTGGGTACTACGCCTCCCTCAAAGCTTGCTGCGGGTGCGACGATCTGACTATTTTTCAGCAACCTGAACTTCCTCACGAAAGGGGGACTGAATGAAAGGATATCGGTATCTGCCGGACGTGACCACCCTGGGACTGCGGCCGGATGCATGCGTGGGATGCGGCCGCTGCCTGGAGGTCTGCCCGCACCAGGTTTTCGAGCTTGCCGGGAAAAAGGCCCGCATCGCCGACCGGGATGCCTGCATGGAGTGCGGCGCCTGCGCGAAGAACTGCCCGGCAGCCGCCATCACGGTGGATGCCGGCGTCGGCTGTGCTTCGGGCATGATCAACGAGTGGCTGCGTGAGCGGAACATTCGCCGGGCCGGTGGCGGCTGCTGTTCCTGATGATCTCGCGGAAATAAATGGTGAGGAGGGGAAACGATGCTTCCAGAAAAACAGCAGAAGGCATACGGCGATTTTTACGAGACCGCCCGCAACAACGACATCCTTGAACCGAAGACCACGCTACTGGTCCACCTGGGCGCAGCTATGGCCTTTGGGTGTCACCCCTGAATGGAACACTACCTTGGCGTGGCCAAGGCAGAGGGAGTGACGGAAGAGGAGATCGGTGCCGTGCAGGCGGTGGTCATGGCGGTCTCCGCTGGTCGCGTCAACGCCCAGTTGCGGCAGGCTGAGAGGGGCATGCGGACGGGCGGGAAGGCCTCCTGCTCCGGCTGACGGAGCCTGGCACGACGCCTGCGACTATCACCAAAACAACAGCGGCAGCCGTCCGTCACCAAGCCCGATCGTGGTCGGACAGGGGACGGTTGGCTGCCGCTGCACTTTTGTCAGCCAACTACCGGCCTAGCCGTTGACCACCTCCGGCTGCGCCTCCAGCAGCCCGCTCATGGTCTCCTCATCGAAAACCTTGTCGATGTCGAGGATAATGATGAAGTGATCGTTGTACTTGCCCATCCCCTTGATGAACTCGGTCCGCAGCTTGGTACCGATACGCGGGGGCGATTCAATCTGCTCCGGCTCCAGTTCCAGCACCTCCTGGACCGAGTCGGCAAGGGAACCGACAACAATCGTCTCGCCACCGAGAGATATCTCCATGACTATGACACAGGTGTTGACGGTCTTTTCCGTCTGGCTCATGCCGAATTTCAGCCGCATGTCCACCACCGGCACCACGCTCCCCCGCAGATTGATCACCCCACGCATGAACTCTGGGGTCTGGGGCACCTTGGTGACGGTGGTAAAGTCGAGAATCTCCCGTACCTTGGCCACGTCGACGGCAAACACCTCTTCCGCAAGTTTGAAGGACAGATACTGCCGTGTTTCGGTGATGGTTGTTATTGACATGTCGCCACTCCTCCAATCCCGAGTCAGGGGGAGGGATCATGGTTCGGCGTGCGCCGGCCCCTGCCCCGTTGACTTGATCTAGAATTTCTCGAACGCCTCATCAATCCTGTCGACCTCGAGGTTCAGGTCGACACCGCTGTTGACGGCACGCTTGGCGCGGGTCGCCAGCTTCGTGGGGGCCGGAGGAGTGACCGGATGTTTCTTGGCGGCTGATTTAGCCGGTAGCACTTCCACACGGGCCTGCCTGCTGGTACCCGTGGAACTGTTGTCCAGCTTGAAGAAGGCGATATTGCTCTGCAGCTGGTCTGCCTGGGAGTTCAGCTCCTCGGCAGTGGAGCTCATCTCCTCCGCGGCACTGGCGTTCTGCTGGATCACCTGATCGAGCTGCTGAATCGCCTTGTTTATCTGTTCGGCGCCCGTGTCCTGTTCGCGACAGGCAGCACTGATCTCCTGCACCAGCTCGGAGGTCTTCTGGATATCAGGCACCATCTGGTTCAGCATCTCACCGGCCCGCTCTGCCACTTCGACACTGCTCGAAGAAAGTTCGCTGATCTCCGCTGCGGCCGCCTGACTCCGTTCGGCCAGCTTTCGAACCTCTGAGGCGACAACGGCGAACCCTTTGCCGTGCTCACCGGCCCGGGCCGCCTCGATGGCGGCGTTCAGCGCCAACAGATTGGTCTGACGGGCGATCTCCTCTATGATGCTGATCTTGCCGGCGATGTCCTTCATGGCGGTGACGGTCCGTTCGACGGCCTTGCCCCCTTCGCGGGCATCATTGGCGCTCTTCATGGCAATCTTTTCGGTCTGGGCCGCGTTGTCGGCATTCTGGCGGATATTGGAGGTCATCTCCTCCATGGACGAGGAGGCCTCTTCCGCGGCTGCAGCCTGTTCGCTCGCCCCCTGGCTCATCTGTTCGGAGGTGCCCGACATGTCCTTACTGCCGGCGGCGACGTTATCGGAGGCGGTTTTGACTTCGGCGACCACGTCCACCAGCTTCGTGACCATGGCTGAGAGCCCGTGCATCAGTTCGTCCTCGGGGCTCCGTTCTTTCAGCTCGACCATCAGGTTGCCGTTGGCCACCTCCTTGGCCGCGACGGTGATCTTGTTGGTGGCTTCGATGAGGACATTCAGGTTGTTCTTGATGGCGTTGAAGTCGCCATTGTAGTTGTCGGATATGACCGGCGGCATGATCCCCTTGGAGATCCGGTCCACATAGTCGGCGGCAACGTTCAGCGGGCCGATGACCGCATCCAGCGTATCGTTGACGCCGGCCACGATCTTCTGGAAGTCCCCCTGATGCTTGCCCGCATCGGCGCGGGTGGCCAGCTTCCCTGCGACTGCGGCTTTGGAGAGGAGGTTGGCATCGGCAACCAGGGCGTTGACCGCGTCGATGGCCTGGTTCAGGTTGTTCTTGATGGTATTGAAGTCACCGTTGTACGTATCGGTGATCTTTGCCGGTATGTTCCCTTTGGAGATCTTGTCCACATAGTCGGCGGCAACGTTCAGCGGGCCGATGACCGCATCCAGGGTATCGTTGACACCGGCCACGATCTTCCGGAAGTCTCCCTGGTGTTTCGTGGCATCGGCGCGGGTGGCCAGCTTGCCGTCCACGGCCGCCTTGGCCAGCATATTGGCGTCGGCAACCAGGGCGTTGACCGCATCTATGGCCTGGTTCAGGTTGTTCTTGATGGTGTTGAAATCGCCGTTGTAGCTGTCGGTAATGGTCGGCGGAATATCTCCCCGGGAGATCTTGTCCACGTAGTCGGCGGCAACGTTCAGAGGGCCGATGACCGCGTCGAGGGTATCGTTGACGCCGGCAACGATCTTCCGGAAGTCCCCCTGGTGTTTCGTGGCATCGGCGCGGGTGGCCAGCTTCCCTTCCACGGCCGCCTTCGCCAGCAGATTGGCGTCGGCAACCAGGTTATTGACCGCGTCGATGGCTTGGTTCAGGTTGTTCTTGATGGTATTGAAGTCGCCGTTGTAGCTGTCGGTGATCT
>CAYSJJ010000088.1:0-14173 GCA_964431365.1 uncultured Geobacter sp. | reverse complement strand
AGGGCCATGTTGGCGTTCTGCTCCACCAGCATGATCGTGGTCCCGGTCTTGTTGATCTCCTGGATGATCTCGAAGATCTTTTCCACGAGCATCGGTGCAAGCCCCATGGACGGCTCGTCCAGGAGCATCAGCTTAGGCTTGGACATGAGCGCCCTCCCCATGGCGAGCATCTGCTGCTCGCCACCGGACAGGGTCTTGGCCAGCTGCTTTTTCCGCTCAAAGAGACGGGGAAAACGCTGGAACACCTGCTCGATCTCCTCGGCGATCGCCTTGCCGTCGGAACGGGTATAGGCGCCCATCTCCAGGTTCTCCAGGACCGTCATGTTGGCGAAGACCCGACGCCCCTCCGGCACCTGGGAAATCCCCCGTTTCACGATCTCGTGGGGGGGGACGCCTGTAATGGTGTCACCCAGGAAGCTGATCTTCCCCCCCAGGGTCGGGACAATGCCGGAAATGGCATTGAGGGTCGTGGTCTTGCCGGCACCGTTGGCGCCGATCAACGCCACGATTTCCCCCTGCTCCACCCGGCAGGAAAGGTCTTTCAGGGCTTTGATGGCCCCGTAGTTGACGAACAGGTTTTCAACGATAAGCATAGTAAACCTCTGCGGGGGGGACGGAAACGGGTACGCACACCGCCGAATGCAAGATCAATCTGTTAACAGGATGTCAAGAAACTCAAGGTTGCTCAAAAATAGTCAGATCGTCGCATCCGCAGAAAGCTTCGAGGGAGGCGTAGCCGCGCTACGCCGCACCGAGGAGCTTGCGAGGACGGCGGCGAGATGGCTATTTTTCAGCAACCGCTTAATGCGACTTGCCCAGGTACGCCTCGATGACCTTCGGATCCTGACGAACCGCCTCCGGCGTACCGTCGGCGATCTTGACGCCGTAATCCAGGACCGCGATCCGGTCCGAGAGCCCCATGACAAACTTCATGTCGTGCTCCACCAGGAACACGGTGATGCCGGTGGCACGGATCCGCTGCACCATCTCCATCAGGACCAGTTTCTCCTGGGGGTTCATCCCCGCGGCCGGCTCGTCCAGCAGGATGAGGTCGGGCTTGAGCGCCAGTGCCCGGGCGATCTCCAGGCGGCGCTGCTCCCCGTACGGCAGGTTCCCGGCCAGTTCGAAGGACTTGTAGCCGAGATCGACCATCCGGAGGCACTCGGAGGCCCAGGCCATCAGTTCCCCCTCTTCCCGCTTCACCCAGGGGGCAAACGAGGTGATCGCGCCGGTGAGGTCCCATTTGCCCCGGATATGGGCACCGATCAGGACGTTGTCCAGCACCGAAAGATCGGTGAAGAGGCGGATATTCTGGAAGGTCCGGCCGATGCCGGCCGAGGCGATCCGGTACGTGGGCATGCCGTCGATGGGGCGGTCCTTGAAACTGATGGTACCCGACGTCGGTTTGTAGATGCCGGTGATCAGGTTGAACATGGTGCTCTTGCCGGCGCCGTTGGGGCCGATAAGGGCCTGGATGGTCCCCTGCTCCACGGTCAGATTTACACTGTCGACGGCAACGAGGCCACCGAAACGGATTGTCACATTGTCAAGTTTGAGTATTGCCATGACGTATCTCTATCAATCGCGCCGGGCCTGCAGAGCGCCGGTTATTTGTGCTGCGCCTTCTCTTCGATGACTTCCTTCAGGTGGGGCTTGCGCCCGACTGCCCGCAGGACCAGGTCGGTGAAATTGATGCCTCCCAGCAGGCCGTTGGGACGAAAGATCATCATGAACACCAGGAGGCCGCCGTAGACCAGCATCCGGTACTTGGACATAAAACGGAGGAACTCCGGTGCCGCCGAGAGGACCGAGGCGCCGATCACGCAACCGGGGATGCTCCCCAGGCCGCCGAGGACGATCATGCTGAGGATGTCGATGGACTTGAGAAAGCCGAAGTCGGATGGGTTTATGTAGCTGATGAAGTGGGCGTAGAGGCCGCCGCCGACGCCGGCCATGAAGGTCCCGACCGCGAAGGACTGGACCTTGTAGCGGGCCACGTTGATACCCATCGCCTCGGCGGCGATCTCGTCGCCGCGGATCGCCTTCAACGCCCTGCCGAAACGGGAGTTGTGGACAAACGAAATCAGCACGATGGCCAGAACGACCACGATCCAGACCACGATCGGCATGGGGATGGTGGTTTTCGGGGGCGGCACGGAGAGTCCGAGCGCCCTGTTGGTGATGTCCAGGTTCAGGAACACGACCTTGACGATCTCGGCAAAGCCGAGGGTACAGATCGCCAGGTAGTCGCCGGTGAGCCGGAGGATCGGGAAACCGATGAGCGCACCGATGGCGGCGGTAACCAGGCCGGTCAGGAGGATATTGAGGCTGAACGGCATGCCGAGCTTGATGGTGAACAGGGCGCTGGTAAAGGCGCCGATGCTCATGAAGGCGGCGTGGCCGAGGGAGAGCTGACCGGTCAGCCCGGTGATCACGTTCAGCCCCAGGGCCAGGACAATGCCGATGCCGATATTGACGATGATCTGCAGAATATAGGGGTTGATGTTCCCCAGCAGTGCCTGTAGTGCTTCACCCATCTGTTTTCCTTGAAAAAATGTAAAATGTGAACGTGAGGCGAGCCATTCCTGCAATCAAACCTTCTTCTGAATCTTCCTCCCCAGGAGGCCGGTCGGCCTCACCAGCAGCACCAGCACCAGGATGGCAAAAGCGATGGCGTCGCGATAGGAGGAGTAGCCTGCGGCGACCCCAAACACCTCGGTAACCCCCAGCAGCAGCCCTCCCAGCATGGCGCCGGGAATGGACCCGATCCCACCGAGCACCGCGGCTGCGAAGGCCTTCAGACCGGCCATCAACCCCATATTGAAGGAGACCGCGTTGAAGAGGAGCCCTACCAGCACGCCGCCAGCGGCAGCCAGGGCAGAGCCGAGTGCGAAGGTGAAGGAGATGACCACGTTGACATTGATCCCCATGAGGGCGGCCGTGTTGTAATCTTCGGAGGTAGCCCGCATCGCCTTGCCGATCTTGGTCTTCTGGACGATGAACTCGAGGGCGATCATGAGGCAGGCGGAAACGCCGATGATCAGGAGCTGCAGGGTGGAGATGTCGGCGTCGCCGATATGGATCTGGTTCACCGGAAAGGCCTTTTCCGGGAATCCCTTGGCATCGGCACCGAATATCATCTGGGCCAGGGTGGAGAGAAAGATGGAGACGCCGATGGCGGAGATCAGCGCCGATAGCCGGGAAGACTTGCGCAACGGTCGGTAGGCGATAAGTTCGATCACCACGCCGAGAACCATGCAGGTCACCATGGAGAGTACCATGGCAACGAAGATGTTGAGTTTGAAGACCCCCACCAGGAGGAGTCCGACAAAGGCGCCGGCCATGAAGATCTCGCCGTGGGCGAAGTTGATCAGGGTAATGATACCGTAGACCATGGTGTACCCGAGCGCGATCAGCGCATAGGTACTGCCGAGGGCGATGCCGTTGATGAGTTGCTGGAAAAACATGTGACGTCCTTTGTTCTCTCGACTGGTGAAAAAAGTCTGACCTCTGCGTCGCTGATCGCCACAGGCGCTGCCGAACACCCCGATCCTGAGGAATTTGCCGCACGTTGCCTCAGGAGACGATACTCAAACGGAGCCGTAAATTCTGTCTGTATACCATGAAACTGCTGAACCAGGCAAGACGATTAAAAAATGGTTTGACCACATGAAGAGGCATTCACGCTCCCCCGAAAAAGGCCCGGCAGAAATTCCGCCGGGCCTTCGTGCGAGGAGTAAACCCGTCCCCGTCAGTCCATCTTGACCGGAACCTTGGCCTTCAGGGTAAACTTGCCACCCTTTACTTCCAGGAGTGCGAGCGGGGACTTGATCGGCTCCCGGTTCGCCTGCATGCTGATGGTGCCGGAAACGCCCTCGAACTTCTTGGTCTGGGCCAGAGCCCCTTTGAAGACCTTCGGATCGATACTGTTGCCACGCTTCATGGCATCGGCCAGCAGCATGATGGCGTCATACCCCTGGGCGTCAAAGAGGCCGGGCTCGGCACCATTGAACTTCTTCTTGAACGCCTCGACGAATTTCGCCGTTACCGGCGAGGCCTGCTCCGGAGAGAAGCCGAGGGCGGACATGGCCCCCTCAACGGCATCGCCCCCCAGCTCGATCAGCTTCGGCGAGAAAAGGCCGTCGCCGCCGAACATCTTGGCCTTGAGCCCCTGCTTGCGGGCCTCTTTCATGATCAGCGCCCCTTCGGTGTAATACCCGGAGAAGAAGATCACGTCCGGCTTCTTGGTCTTGATGTTGGTGATCTGGGCGCTGAAGTCCTTGTCGCCGTCCTTGACCTTCTCGTCGGCAACGATCTCGATCCCCTTCCCTTTCGCCGCATCGCGGAAGGTCTGGGAAAGACCGACGCTGTAGTCGTTGTTATCGGAGGTGATAACGGCAACCTTCTTGTAGCCGAGGTCCTTGGCAAAGAACTCGATACAGGCCGGGATGGCGACGCTGTCCAGCAGGGTGTCGCGGAAGATGAAGTCGCCGTTCTCCACGACGCCGGGGCCAGTAGCGCCGGCGGAGAGGAGCACCACCTGGGCCTTCTGGGCGATGGGTGCGGCAACCTTGGTGATGCCGGTGGTCGGGTCGCCGACAATGGCCACCACGTTGTCGCGGCTGATCAGCTTCTGGGTGACCGAGGCCCCTTCCTGCTTGTCGCCGCGGTCGTCGGCCTCGACGATTTCGATCTTCTTGCCGAGGACGCCGCCGGCTGCGTTAATTTCTTCGGCAGCCATCTTCATCCCCTCCAGGGTCGGCTTGCCGAACATGGCAACGTCGCCGGTCAGGGCGCCGAGGAAGCCGATCTTGACGGTATCACCGGCCGCCTTCGGTGCTTCAGCCCCTTCCTTCTTCTTGCAGCCGAATGCGCCGACAGCCAGCAGGCCGGCCAACAACAGCGCTGCGCACTTCTTCATGGTCATGGATCACCTCCGAAAATTGATTTGGATGTAGCTTACCAAGTTATTGTCGTATGACAATGGATCCGACCTATCTGCCGCCCGGCTTGCCCATGTTCTTGATGAATTCGTTGACTTCCTTCAGCTTCTGCTGAAGGGTTTTCAGTTCCTCGGCGGTATATACCTTGGTCCCCTTCTTGATTTCTGCCTGCAGTTTCTTCACCTGCTTCTGGATCGAATCGACTTCGCCGAGACATCCTTTGCTGGCCAGCATGCACTGGTCCTTTTCCTCTTTGGTCATCTCGGCCATGGCCGGAACGGTTGCGAAGAAGATTCCCGCCAGCAGAATAACAGCGATTTTTTTCATGGTACGCCTCCTCTGAGTGTGAACGTGTAATTTCCGTCAGCCGATGACTATACGGTCATCAGAAACTGTAGCTGACGATCAGCTTGACATCATAGGGGTTGTCAGGCGTCCCATCGGTCGCCACATCCTTGTAGTAGTCGCCGAGGAAGACGTAGCCGGCCCGGGCGGTAAACGTCACGCTCTCGGAAAACTTGTAATTCCCCTCGGCATTGATCTCGGTACCGAGGTAGTTGCTGTCGTTGACGGCATGGGTCTTGAGGTTTGTGGGCTTGTTGGCGTTCTGCTTGGCAACGGCGGCGAAACCGGCATTGGCGCTGGCCGAAATCTTGTCGTTGAACGTGTGGTCGTAGCCGACAGAGCCGAAGATGACACCTTGGTCCTTGTTGTTGGCATCGAACACGATGGCGCTGTCGTTGGTCATGGCGTACTTGTCGCGACCAAGGATGACCATCTCGTTATTCCAGAAGCCGCTTTCGGAGTACTGGAAGTTTGCAGGAGTATAGAAGGCGTTGGTGTTGCCGCGATTGGCACTCCCTTCACCCGACACGTACAGGAATTCGCTCCGTACCGTCCCTTTGCCGACCTTGGCCTTGGCGCCGACGTTTGCGGCAAAGGCGCTGCGGTGTTTGCCGTTGTCCAGCGGATTGGTATTGCCGTCATAATTGGTGCCAAACTGATAGAGCAGGAAACCATCGACGGTAACCGGACCCAGCGTGGTCTCGGCATTCACCCCCAGCATGTGCAGCGAGAGGTCTTCGATCAGCGGGCTGCCGTTGGCATCCTGTACGTCGGTCTTGTTGCTGTTCACGTAATAGTAGGCTGCGCCCACTTTGGTCTGCTCGGTCACATTGTACTTGCCGTCGAGGAGGAAGAGGTCCCGGGCGTCTTTGCCAAGGATATGGGAGTTGTTTCTGGAGGCGTCGTTCCAGCGGAAGAAACCCGCCGAGGCAGCGGCCTTGTTGTAATTGTGGCTCAGCAGGATACCGGCCATGTCGGCGCTGAAGAAGATACCCTTGAAGGCATCGTCAACCGGCTGCATCCCCAGCTTGGTATTCAGCTTGAGGCTCGGGGCATTCAGGTCCAGATAGATGTTCTTTGTTTCCAGGTTGACGGTGTCCGAACCGAGGGCGCCCCCCTGGTTACGCTTGGTTGCGTAGCTCGAATTCCCCCAGAAGGAGTAGTCGAGCTCGAACTTGGTGACCAGTTTGACATCCTGGTTGGCCTTGGCGATGTAGGCCAGACGGGCGCGCTGCTCGAAGAAATTGGCTGTCGGTGCCTGCTTCGGCGAGTTTTCCGGTGCGTACCGGGCGCCGCTGGCGTCGATTTTGTTCGAACCGTTGAAGTTCGAATTGTCGTACTGCAGCTGGAACATCCCGTGGAACTCGTTTTCCAGTGCCAGTGCCGGATCTGCCGCGGCGGCGGTCAGGACCCCGGCGGCCATGACTGCCATCAGCTTGCTGCTTCGTGTCATGTTGCCCTCCTCGTGGTGTGGTATGCGGAACATCGCCGCGAATGCTAGTGATCGATTACCGGGTTGGATCAGAGAATCTGGCTTAAGAACAGTCTGGCCCGTTCGTGGGTCGGGCTGGTGAAGAAGTGTTCCGGTGTCCCCTCCTCGACGATGGCACCGTGGTCCATGAAAATGACCCGATCGGCCACCTCCCGGGCGAACCCCATTTCGTGGGTCACAACCACCATGGTCATCCCTTCCCGGGCGAGCTCCTTCATGACATCGAGCACTTCGCCGATCATCTCGGGATCAAGGGCCGAGGTAGGTTCGTCAAAGAGCATCAGCTTCGGGTCCATGGCCAGGGAACGGGCAATGGCTACACGCTGCTGCTGGCCGCCCGACAGCTTGCCGGGATAGGCGCCGGCCTTGTCCGACAACCCCACCTTGGCAAGGAGCGACCGGGCCTTTTCCGTTGCCTCTTCCCGGGAGCGCTTGCGGACCACCATCTGTGCCAGGGTGAGATTCTCCAGTACCGTCTTGTGGGGAAAGAGATTGAAGGCCTGAAAGACCATCCCCACCTCTTCGCGCACCCGGGTCAGGTTGGTACGGGGATCGTACAGGTCCATCCCGTGGACCACCAGGGAACCGCCGTCGATCTCCTCCAGCCGGTTGAGGGAGCGGAGCAGCGTGCTTTTCCCGGAGCCGGACGGCCCGATGATCACCACCTTCTCCCCTTCCCGCACCGACAAAGAGACCCGGTCCAGGGCCCGGAAACTCCCGTAGAACTTCACCACATTCCGTGCTTCGACCATCATGGGACGCTCACTGGCCTTCACTGATCCGCTCCTCCATGATGCCGATGAGTTTCGAGAAGAACAGGGTGATGATCAGGTAGACCAGGGCGATCACCGTGTAGGTTTCGAAGTAGGTGAACGATTCGGAGGCGAACTCCCGGCCGCGCCTCAGCAGGTCGGCAACCGCCAGGATGGAGACCAGGGACGAATCCTTCAACAGGGCGATGAATTCGTTTCCCACCGGCGGCAGCACGACCTTGAAGGCCTGGGGAAGGATGACGTGCAGCATGGCCTGCCCACGGGTCATGCCGAGAGAGAGGGAGGCCTCCAGCTGCCCCTTGGGGATCGATTGAATGCCGGCGCGGAACACTTCGCCCATGTAGGCGCCGTAGCAGACGGCCATGGCGATGATGGCGCTCAGCATGTCGGGGAGCTTCACGATCCGGCCGAGGGCGTAATAGATGTAGAAAATCTGCACCAGGAGTGGAATCCCCCGGATCACCTCCACATAGAGGGAGGCGAGACCGTTGACGAAACGGTTGCGGGATATCCGCCCGAGACCGGCGATCAGGCCGATCACCAGGGCCAGCAGGATGGCGCCGACCGTCACCTTGAAGGTGACCAGAATACCGTCGGGAACGAACTTGATGATGTTAAGGTAAGGATCGGGCTTGGTTACGGCAAGCCAGGTAAGGGTCGTGATCGCACCCAGGAACGCGATTCGCCAGGCCGTAAAGAGCCCTTTGTCGCTCTTGACCGGAATCGCGGCGCCGTCGCCTACCTCAATCGGAGTCTTGGTTACAGGTTTCATTGACATGGTAGGAGTGCCGGGACCATCGGCCGACGGTCCCGGCGAATCGGCCTACTTCACCCACTTGGCGTGGATCTTGGCATCCAGCTTCTTCTTCTTGACCGCCGCGATCCCCTTGTTCAGCAGATCGACCAGCTGTTTGTTCCCCTTCTTCACGACAATGCCGTACCCTTCCCTGGTGAAAGGCTTGCCGACGATCTTGAACTTTTCCTTGTACTCTTTCTTCTGCAGGGCAAAGTGCGCCGCCACCGGCTCGTCGCAGACCACGCCGGAGATCCGGCCGGCAGCCATATCCTCAAACGCCAGACCGACCTCGTCATAGGTCTTCAGCTCGACCCCTTTGACCTTCTTCACCTCGAACGCGCCGGTTGTGCCGATCTGGGCTCCGACCTTCTTCCCGGCAAGATCGGCAAGCTTGCCGGCCTTGTCCGCCTTGGGGACCACCAGGATCTGGCCGATACTGGTGTACGGTTCGGTAAAATCGTATTTGGCCTTCCGCTCGTTGGTGATGGTCACCGAGGAGATGATGGCATCGTACTGTCCCGATTCCAGGCCGGCGAAAATGCCGTCCCAGGCGGTGTTCTTGAATTCGACGGTGATGCCGGCTTCCTTGGCCACCGCGTTCATGAAGTCGATATCGTACCCGACGATCTTCTTGCTGGCGTCCACCATCTCCATCGGCGGCCAGGTTGCGTCGGTGGCCACCTTGATGCTCCCGGCGGCCTGGGCCTGGGCGACGATGCCTGCGCCCATGACGATGGTTAGCGCTGCGGTGATTATCCGGCTCATCTTCATGCTGAACCTCCCCAAAATAGTTAATTTGTCAAACTAAGTTTCCACTAAACGAAACAATGCCCTTTTAAATTAATTAGCACCCCTTGTCAATAATTTGGTTATACCATTTGCATTTTATTTGCATTTAATACCAAAACAAACCAGAATAGCCTTTCCTGAGCCGCCCAGTAAGGCCTGAGCACCTATCTGCAACGGGAACAGATTCAGCCTCATGAAAAAACTGATCGCCGCCATACTGCTTCTCCTCACCACCTTCTTCTGGGGGGTCACCTTCACGATCGTGAAGGACGCGGTCTCCCGGGTCGATGTCTTCGTCTTCCTCGCCCAGCGCTTCGTGCTGGCAACAGTCGTTCTGTTCATCGTCTGCAGCCTGCGCAAAACGGTCCCAACGGCAGTCACCTGCCTGAACGGCGTGGGGCTCGGCATCTTCCTATTCTCCGCCTACGCCTTCCAGACCATGGCGCTCCAATTCACCACCGCCTCCAACACCGGCTTCCTGACCGGCCTGAACGTCGTCTTCGTCCCGCTGATCGGCGTGCTCTGGTTCAGGGAGAGAATCCCGGTGAACCTGTCGTTCGCGGTCTGCTGCGCCGTGGCCGGTCTGTTTCTCCTCTGCACGAACGGCTCCTGGGAATTCAACCGGGGGGATATCCTGGCCACCGTCTGCGCCGTCTGCGTAGCGCTCCATCTCCTGCTTACCAGCCACTTCGCCCGGCAAAGCGGCAGCGACGTCACCTGGCTCACGACGATACAGATCGGCACGGTGGCCCTGCTCAGCGTCATATGTGCCAGCGCGAGGGGAAAGTCGGTACTGGAGTTCCATCCGGAGATCACCTGGGCGCTGGTCATCTGCGCCCTCTTTGCCACGGTGTTCGCCTTTCTCGTCCAGACCGCCATGCAGCGCCATATCTCGCCGGCCAATACCGCCCTGATCTTCTGCACCGAGCCGGTCTTCGCCGCCATCTATGCCTACTTCGCCATTGGCGAAAAGCTCGGTCTGTACGGCCTGGTCGGGGCGCTCCTCATCCTGGCCGGCATGCTGATCTCAGAACTCATACCCGAGCGATTCACGCCTGCCCTCTCCGCAGGTGGGCCGCTCCCGGAAAGGGGGAACGAACGCAATGAAGCAGCCTGACGAGGTATTGAACCAGTTTGCCAGCGACAACTACGCAGGGATCTGTCCCGAGGCATGGGAGGCCATGGCACGCGCCAATATGGGCTATGCGCAGTCGTACGGCAATGACCAGTGGACAGAGAAGGCCTGCGCCCACCTGCGGGAACTCTTCGAAACCGACTGCGAAGTTTTCTTCGTCTTCAACGGCACCGCGGCCAACTCTCTGGCGCTGGCCTCGCTCTGCCAGTCGTACCACAGCATCATCTGCCACGAACTCGCCCACGTGGAGACCGATGAGTGCGGAGCGGCGGAATTCTTCTCCAACGGGACCAAGATCCTGTTGGTGCCGGGCCAGGACGGCAAGATAGACCTGGATGCCGTCGAACATACGGTAAAACGCCGTGCGGATATCCACTATCCCAAACCGAAGGTACTGAGCATCACCCAGGCCACGGAGGTGGGGACCGTATTTTCGGTGGCTGAGCTTCAGAAGGTACGGGAAGTGGCCAAACGCCTCCACCTGAAGATTCACATGGACGGCGCCAGGTTCGCCAATGCGGTGGCAACGCTTCAGGTGGCGCCAAAGGAGATCAGCTGGAAGGCGGGGGTGGACGTACTCTGCTTCGGCGGGACGAAGAACGGTTTCGCGGTGGGAGAAGCGGTGGTCTTTTTCAACAAGGAAATGGCGCGGGAGTTTGATTACCGCTGCAAGCAGGCCGGGCAGCTCGCCTCGAAGATGCGTTTCCTCGCCGCTCCCTGGGTCGGGGTCCTGGAGAGCGGGGCATGGCTGCGTCACGCGGCCCACGCCAACAGATGCGCCAAACTGCTTGAAGAACGGCTGAAGGCGATTCCGGGCATCAGCCTCATGTTCCCGTGCCAGGCGAATTCCGTCTTCGTCAGCCTGCCGGGGCGGGTCAGCGAGGCGCTGCACAAGCGGGGGTGGAATTTCTACACCTTCATCGGCACCGGCGGGGCGCGCTTCATGTGCTCATGGGAGACCAGCGAGGCAGACGTGCACCGGCTTGCCGACGACATCGCCGCACTAGCCGGCGGAGATTGAGGGACCTACATCCCCTTCAGTTTCCAGAGTGCGAGTACGCCGAACAGCAGGAAGATGACTCCGGCGGTACGGTGGATCCAGCAGACCGGGACGAAGCGCACCAGCTGCTTGCCGGCAAAGATTCCCAGAAGTGACACCGACCAGAGCGCCAGGGTGGATGCCGCAAAGACAAGCCCCATCCCCGTCAGGCTTCCGGAATGCTGGGCCGCCTGGCTGGCGGTGACCAGCTGGGTCTTGTCGCCCAGCTCGGCCAAAAAGATCATGATGAAGGCGGTGCGGGCAGCCGTGGCTGCCGTGGGGGGCGGGCCACTGTCGTCCTCTTCGTCGTCGCAGGCATGCCGCAGGGTGCTGTAGCCGAAATAGAGAAAAAGGAGTGCCGACACCAGCGTCACCCAGAAGATCGGCAGCAGAAGAAAGAGCAACTTCCCCACCAGGACCGCAGCCAGGTTCAGCACCGTGAAGGCCGCCGCTATCCCGACGAAGATCCGCTGCCACGGGTAGCGGAGCGCCAGGGCCATGGCGGTCAGCTGAGTCTTGTCACCCAACTCCGCCAGAAAGATCAATCCAAAGGTGCTGAGAAATACGGTCTTCTCCATGGAGGCTCCAATCCCGGTAGTTTCACTGGCGCGGAGCAGGATCCGGTATCGCTGCTCCGCGCCTCGTACGACAATCCCGGCAACGGCCGGCAGAAAGCGTGGATACTACCACGGCTGACTTATGGGCGCCACGGTTGTCTGAAACCGGTGCGGGAAAATGTTCTGCAATGGTTTCCCCTCCGGAGCTTCAGGACGGGAACTAAATAGCCGCCGGACCTCTCTCGTTGGTCCGTATCTTCACGATGTCATCAACCGTGGAGACGAAGATCTTCCCGTCGCCGGTATTGCCGGTATGGGCATATTTCTGGATCACATTGACAACGTTATCGACCATTTCGTCATGGACAACGACTTCCAGTTGAATGCGCGGAATGAACTCGACCATTTCATATACAATCTTATCCTTTGCGTTCTTTGCCCTGCTTTTGCCGAAGCCCTTGATCTCCACTATGGTCACCCCCGGCAGCCCATCAATTTCGTGGAGCTCTTCGGTTACTTCTAACAGCTTTGACGGCCGTATTATTGCCTTTATCTCTTTCATGGCTTTCTCCCTGAACTACCTGAGTGGAATCTGTCGATCGCCAAGCCTCTTACATCTCGTCCTCGACCTTTCTCTTTTCAAACCAGCTGTACACTGACGGAATGATCAGCAGCGTCAGCAGGGTAGACGTAACCAATCCCCCCACGACGACCGTGGCCAGCGGTTTCTGGATTTCAGAACCGGTCCCGCTGGCCAGCAGCATCGGTATCAGGCTGAAGATGGCGATGGATGCGGTCATCAGTACCGGGCGCAAACGGTCGAGACTTCCTTGCCTGATGGCCTCATCCAACCCGACTCCTTCGTCACGCAGCTGCGAGATGCGCGACACCAGCACCAGCCCGTTCAAGACGGCAACGCCGAACAGGACGACAAACCCGACCGACGCCGGCACCGACAGATATTGTCCTGAGATGAAGAGCGCGAAGACCCCGCCGATCAACGCGAAGGGGAGATTGGAGATGACCAGCAGCGCCAGGCGGATCGACCGGAAGGTGACGTACAGGAGGAGCAGGATCAAGCCGATAGCCACCGGGCCGATGATCATCAGCCGGTTCATGGCCCGCTGCTGATTCTCGAACTGCCCCCCCCAGGTGAGATAGTAGCCGGCAGGAAGTTTGACCTGCTGCTTGATCTTCTGCTTGGCCTCGGCAACAAAACTGCCGATATCCCTGCCGGAGATGTTCATCTCGATGCCGATCCTTCTCACCCCGTCCTGGCGGCTGATCTGCGCCGGTCCTTCGATCATTTTCACCTCCGCCAGCTGTTCCAGCGGCACGTTGATCCCGGTCTTCGTGGTGATCAGCAGATTCCTGATGGCTTCCAGGGAATTCCGTTTCTCTTCCGGCAGGCGGACCGATATGTCGAAGCTGCGGTTCTCCTCGTACAGTTGGGATGCAGCTTTCCCGGCCACGGCAATCTCGATGACCTTCTGCACGTCGCTGATATTCAGGCCATAGCGGGCAATTTTCGCCCGGTCGATGTTGACGGTCAGATAGGGCTGCCCCGTGACCTTTTCCGCATTCAGATCGGTCCCGCCGCGGATGGTGGAGAGAACCTTGGCGATCTCGGCGGATCTTTCACTCAGCACGTTGATATCTTCACCGAACAGCTTGAGTATCAGCTGCGCCCGGGTACCGGCAACGAGTTCATCGATCCGGCACTGAATCGGCTGACTGAAGCCGAAGGTGATCCCCGCAACCGATTCAAGAGACTTACGCATCTCGTTGGTCAGCTCCTCCTTGGAGATATCCCGCTTCCATTCGCTCTTTGGTTTGAATATCCCCACATAGCCGGTCTTATCCGACCCCCTGGTATCCAGGGCGACACCGGTCTGCCCGGTTCGCCCCACGATGGTATCCAGTTCGGGAAACTGCATCAGCTTGGCCGCAGCCATCTGGTTCACTTCCATCGCCTTGGCCAGGGATACGCCGGGGAGCATGGAGACATCCATGTCGAACGATCCTTCATCCATGATCGGGATGAATTCGGTACCCAGCCGTGTCACCAGAAAGAGCGAGACGACCAGGAGGACTCCCGCAACACTCAACACCACCCGCTTCGTGTTCATGGCATAGGCGAGCAGCGGCAGATAGAGCCTGTTCGCGTGCTTCATGATGAAGCTCTCTTTTTCCGGGTGAGGTTTCAGGAAGAGAATACAGAGGACCGGGATGACGAAGATCGAAAGGAAGAGCGACGCCAGCAGCGCAATGGCCACCGTTATGGCCAGCGGCCCGAACATCTTC
>CAYSJJ010000087.1:0-14378 GCA_964431365.1 uncultured Geobacter sp. | reverse complement strand
CTCCTGAAGTTAAATCTCTCCGTAAAATCAGCTAGTTAAGGTACTTGTGTAACTTTTGCCAGTTGATCTGACACGGCCGAAGATGCAGCATATGAAAACAATAATGATTTGATTTTAGTAATTGGCTGCGTTGATGCGGCTGGTACGGAGGTATGTGTTACGTAAAATCAGCATGTTACCTGGATATATGTAACTTTTGCCAGTTGTGCTGGTGTCATCCTTGGTGAGAAGATATCAACATATTAAGGATTAATACTTTTGTCGAACCCCTAAAGGAATGGACAGAAGGGAACAGCCATGACACCGCACACATGCCCCAGTCTGATCGTCTGCATCTGCTGTGACTGCAACCAGGAATATCAACGCAAGGACGGTTTGGGCGTGTCAAATGGCTCGACACAGCCGAGCCACGGCATGTGCCCCCATTGTTTTGACATCAGGTGCGAGGAGGAGATGTGTTATGGAGCCAGGCTCGACGCCGCCAAGCGGAGGGCGAAGAGAGCCGCGAAGCTCCGTTTCCCCAGCAGACACCATGCCGCCCGGAAAGACGAGCAGGCGGCAGTGTAGCCGGTGACGGCTGAGAAGCGGGCGCGGCCAGAGGGCTCCGTTCCTGCCGCCAGGCCCCCGTCATGCCGTATCTTTTCCTCCCCTGGCATGCCTGAAAGGGGACCAATGTTACAGCCCCTTTTCTCTACCCTGAAATCCCTTGCCAGCAACCAGCAACTTTTGGTGTCAGCCTTTTTGGTTAATGATGTGAAAATAATTAAGATACGCACCTTAAAATGCGAGCTGGCTTTGATGATGACGTCAATATCATGAGATTTAAATGCGTTACGATGTCTCATGTACATTTTTTACGATAGCAATCTGACTGAATATAAACATGTTTTACTGGTTTGTGTAACTTTTGACAGTTGATAAAGAGTTAATTCCAGTGAGAAGATGGGATCGTAAACAAGATAGTTATTCATTATCAGGTTGTGAGGAGAAAGTATTAATGAGTAGCTCCGCCGCGCATCAGCTGACATGGAAGCTCTTTGTAACGGGCTGCATCACCATGTTGGCACCGGTACTCATTCTGGCAGCACCAGAGCAGAGTGAGGCGACAGGGTTAAACTCAATGCTCCACAACAGCGACAATCTGGGTACCGCCAAAGGTATCTGGGGGGTTGCCGGCGGGAGATACGGCACCTTCACCTGTAACACCTGTCATTCTGCAGACACCCCCGAGATCAAGCGGGTCAGAGACCAGATCACCGCTCCGCAGGGTGTCTGGAGCAGTTCCAAGAGCAAGACGGTCTCCGTGCGGTTCCGCAACCTCACCGGCTACGGCGACCCCAGCGCCCATCCTTCCTCCACCCACATCTGCGAAGTCTGCCACAGCAAGACCAGCGTCCACCGCTACAACCAGCTGGCTACCCCCCACAACGGCCAGGTGGACTGCACGTCGTGCCACCTGCACAAGGATGGCTTCAAGCCGGCGGGCGGGAGCTGCGGCAGCTGCCACAATTCTCCACCGACGACAGGTGAGCACGGCGAGCACTTCGGTGTGGGGAGCGCTTCCTATGGTCAGGCCAGCGTCCTCTCGACCGCCGCCGCCTACGGCTTCAGCTGCGGCGTATGCCATAGCGGCACCCACCGGAACAGCACCGCCAATCCGAGGACGGCTGAAGTCGTCTTTGCCGGCATCGCCAACCAGAGCGGCGCAGCCACCTATACTCCTGGGACAAACTCCATCGATACCACCGGCAACAGCTACACCTTCAACTACAGTAACGGCACCTGCGCCAATCTCTACTGCCATGGCAATTACCAGGGGAGCGGCAAGAAAGCTTCCCCCCGCTGGGAAGAGTCGGCCAGCGGCGCCTGCGGGACCTGCCACAACGCCACCAACACCACCCCCCCGGCCAGCGGCAGCCATAGCCGGCACGCCTCCACCGGTCAGCATGCCTACTCCCTGAAGTGCAGCCTCTGCCACAACGACACCACCAGCGGGACCTCTCCTGCCAGCTACACCATCGCCGACAAGAGCAAGCACGTGAACGGGACGGTCAACTGGAAATTCGACCAGAGCGACCCGCGGGTACTGCCGACCTCATCCTACAGCATCCCCTCGGGCAGCGCGCTCCCTACCGATGGTACGACGCGCGCCTTTGGCACCTGCAGCAACACCTACTGTCACAGCATCGTACAGACCGCCACCGGCGGCAAGCTGACCGGCCAGGCCGGTGAATACAAAGAGACCCCGCAGTGGGGAACCGCCTGGGGCATGGACGCCTGCGGCAACTGCCACGCCGGCGGGCATGGCACCAACCTGACATCGGGCAGCCATTCGAAGCACCTCACCTACAGTTTCGGCCTGGGGGTCGGAGCGGGCACCAACTGCACCATCTGCCATAAGTGGAATGCGAGTGCTGCTTATGGGGATTGCCAACAGTGCCATGACAGCGCAGGGCGACAGAATCACGTCAACGGCCTGATTGATGTCCGCTTCGACCCATACTGGAGTGGCAACTCCTCGTACAGCGGCACCCCGACGCCGGGGGACGGCTTCGGCAGCTGCGCCAACGTTTACTGCCACAGTAACGGCACCGGCGGGACCAAGAACAGTGGTGAGACGAGAGCGATCGCCGCCAACAGTTCCCCCGTCTGGGGAGGAACGGCTCCGTGCGGTTCGTGCCATGGCCTCCCCCCCTCGTATGCCAGCGGTTCCCCGAAGGCGAACAGCCACGGCGTCCATGTCACGCAGAAGGGTATCGCATGCAAATCGTGCCATGCCAGCACCCTCTCCGCGGGGATGCCTGATCCGACCAACCATGTGAACGGGATCTACGACGTGACCCCCGACGGCACCTCCGGCGCCTCGTTCATGTATCACTACGCAGCCGATGGCGGCACCTGCGACAGCGTGTCGTGTCATGGCAGCGGCCGCAAGTGGGGGACGTACGGCGACACCGTCTTTCTCTCCTTCCGGAGTGCGGCGGAGCTGAACAACACCATGGAGCCGATGCCGAACAGCTACCTGGCGACCGGCTCGTATCTGGGCAGCACCGGCTACTCGACCACCGCCGGAGCCCCGGGGCGACGTGCCATGACCCCCACGTTCGGCAGCGTCGAAGAGAGCGTCACCCAGACAACGTCAGGAACAGGCAACTACCGGGTAGCCCAGTTCGTTTCTCCTCGGCTGTCAACGGGGGTATCCCTGGTAAGTGGCAAGACATTCACCATCAACATCCGGCATGCACGGTCGGGCATTTTCAATTCGGCCTACCTCCGTTACACCCTCTATCAGTGGAAGGCGAACGACACCCAGGGGACCAACTTCCGGACGATCGCCCAGGATACGACCAGTATTCCGACTTCGGCGACGAACAGGACACTATCTCTTACGACCAACTCCGCAGTGACGTTTGGCGCCGGAGACAGGATCGTATGCGAAATCGAGTTCTACAACAGTGGGTCGTCTTCCGCCACGGTTTCCCATTACTGGGGAAACAACAACAGTAACTACGCCGGGCTTGCCCTGCCGGTCACCATGAATTTCCTCACGGAGAATTGAGTCCTGATATTTTCTGGATGGCTTTTCACTTCAGGCAGTAGACACGTATTCACAGCAAAGGGTCCCTTCCATGATGGCGGCTGGCCGGAGTGGGGGAGTGATGCCCGGATTCCGGCCTATTCCCCTCCTTGCCCCTCACTTCGGTGGAGAGCGGGCAGGTAATTCGATCGTTTGGTGTCACGTAGACCGGAGTATCTGTCAGACTCCCTATTGTCCGTTTTCATGGGTGGCTAATGGCTGGAAAAGCGCTGAATTTACTCATAATAGAAGACTCTGAAGATGACGTCGACCTGCTTCTCTGGCAACTGGTAAAGAGCGGCTATACCTTGTCATGGACGCGTGTAGAGACGTCCGAGGAGATGCAGGCAGCTCTGATCCGCCAGGAATGGGACCTCATCATCTCCGACTACGTCATGCCACGCTTCAGCGGCCTGGAGGCGGTTCGTCTGCTGAAGAAGCTGCAGATCGACATCCCCTTCATCATGGTTTCCGGCATGGAAGGGGAGGATACCGCGGTAGAGGCGATGCGGGCCGGTGTCCATGACTACCTGCTCAAGCATGAGCTGTCGAGGCTGCCACGCGCCATAGATCGTGAACTGGCCGATGCTGCGGAGCGACGGCAACAGCGAAGGGCCGAACGGGAGCTCATCCTTCTCAGGCAGGCCATGGAAACGATGCCCCTTGGGGTCACCATTGCCGATATGGAGGGGAGAATCATCTATACCAATCCGGCCGAGGCGGCAATGCACGGGCATGAGGTTTCCGACTTGATCGGGAAGAATGCCCGCACCTTGGCCCCGGTGGAATGCTGGAACCCCGATGGATGCGACTTTGCGGATCGTTCCGTGTATATCAGGGAAAGCCTGAACATCCGCAGCGACGGCACGATTTTCCCCGTACAGATCACCTCGTCCGTAGTCCTGGACGTTAACGGCAGCCCGATCGGAGTGGCCACCATCTGTGAGGAGATCACGGAACGGAAGAGGTGTGAAGAGCGGCTGCGTTTCATGAGTACCCACGACGGACTTACCGGCCTTCACAATCGTACCTATTTTGAGGAAGAGTTGAAGAGGCTGGGCAGAAGCAGGTTGTTTCCCATAAGTTTCATTATGATCGATGTCGATGGGCTCAAACAGATAAACGACCAGAAGGGACATCGACATGGCGATCTGCTGCTGCAGCATGCTGCTCGCATCCTCTCGGAAATGTTCAGGGCGGAGGACCTGGTGGCACGTATCGGCGGGGATGAGTTCATCGTCGTCCTGCCGCAGACCGGCTTCCTGGCGGCTGAAAAAAAGGTCGAGCGCATCAGGAGCGTTTTGGCGAAAGAACACGTAACGGACAATGCCGTTAAAGTCAGTCTCTCGCTTGGGGCGGCAACCTCCTTTGAAGCGTCGACTCTTGCCGATACCATCAAGCTGGCTGATGCACGGATGTATCATGACAAGGCGCTGCGCAGACCGTTGCCAATCTGGACAAGTCAAAGGCCCAGGACATCTGTTAACCCATTGTCCTTGTTACTTGATTTCCGTCAGGAAACTGCCTGACACTATGAATTTCTACCCCCGCAGGACAAGAGTTTCTCCCTTCAATGCGCTTTCATCAACATTTGACTGGAACTGCAGTCGGCAAAATTTTCGCTTGAGGAATCAAATTGGTTGATTCTCTTTGACGAACAATAATTAAGACGTTATCATAATGCTGAATACGGTAATCATGCAAAGCGAACCGATCGATCCGAGGTGTGCTGATGAGCCAGACGGCGTTAAAGAGAGAAGATTGTACGCCCATGGAAGAGACAAATCACGGACATCTGTATCAAGACCAGTTTCTACAGAGCATTTTCGATGCAATCCCAGCCTTCGTCTTCATTGTGGACGAAGACGTAAGGCTGCATTTCTGGAATGCACCGGCTCGGGCGCTCGTGGGAGAAGACGCCAACCAGGTCTACATGAAGAGGGGTGGCGAGGTACTTCATTGCATCCAGGCAATTGAGGCCAAGCATGGCTGCGGTACGGCAACGTTCTGCGACGAGTGTGTCATCAGGAACTCGGTTGGGAAAGCCATGACGGACGGCAAGACCTCCCGGGATTTTGCCAGGGTGGAACGCCGTGTCGGTGACAGCACCTCTGAGGTGTATCTCCTGGTAACTTCCTCACCATTTCATTACAAGGAGCAGGACTACGCCATGCTCCTCATCGAGGATGTAAGTCGCCTGCTCGACGAACCCCGTGAAAAAGAGAAGCCAGATCCGGCAAAAGAAGAACCGCCGGTAACTCTCTCGGCCAGCGAACTGGATATCCTGAAATGGCTTAAGCAGGGTAAGAGTTCATGGTCCATCTCCCGCATCCTGGAAATGAACATGCGTACCGTCAACTATCACATCTACAATATCATCGCCAAACTGGACGCAATGAACAGGACCCACGCCGTTGCCATCGCACTGGAGATGGGGCTGATTCAACGAGATGACTAGTTGGTTATACTGCTCGTGTGGTGGCCGGTCCCTGCTGCCAACCAGAAGCTGAAAGACGTTCTTCCGAAATTTAATGAAATAGCTTGCCTTTTCCGCATCTCGCCGCTATAGTGCCGAAAGACTGTTCATATAAACGACGGTACGGTGTCCGTCGTTTCCCCGTAATCATCGCTTAGGCCCCCCTGCTTCACTTCTGAAGATGGCAGAACGCTTGGCTGGCGAAGATTTTTGGTACAGCCTGTACGCGTTTTTGCCGCCCCGTTCTTGGATCAATTGCTGGTCCTGTGGCTGTGCGCGTCTGTTTTTTGCCTACACCACCGAAAGGAATCAGCATGACCTTTGAAGAACTCGGCCTCAATCCGTCCATCCTCAAGGCGGTTACCGCCTGCGGCTACACCACCCCCACCCCTGTGCAGGAGCAGGCCATTCCCCTGATCCGTGCCGGCCATGACCTGATCGGCACTGCCGGTACCGGTACCGGCAAGACGGCGGCGTTTGTGCTGCCGGCACTGGAGCGGCTCTCCACCCCGTCAACCAAACCCGGCAAAGGACCGCGCCTTCTTGTCCTGACCCCGACCCGCGAACTGGCTCAGCAGGTCATGGATGCTGCCCGCAATTACGGCGGTTTCATGCGTCTTCGCACCGGCTCCATCCTCGGCGGGATGCCGTACCGGGACCAGCTCCGTCTTCTCTCCGGGCCGGTGGATATCATCGTTGCCACGCCGGGCCGCCTGGTAGACCACCTGGACCGCGGCAGCATCAAGATGGACCGTCTGGAGATGCTGGTCCTGGACGAGGCTGACCGGATGCTGGACATGGGGTTCAGCGAGGATGTCGAGCGAATCGTCGGCGCTGCGCCGGAGAACCGCCAGACCCTCATGTTCACCGCAACCATGGACAACACTGTCGACAAACTGGCCAGGCGGATGCTCCGCGATCCCCAGCGGGTCGAACTCACGGCGACCGCCCCTGCGCACCAGCTGATCGACCAGCGTCTGCACGTTGCCGACAACCTGCAACACAAGAAGGAGATGCTCAGGCATCTCATCGAGGACAAGACCCTTTCCCGCGCCATCATCTTTTCCGCCACCAAGCGGGATGCCGATGAACTGGCCCAGGAACTCCGCAGGAACGGGCACTCCGCCGCGGCACTCCATGGCGACATGAACCAGGTGGCCCGCAACCGGACCATCTCCAACGTGAAGGCCGGCAGGGTCCGCCTGCTGGTGGCCACCGACGTGGCTGCCCGGGGTCTGGACGTGAACGGCATCAGCCACGTCATCAACTTCGATCTCCCCCGTTTCGCCGAGGACTATGTCCACCGCATCGGCCGCACCGGCCGCGCCGGGGCGACCGGGACCGCCATTTCGTTCGTCTCCCAGTCCGAGCTTGCCTATCTGGACCGGATCGAGCGGTTCATCGGCAAGGAGCTGCCGCAGCACTCCCTGGAAGGTCTTGAGCCGATGTATCCGTTGCGCCGGGTCGGCCGTGGCAACGGTGCCGGTCGTGGACGGAGCGGTGCGCCGTCCGGCAAAGGCGGGAAGGGGTATGCCAATGCCGGCGGAGCGGCGAAGAGCGGCGGCAAGCCGTGGAGCAAGGACCGGAACGCCGCCCAGAGGAGCCGGCCCGCAGGCCAGCAGAAGCCGGTGGTTGTCGAATACCGGAACCGGCGCTCCGACAGCTAACAGGTTGCTGAAAAACAGCCATCTCGCCGCCGTCCTCGCAAGCCGCCTTGTGCGGCGTAGCGCTGTTTATGCCCCAGAGGGTACTACGCCTCCCTCGAAGCTTGCTGCGGATGCGACGACCTGACTATTTTTGAGCAACCTGAATGCTTCAATCTCGAAGACATAATGAAAGGGCCTGCAGCAGTTGCAGGCCCTTTTTGCGTTGTGCGGTCAATGCGCCCCTGGTGCCGGACCGCCCCCGGTGCCGGTACGCTTCAGGAGCAGGAGGAGCGGGATCACCACCAGGAAGGCGATGCCGACGACCCAGAAGATGTGGTTGTAGGCGAGCATGCCGGCCTGGCGTCTGACCATGCCGTAGAGGAGGGAGAGGGAGGCGGTGTCGGCAGTGGCCGCATCGACCCCCTTGGCCATTACGCCCTGTTTCAGGGCGGCCAGCGTTGACCGGGTGGCATGGCTATACGGGGTGACGTGGCTGACCAGGTTGGCCTGGTAAAACTGGGCGTCGCGGGCCAGCATCGTTGCCGCGATGGCGATGCCGACGCTCCCGCCGATGTTCCGCAGAAGGTTGAACATGCCGGTGGCGTTCCCCATCTCCTCTCGCGGGATACTGGCCAGGGTCACGGTGGTGAGGGGGACGAAGATCATGGCCAGGCCGATACCGAGCACCACCCGTGGCCAGACGAAGTCCCAGTAGGAGGCGTTAAGGGTGAAGTCGCGCATGATGAACATGGAGGTGGCGCCGATCAGGAGCCCGAGCACCACGATCTTCCGGCCGTCGTACCGCTGCAGCGCCGCTCCGACGAACGGCATGGTGACAAGGGTCGCGACACCGCCCGGAGCAAGGACCATCCCTGCCAGGGTGGCGGTGTACCCCATCAGGGTCTGGAGAAAGAGGGGGATCAGCATGATGGAGCTGTAGAGACAGAAGCCGACCACGAACATGATCAGGTTGCCGGCCGAGAAGGAGAGGCTCTTGAAGAGGCGGAGATTGACGATCGGATGCTCGTGCCGTAGCTCCACCCAGACCAGCAGGAGCAGGGAGAGGGCGGAAACGACGGCGCAGGTGACGATGAACGACGAATTGAACCAGTCGTCCTGCTGCCCCTTGTCCAGCACCACCTGGAGAGCTCCGAGCCCGACGGTGAGGAGGCCGAGCCCGGCGTAGTCGATGGCCATCTTCCCGGTACGCTTCAGGTACTGCGGGTCGAAGATGAAGTAGGTCGCCATGGTCACGGCCACTACGCCGATGGGGAGGTTGATGTAGAAGATCCAGCGCCAGTTCAGGTTGTCGGTGATCCATCCCCCCAGGGCCGGACCGATGATCGGGCCGAACATGGCGCCGATGCCGAAGATGGCCATGGCCATCCCCCGCTGGTGGGGTGGGAAGGTTTCCATCAGGATGGCCTGGCTGATCGGTATGAGCGCCCCGCCGGCAGCCCCCTGGATGATCCGGAAGATGATCAGGGTCTCCAGGTTGGGTGCAGCTCCGCAGAGGAACGAGGCGAGGGTGAAGAGGACGATGCAGGTGATGAGGAACCGCTTGCGGCCGAAGAGGCGGGATAGCCAGCCGGTCATGGGGAGCACCACGGCGTTGCTCACCAGGTAGCTGGTGAGTACCCAGGCCACCTCGTCGGTACCGGCGTTGAGGCTCCCCTGCATATGGGGGAGCGCCACGTTGGCCACCGACGTGTCGATGATCTCCATGATCGCCGGGAGCATGACCGTGATGGTGATCAGCCACTTGTTGACTGTTTTCTGCGAGGAGTCTGACATCGGTCGGGTGGATTACTCTCCTAACGGAACGGGTTCAGGTCCTGCAGGACTGCCGAGCTCTTCCGCTCTGTCAGGATCGTCGGCACCACGCTCATCCCGACACGCAGAAGCCGTTCAGGGTCGCTCTCCCGGTCGATGGCGATCCTGATCGGTACCCGTTGCACCACCTTCACGTAGTTGCCGGTGGCGTTTTCCGGCGGCAGGAGCGAGAAGGCGGCGCCGGTGCCGGCCATGATGCTCTCCACGCTCCCCCGAAAGGTGCGGCCGGGGTAGGCGTCCACCGTGAAGGTCACCTTTTGGCCCGGTTTCACGTGGGTCAGCTGGCTCTCCTTATAATTGGCGGTCACCCAGGAGTCCTGGAGCGGGACAATCGCCATGAGCGGCTGGCCTGGCTGGACGTAGTTGCCGGCCTCGGCCGATTTCCTGGTGACATACCCGTCGGCCGGCGCCAGCACCCGCGTGTAGGAGAGGGAGAGTCGCGCCTCGGAGAGCTGGGCACGACGTTGCGCGATCTTCGCCTCACGCCCGCCGGTGCCGGAGATCCCTACTTCCGCCCGGGCCTTTCTGACCTGCTCCTCCCGTTCCCGTTCCTGTGCAACGGCTACGTTAAGGGCAGTAGTCAGCCGTTCGAGCTGCTCTTTCGGGATCACCTCCCGTTCGAAGAGCGCCTTGCCGCGCTTCAGGTCGATCTCGGCCTGCTCCCGTCGGGCCCGGCTCTGCCCGAGGTCGGCGCGGGCCGCTTCCACCTTGGCGTACTCGCCGGAGGTCTCATTGCTGGCCATGGCCATGGCCGCGGCGGCGCTTTCCACCCGCACCCGGTAGTCGGCGGGGTCGATTTCAAGGAGAAGATCCCCCTTTTTCACCAGCTGGTTGTCCTGCACCAGTACCCGTTCGATGGTGCCCGGTACCCTGGAGGCCACGGAATGGACGTGCGCCTCCACAAAGGCGTTATCGGTCTTGATATGGCTTTTGCCCCAGAGCCACCAGCGAAAGCCGCCAACCGCGCAGATCGTGATGAGCAGCAGGAGGATGATGCCTGCCCGGGTGCGGCCACCGCTTTTGGACGAGGCAGTGACGGATGGGGCGGATCTTGATTCGTCTTCCATTACGGCTGAACTCCTATAACTGCCCCAGTGCCCGTTTTACCCGGGCAGCCGCCACCTGGCGGTCGAAGATGGCCCGGTAGAGATCGGTCCTGGTCTGTGAGCTGAGGGTCTGGGCATCGATGACCTCGGTGGCGGTCCCCACCTGGGCCTGATAGCGGTCCTTGTTGATCCTGAGGTTCTCGTCGCTCTGGGCGATCGTCTGTCTGGCAACCTCAATCCGTTCCGTGGCAACCTTCAGGTCGTTCCGGGCCGTGGCAAGCTCCAGGCGGATCGTCTCCTCGATGCGCCGCAGGCGGTCCTTTTCCTGATCCAGCTGTTTTACGCTCTGGCGGTACCGGGCCGACGTGGCAAAGCCGTCGAACAGGTTCATCCTGAGGCCTACCGTGGCGGACATGATGGCCTGCTCGCGGGCCTTGTTGTTTTCCAGGTAGTCGAGGGAGAGGTTGAGGAAGAGTTCCGGGGCGTAGTTGCTCCGGCTTTCGAGCACCGTGGCATTACCCGCCTCCACCAGTTTTTGCTGGGCTGTGAGCTCGGCGCGCGTGGAGGCGGTTCCCTGGTTGAGATCCGTCGGAAACGCGTCGAGCGATTCCGTCAGTTCGCCGCGGAAATCGGCTGGCTGAGCAATGAGATGATTGAGGGTCAGCCAGGTGTTGGTGAGGGTGCTGCTGACGATAAGCCGCTGCTGGCGGCTGGCGGCAAGTTTCACCTCGGCCTGCAGGACGTCGTTCCGGGTAACGACCCCCTGCTCGTACAGGACGCGGGCAACACGGAGGTGGTCCTCGCGCTGGCGGATCTCGTCCTCGGCCGAGAGCAGGAGCTGCTGCTGCTCCAGGATGCCGTAGTAGGCCTGCACCACCTGGAGAAACAGGTCCTGCTCGACAGCCTGGTAGAGCGCATGGGACGCCTCGCGCTGGAGGGTCGCTGCACTCCGCCGCTCCCTGGTCCGGCCGAAGTCGTAAATGGTCTGGTTGATGTCCAGGCTGGCAAAGGCGTAGTTCGGCTCCTGGGTTTCCTGGGTGATCGCACCGAACCGGACCGCCTGGGCGTCCAGTTGGGAGGTGTATCCACCCTGCAGGTCGACGCGGGGCAGATAGGTGCTGCCGGCTATGGTCACCCGTTCCAGGGCGATCTTTTCATCGTGGCGTGCCACCGCCAGCGTCGAGTTCCTGCTGGCAGCCCCCTTCAGGCAGTCGGCCAGGGAGAGGCTCTCAGCGGAGGCGGAGGTGGCCAGGACGAGCAGGGCGGTCACTGCTGCAAATACGACGGATCTGTTCATGACTCCTCCGGGCGGCGCAGCTTCTCCAGGATCCGTGTGAAGATGACGAGCTCCTCGTCGTTGATGCGTGACGTAAAGCGGGCCTGCACCTGTTCCGCCAGCGGGCAGAGCTCGCCCTCCATGCGCTTCCCCTCGGGGGTCAGGAAGATCTGGTAGGCTCGACGGTCTTCCGGGTGCGGACGACGTTCCACGAGTCCGGAATGCTCAAGACGGTCGACCAGCCCTCCCATGGTGGTGCGGTCGATATGGGCCCGCGCCGACAGTTCCGCCTGGGAGAGGCCGTCCTCCTGCCATAGGAAGCCGAGGAGCCCGAATTGACGCGGGGTGAGATTGAAGCGGTCGAACTCTTCATTGAAGATGGCGCAGGCCCGTTGATAGGCCTTTGCCAGCAGGAACCCCACACTCTTTTCGATATCGATCATGGTTGAACCTCGAAAAAACGCATTATACGGATAGTCAGTATGCTGTCAATATCTGTTTGGCAAGGCAGGTAGGGGGTACGTGCTGTCCATGGTGGGACGGTAATGATGTGAGAATCGGTCGGATCTACGCCCGGAGTCGCGGTGCCGGGCGTAGATCCGGCCGCTACGCCTTTTCCCTTTCCAGTTCGGTGCGAAGCACGCTGACCTGGATCTCCTCACCGGCGGCGAAATAGGTGCGATCACGGGGGAGAAGGGCGATGCCGTCGGCCTGGATCATGGTTTTCAGGATGCCGGTATTCTGGTCTCCCGACGTGGTGGCGAGGTAGTTGCCGTCGATCCGTTCCAGCCGCACGCGCAGAAAATTCACCTTGCCCGGCTTCTTCCTGACCTCCTCGCGCAGGGTGGCCGCCACCCGGCGCCTGAGCACCAGGCTGTGCCCCATCATCTTCAGGAGCGCCGGTCGGACGAATTCCTCGAAGGTGATCATGGTGGATACCGGATTGCCCGGCAGGGAGAAGACCGGCGTCGTCCCCCTGAGGCCAAAGGCGGTCGGCCCCCCCGGTTTTACCTCCACCTTCCAGAACAGCTGCTTGACCCCCAGTTCGGCCAGCACGTCACGGACCATATCGAGGTCGCCGGCCGAGACACCGGCCGAGGTGATCATCGCATCCGCCTTGAGACCTTCGATCATCTTCGACTGGAGGCTCTCCCGGGTGTCCCGGGCGATGCCGAGGAGCACCGGTTCAGCGCCGATCTCCTGCAAAGAGGCGGCGAGGGAGTAGGAGTTGCTGTTGACGATCTTCCCCGGCGTGGGAGCGGTGCCGAGATCGACCAGTTCGTCGCCGGTGGAGAGAATGGCCACCTTGGGGCGCCGATACACCGGAACCACGGCGTTGCCGAACGTGGCCAGCAGGCCGATCTCCGGCGGGCGGAGCTGCGTGCCGGCAACAATGGCGGTTTCGCCGCCGGCGATATCCTCTCCCCTGAAGCGGATGTGCTGGTTGCGCACGACCGGTGCCTTGAGGGTGACGAACCCGTTGTCCTCCTCCGTCTCCTCCACCGGTACCACGGCGTCACAGCCGGTTGGGATGCGGGCACCGGTCATGATCTTGATGGCAGAGCCGGGGACCACCTCTGCGCTGATCTCTCCGCCGGCCGGGATGAATCCGATCACCTCCAGCCGCGCCCCCTCCCGGCAGTCGGCCGCGCTGACCGCATACCCGTCCATGGCGGAATTGTCGGTCAGCGGCAGGTCCGCAGGGGCAACGACATCGGTGGCGATGATGCGTCCGACCGCGTCGAGGAGTGCTACCTGCTCGATGCCGAGCGTAGGGACACTCTCCAGGATGATTGTTCGCGCTTCTTCAAAGCTTGGGATGGCCATTCAAGTTTCCTTCATTCCTAATGTGCCGGATAGATCCGGTCCTAGATCGTTGTCTTTCCCTTGCGGAACAGGTGGACCGCCGTGGCCTTGAACGACGCAAAAAGCGGACTCCCCTGCATCAGACCCAACTGGGCCAGCGACTGGTTGGTGACCGCCGCGACCAGGGTGAACCCGCAGTCGATGTACACCTTGTTGAACAGCCCCAGGGAGACGATTTTCGTCACGCTCCCGGGAAAGACGTTGCGGGCGCTGGTATGGTCGGGAGCGTTCGACGTGACCACCACATGCTCCGGATGGATGCAGAGTACCACATGTTCGCCCGCCGTGCCATCCCCCAGCAGTTCCATGGTCCGGCCGGCCACGTTCAGGGCCAGCAGGCCGTTGCCGGATTCCGTTACCGTGCCGGTGAAGACGTTCTCCATGCCGACGAAGGTGGCCACGAATTCGTTCGCCGGCTGGCCCATGACCGCCGACGGTGTGCCTGTCTGGACGATCGTCCCCTGCTGCAGCACCACCATCCTGTCGGCCAGCCTGAGGGCCTCGGTCTGGTCGTGGGTGGTCATGATCGCGGCCGTGCCCGACTCCCGGAGGATCTGCTCCAGGTCGTCGGTGAGGACCTGACGGGTCGGCGGGTCCAGGGCGACGAAAGGTTCGTCCAGGAGGATCACCTCCGGCCGGGTGGCAAAGGCCCTGGCCA
>CAYSJJ010000086.1:12446-14470 GCA_964431365.1 uncultured Geobacter sp. | reverse complement strand
GATGTGAGCATCGGCATACCAACAGGGTGCACCGGCGACTACTGGAACTGCACCAAGCCAACTGACGGAAGCAGCTGGCGGACTGTCCTGGTCGGCAGCATGGGACTTGGTGGCGCGTCGAAACTTGTCGGCGCTGGTTGCAAAGGGACCGGTTGTGTGGAAACTCCCATCCTCGATCCGGCGGATGCCAGCAAAGGGGTCGGCTATTCGTCGTACTTCGCCCTGGACATCACCGATCCGGGTTCCCCGTCCCTGCTCTGGGAGTTCGGCACCCCCAACATGGGGTTCTCGACAGCCGGCACCGCGTTCGTCAAGATACACGCCAAGAAGGCGGACGGTGTGACCCCTGATCCCACGAAGAACGGCAAGTGGTTTGCCGTCCTGGCCTCCGGGCCGACCGGCCCCATTGATAGCACGGCCCACCAGTTCAAGGGGACATCGAACCAGAACCTGACGATTTACGTCCTTAATCTGGTAACCGGTACCGTCGCCGCTACGATCGACACCCTTACGGACGGCACAAAGCTCACCAATGCCTTTGCCGGTTCCATCACGACCTCGGTGATCGATGCTGACCGGTGGAACAAAGCGGCTGCGGGCAATTACCAGGATGACGCCCTCTATATCGGCTATACCCAGCTGTCCGGCACCACCTGGACAGGCGGTGGCGTACTCCGGCTCATGACCTACGAGAATCCGGACCCCACCCAGTGGAAGCTGAGCAAGGTGATCGACGGGGTTGGGCCGGTCACCACCAATATCGCCCGGCTGCAGGACCGGAAGAATCATAACCTCTGGCTCTATTTCGGCACCGGGAGATACTATTTCAACCAGGACGACAATAGCGGCCAGCGGATGCTGGTCGGCATCAAGGAGCCATGCTATCTTTCAAGCGATAAGCTGGATGCCACCTGTACCACGAAGAAGGCATTGTCTGACCTGACCAACCAGGACGCCGGCACGACAACCTCGGTGACGAACCAGGGGTGGTACATCAATCTTGATGCCGAAGATACAACCAACTCGTTCGGCGCCGAGCGGGTTGTCACGGACCCGGTGGCCATGGCAAATGGCGCGGTGTTTTTCACGTCATTCAAACCGACGTCTGATGCATGTAGTTTCGGTGGCAATTCCTATATGTGGGGAGTCAAGTACGACACAGGACTGCAGGCACCTGCAAAGGCTCTTCAGGGGAAAGCCCTGGTCCAGGTTTCAACTGGTGCCTTCGAAGAGATCAATCTTGGGAGCGCTTTCACGGACAAGGCCAACCGCAGGCTTGGGGTTCCCATGGTTGGCAAGCCACCCAGCGATCCGCCTCCCATCGTTACCAAAGCCAACCTGCGGCCGGTGAAGAAGATTATCCACATTCAGGAGCGCTGAGATGCGGCAGGCCGGATTTTCCATCGTTGAATTGGTCGTTGTCCTGGTAATCATTGGCATCCTGACAACGGTGGCAACGCTGCAGTTCAATGCATATATGCGAAAAAGCCAGATGCAGAGCCAGATCCAGGCACTGTACAGCGACCTGAATAGGGTGCGCAGCCAGGCGCTTTTCAGCCGCCGGCCCCGCTCGATCACCATGACAACGACCCAGTACGCCCTTTACTCGTCGACCGTGGTGACGGCGAACCCGGTGGAGCGCAAGACGATGAACTACCCTATGACACTCAATAACGGAGCACGCCTCGATTTCGACGAGCGGGGGCTCCTTGCCAATGTCACCAATGCCAGCGCCTGCATCCTATTGCCGACCTCGCAGGATGCGGCAATCGACAGCGTCGTGCTGTCTGAAACTAGGATACTGATAGGGAAGTGCAATGAATGCAATACGACAGCTGACTGCAAAGCCAGCAATATCACAGCCAAGTAGCCACGGGTTCACCCTTGTCGAGGTGATGGTGGCCATCATGATTCTGACGGTGGGACTCCTGGGGTTGCTCCAGGTATCTATCTTGGCGAGTGAACAAAACCTGAGAAATGCCATGCGGACGGAAGCCGTCCAGATTTCCGAAGAAAGGCTTCTT
>CAYSJJ010000086.1:1427-12436 GCA_964431365.1 uncultured Geobacter sp. | reverse complement strand
CGGGTTCAGCCGTTTGACAACATAACGGGTGGTCTCAAAAGTCAGCTAGTGGCAAGCCGGTTACGTGGTTTTACCATGAACTACACGGTGGAGAGGAGTCACACCGATCTGTCGACTGACTCCAAACAGTTGATCGTAACTGTCAAGTGGAGCTACAAGAATAACTCCTATTCCCACGAAGTACGGTCGGTACGAACGCGATGAGACGAAGAACACGGCTTCATGATAACAGAGGATTTAGTCTGGTCGAAGTGATCGTGGTCATGGCTATTTTTGTAACCGTAATCATGATCACGACCAGCGCCTTTGACTCGATCGTCAGCCGATCAAGCGGACATGCAAAGTCAGCCCAGAGCAGCATTGAGGGAATCGTCGGTTTGGAGGTACTTCGTGCTGACCTGGACGCTGCTGGATTTGGTCTACCGTGGTCGTTCTCGGATACGATCAATGCGGCCTATTATACTGAATCACAAGTTGTTGCAACTCATTATGCAGTTAACGGCACGGGAATCAATCCCTCTACAGATTTCAATGATGCCCCTGCCGGTATCCCCCGTGCGATATTGACCAAAGCGGCCACCTCGGGTGTGCGTACGGGAGTCGACTATCTGGTCGTTAAGTCAACGGCGATTGCCCCCTCCAGCACTTCAAAGCTCTGGAGCTATCTTAACTACTCCTCCGGTGGAGGGAAGATCAAGCAGTGGGGGACTGCGGCCGACAACCTCGTCAATGGCGATCGCGTTATCACCATCAATACCACATTTTCCACAAACGGCAGTGTTGACCGACAACTAATTGTGAAAAACGGCAGTTTCTCCTACCGAGTCAACGGTGTGGTTGCACCTGCTGATTTTTCTCCCGGCGATTCTTCGCAGACCTTCAGCGTGTATGGTATCCGAAACGAGACGGGTGCCCTGCCGGCGAACGAGCCCCTTGCAATGCCTTTCAACAGGGCAGATTATTTCGTCTACCGTGCCAGCGACATCGCCCAGCGCTGCGCACCGGGGACCGGCAGCCTCTACAAGGCCCCTATCGATCATGGCAGCGGCGGATACAGTAAGCTTTACCCCCTGGTAGACTGTGTGCTTGATTTACAGGTTGCCTTTGTCCTAGATGTTAACAACGACGGGAACCTTACCTATACCGACAGCCTGGCAGGCATGTCTGCCGCTGAAATTCGTCAGCAGTTGAAACAGGTGAAGGCGTATATCCTTGCTCAAGAAGGGCAGAAAGACAGGGGATTCACCTATCCTTCGTCATCTATTGTCGTTGCTCCGGCAGGGATGGCCAGTCTCGGCAACACGTGGGACAATACCTCGCTCACTTCGACGGTCGGGAGCGACTGGAAGAATTACCGCTGGAAGGTTTATGAAATTGCAGTACAGCCTCGCAATCTCAACAGGTAAGGCCGGGCCGTCATGAAATCACTCCGCAATGAAGATGGTATCGCTCTAGTAACCGCTCTCCTTCTGACACTTATAAGTCTGACGGTTGCGATGGCCGTTCTCTACCTCATCTCCCAAGGGATTGCAACATCGTCAGCCCAGAAGCGTTACCAGAGCTCTCTTGAAGCAGCCCACGGTGGAGTGGAGTTCTTTTCCAAAGAGATTGTTCCGCGTCTCATGCAGGGAGAGTCGTCTGGGGCACTCACTTCAAGCTTCAGTGGAATTAATCTTGCCATTCCGGCCAGCGGTTGTTTGAGTCAGAAGCTGGATAAGCTGCCGTCGCAGTGGACAAGCTGTTCTGGATCCGCCCTTACTTCCGACCCGAAGCAGGCTCCGGATATTACCTTTACGTTGATGGGAACCGCCGTTGGGAATAATTATAAAATCTATTCGAAGATCGTTGATACGACACCAGGGAACTCAGATCCCTCAGGTATAGACTACCTCGATTCGGGGAGTGGAGTAACGGGAACCAGTTCCGGTGTTTCACCTAAGCATGTGCCAGGAATGTACCGGATAGAAGTGCAAGGAGAAAAAGAAGTTAACCCTAACGAGCGGGCACTCCTTTCGGTTTTGTACGCATACTGAAAAAGGTGCTTAAGTTCAACACAGAAAGGACGAAACAAAACACATTAGATCAATACCCTGTTTCTTTGGGGATCGGAGATTGGAGAGAGTGGAAAACGTAATGCTTTAATAGTGTTACGTTTTTTTGTCTCTATTAAATGCAATTTTGCCAAATTTCTTGACAATCCGCTTAATTGCTGTACATTTTTGCGGAACCATCTAGATTCTTTATGGAATTTTCATGAAAGCCAAGAACGCACTTAAGAAGATCCGCGAGGCTAAACTTATCAGCAAGGCCGAACTTGCCCGCCTCGCAGGTGTTTCACCGGTGACCATCGACCGCATCGAGCAGGGGGAGAGTTGCCGTATGGAAACGAAACGAAAAATAATTCTTGCCCTCGGGTTCACCCTTGCTGAGAAGGATAAAGTGTTTCAGGACCATTAACCAGGGACAGGGTCACACATGTTTTTTACCAAGAAAAAAGAACTGGTTGGCATAGATGTGGGGTCTAGTTCGGTAAAGCTCGTTCAACTGAAGGAGCAAAAGGGGAGTTATACCCTGCAGAACGTCGGTATTTGGCGGCTTCCCCCGGAAGCCATCGTCGACAATACTCTCATGGACAGCTATACGGTAGTCGAGGCGGTGAAGGGACTCCTTAAGAGCCTTGCTGTTAAGGATAAGGACGCTTCCAGTTCGGTTTCCGGCAACTCCATAATTATCAGGAAGATTGCACTTCCTGCCATGCAGCCCGAAGAGCTCGAAGAGCAGATTCATTGGGAGGCTGAACAGTATATCCCCTTTGACATCAACGATGTACACGTGGATTTCCAGGTTTTGGAAAGCGATGGTCTTGATCCCTCCAAGATGAATGTCCTCCTTGTCGCAAGCAAGAAGGATATCATCAATGATTACCTGTCAGTATTCAACGAGGCAGGAATAAAGCTGGTGGTCATAGATGTTGATTCCTTCGCCGTGCAGAACGCCTTCGAGCTTAACTATGATGTGACTATGGAAGAGGTCTGCGCGCTCATCAACATTGGTGCAAGTATCATGAATCTGAACGTTGTTAAGGCGGGCACATCTCTTTTTACCCGTGACGTGCAGATGGGGGGAAACCAGTTCACAGAGGAGATACAGAAGCAGTTCGGATTCAGCGGTGAGGAGGCTGAGCGACTGAAAATAACTGGAGATACCGTTTCCGGGGCCAGGCTCCTGGAAATCATCGACAAGGTTAATGAAAGTCTGGCGCTGGAGATACGCCGTTCCCTTGATTTTTACAATTCGAATGCTACAGAAGGAAAGATAAGCCGCGTGCTGATCAGTGGTGGTGCTGCCAAGACCCCACACCTGATCGATGCTGTAAGCCAGCGTCTCGGCCTGCCTGTCGAAATCATGAACCCGTTCCAGAAAATAACGTTCAACGAAAAGGAATTTGATTCCAATTACCTTGAACAGATCGGGCCTCTGATGGCCGTATCGGTAGGTTTGGCAATAAGGAGGCTCGGAGATAAATGATCAGGATAAACCTTTTACCTGTCCGGGCGGCTAAAAAGAAAGAGACCGTAAGGCAGCAGACTACCATTGCCCTAGTGTCGGTAGTTGGTGTTCTGCTGATCTTTGTTGCCTTGTATTCCGTAACGTTGGGGAAAATCAGCAGTTCCAAGGATGAGATAGTCTCTGCCGAGGGTGAGATTCAGCAACTCAAGAAGAAAATTGGTGAAATTGACAACATCAAGAAGCTCCAGGCAGAAGTGAAGAAGAAGCTTGATGTGCTGGCACAGCTCCGTAAGGAGAAGACCGGCCCAGCCATTCGTCTGGCCACGTTGAGTGACGTCGTGCCGGAAAAGCTTTGGTTGACAAAGTATGCCGAAGGGGCGGGCGGCACGGTGTCCATCTCGGGGTTTGCCTTCAGCGAGGAACTGATTGCAGATTTCATGCGTCGGCTTCAGGCATCAGCCGATTACACGAATGTTGAACTGCTGGTTTCCGAGCAGGCTGAGGTTAGCGGAGTTAAGCTGAAACGTTTCGACATCACGTGTCTCCTGAAAGGCCTGAAGAAAGAGGAACCCCCCAAGAAGTAACGAAACGGTACGTTGCAGGTCACCATTGAGGACGAGGCATGGATCAACGCATTGATAAAATAATGAAGCTGCCGACCCGCCAGAAGGTCATCATCCTGATTGCGGTGCTGCTGTTGATTGGGGCGGCCCTCTTCTTTGGACTCCTTCAGCCGAAAATGAAAGAGCTGAAGGAACTGCAGACGAGATTGGATGGCCTGCGAGCTGAGGTTCAGGAGAAAAAACGGGTTGCCGACAACCTGCCAAAGTTCAAAGCGGATTATGAGAAGCTGCAGAAGGAGTTGGAAAGTGCTCTTACCGAGCTTCCCAACCAGAAGGAGATTCCGTCACTGTTGACCAGCATCACGAGCGCCGGCAAGGGAGCTGGGCTCGACTTCCTGCGATTTGCACCCAAACCGGATGTGCCAAAGGATTTCTATGCCGAAGTGCCTGTGGACATAGTTGTCTACGGCTCTTACCATAGTCTCGCCAATTTCTTCACAACAGTTGGTAACCTGCCCAGGATTGTCAATATGCAGAATGTTACTTTTGCAGAAATAAAGACGGACAGGGGGCGCACCATGGCTAAGGTTAGCTGCCTGGCAACAACCTTCCGTTTTCTCGACAAGAAAGAGATCAAGGATGACAAGAAGAAGAAATAGGGCCACGGCCATATTGGTGACTTGCCCCCTTGTGATTGCTCTGGTCGCCGGGTGCAAGAAGGAAGAGCCTCCTCCTCAGAGTGTGCAGCCTGCCAAGCCGGCGTCTGCCATTCAGAAGCCGTTGAGTGGCGCCAAGGCAGGTGTGCAAAAAACCCTATCTGCGGCACGCACACCTGGCGTGGCTGCAATTGATTTTGCGACCAAGAAGGATCCCTTTAAGCCCGCGGTCACTGCTCCTTTGCCGACAGACAAAAAGGGCGAACAGCCTGCGAAGAAGGTAGGCGATCTGTTGCCAATCCAGAGTTATGAGACCGAGAAATTTAAGGTCGTGGGCATCATTACCGGCATCAATGAGAACCGGGCACTTATGATCGACCCTTCCGGCAAGGCCTATGTGGTGAGGAAAGGGATGGCAGTCGGCAATAGCGACGGTACCGTTGCCAAAGTCAACCCTAATTCCGTGGAGATTGTGGAGAAGTTCCGCGACGACGACGGCCATGTCCGGAAACGAACCGTTAAACTTACCCTGACCAGGAAAAAGTAAGGAGATTTTCAGATGAGAGTGTACTGGTCCAGAATACGCCAAGGCAGCATGCTCCTCATATTGCTGGCAGCACTTACCACCGGTTGTGCCCAACGTATGGCTGCTGTCAAACCAGAGGCAGCGCAACTGCCGGATGCGACAGCCGAGATCTCGGCCGTTAAGGTGTCGGATGACGGCAGTCAAGTCGAGATCTCTGCCAGCAAGCCCCTTACCTATACATTCTACCGGATGGCGAATCCTGCCAAGGCGGTTATTGATTTGGCCCAGACTCTCCCCGGACCAGCCAAGGGGATCCAGGAGATCAACAAAGGGGATGTGCAAAGGATAGAGGTCTCCAGCCACAGTTTTGGGACCGGCGCCCTTAGTCGAGTGGAAATCTCCTTGGCTCGGGACACGGATTTCAAAGTTTCCTCAGATCCGGCGGACAAAAGCAGACTTTTGGTAGCATTGACCCCGCAGACAACGACTGCCGCTGTCATAGCTGCGCAGAAACAATCCGAAACAAATACGGAGCCGTCTGCCAATTCTCCAGTGAAAGATGAAGCCCCGTCAATGCAGGTAAAAGATCCAGCGCCACAACTGCCCCAGGCGGCGGTTGCAGATAAGCCTGCAGGTCAGGGCGTTGCCGAGGCTGTTCAAGCAACTGCTCCAGAGGGCAAACTGTTAACGGCAATTACTAAGACTGCAGATGGCATCAGCGTTGAGGTAAAGGGGGGGGTAGACGCCTACAACTCCTTTAAACTGACCAAGCCTGACCGCCTGGTCATCGATATTCCAGGCGTGAAGAGTGGCCTGACAGAAAAAACTATCACTATAGACGGCTTTGGCGTCGGCAAAGCTCGGTTGGGACCCTCTCCGGATAAGATCCGTATCGTTTTCGATGCACAAAAGGGAGTGCTTCCCTACTATCAGATCAGCAAAAAAGATGAAGGCCTGATGGTTGCATTTGCCGATACGCCGTTCACAGCGGTGCCAGCAACGCAGGAGACTGTCGCCGCGCCCGTTGCCAAGCAACCGACCGTCGAGCAAGGTTCTGCCCCTACATCATCACGAAAAACAGCACATGCTGGAACTCCCACGGTCGAGGCCGTTGATTTTTCACAAAAGGACGGAAAAGCCAGGATTGCAATCCGTGTCAGTGGTGACTGTGTTGTCGGCAAGCCCGTGAAGGCAGCAAAAGGGGTTTCGCTCACATTGAAGAACTGTCAGCTCCCCAAGAGGCTGCAACGATCCCTTGATACCAGTGGCTTCACCAGTGTAGTTCAGGGGGTAACACCTTACCTTGTCAAGGTTCGCGGTGGGGCTGATGCCCGTTTTCTGGTAAAGCTCAGCCAAGATGCTCCTTCCACCGTTACCCGTGAAAACGACCTTGTCATCTGGGAATTCAAAGACATATATCAGGCCGATGCTCAAGTGGCGGAAAAACCGTTGGCTGCGGTCGCAACCAAGCCGAAGGTGGACAAGGCTGTGGACGAGATGGGGGGACCGGAAAAGTCGGTTTCCGATTCGCCACGTGCGGCAAGCGGAAAGAAGTACAACGGCCGCCGCATAAGTCTGGAGTTCTCGGACGCCGACATTCGGAAAATCTTCCAATTGATCGCAGAGGTTAGCAACCTCAATATCCTGGTATCCGATGATGTTACCGGGACCATCAGTCTGAAGCTGGTCAATGTGCCGTGGGACCAGGCACTGGATGTGATCATGGAAAACAAGGGGCTGGCCATGCAGCGGGACGGCAACATCGTCCAGATCAGGCCGAAGTCCAAGATCAAATCTCTTGACGAAGAGGAGCGTGACCGGATCCAGGCTGAAGTGAAAAAAATGGACTTGAAGACCTATATCTTTGACGTCAACTTTGCCGCCATTGCCGATATAGAAAAGCAGTTCAAGGCCATATCATCAGCACCGTATCGTACGGATGTATCGGTTTCTTCGGATGCCCGCACCAACAAGGTCATTGTCGTCGATGTGGAACCGGTCATCAAGAAGATGAAGGGGCTGTTGGAGTCCCTTGATGTGCCAGAGAAGCAGGTCATGATCGAGGCGCGCATAGTCGAGGCTTCCTCCAACTTCACCCGGGACATCGGGATTCAGTGGGGGCTGACGTACCGTGATGGTTCTGCCAGCTTCGCCAATCTCAATTCGGTGAGCACATCTCTTGGCGGTGTTGTTTCGACGGTGTTGCCTACAGTTACTACCGGCGGCATGGCGACCGGCATGTCTTTCGGTAAGCTGACCAGCAACGTGCAGTTGGACCTGCGCCTCTCAGCGGCGGCCACCATCGGCCAGGTGAAGATTATTTCCACACCGAAGGTGCTCACGGTCAACAACAAGGCTGCCAAGATCTCGCAAGGGCAATCCATTCCCTATCAGACTGTCTCGGCAGAGGGGACCAAAACAGAATTTGTGGAAGCGGCCCTGACGTTGGAGGTGACCCCCCATATCACGGCGGACGGGAGTGTTTCCATGAAGATCAAGGCCTCCAATAACTCGGCTGGGAGCGGCACCCCGCCACCGATCAACAAAAAGGAAGCGACCACCGAGTTGGTGGTAAGGAACGGTGAAACGACCGTCATTGGCGGTATCTATGTTGACTCGGACACAGAGACCGATACCGGTGTTCCGTTCCTGGCAGACATTCCTTTGTTCGGATGGCTCTTTAAGTCCAATAATAAGAATAAAACCAAGAATGAACTCCTAATCTTTATTACACCGAAGATTGTGAGTTAGTTGCGTCTATACCAATTGGTGGGGGTATTAATGAGATTTCGTGCCTGGAAAACGCTATGGATTTTGATCTTATTTCTTGCCGGTTGTGGCGGCGGTGGTAACTCTGAATTGTCTGGGACCTTGGCGCTTACCGCTACTCAGAGTCTTGAACCTGGCGCCACAGGAACGGCCGTAGCTACCTATGCAGATTCAAAAGGGAGAAATCCCCAAGGGCTCGAAATATCATTCTCAACGGACCGTCCGGATATTGTTGCGTTGTCGGCAACGACCCAGAGTGTCGGTTCTGATGGAAAGGCTTCAGTTACCTTTCAGGCGGTCAGTGTTGCTGCTGATACAGTAATTAAAATATATTCAAAAACTGGAGGATTGTCCCAATTTCAGCAAGTGACAATCAAAGCTACGCCAGGCACAACTGCGCCACCACCAATTTCTGTCGTGGATAAAACTCCTAATGCTATTTCATTCATTTCAGCTACTCCAACAACTATCTCCCTAAAGGGGACGGGAGGGGCAAGCCGGTCGGAAACATCTGTTGTCACTTTTGAAGTGAGAGACACGACCGGTCAGGCGCTATCCAATCAGACCGTTGATTTTAGTTTGAATACAAGCGTTGGCGGTATTACAATGCTGCCATCTTCAGCGACAACAGATGGCAGCGGCAGGGTGCAAACTATCGTAAATGCTGGGATTGTTTCCACAACAGTCAGGGTTTCCGCTCAAGTCAGAGGGACGAGCATTTTTACCCAGTCCGATCAATTAACTGTGTCGACAGGACTACCAGATCAGGACAGCCTTTCAATCTCGTTCTCTAACCTGAACTCCGAGTCGTTCGATCATGATGGTGTCGCTGTCAAAGTCACTGCTCGACTTGCAGACCATTTCAATAACCCTGTACCTGATGGCACTGCGGTATACTTTACTACAGAGGCGGGAGCTATCCAGCCTACGTGTACTACGGTCAATGGGGCCTGTTCTGTTGACTGGACAAGCCAATCGCCACGAATAGCTGACGGTCGTTTCACTGTTCTTGTTTATGCCGTTGGCGAGGAGAGCTTTACCGACCTCAATGGGAACGGAGTTGCGGATTCCGGCGAATTTACTGACACATCGGAGGCTTATCGTGACGATAATTTTAATCGTGTCAGGGATGCTAATGAACCCTTTATCGATTTTAACAGTGATGGGGTTTTCAATGGCCCGGATGGGATTTTTAATGGCGTTCTTCGTCCATCGACTGTGCAAGGCGCAAAATCTAAGCATATTTTTTCCAACAGCGAATTGGTCATGTCAACTGATGCAGCCTTGATCACCTGTAATCCTTCTCCTATCACGGCACCAGGATCTATGCTGATAACGGTAACTGATCTCAATGGCAATACGATGGCGTCTGGTACAAAGATAACTATTACGGCTCCATTTGGCACACTGACAGGTTTCACAGACTATACCGTGCCTCAGAATACCGGGCACGGCGTCACCTTGCCAGTCAATTTGGCAGCCGGGTCCACTCCAAAGTTACAATCCGGTTTGCTGGACATTAGCGTTACAAGCCCCGGCGGATTGGTGACATCGCTAATGGTCCCGGTGACGGGGAATTTTTAGAGTTTTTGGTTTTTGACAGCAATATGTAAATTGGTAGCTGCAAATGCCAGGGGATGCCCTGGCATTTGTTTACAGTGGAGACAAAATGCTTCGTTACATTTCCGCCGGTGAATCACACGGCCCCCAACTGACCGCTATTATCGAAGGACTACCGTCAAACCTTCCAATAGCAGAAGAGAGTATCAATATTGATCTTGCCCGCCGCCAGGGTGGCTACGGCCGTGGCGGGCGCATGTTGATCGAAAAAGACCAGGTTGATATCCTGTCCGGGGTGCGCTGGGGTAAGACCATCGGCTCGCCGGTGACCCTGGCGGTCAAGAACCGCGACTGGGAGAACTGGCAGGAGAAGATGTCCCCCTACGAACGGCATCTGAACGACAAGATCCGCGTTACCCGCTCCCGTCCCGGCCATGCCGACCTTGCCGGGGCGATGAAGTACGATCACCGGGATGTTCGGAACATCCTGGAACGGGCCAGCGCACGGGAGACAGCGGTGCGGGTTGCGGTCGGCAGTGTTGCCAAGGCTCTTCTGTCACAGTTTGGCGTGACGGTTAACGGTTTTGTTGCCGAAGTGGGGGGGGTCGTCGCCAAACGGCCCAATGTACCGCTGACCAATCTGATTGAGTTGGCGGCCCGCTCGGAGCTCTATACCTGGGATACGGCTGCCGAGACCTTGATGAAGGAGCATATTGATCGGATGAAGGAGGCTGGCGATTCCGTTGGCGGTGTCGTCGAGATCGTGGTAAGCGGTCTGCCTGCTGGTCTTGGGAGCCATGTCCACTGGGACAGGAAGCTCGACTCCCGTCTGGCCGCTGCCGTGATGGGGGTCCAGGCCATCAAAGGTGTGGAGATTGGATGCGGCTTCGGAGCCGCCCGGCTCCCCGGTTCCAAAGTCCATGACGAGATTTATTACGATTCCGCCAGGATCGTCAAAGGGAAGTCCCCCGGATTCTTCCGCAAGACCAACAATGCCGGGGGAATAGAGGGGGGGATCAGCAACGGTGAGGAGATCGTGCTCCGTGCCGCCATGAAGCCGATTCCGACTCTCTACAAGCCACTTCGCTCTGTCGATATCGATACCAAGGAGTCGTACGAGGCAACTGTTGAGCGTTCCGACGTCTGTGCCGTACCGGCCGCAGCCGTAGTCGTGGAGGCAGCGACTGCCTTTGCGCTGGCAGAGGTTTTTGTTGAGAAATTCGGCGGCGACAGCATGACCGAAATGCAGCGGAATTTTTTTTCGTACCTCGACTACCTGAGCGAATTCTGATGAAGCCGTTGTTTCTCACCGGTTTCATGGGGGCGGGTAAAAGCGCTGTCGGCAGGCGGCTTGCTCATCTTCTCTCTGTTCCTTTCATTGATCTTGATGTGGCCATCGAAGAGGAAGCAGGCCTCTCGGTGACG
>CAYSJJ010000086.1:0-1417 GCA_964431365.1 uncultured Geobacter sp. | reverse complement strand
TTTTCTCGATACGGCGAACCCCATTTCCGTGCCATGGAAAGTCGGGTGCTTAAGACCATAGCCGGACAGAACGGCCAGGTAGTGGCCACCGGTGGTGGAGTGGTCATCGCGCCTGAAAATCGTCAGGTAATGAAGAGCTTCGGAAACGTGATCAACCTCAAGGTTTCCTGCGAAGAAGTCCGGTCACGACTGTGCGGTGATACAACTCGGCCGCTTCTACAGGGTGATGATACCGAGGCTAGGGTTAGGCTGCTCCTTGCCGAGCGCGAGTTGTTCTATGCCGAGGCCGATCTGGAGGTTGATACGGCCGGCAAATCGGTTGACGAGGTTGTGGATGTAATTGTTCGATGGTTGAAGAGGGAGTGTTGATGGCAGAAATCGTTACAGTCGGTCTTGGCGACCGTAGTTACCAGATTCACGTTGGAACCGGAACTGTGCGTGACCTCGGCGAGCTGTGCCGTGCTGTCGGGCTTGGCAGGCAGGCGGCAGTAATTACCAACCCCACGGTTGGGGCTCTGTACCGGGGAGCGGTCCACTCGTCTCTCGAGGCTGCCGGCTTTGCCGTACTCGCGGTTGAGGTGAGCGATGGTGAAAAATACAAAAATGCGGAAACCCTGAATTCAATCTACGATCAACTCATCGCCGGTGGGGTTACGCGTGACGGTTTCGTGGTGGCGCTTGGTGGTGGCGTTGTCGGAGACATGGCCGGCTATGCGGCGGCCACATTCCTTCGAGGTATCCCCTTCGTCCAGGTGCCGACAACCCTCCTCGCCCAGGTGGACAGCAGCGTCGGCGGCAAAACCGGCATCAATCATCCGCTCGGCAAGAATCTTATTGGTGCCTTTCATCAGCCGCGTCTGGTCCTTATCGATACCGAGACCCTGGATACCCTTCCTGAGCGGGAATATCTGGCCGGTCTTGCCGAAATCGTAAAGTACGGAGTTGCCCTTGATCGGGATTTTTTTGACCTCCTGGAGGCCAAAACAGAGGCCTTGCTGGGCCGGGCTCCGGCGCTGCTTCGGACGGTAATCGCACGTTCCTGCGCCATCAAGGCCCGCATAGTCGAGCTGGACGAGCGTGAGGGGGGGCTGAGGGCCGTTCTCAACTATGGCCATACGCTCGGGCACGTGGTGGAGGCGCTTACAGGGTACCGGCAATTTCTTCACGGCGAAGCGGTAGCCATCGGAATGGCACAGGCAGCCCATCTATCGGCGGCTTACGGGCACGCGTCGGATGCAGACGCAGCTAGGGTCGTCGGACTGCTGTCAGCTCTGCACCTGCCGATTGCGTTGCCGGATTTTCCGCGATCCCGGTATCTTGAGTCACTACTGAAAGACAAAAAAAGGCGTGATCAAGGGTTGAATTTCGTATTCAATCGTGGCATCGGCGCATACTCTATCGACACTGTTATTGAACT
>CAYSJJ010000085.1:11975-14511 GCA_964431365.1 uncultured Geobacter sp. | reverse complement strand
AGAAGGCGCCGTTGGTCCGGTTGACGTTCAGACCGGGGACTTCACGGAGAAAATTGTAGGTGATGTTGCTCAACTGCTCGTAGCGCCTGGTTCGCTCCTCCAGGTAGACCGGGTACTCCTGATGCTTCATGATGGCCGGTATGCACTTCTGGGGAAGGGTGGTGGAGCAGACCTCGTTCATCTTGGTGGTGAGGATGGCGTTGATGTACTTCTGGAAGCGCTCGTCCTTCCCGTAGTTGTAGACCTCGATCCAGCCGCAGCGGGAACCGGGCCACGGGAACTCCTTCGAGATCCCCTTGAGGGCTATGGCCGGGACATCGCCGATCACGTCAGAGATGGGAACCGTCTTCTCCCCGTTGTAGACGATATTGTTGTAGACCTCGTCGGCGATGACGAAGAGATCGTACTCACGGGCAACGGCCACGATCTTGCGGAGGGTCTCCTCGGGGTAGACCATCCCGGTCGGGTTGTCCGGGTTGATCAGCATGATGCCGACGATCTGGGGATTGTACTTGACGTGGTTGCGCAGGTCTTCCAGGTCCGGCGCCCAGTTGTCTTCGGGATTCAGCTGGTAGCAGATCGGCGCGGCGTGGGCGTTGCCCGACTCACCGAGGGTGTGGGTGGTGTAGGTGGGGGAAGGCATCAACACCCGCGTCTCCGGCCGGAGACAGCCGTAGATCTTGGCAATGGCGTCCCCCAGGCCGTTGAAGAAGATGATGTCGTCGGGGGTGATGCGGGCACCGCCCCGCTTGTTGGTCAGTTCGCAGAGAAATTCCCTGGTCTCAAGCACCCCCCGGGTATGGCAATACCCCCAGGTGTCGTTGGACATGGCCTCCTTGGCAACGATCTCCTTCATCCAGTTGGGGATGACCTCCCCCTTGACGATCGGGTCGCCGATGTTCTCCCAGTTGATCGTTACGCCGTGGGCCTGCAGCTTTTCCGCCACGTTGACGATGTTGCGGATTTCATAGGTCATTTCGCCGGCGCCGGGCCGTACCAGGTCTGAACGCATAATTGCCTCCCTTGATAACGTTGCTTGAAATGTAAAGAGGCCGTGGGATACTCCCACGGCCTCTTGTTGAGCTGGAACCAGGTGTCAGTTCACGATCGGGCAGCGGGCAGACCTGCGGCGTCGATCGCCGCGGCGATGGTAGCTCGAATCACTGCACTCACGCTGGATGAGATGAACATGTCAATCCGAATACCATAGACCCGGCGGTTGGTCAACGGTTTTGTGTCCCGGCCCGTTCCTCCACCGCCACGAGAAACCGGCCATCCCGATCCCGCCAGCGCAGCCAGCCGATCCGCGTGAAATCCACCATCACCTCTGCCCAATCGTCGTCGACCTGCAGGACCCTGATCGATGAGCTCTTGGCAGGGAGCACCAGTTCCGCAGCCGTGTCGGCAGCCGACTGCCGGACAACGCCATACCCTTTCCGGAGCCCCGGCAGGAACCTGACGAAACGCCCTTTCAGAAACCGCTCCCACGGCACGAACTGCCAGGAACGGGGCTTTTCCAGCCACGCCTCCCGATCGGCATCGTCGTAAATGATCCGGCACCATCGGCCGCGCACCCCGGTGACGATCGCCCTCCGTTCCCCCTTTTGCACGGCAAGGATGGCATCAAGGCCGGTCAGCCGCGATGGGGAGAGCTCGACGATCCGGTCGAGCCCCGGTTGCCGGTAGAGCGGGATCGGCGCAGCGTCCCCATCGGAGCCGACCGCGCGGACGACGAGGAGGCCGATGCCGGTGAAAGGTCGGGGGGGCGGACGCCTGGCCGCCTCAGCGGGAATCCCGGAGACAACGAGGGCGAGAGCCAGTATAAGCAGCGACAGGAGCCGGCGCATGGTCTCCTCAGAAGAGCTGGACCAGGGAGGAGAGGTAGGCGGCCACGGCCGGAGTGCCGTCCTCCGGCGCCCAACCGGCCTTCTCCCCTTCGGCCAGGGGGAGATAGGGACCTGCCTTGGCCTCGAAAAAGATGGTGCCCGGGTCGAGGCTCACGGCGGTGTGAAAGAGCCCGTGGGGGATATCCACCGCCAGGGTATCGCCGGCCGCCTCAAGGAGGACCTTCTTGGCGACCAGGCCTGCCTCGTCGAACATGATGACCCCCAGTCGTCCCCGCACGATCAGGAATGTTTCGTCCTTGGTATGGTCCAGATGTCGGTGGGGCCGGATGTAGGAACCGGGCTCGATGGCGTTCAGCAGCCGGTGGCAGCAGAAGTCGTCGCTCGGATGGATGTTCCAGTTCTTCCGAAGCCGGGGATTTTCCCGGGCCTGGGTTGAAAGCTGTTCCAGCAGTTTTCGGTCAACGATTTTCATGAGTTCCCCATCAATCGTAAGAACGGCAGTTGGAAGCTACCGGAATGAGCGCCTTAGGGCTATTTCTGCAATTCTTAGCGAAATGAGCTCAGAATTGCAGAAATAGCCCGTCCGCGCGAATGCAGGTGGCTTTCAACTGCCGAATCTCCATTAATCCGGTGTTATTTGTTCACCAGGGCGATCTGGTTGCCGTCCGGGTCCTCCACAACCGCCATGA
>CAYSJJ010000085.1:2519-11875 GCA_964431365.1 uncultured Geobacter sp. | reverse complement strand
TATTTGTTCACCAGGGCGATCTGGTTGCCGTCCGGGTCCTCCACAACCGCCATGATCCCCCACGGCGACCGTTCCGGCGGCTCGGCAAACTTCACGCCTGCGGCCTCCAGTTCCCGGCAGAGCCCTTCGATGTCGTCCACCCGGAGCGTCACGCCGGTGTGCCTCCCAACCAGCGGAAAAGCCGCCTCGTGCACGGCCATGGCCACGCCGAAGGTGGTCCCGCCGCCGGGGAAAAACTCCATCATCATCTGGCTCTCCTGGGAAAGCGGCAGTTTCAGCCGTTCCTGATAGAAGACCTTGGCCGCTGCCAGGTCACGGACAAAGACCACCACGTTTTTCAACTGCACCGCCATACGGACCTCCGTCGCATAGATAGAAAACAGGTAACGTGAAGTAGATAGCAGAGAGGCGGCCTGCTGGCAAGCACGCTCTTCCCCCCCCTTGCCGCCGGGGTGTAATCGGGTACACTCATCTGCATGGAGGAGCCCATGGAAAAGGTCTTCACGCCCCGCCCGGTCTACATGGCCGCATCCTGGATGGCGCCGGTCGGACGCTACACCGACAAGGAACTTGGAGCCTGTACCTTCCTGGAACTGGCCGCCAGGGTCGACGCCATCTTCGGCGACAGTCCCATCCGCCGCCGCGAGATAGACGCGGTCGTGGTCGGTTCACAGAACCCGGCCGCCTTTTCCGGCGTCGACAACACCGCCGCCAAGATCTCCGGCGTCCTCGGCATCTCCGGGGCCAAATCGGTGCTCATCGACACCGCCTCGTCGTCCGGGGCCTCCGCCCTGGAGGAGGCATACCTGCAGGTGGCGTCGGGCCGCTGCGACCACGTGCTGGCCATCGGCATCCAGAAGATGAGCGACGCCTCCACCCTGGAGGCGACCAGGATCGTCGCCGGCGTCATCGACCGGGACGAGTCCGAGTTCGGCCTGACCATGCCCGCCTGCGGCGCCCTGGTGGCCCGGGCTCTCATGGAACGGCTCCGCCTCACCCCTACCGAATGGACCGCCTTCTCCGCCATGCTCACCGAGCGCGCCCATCGTCTGTCGTCACGCAACCCCGAGGCCCACCTCCGCTTCGAGATCCCGGTGGCCGAGTACCATCGCCAGATAGTCACCGGCAAGAACTACCGGTACTGGTGGCCGCTCCGCTACCACGACTACTGCCCCATGTCCGACGGGGTGGCCGCCGTCATACTCACCGCCAGGCCCCAAGAGACGATGGTGGCCGGCGTGGGGAGCGCAACCGACATCCCGACCATTGCCGACCGGAATTATTTCCACTCCTTCCCGGCCACGGTCCGGGCGGCGGCCGAGGCCTACGGCATGGCGGGGATCAAGAACATCCGCTCCTTTGCCGGCAAACTGCATGTAAACATGCACGATCCGTTCAACGGGTTCGGCCCCATCAACATGGTCGATCTCGGCCTCTTCCCCCGCCACCGGCTCCTGGAGTCCCTGCTGGACGATTCGCTCACCGGCGAACAGGGGATGTTTCCCACCAACCTGACCGGCGGGCTCAAGGGGCGCGGACACCCGCTGGGGGCGACCGGCATGGTCCAGGTGGTGGAAAACCACCGCCTCATCCGGGAAGGACGGTTCCAGGCCGGTCTCTCCCACTCCATCGGCGGCCCCATCAACAACAACGTGGTCATCCTGCTGGAGCGAAGCTCCCACCACGCTGAACGAAGCGCCCGCCCCTACAGGCCGTGGGGCCTTCCGTCCCTTGGGGCACTGAAACCGAAGGAGGTCACGGTGGAGTCGCTCCTGGCCTCCGCCGGCGCCGTGGAGGGGAGATTTGTCACCGCCACGACCCGTTTCGACTACAAGAACGGCGATCCCCTGGCTACGGTGATCATTGTTGCCTGCCAGGCCGGAGAGCGTAAGTACCGTTTCCTGTTCGGGATCGGCGGCGAGAATTACCAGGAGGTGATCAAGATCCTCCCGGGCGATCGGGTCAGGCTGGAGCAGGGTGATGGCGGCCTCCTCCTCAACCGGATGCCGGTCCGCAGGTTCTACCGTCGGACCCTGGATGGCCTGGTCGATCTGGCCGGCACAGGGTGGCGCCTTCTTACCAACAGGGAAGAGCCCTAGTGTCCCCGACGACAACGATGCGCTGCCGCTGGCTGGCGGCCGTGTCCGCCAGCCGCAACCACCTTGATTTACTGGCATTGAGCGCACATCCCCTCCCCCTGCCATCTGCCGAAAATCAGTTTACAAAGGGGAGCAAATATTCTACAGTGTGCCCCACCAAATCCCCCGCCGGAGCGCCTCTCTATGGACGACCTGAAGCGTACCCCCCTCGCAGCCTCCCATGTAAAACTAGGCGCCCTCATGGCACCGTTCGGCGGTTGGGATATGCCGATCCAGTACAGCGGCATCCTCGCTGAACACCGCTGGTGCCGGGAACGGGCCGCCCTCTTCGACATCTGTCACATGGGGGAGTTCATCTATCGGGGGGATCTGGAGGCCGGCGGCCTGGAGGGGGTGTTCACCTTCTCGGTCAAGAGCATTCCGGTCGGCCGCTCCCGCTACGGCTTCCTCCTGAACGAAAACGGGGGGATCATCGACGACCTGATCGTCTTCCGCTTGGCAGAGGAGGAGGCGATGGTCGTGGTGAACGCCGCCACCAGCGACAACGACTTCAGCGTGATCAGATCGAGGCTGCAGGCCGGCGCGGACTTCACCGACATCTCCTCCGCCACCGGCAAGCTCGACCTGCAGGGCCCCAGCAGCCGCGAGATCATGGTTGCCCTTTTCGGCCAGTCCCTTGGCCAACTCCCCTACTTCAAATTCGTGAAGAGCACCGTGCTGGGCGCGGACGCCATCATCAGCCGTACCGGCTACACCGGCGAGCTGGGGTACGAGATCTTCCTTCCGGCGGAGAAGGTGGTCGAACTCTGGGAACTGCTGCTGGCGGACGACCGGGTGAAACCGGCCGGCCTCGGCGCCAGGGACGTGCTCCGGCTGGAGGTGGGGTACAGCCTCTACGGCAACGACCTCGACGGGACCATCACCCCTCTGGAGGCGGGACTGGAGACATTCGTCAACTTCGACAAGGAGTTCGTCGGCAGGGAGGCGCTCCTGGCCCAGCGTAGCGCGGGACTCTCCCGGGTCAAGGTCCCCTTCGCGGTCTCATCCAGGCGCTCACCCCGTCACGGCTACAGCATCTGCGACGCCACCGGAACGGTCGGCGAGGTCACCAGCGGCGTCTTCTCCCCCATGCTCGGCTGCGGCATCGGCCTCGGCTTCGTACCGCCGGCACTGGCGCCGATCGGCACACCGCTCACCATCAGGCACGAAAACGTCTCCATGGAAGCGGCCGTCTGTGGCCTGCCGTTCTACAAAGGCGGCTCGCTGAGGTCGTGAACAAGAGGCGGTCTCTCACAGAGCACACAGAGAAAACCTGACAGCTTTGTAGCTAACGCCTTTCTCGGTAATCTCCGTGATCTCCGTGTGCTCCAGTGAGCGGAGCGAACAGGTGTGAGATACGCCTTTGCGCTATTTATTTTTCATAGTGAACATATCAAGGTAGCAATTCCTAAGGAGGGTGTATGGAAATCTTCTTCAGCAAGGAACACGAGTGGGTCAAGGTCAAGGACGGGATCGCCACCGTCGGCATCAGCGAGCATGCGGCCCATGAACTGGGAGACATCACCTTCGTGGAACTGCCGGCTGTGGGGAAGAGCGCCAAACAGTTCGAGGTGCTGGCCGGCATCGAGTCGGTCAAGGCGGCCAGCGACATCTATGCGCCGGTTTCCGGCAAGGTGGTGACGGTCAACGAGGCACTGGAAACCACCCCGGAGATCGTCAACGACTCTCCTGAGGATGGCGGCTGGATTGCCGTCATGGAGATAGCCGACCCGTCCGAACTGAAGAACCTGATGAGCAAGGCCCAGTACGAGGAGTACCTGAAAGGCCTGTAGCAGGTTGCGAGCTAAAGTTTGCCTTTATTTTGAGAACTCAAGGTTGCTCAAAAATGGTCAGATCGTCGCATCCGCAGCAAGCCCCGCGGAGGCGTAGCAGCGCTACGCCGCACAAGGAGGCTTGCGAGGACGGCGGCGAGATGGCTGTTTTTCAGCAACCGCCAAGGAAGCTACAATGAGCTACTGCCCCAACACTGTTGAGGAACAAAAGGAGATGCTCGCCGCCATCGGCGTCGACAGCGTTGCCGACCTGTTCAAGCCGATCCCGAAGAAGCTGCGGGCCAAGTCGTTCGACCTGCCGGCCGGCATGTCGGAATTCGAGATGCTGGAGCGGATGACCTCACTTGCCGGAAGCAATGCCCAGGGGGTCATCCCGTTCATCGGCGGCGGCTTCTACGACCACCTGATCCCCACCGCCGTGGATCACCTGGCGGGCCGGTCAGAGTTCTACACCGCCTACACCCCGTACCAGCCCGAGTGTTCCCAGGGGAGCCTGCAGGCCCTCTTCGAGTACCAGAGCGCCATCTGTCGCCTGACCGACATGGAGGTGAGCAACGCCTCGCTCTACGACGGCGGTACGGCCGTGGCCGAAGCGGCCCTCATGTCCCTGCGGATCACCGGCAGGAACCGGCTGATCCTGGACGGCTCCGCCAACCCGTTCTACCGCGAGGTGCTCAAGACCTATCTGGCAAACCTTGAGGTGGAGATCATCGAGCTCTCCCCCCTGGACGGCGCACTGAACAAGCCCGACTGCCTGGCGGCCCTGGACGACTCGGTAGCGGCCATCATCGTGCAGAATCCCACCTTCTTCGGCGGGGTGATGGACCTCTCCGACGTGGCCAAGGCGGCCCACGCCAAGGGGGCGCTCCTCATCACCTCCGTCTACCCCGTTTCCCTGGGACTTCTCAAGAGCCCGGGCGAGATGGGGGCGGACATCGTGGTGGGAGACGGCCAGAGCCTGGGGAATCCCCTCTCCTTCGGCGGCCCCTCTTTCGGCTTCATCGCCACCCGGAAGAAATACATCCGCAACCTCCCCGGCCGAATCATCGGCGAGACCGTCGACCGTGAGGGTCGGCGCGGCTACGTGCTCACCCTGCAGGCCCGGGAGCAGCATATCAAGCGGCACAAGGCGACCTCCAACATCTGCAGCAACCAGAGCCTCTGCGCCATTCGCGGTCTCATCTACCTCTCGCTCATGGGGAAACAGGGGCTTGCCGACCTGGCCCGCCTCAACTTCGAAAAGGCCGAGTATGCCAAGGCGGTCCTGGCGAGCATCCGGGAGGTAACGGTGCTGGCTGGCTCACCCACCTTCAACGAGTTCACCCTGAGCCTCCCGATGCGGGCCACCAAGGTGGTGGAAAAACTCCTGGCCAAGGGGATCGCCGCCGGCGTGCCGCTGGGGATGTACTACCAGGACGCGGACAACTATCTGGTGGTCACGGTAACGGAAAAACGGAGCCGGCAGGAGATCGATCTGCTGGCCAAAGAGCTGGAGAGCATCCTATGGAGCTGATCTTCGAAAAGAGTGTAGCAGGCCGGCGCGGTGTGCGGCTCCCGGCCAGCGACGTCCCCAAGGCCAAGGCGCTGCCGAAGAGGCTGCTCCGGAGCGAAGCGCCCGCCCTTCCCGAACTCTCGGAGCTGGACACGGTCCGCCACTTCACCTCCCTGTCGCGCCGCAACTACTCCGTGGACACGAACTTCTACCCCCTGGGCTCCTGTACCATGAAGTACAACGCCAAGGGACTGGAAGCGGCAGCGAACCTCTTTGCCCCGTACCACCCCATGACCGGGCTCCTGCCAGGGGGGGAGAAGCTTACCCAGGGATCGCTCGGCCTTCTGTATGAACTGGGTGGCCTGCTGGCCGAGATCACCGGCATGGACGAGGTGACCACCCAGCCGCTGGCCGGCGCCCACGGCGAGATGACCGGCATGCTCCTTATCGCCGCCTATCACCAGGCCAAGGGGAACCGGAAAAGATACGTCATCGTGCCGGATTCGTCCCATGGCACCAACCCTGCCAGCGCGGCCATGGTCGGCTACGAGATCATCACGATCCCCACCGCCCCGTACGGGGACATGGACCTGGACGCCTTCAAGGCGGCCCTGAACGGCGAGGTGGCAGCGGTCATGATGACCTGCCCCAACACGCTCGGCCTCTTTAACCCGCACATCAAGGAGATCTGCGACCTGGCCCACAGCGTCGACGCCCTGGTCTACTACGACGGCGCCAACCTGAACGCCATCCTGGGCAAGGTCCGTCCCGGCGACGTCGGCTTCGACGTCATCCACGTCAACCTGCACAAGACCTTCGGCACCCCCCACGGGGCCGGCGGTCCGGGGAGCGGCCCGGTGGGGGTCAAGAAGGGGCTGATCCCCTTCCTGCCGGTCCCGCGGATCGTGAAAAAGCTCACCGGCGCCTACACCGTGGAGCACGAGAACCCGGAGGGGATCGGCCGCACCGCCAACTTCTTCGGCAACTTCGGCGTCATGGCCAAGGCCTACGCCTACATCCTGATGATGGGGCGGGAGGGGCTCATCCAGGTGAGCGAGCAGGCGGTCCTGAACGCCAACTACATCATGAGCCGGCTGAAGGACCTGTATGACCTCCCCTACGACCAGACCTGCATGCACGAATGCGTCTTTTCGGCCAGCAGGCAGCTGCAGCACGACGTCCACGCCATCGACATCGCGAAGTACCTGATCGACAAGGGCTTCCACCCACCTACGGTCTACTTCCCCCTGATCGTCAAGGAGGCGATCATGATCGAGCCGACCGAGACCGAATCCAAGGCCACCATGGACGCCTTCATAGCCGCCATGCGCGAGGCGGCGGAGTTGGCGGAGAAGGAGCCGGAGGTCCTGAAACGGGCGCCGGTGACCACCCCCATCTCCCGGCTGGACGAGACCAAGGCGGCCCGGGAACAGAACGTCTGCTGCCAGTGACCGTTCCCCGCCCCTAAGTTTTCCACTAGCATCTGCCCCTACGAGGATTCCTCCACGTAGGGGCTTTTTCTTGCAGACGCCATGAATTGACCTATAATCTTATGGATCGACGGGCACCCCCCTGCCCCCCCACCAGCAGCGATATCTTGGTACGGAAAGGTTAGCGTACATGTCCTTTGTCGGCGATTTAGAGCACATGCCCATAGTCGATGTGATGCAGCTGCTCCATTCGACGAGGAAATCCGGCATCCTGAGCGTCAAGAGCCGCAAGGGTGAAAGCAGGCTGGTCTTCAAGGACGGCTACATCGTCAGCGCAAACCATCTGAATAACAGTCTACGCATAGGGAACATCCTTCTCGAGAGGCAGCTCATCCCCCGGGAAACGCTCGAAACCGCCCTGCGGGAACAGGAAAACGCGGGGAAGGATCGCAAGCCGTTGATCATAACCCTCGTGCAAAACGGGTTCGTCGGCGAAGACGATGCCTATCAGGCGCTGGAGCACCTTATCGAGTTGACGGTTGTGGAAATACTGACCTGGAAGCGGGGGACGTTCAGCCTGGAAGTGGCTCCGACCCAGGTCTCCGACGGATACCGGTACTATCCGGAGAGGATGAGCAAGGAGATCAACGTCGACACGCAAGGGGTCCTGATGGATGCCCTGCGCATTTACGACGAAAAGATGCGGGACGGGACCCTTCCCGAAGAAGAGTCGGCCGAGGTGGATGAAGCAACTGACGGGGGACCGGCGACTCCTGAATTCCCGACACTCACGGCCGACGACCTAGGGCTGGGTGATCTCGACGCCTTGGAGAAGAAGATCCCGGATGTATTCCTGGGGGTCAAGGCCTACGATCCTGCCGAACCCCATCGCCAGGAGCTCGCCGGCGAACTGAAGGAGATGCCGCTTGGTGCGCAGGAAAGCCTGTTGGCCTTCCTGGTAACCCTTTCGCGAACGGCCAAGGAGGGAACAGAGCAGGCATCGGCCGGCCCGCCTCTGGCGGTCATACTGCTCAGTCAGGATACACTCATCAAACATGCCGTCATGACGGTCTGCAGGCACGGGGACATCTTTGCCTTCACAACGGACGACGAGGCGAATATCGATCATATTGTCGACCAGTCCCTTGCCAGAGAGCGGCTCCCGGTTCTCATCATCGATTCTCCGGAAAGGGCGGCCGAAGGATTCACCGCGGAAAAGATCATGGAGTTGTGGCACCAGAAAAAGACCAGATATCCGCAGATCTCGATCCTGCAGCTTGTGTCGCCACGGGATTATACCTTTTCGCTACAGGCCATGGGAGCGGGACTGAGCGGGATCGTCCCCAGGCCCAGCAAGGAAGAACGGAACGAGACGGTTGCCACGGATGCGATCGAGTTCATGAAGGCCCTGCAGGCCTGGCTGACCACCACTCGGCCCAGTCAGGACCAGCAGATGTTGCGACTGTTCGTGGAACATATCCGTGAGCTCGGCACACTTTCGACAGCGCCGGAGATCTCGTGTACGATCCTGAAATTCGCCTCTGCCATGTTCGAACGATCCGTCACCCTCGTGGTCGCCAGGACGGAGCTGATTGCCGAACGGGGAATCGGCGTCAGGGGGGACAAGAGCGCCGGGCCCACTCCCCTTTTGCTCTTCAAGGTCCCCCTTGGCCAACCTTCAATTTTTCAGGAGACGATCGAACGGGGCACTCTCTTCTATGGCCAGAACAGCGACCCGCTCCTGACGAGTCATCTCTATGCGGATATTGGCGCTCCGCGTTCCTCAAAAATACTCCTGGCCCCCATCAAGAGTTTTGGCCGGGTCATCGCCCTTACCTACTGTGATTTCGGCGACAGAGCCGACTCAGCCATACCCGTTGACCTTTTGGATACGTTGTCATGCCATGCCGGCATAGTGCTGGACAACGCCCTGTATCGAAAAAAGTCTGAAAACCCGGTACAATCACTCTAGCCGAATCGCGAACGCTACCTGCGCAAAGGACCGTCATGGACCTGAACATCCTGCATCAAATCCTGGAAATCGCTTTCCAGAAGAGAGTTTCGGATCTCCATTTCGAGGTGGACAACCCTCCCTTTTTCCGGGGTCGGGGACAGCTCATCCGCTCGAAGATGCCGAGTCTCACGGCAGCGGATACCGAATTCATCGCCTCGCAGATCCTGGAGCAGAACGGCCTGCAGCTGAGCAACGACCTGAAGGAGCTCGATGCCTCTTATGCGCTGCCAAGCGGCGGACGCTTCCGGGTCAGCATCTTCCGGCAGCGGGGCTGTTTCGGTATCGTCATGCGCGTCATTCCTCCCCATATCGGCACCTTCGAGGATCTGAACCTCCCCCCCGTTCTCGGAGAGATCGCCAAGGCGCCGAACGGACTGATCCTCGTCACCGGCCCTACGGGCAACGGGAAATCGACGACCCTGGCCTCCATGATCCGCTTCCTGAACGAGCAGTACAGCTACAACATCATCACCATCGAAGACCCCATCG
>CAYSJJ010000085.1:0-2509 GCA_964431365.1 uncultured Geobacter sp. | reverse complement strand
ATCCAGCGCCAGGTAGGCATCGACACGAACAGCTTCAACGCGGCCCTGACGGCATCTCTGCGCATGGACCCGGACGTGATCATGGTGGGGGAGATGCGCGACAAGGATACCATCGATGCCTGCATCAAGGCCGCTGAGACCGGTCACCTTGTCCTGTCGACCCTGCACACCCAGGGGGCCGTCTCCACGATCAACCGCATCGTCGGCAACTTCCCGCCTGATGCACAGGAGATCCTCCGGCAGCGCCTGGCGGACATCCTGGTCGCCACCGTCTCCCTGCGCCTGGTCAAGGGGAAATCCGGCGAGAGCATCATCCCGGTCGTCGAGATCATGCGCGCCACGACGACAATCCAGGCCTGCATCCGGGAAGGGCGGCTGGACGAAATCGAAAAGCACATAGAAACCGGCAACTCGCTCTACCAGATGCAGACCCTGGACCAGCACCTGCTGCAGCTCTGCAAGCAGGATCTCATCACCGTGGAAGATGCAAAGCGCATCTCCCACTCCATGGACCTGGAACGCAAACTTTTATTCGACAACTAGCAGGTTGCTGAAAAACAGCCATCTCGCCGCCGTCCTCGCAAGCTCCTTTGTGCGGCGTAGCGCTGCTACGCCTCCGCAGGAGCTTGCTGCGGGTGCGACGATCTGACTATTTTTGAGCAACCAGAGCTATTCAACATCCTGCCAGAGAGTGTGCTCAGGGGAAAACGGAAATCCGCGGGAATGGGTTGAAACTAATTGGGGGGGATTGGTCAGATCCTGTCCAGCGCCTCCTGGACGTTGGTTACCAGATTCAGCAGTCGCGGGCCGATGTCATCCTCGAGCATATGCCGGCGGAGCTGGAAGGCAGCTCCGGCACAACTGAAGACAAGAATCCTTGACCCGTCGGCAGGAACCAGCGCCGTCGCCACCGCGTGGACATCCTTCTTCCACTCCCCCAGAGAAAAGCAAAAGCCCCTCTCCTCGTAATCCTTGCGCGCCTGCAGGACGCCAGCCTCGATCTTGGGCCACTGCTCTTCGTTCCGGAGCCGGATCTGATCCAGGAGCACGTTCCGCTCCTCTTCCGGCAGGGCACAGAGCAGCGCCCGCCCCATGGAGGTGGTGGCAATGGGGATCTGCGAGCCCACATCCAGGGTCAACGTGACCGTTGAGCTGCTTCGGTAGGCGTCAACGTACAGCATGTTCAGCCGATCCTGCACCCCTACCGCCACCGACGCCTGGGCGTATTCAGCCAGATCCCGCATGAACGGCCGTGCGATCTTCCGGACATCCATGTTCGCCAGCATGGTGTACCCCAACGCCAGCACCGCTGTCCCCAGATAATATTTGCCGAACTTCTCCGAGTAGTTCAGATACCCCAGCCCGGTCAGGGTGTAGGTCAGCCGCGAGACGGTCGGCTTTGGCAGACCGGTGCGCTGGGCGATCTCCTGGTTCCCGAGAAGCCGGTCTCCGGGCTTGAAGCAGCGCAGGACTTCCAACCCACGCGCCAGAGCCCGCACGGACTGTCGATCGTTCTCCTCACCCAGGTCGACACTCACCGTCGTCATGACAACTCCCTAATTCGTCGTATGCAGCCAAAACAAAGTTTGCACAAAGGTGGATGGATGTCAAACTGAAAAACCTTTTGGCCATGTTTCGCTATACGAAATAGATATATCACCTTTCAATAGAGGAGTTCAAAGCTGAACATCCTGGAATCAAGGCTGAAAAACAAAATAACCTTGTTCTACCTCCACTAACTGCATTTTTTTGTTTACACATTAAGATTTATCCGGTACACGTAATTTCAATAATGGAAACCATGTTCCGCACAGTGAAATTTAAATTTTCCCCTCGCTGTTCTTCGCAGGTTCATCGCAAGAGATATGCTCGGCATGGCGGACATCCTGACACGAGGAGTCGTGAAGCATGAAAAAGCCCCCCAAGTACAACGTGGTATCCCTGCGCATCAACGATGACGAAAAAAGGGCGCTCCAACAGGTCAGCCGGGTCACCAGGAAAAGCGTCTCCCAGGTCATGAGGGAGGCGATGCTTCAATACTGGCACCACGTCGGTGTCGTCAGCAAGCCTATGGACGCCGGATTACGCCCGGCCCGCGCCCGCAGACTCAGGTCGGTATCTCTCAGCCAGGAGACGAACAATGATTAAAGAAAAGCATATGCAGATGGTCCAGACCACGGAAAAGGCGCTCATGCTCCTTGATATCCTTGCCGAAGGGAACAGCAGCCTGAACATCCGGGATCTTGCCTTCAGGCTGCAGTGCAACAGACGGGAAGTGCTGCTGCTGTTGATCACGCTGGAGAGCAGGGGGCTCGTTACCTGGGATGATCGAAAGAAGATCTACAACCTCGGAGACGAATCCCGGCGCCTGGCCGTCAAGTTTCTCGACGCTGCCGGCAAACCGGGCAGAAGAGGGCCCACCCCCCTCCCCCGCAAGAAGGAAGCAAGGCTGGCCGCTGCCGTGTAACACGCCGATTGTCCCCGCGCTCAGGATGTGCTATTCCAATTC
>CAYSJJ010000084.1:14273-14582 GCA_964431365.1 uncultured Geobacter sp. | reverse complement strand
CCGGATGCCCGACATGGACGGCATCGATGTGCTGAAGAGGATCAGCAGGCTCTACCCTTCGCTCCCGACGGTGATCATCACCGCCTACGGCAGCATCGATTCGGCGGTGGAGGCGATCAAGCTCGGCGCCTACGACTACATCACCAAGCCCTTTCCCAAGGAGAAGATCCTCGGCGTGGTGGAGAAGGCGCTGGAGAGGGAGTTCCTGATCAACGAGAACCGGGGGCTGAAAGAGGCGCTGATCAGGCAGTCGGCCCCGGGAGAGATCGTCTTTGCCAGCCGGAAGTTCCGGGAGATCCACGAGCTGAC
>CAYSJJ010000084.1:0-14263 GCA_964431365.1 uncultured Geobacter sp. | reverse complement strand
CGAGAGCGAGGCGAACATCGTCATCGAGGGGGAATCGGGGACCGGCAAGGAGTTGATCGCCCGGGCCATCCACTATCACTCCCCCCGCCGGGAACGCCGCTTCGTCTCCATCAACTGCGCCGCCCTCTCGGACACCCTGCTGGAGAGCCAGATCTTCGGCCACATCCGGGGCGCGTTCACCGGCGCCGTGGCAACCCAGAAGGGGCTCCTGGACGAGGCCGGGGGGGGCACCCTCTTCCTGGACGAGATCGGCGACATCAGCCCGTCGCTGCAGGCCAAGCTCCTGCGGGTCATCCAGGAGCGGGAGTTCATGCCGGTCGGCTCCACGAAACCGAAAGCGGTGGACATCCGCCTGGTGGCGGCCACCAACAAGGAGCTGGCCAACGAGGTCAAGATGGGGACGTTCCGCAAGGACCTCTACTACCGGCTGAACGTCATCAACCTCACCCTCCCCCCCTTGCGGGAGCGGAAGGAGGATATCGAGCCCCTGACCAGGCACTTTATCGAGAAGTACTCCCGCCGGACCAAGAAAAGGGTCAGCAGCATCACCGACGATGCGCTCCGGCTCCTGGCCCACTACTCGTGGCCCGGGAACGTACGCGAACTGGAGAACGTCATCGAGCGCGCCGTCATCCTGGCCAGGGGGGAGGAGGTCACGGCCGACCTCTTCCCGCTGATGACTCCGGAGAGCCCCGAGGTGTTGCCGGAAACCGGGGAGACCTCCCTGGAGAGCGTCGAGCGGCTCCACATCATGAAAATACTGAACAAGAACGGCTTCCACCGGAGCCGTGCCGCCGAGGCCCTGGGGATCACCCGGAAGACCCTGAGCAAGAAGATCGCCGACTACGGCATCCCCCTTCCCACGGAAGCGGCGGAAGATGATTGAACATAACAAAGCAATTCAACACGGATTAACGCGGACACAAGGCGGATCGACACGGATCAAGCGAAAACAATATCGTTTTACAAAATCCGCGTAAATCCGTTTCAATCCGCGTCTATCCGCGTTGAATTGCACTCCATCGATAGAGACCCATGACGCCGCTTCGCATCTCCATCCGCACCAAGCTGACCATCGGGGCGCTCCTGCCGCTCTCCATAGCCATCCTCGTCTCCTCCCTCACCGGTGCCTACCTGATCAACGCCAACATCGCCCGACAGGCCCAGGACAAGGTCCGGGTCGACCTCAACTCCGCCCGCGAGGCATACCTGACCGAGACCCGGCAGATCCGCGACCTGGTACGGTTCCGGGCGGGTTCCCCGTTCGTGGCCGCGGCCGTTTCCAGCGGGGACCGGCGGGCCATGGCGCCGCTCCTCTCCGCCTTCCGCAAAAACGAGCAACTGGACATGCTCACCGCCGTGGACCGTGACGGGAAGGTCGTCTTCAGGGCCAGGAACCCCGAGGTCTTCGGGGACGATCGCGGGGGGGACCTGCTGGTGGCCCGGGCGCTCAGGGGGGAGATCGTTTCAGGAACCGACATCCTGTCACCGGAAGAGCTGAGGAAAGAGGGAGATGACCTGGCGCAACAGGCGACCATCGCCGTGCTGCCGACGCCCCGGGCCCGGAGCGCGGCCAAGGAGGTCGAACGCTCCGGCATGCTGATGGTCGCCTCGGCACCGGTCCGGGACAGGAGGGGTGAAATCGTGGGGGCGCTGTACGGCGGGGTCCTCCTGAACCGGAACAACAGCCTGGTGGACAGGATCAAGCGGATCGTCTACGAGGGGGTCCAGTTCCGCGGCGAGGACGTGGGAACGGCGACGATCTTCCTGGACGACATCCGGATCACCACCAACGTGACGACCGCCCAGGGGGAGCGGGCCATCGGCACCAGGCTTTCCGAGGAGGTCTACAACCGGGTCATCGTCAACCGGGAGAAGTGGGTGGACCGGGCATTCGTGGTGAAGGACTGGTACTTCACCGCCTACGAACCGATCCTCGACCTGCACGGCGCCGTTGTCGGTTCGCTCTACGTGGGGATGCTGGAGAAGCCGTACCAGCAGATGAAGAAGCGGGTAAACCTGATCTTCGGCGGCGTGCTCCTCCTCGGCTCCCTCATCGGCCTGGCCGCCTCGGGCTTCATCGGCTCGCGCCTGGCACACCCGATCCGCGAGCTGCAGAACCGCGTCAACCGCTTTTCCACCGGTGAGCGGGAAATCGAGATCGCGGTCACGGCCAACGACGAGATAGGCGACCTGGCCGCCGAATTCAACAGCATGACCCGGAAACTGATCAGGCGTGAGGACCAGATCCGGGAGCTGAACCGGAACCTGGAACAGAAGGTCGGGGAGCGGACGGCCGAGCTGGAAGAGAAGACCATCCTCCTGATCAAGGCACGGGAAGAGCTGGCCCGGGCCGAGAAGCTGGCGGCCATCGGGGAGCTGGCCGCCGGGGTCGCCCACGAGATCAACAACCCCATGGCCATCATCAGGGGGAACGCCGAACTGCTGCAGATGGCGGTTCCGGAAAAGACCCCCATCCGGGAGGAGGTGGACATCATCGCCCGGCAGGTGGGAAGGGTCGACCGGATCGTGGCCAATCTCCTCAAGTTTGCCCGCCGCGAACGGAAGCAGCTCACGATGACGGACCTGAACCTGATGCTCGACGAGATCCTGGGCCAGGTGGGGCACCAGGTGCCGCTGACCGGCATCGAGGTCAAGAGGGAGTTCGATCCTGAGCTCCCCCGTATCGACGGCGACCCGGACCAGCTCAGGCAGGTCTTCACCAACCTCGTCCTCAATGCCATCCACGCCATGGCCGACGGGGGGACGCTCACCATATCGACGCGGGCGGACCGGGAGGCCGGCTCCTGCGCGGTGGTCGTCAGCGACACCGGCATCGGCATCCCGCCGGAAAACCTGGAGCAGATCTTCAACCCCTTCTTCACCACCAAGGCGAACGGCACCGGCCTCGGTCTGTCGGTCTCCTACGGCATCGTGCGCGACCACGGCGGCAAGATCGAGGTGACGAGCGAACCGGGCAAGGGGAGCGCCTTCCGGGTGACACTCTCGCTGGTTCAGCGGAAGGGGGAGTAGCCCCTCCCCGTCCCCCCACGGCCCTGAATCCCCCCCGAAATACCCCTACTGTAACATTTTGTTACACCTGGTCTGTAAAGCCGCCATGGACGGGACATAGCTGGCGCAGGTGTAACATTTTGTTACAGTACATTTTGTTACACCTCGTTTTCACACCTTATCCAACACACTGCAATCATTGAGGTTATTTTTTGGCATAATTCTTGTTAATTATACTGCTTTATTTTCGTGTGCGATGATGTGGAGGGAGTGTTGAGGGAGATTCTGCGAAGCAGTTTTCGGAAGCCGCGTGTGGCACGCCTGATGGGTGCCGGGCGCGGCTTTTGGTGTTTAGGCAGGTGAATGCCGCAATCTCTTTCGTCGCCATAACCGGCAGCCGGGGGGCATGGGGTCAAGCCTGCAAAACTGCAAAATGATGATATGAGCATCTAATGTCACGAAAACAAAAATGTTAACCGGGGTCGGACCAAGATAACAACCTGAAATGGCGGAGTTGTTTTAAAAAAACCACCTCATCTTTGGCTTTAGATGCGCAATTTTGCCCGGAAAATCGAACCGCTAAGAGGGACGCGGGCGCAGGATAAAGACGCATGAGTTGCCATCATGGAAGCCCGCGGACGGGCAGGCAGTAAGGGTACAGGCACCAGATTGAAAAGAGTATCAGGCACTGGAGGAGCAATGCAATTGATTTGTCGATCGAAATGGTTTGTTGTCTACGTTCTGCTTCTCTTCGCCATTGTCGGAATGAACGGATGCGGGGGCGGAGGGGGCGCGTCCTCCGTCGATCCCAAGGCACTCAAGAGTGTCGGTTGGTACTACGACAACATGCCCCCCGACTTCTTCAATAACGGCACTTCCTGCTACCTGAACGTGATCCTCTATTTGTCCGAGTCGTTCACTGCCGCCGATGTAGACAGCTTCACCATCGATGCGCCAAACGGCGGGCGATGGAGCATACAAACTTCTGGCAGGCAGCCGCGCATCTCAAGTAGCGGCGTCACCTACTTCCCGCTTCTGCTCAGGTTCGACGTCCCCGAGGCTTTCCCATTGGCCGGAACGTGGACCATGACCGTCAGACTGAAGGACGGCAGAACGTCGTCCATAGAGAATACCTTCCATGATCCCGGTAGTTCCGCGAGTGCTACGTACAAATACCTGTACACTCCCGAAGACTGGTCCCCGACAGGAGACCAGTCACAGTACGTGGCCGCGCTCAAACGCTTCCCCTCGGCAGGGTACTCTTTCCGATATTCGTCCGCCAACGGAGGCGAGATCACGTCTGCCGGCTATTCGTCCGTCCAGACGGCGTTCATGGCGGCAGAGCCGAAGGCATTCAACTGGAACTGCTGGCTCTATGACGAGAACAGGACGTATCTGGGTTACACCATCAGAACATATTCCGGAACCGATCACTCCCGCTCGACCCTGGTTGCTCAAGATGGCGAACTCGTTATCACTGCTGCTGCAACGTCAACTCCGAGCGGAGAAGGCTCTGTCGATCTTTCCAAGGTGAAATACGTCAGGGTGGTAGTGGTGGACGGCGCACAGTTCGTGCCGCAATACTATTCCGCGTTCGACCAGAGATCCGTGTCGGCGCTCATACCAGTTGCCGCCGAAGTAGTCCAGAGCAGTGGAGGCAACGGAAGTGGCTTAGCGGTAGTGGCTCCGCCCCCGCCACCTCCTCCAGTTCCTGCAACTGAGCCGCCGCCTCTTTCAGTTCCTTCAGGCGGGGTCAGCACTGATTCATATCAATCGTATATCGCCAGATATTCGATCTCGGTGCCGAGCAACGTACGTCAGGGAGACAGCGTCCAAGTCACCTTTACCGTCGAGAATATCAGTGGCTCCGACATAAACATAGGGGCACTTCCGATTCTCGTTCGTCGTAACGGCACGCAGTTCTATCGCTCGAACAACGTCATCCCTTCCGGACCGGTGAATATAAAGCCCGGCGAAACGAAGACCATGACGGCAACCTGGAACAACAGGGACCAGGACGGCAACCTGGTTCCGCCAGCAACCTACGAACTGGTCGGATCATGCATGGGGCAGACTGAAATGACTGATTTGCTGGTCAACATTACAGTACAGTGATTGTTATGTGGGGACAGGGACCTGAACTGCATTTGGGTCGACAGTGCTAAGCCATGACTGTGCGAATGCAGTGATTGTGATGACCGTGAGAGCAAACTCTTTCCGTTACCGCTTTCAATACCCGACGGACACGCCCCATATCCTCAGAACAGTCGCCCACTGGGGCGGAGTTGTCACCAATCAAATGACGCAAGAAAAGGAACATGCCTGATGATTATGAAGTATCGGACCCTGCAATCCATCATAATGCTGCTTCTAACCGCCACTCTTTCGGCCTGCGGCGATTTCGAGTGGTTTCCCGAACCCAAGACAGCCACCCAGACGCCAGACAGTACGAACACAACGACCACAAGCAAACAGATGGGCGGGGCCATTCAGGGTAAGTCCCTGTCACTGACGCCGACAGTTTCGACATTTGCCGGGATTTTTTCCGGGGTGGACGGCACCGGCACAGCTGCGAGCTTCGGCAACCCCTGGGCCATCGCTTCCGACGGCACCAACCTGTATGTGGCCGACTACGGCAGTTGCACAATCCGCAAAGTGGCAATCGCCACCGGTGTGGTAACGACCCTGGCCGGCAGCGCCGGGAATACCGGCTCGACGGATGGCGTTGGCTCGGCTGCACGATTCAACGGGCCGAACGGAATTGCCACTGACGGCACCAACCTATACGTAACGGACGGAGACAACACCATCCGCAAGATAACTATTGCGACCGGCGAAGTTTCGACCATGGCCGGGAACTCGGGGGCAAGCGGTTCCACGGACGGCACCGGTACGGCGGCGAGGTTTAAAGGGTTATCGGGGATTACCACAGACGGCACCTATCTTTATGTGACCGAAGGGCTAGGAGGCAATAGTACCGCGTCCTTTTCCACGTCCACGACCTCCACGACATCTACAACCTCTACCGGTACCAGCCCGTTTACTGGTCTGAACAACTCTATCCGGAAAATCGAAATTTCTTCAGGTGCGGTCACAACCCTTGCCGGCAGCGCAGGAAACGCAGGAGCAAGCGACGGCACCGGTTCCGCAGCCAGATTCTCCGCTCCTACGGGAATCACCACGGACGGCACTAACCTCTATGTAGCAGACTCCGGCAACAAGACCATCCGCAAGGTGGAAATCGCCTCCGGCACGGTAACGACCCTGGCCGGCAGCGCCGGGGTCTCGGGGACGACCGACGGTACCGGCGCCGCAGCCAGATTCTCCGCTCCCTTGGGGATCACCGTGGCGGGGACCACTCTGTGCCTGACCGACGGCACCTCGATCCGCACGGTCGATGTCGCCTCGGCAGCGGTGACGACCCTGTCAGGCAGCGCAGCCGGCCTAACCTGGCTGGCCGGAATCACTACGGACGGCACCAGCCTCTACGTGGCAGACGCAACCCAGATCCGCAAGGTGGCTATTGCTTCCGGCTCAGTAACCACGCTGGCAGGAAGCGGAATCGCTGACGGTACCGGCACAGGGGCACGTTTCACGCACCCGGCGGGGATCACGACGGACGGCACAAACATCTACACCCTCGACGGTGAAACGATCCGCAAGACAGTGATCGCCACCGGCGTCGTCACGACCATGTCCCTCAGCGGAGATGCAAACGGTACAGCCCTGGGGTTCGCCCCGGGAGACATAACCACGGACGGTTCCAACCTCTTCGTAACCGATGCAAGCAACAACACGATCCGCAAGATTGTGATCGTCACAGGGGTCGTGTCAACCCTGGCCGGGAGTGCCGGAACAACAGGGACAACGGATGGGACGGGAGCTGCGGCGAAATTCGTATTCCCGCTGGGGATAACAACCGACAGCACCAATCTTTACATCACTGACTTCAATTCAATTCGCAAGGTGGTTATCTCCACCGGGGCCGTTACCACGCTGGCCGGAGAGGCAAACGCCTTTGGCTCGACCGACGGTGCCGGAACAGCAGCCCGTTTTCAAAACCCGTGGGGAATCACTACGGACGGCACCGATCTCTTCGTAACCGATCTCTTCAACAGAACGATCCGCAAGATATCGATCGCAACGGGCGAAGTCACGACCCTAGCCGGAAGCGCCGGGGTTTCGGGAACGGTGGACGGAACGGGCACAGCGGCACGTTTTCTGTCTCCATTAGGCATTACGACTGATGGCACCTACGTCTACGTCATCGACAATTGGAGAATCCGCAAGGTGGTTATTGCTACCGGAGAGGTGACAGGCCTGATCGGCAGTGCCTCTGCCTCCGGTGCTGCCGACGGCACTGCCAGCACGGCGACGTTTTCCGCGCCAGCAAAACTTACTACCGACGGCACAAGCATCTTCGTGACCGATGACCGGATGATTCGAAAGATTAGGTAACGACCGGCGCAGCCATCTTGAGTTGATACTCCTCGAAAGGCTGTCGTGGGCTTCTGAACCCGAGCTTTTCGACCAGCCACTGCTGGTTTGACGGCGGCATGACGAAGCTGATGGTGTATCACAACGACTACGGATGGACTTACAGACCATAGACAAAGGATAAGACCGTCAGGCCGCCGACGCCTGTGCGGCATGAAGGAGAGCGGTGAGGGGCGGCGGGCCTGCAGGAACGGGCTTTGCAACAAATCCGCCTGCATCAGCATCCATAGACTGTTGCACTGTCCCACATACGCCCTCAAATCCGCGGGGTTGGACAGTGCCGGAGAATGACATGCGCATCAGAGCCTTCACGGACAATCCCACGAAATCGACCTTTCGCACCTCTTATGCCCCGCCGGAACGGGCAACAGGATCGGAAATGGCGGCCGCCATTTCCGCCATTACCCGCTCTCCGCTCGTTGACGGACTGATGTCCGTCGCCAACGGTCTCTTCGCGGTCCTCAACGAGCATCGACAGATTGTCGCCCTCAACGAGTCGTTTCTACGGCTGATGGGGATCGAGGATGCCTCCGCCGTTCTCGGCCTGCGCCCCGGCGAATATGTCCGCTGCGTCCATGCCTGCGAGGCGCCAGGGGGGTGCGGAACCACGCCATACTGCGTCACCTGCGGGGCGGTTATCTCCATCATGTCGGCGCTGGTAACCGAGCTCCCCCAGGAAGGGAGCTGCTCCCTGACCATCGAAAAGGACAACAAGGAGGTCGACCTCTTCTTCCAGGTCCGCTGCTGCCCCATACGGGTGGAGGAGAGGATGTTCCTGCTGATGTTTATGCACGACATCAGCATTCAGCAGCAGCGCGCCAATCTGGAGTGCACCTTCTACCATGACGTCAACAACCTGATGACCGGCCTCCTCGGTCGCAGCGATATCTTCCGTGCGAACGGCGTCTGGGACGCGGACCGTTTCGAGGAGATCCAGCGGCTCATTCAGCGCACGGTCCAGGAATTCTCCATGCAGCAGGCCCTGTCCAACGCCATGGCCCACACCTATCAGCCGCTCTACTGCACCGTCTCCGTCAACTCTCTCCTCGATGACCTGGCGGAGACGTTTACCGGACACCGTTCCTGCAGGGGCGTGACACTTGACATCTCAAGGTCCGAGAGCCCGACAGAGCTGCGGACGGATCCGGCACTGGTCAACCGCATCCTGGTCAACATGGTCACCAACGCCCTTGAGGCAACGGAGCCCGGCGGTGAGGTGCGGGTGTTCACCGAGGCGGGAGGAGCCGCCATCTCATTCTGCGTCTGGAACCGAAAACATATCCCGGAAGACCATGCCCTGCGGATATTCAAGCGCAACTTCACCACCAAGGAGGGGCTGGGACACGGGCTTGGCACCTACTCCATGAAGTTTTTCGGCGAAACGGTGCTGGGGGGGCAGGTCGCCTTCACCACCTCAGAGGAGAGCGGCACCACCTTCCGGCTGACACTCGAGCAGGGTGAGCCTTTACCTGCGGGCCCGGCCTGACGCCACCGCTGCCTGGGGCAGCCATACCGACCGGCAGGAAAAATCTATGGGGTAAGGCTTGCCTTTCTGCTATCTGCAGCAAGAAAGAGGCTGACCCGCAAGTTAGCCCCCTCACGCACGTCCCCTCACCCACCTCATCCAGAGGCCACCGACCTCTTCCGAAAGCCTGAACCGTTACCAGGACCCTCCTGGCGGCCATATCGATTTCGAAGGGCACCCCAGAATATAATTCATCATATCAAGATGTTAGGTCGTCTAAAAAAGTAAATCCCACCCCTTGACAACCAAAATGAGCGTACTTATTTCTTGATCAGAAATCACATATCGAAAGGAGGTAATCCACATGGCAACCTGGGATGTTTTCAAGGAACTGGACAATCTGAGAAGGGAAATCGATGAGGCATTCCGTGGTGTCGGGGTCAGCCGGCCGTTTGGACCGACATTCCTTTCGCCGGTAACAACCCGCCGTTTCCCGCTGGTCAATTTCAGCGAAGATGAAGGCCACGTCTACATCGAGGCCCTGGTTCCCGGCGTTGATCCTAAGGACGTCGATCTGACCTTACTGCGGAACACGGTCACCATCAGCGGCGAGCGCAAGCCGTTCGTCGAGAAGGAGGGCCAGGTCGTGCACCGCTCCGAACTCGGCTCGGGAAAATTCTCCCGGACGCTTGAACTGCCGGTCGACATCGATCCCGAAAAGATCACGGCCCAGTGCAAAGACGGCATCATGCAGGTGACCCTGGCCAAGGCCGAACACGCCAAACCGAAGAAAATCGACATCAAACTTTCGTGACGAACGGATGATAAGAGGAAAGGAGGTAATCAATCATGGCAACCAATAGCCTCACGGAAAGAAACGACGAACGGAATGTGCAGACCCGTGAAGAGACGCGGTCCGACGAACGCTATATCCGCCCGGCGGTGAACATCATCGAGACCGAGGATGGCCTGGTGCTGACCGCTGATATACCTGGCGCCACCAAGGAATCGCTGGATGTCAATGTCGAAAAGGGGATCTTGACCATCAGTGCCCCGGCGCACCATGCGGTCCCCGGGACATCGACCTATCGGGAGTTCGAACTGGCCAGCTACTACCGCCAGTTCTCGATCCCCGAGAGCCTTGATCACGAAAGAACCCATGCCGACTATGCGAACGGCATCCTCACCCTGCGGATACCGAAGGCAGAAGTCGCCAAACCGAGACGGATCGCCGTCCAGGTCGGCTGAGAAAGGGGACTGCCAGGGACGCTGCCGGGCACCGATCTCCTGAGCCGGCAAACTTCCTCCACGGCACGCAGATCAAGCCATGAAGAAAGGGGTGCCACAGGGCACCCCTTTCGATTCGAACGGAGCATAAGCGTCTGGTGTCACATCCCCGGCTTGGCCGACCCGCTCTTGGGCGAGAGATTCTTACCCACCGAGGAAGTGATGTACGCCTGCATGAGGGTTGCTTCGGTGATCTTGCCGGAAACATAGCCGGAGTGCTTCGTCTTGGTCAGCACCGCAATGCCGGGCAGGGCCAGCTTTGCGGCGATCTTGGCATGGTCGGGAGACGTCGTCTGCAGGGTGTACACCCCTGTGCTCACCCCTTTCCCGTTCAGGGTCTTCTCCACCGCGTTCACAACGGAGATGGATTCCTTCGGGAACGGGGCATTGTCCTTCGTCGGTACGAGGATGAATACCGTGTCCATGTCGGTGGCAACCGTCGTGAGTTCCTTGATGCCGGCAAGTGGAGCGCCGCATCCCCCCTCCTGGTTGCTGCTGTTTACCGCCATTGCCTTCTTCCCGGCAGGGGATGGACATCCACCCTTTCCCATACCGGCCGGTTTGTCCTTCATGGCCCCGAGGAACAGGGCACCCGCCACCACCCCAACCACCGCGAGGAAGAGGACAATCTTGGTAGCCCCCCCCTTTTTTGGCGGTTTGCCGCCGTCGCCGGTCACTGCCCCTGCCGGAGCGCCACCATCCACCCCTTGTTGTTCTTCATTGTCCGCATACGTCATCGCTTTCCTCCCGTCGGGCTAACCGCCTGAGCGCGCCGTCCATTACACACCTCTAACATTATACGACATAAAGTGAAACTGGCATTTTTTCCACTTGGCGCTGTCGGGGAACGATAGAAAAAATACCCAATGGAGGGCAGGCTACTGTCCCGGATTCGTCTCCCCCCACTACCAGGAGGTCGCATGAGTCGATTGGCGTCCACCATTGACGACCGACATCGGGTTGCGTGCCTCTTATCTTGAACTCAGGTAACCAGGCGTGCTATTTTAGAGGTAAGTAGTACGTCACGACCCAATCTCCGAGTCTGTAGGTTCAATCTCATGGCACAATCAACTGATCGTCATATCGGAAGAATTTTGTTGGATGGTAGGTTTCTATCGCAACAAAGTCTTGATCGTGCCCTTGAGCAGCAACTGCAGACGAAGGAGCTTTTGGGGCAGGTATTAGTCAGGATGGGGGTCTTGACAGCAGATGATATCAAAGCTCCCCTGACAATACAGAAACACCTGGGAAGCATCGACAATGCAGTGAAAATAGCTGCGGGCGAACGTCAGTTGCTTGGTGCGCTGCTTGTTCAGTCCGGCCATATAACTGACGAACAGCTTGATCTGGTCATTGCCGAACAGCAACGTACGGGTGAGAAAATTGGCGAGGTATTCAAGCGCCTCGGCATACTCACCCAACGACAACTGAACGCCTTACTCGACTTTCAGGTCAACCAGAGATCTGCACAAGCTTCACCACTGAGGCTCGGTGAACTCCTGGTTGCAACTGGACAGATTACCCGCGAGCAGCTGGAGGATGCCCTTCACAAGCAGACGCTGACAAAGCAGAAGCTTGGTGAGGTGCTCGTCGAAGAGGGATACGTACTCCCAAACCGCATCAAACACGGGATTCGCTTACAGAAGATGTTGGTGAAAGCGGTGCTGGCTGCCATCCTTTCCCTCGGGGTGATCGGTGTCAGCCATGCCGAACCTGCCCCTGACTCTCCGACCAAAGCGATACAGAAACAAGTACTCGACGAATCCGGCGAGTTTTCGCATCTTTCGGCAAAGGAAGCCGAACTGTCCCGACTGGTGAACAACTATCGCGAAGCAAACGGGCTCCCCCCGGTAACCAACTCCAGGTCGCTGAACAAAGTTGCCCGAATACATGCGATTGATCTTGTGGAAAATGGAGCGAGTGAGGGGAAAGACGACCGGGGGTTGGCATGTTCGCTCCACAGCTGGTCGAAAAGCGGTGACTGGACCCCTGTCTGCTACACCAAAGACCATGCCTATGCTCAAGCCATGTGGGACAAACCTCGGGAGATAACGAACTTCGTCTACACCGGTGATGGGTATGAAAATGCTTATGCCACGACTGACACTGAAGTAACCCCGGCCAACGTACTGAAGGCTTGGGAGGCAAGCCCGAGCCACAACGCCATCATTCTGGAATCAGGAATCTGGAAAAACAGTAACCTGCTCGCCTTTGGAGTTGGCATTTACAAAAACGTCGCCGTAATCTGGTTCGGCTCCATGATAGACCCGCTCGGGCCGATGAGCACTACGACAGTGGCCCTGAAATAAGAAAGACCATCCGAGAGTTTTATCGCAAGTCCGACCAGGGCTAACAGCGTCACATCGTCATTCCCCCAAAACTGGCCGCAGGCCATACCCACCGTCGACCTTGTCCCCCCCCATGGAACCGCTCGCAGTCAGCGCCCAGTCCCCTGGCGCACCGCCCCCTCTTCTTCCGCAGCAGCCTCCCCCCTCTCCCCGTCCCTGAGCCGGTAGTAGTCGTCGGGGGTGTTGATGTTCCGGAACGACCCGAACTCCGGGTCGAAGCAGGCCACCTCGGCGGCCGGGACGATCCGGACCGGGAACCGGTGGAACAGCTCCACGATGCGACGCACCCCGCCCGCTAGGGCCTCGTCCATCTCCCCCAGCGCACTCTTGGCGTAGAAGGCGTGCAGCGGCTCCACGCCGCCGTCGCTCTCCGGCACCAGGGCGGCGTGATCCCCCATGGAACCGGCCAGCCCCCGGATCAGGCCGCTGTTCAGGTACGGCATGTCGCAGGCAGTGACGAAGATCCTCCCGTTGCTGCTGTGGTGCAGCCCGGCGTGGATGCCGGCCAGGGCCCCCTTCCCCACGTGGAGGTCCGTGACCTTCCGGCAGGGGAGGAAGTCGTACAGCTCCGGGGTATTGGTCACCACGATCACCTCGTCGAACAGCTCCATCAGCTGCCGGTGGATCGCCTCGATGAACCGCCCCCCCTTGTACGGCAGGAGCGCCTTGGTGCTCCCCATCCGCCGCGATTCGCCGCCGGCCAGGATGACGCCGGTGACGCCCGGTATCCTCCCCGATGCCGCCGGCCGCGCGATTGGCTCCGCCGCCACCTGCAGCCGCTCCGGATGGCTGTAGACCGTGAACCTCCCTCCCCGGACATAGCCGATCAGGGTGATCCCCGCCTCCTCGCAGAGCTGCACCGCCTTGTCCGTAGCGGACGTACGGGAGGCGATAAGCGGTATCCCCAGCTGGGCCGCCTTGGCGGCCAGTTCGGTGGAGACCCGACCGGAAGTGACGAGCATCTTTCCGCTGAGGTCGATCCCCTTCAGGAGCGCCTCGCCGGCGATCCGGTCCAGGGTGTTGTGACGGCCGATATCCTCGGCGTAGAGCACGAGCCGCTCGCCGTCGCCGATGGCGGCCGAGTGGATGCCGCCGTGGGTCCGGTAGCGGTCCGCCTCTTTGGCCAGGCGCTCCATCAGGTCGAAGACCGCCGCCGGGGTGAAGCTCCCGCCGGAAACGGACGCCAGCCGCGCCGGCAGGGAGAAGGTGATGCCGGTCCCACAGCCGGAGGTGAGGATCGGCTTCAGCCGCTCCGGGAGCTCCCCCTTGATCCTGACGCTGGCGATACCGTAATCGGTGCAGACGGAGAGCATCTCGAAGTCGGCCAACTGTGAGACGAACCCCTGCATCCGCAGGAACCCGGCCACCAGGAAGCGGAGGTCGTGGGGGGAGGCGATCAGGGTCGCCAGCTCCCGGCCGTTCACCGTCAGGCTCAGGGGGAACTCGCAGACGACTCCCCCTTCGGTGGCGGTGAGACGCCCTTTGCTGTAGGTGTGAACCGTTTTCATATGAAATCCATTCTATCAGGCTGCTGAAAAACAGCCATCTCGCCGCCGTCCTCGCAAGCCGCCTTGTGACTTCGGCCTGCGGCCTCACCCTTTCGGGCGCCTTCGCGGTCCAATTTCACAAGTGAAATTGTGCGGCGTAGCGCTGT
>CAYSJJ010000083.1:4366-14779 GCA_964431365.1 uncultured Geobacter sp. | reverse complement strand
CAGGTTGCTCAAAAATAGTCAGATCGTCGCACCCACAGCAAGCTCCGCGGAGGCGTAGCACCCAAACTACGGGCATAAACAGCGCTACGCCGCACAAGGTAGCTTTGCGAGGACGGCGGCGAGATGGCTGTTTTTCAGCAACCTGCCATCAGATACCTTCCTTTGCCAGCTTCTCCAGCAGTTCTTGCTGCCTGGAGGAGAGCTCTTCCGGCACCTGCACCCCGATCCGCACGTAGAGATCTCCCTTTCCGGTACTCCCCAGGTGGGGGAAGCCGAGCCCCTTCAACCTGATGCGCGTTCCGGGCTGAATGCCGGCCGGCACCTTGATCCTTTTGGTGCCATCCAGGGTCGGCACCTCAAGGGCTGCGCCCAGTGCGGCCTCGGTGAAGCGGATCTGCCGTTCGATGGCGATATCGTCTCCCTCCCGCGTGAAAACAGGGTCGGGCTTGATGGTGACGTTCAGGTAGACGTCGCCGGCCGGACCGCCACCGGCCCCTTCGCCACCCTTCCCCGCCAGCCTGAGCCTGGCGCCATTCTCGATGCCTGCCGGTATCCTTACCGACAGCGTCTCCCTGACCCCGTTCTTGCTGAAGGCGACCCGCTTCTCGCTCCCCGCATAGGCCTCCTGGAAGGTCACCTTCAGCTCCATCTCGAAGTCCTCGCCCCGGCGCCGCCTGCCGAATCCGCCGCCACCGGCACCGCCGCGCTGGAACCCGCCCCCGAAGATGCGTGAAAAGATATCGTCGCCGAGCCCCGCATCCCTGAAGATATCCCCCACGTCGAAACCACGGAAGATGTCCTCCTGCGAATAGCGCTGGTGAAAGCCGCTGGAGCCGAACTGGTCGTATTGGGCCTTTTTCTGCGGGTCGGAGAGGACCGCATACGCCTCGTTGATCTCCTTGAACCGCTCTTCGGCCGCCGCGTCGCCCGGATTCTTGTCCGGGTGGTATTTCACCGCCAGCTTGCGGAACGCCTTCTTTATCTCGTCGGCACCCGCCCCTTTTTGCAATCCGAGCACCTGGTAGTAATCTTTCTGGGCCATTGCTGATCCTTTCATTCCGATCTCAACGACAATCTAATGGCAGTCGACTGCCAAGTCAACAATCCTGAGGCCATCTGCAATCCACGGCTTGACAACCTCAGTTCACTCAGCTAACATTTCGGTATACGAACTATTCGGCACAATCGGAACGGTTATGGAAAACATCGAACGGATCGCACAGCTCTACCCGGCAATCATGCGCGTCATGGGGCGCATCAGGAGCATCGTCCATGAAGGGATGGACCTTACCTACAACCAGTACAAGATGCTCCTGACCATCTACGACAAGGGTAGCTGCCCGTTGAACCTGCTGGCCAGGGAGCTGCAGATCGCCATGAGTTCGGCCAGCGAGATGGTCGACCGGCTGGTCAATCTCGGCTTTGTCTACCGGACCGTGGACGAAGGGAACCGGCGCCAGGTCATCATCTACACCACCGACAAGGGAGAAGAGCTGATCCGCGAGCTGCGCCGCGGCATCGTGGAGAACTACCGCACCCTGTTGGCGAGGCTTCCGGAACGGGATCAGGAGCGGCTGGTCGATGCCTTCGAGACCCTGGCCGAGATACTGGGTACGCTGGAGTAACGTCGCCCCGTGAGGGGTGGACGCCCGTCGGAGCGGGCGGAAGTGATTCCGCGGCCGATGGAGGGCAATCGACATGGTTAGCAAGGACGGTGCAGTACCGTGAAAGGCCAAATCGCTGGAGCATGAGCGGAAACGGGCGTCAATGCCCCACGGATTCACCCAAGGAGCTGTTCAGAAAAGAGGAGAAGACCATGAAACAGGCAATCATCGTTGGGGGCGGCATCTCGGGGCTGGCAACCGCCTACCTCCTGCGGGAGAAGGCAAAGGCCGCGGGGGTCGAGATTGGCATCACCCTGCTGGAGAAGGAGCAGCGGCTCGGCGGCAAGATCTGGAGCCGACGCGAAGAGGGCTTCCTCTGCGAATGGGGGCCCAACGGCTTTCTGGACAACAAGCCACAGACCCTTGAGCTCTGCCGCCAGTTGGGGGTGGACAGCCAGCTCCTGCGGAGCAATGACAATGCCCGCAAGCGCTTCATCTTTTCCGGCGGCATCCTTAACCGCCTCCCCGAGAACGGCCCGTCGTTCCTGAAGAGCAGTCTCATCTCCTGGCCCGGTAAATTCCGCCTGGCCATGGAGCCGTTCATCCCGCAGTACAAGGGGAGCGCCGACGAGACACTGGCCGCCTTCGGACGCCGTCGTCTGGGGGACGAGGCGCTGGCCAAGCTCATCTCCCCCATGGTCTCGGGGATCTTCGCCGGCGACCCGGAGACCATGTCCCTGAAGTCGTGCTTTCCCCGCATTGCCGAACTGGAGGCCGAGTACGGCGGTCTTATCAAGGCGATGATCAAGCTGGCCAAAAAGAAGAAGAAGGAGGTCGCCGAAGGGAAGGTGGTCTCCAGCGCTGCCGGCCCCGGCGGCATCCTCACCTCGTTCCGCGACGGCATCCAGACCCTGACCGACATCCTGCATGCGGAACTCGGCGCCACGGTGGTGAGGCCCGGCAGCGACGTGGTTCGGATCAGCGCCGGGAGCACGGTCCCCTACCGCGTCGCCACCGGGCAGGCCGAATACGAGGCCGACCTGGTCATCACGGCGGCCCCCGCCTATGCCACGGCCGACCTGCTCCAGGAGCTGGACGGCGGGATCAGCTCGGTCCTGCGGGAGATCCCCTATGCTACCATGACCGTAGTCTGCTTCGGCTACGAACGGAACAGGATCGCCCGCGACCTGGACGGCTTCGGCTACCTGATTCCCAAGGACGAGGGGCTCTCCACCCTCGGCACCCTGTGGGATTCCAGCATCTTCGAGAACCGGGCACCGACCGGAAAGGTGCTGCTGAGGAGCATGATGGGTGGCGCCTGCTTTCCCCAGTACCTCTCCCTCTCCGACGCCGAGGTGGAGAAGCGGGTCCGGGACGATCTGGAGCGGGCCATGGGTATCACCGCGCCGCCCGATTTCATCCGGATCTTCCGCCACCCGCAGGCGATTCCACAGTACATCGTCGGCCACGGGAAAAGGCTCGCCGCCCTGGACGAACGGTTGCAGGGGCATCCCGGCCTGCTCCTCACCGGCAATTCGTTCCGGGGGATCGGCCTGAACGACTGCGTGGCCGCCGCCCACCGGGCCGCGGAAGAAGGGGTGGCCCACCTCCGCTCCCGCTGAAACAAAAAAGGGGGGCTGCCGCAGCAGCTCCCCTCTCGATTTTCGCTTCGACCAGTCCCTAATCCCCAGTCCCTGCCTATTTATAGTTCTTCCTCCTGAACAGTCCGGTCTTCAGCGACACGATCCGGTCGAGGAAGAGGATCCCGTCCAGGTGGTCCAGCTCATGCTGCAGCGCCACCGCCTCGAAGCCGCTGGCTGCCACCTCCTGCGCTACCCCCTCGGCGTCGAGGAATCGGAGCGTGATGGCGGTCGAGCGTTCCACCTCGCCGGTGTAGTCCGGCACGCTCATGCACCCTTCCCGCATGACCGCCGCCCCGTCGCGGGCCACAATCTCGGGATTGACGAGCACCAGGAGCCCGTGGTTGTTCTCCCGGCCCAGCTTGCTGTTGGAGACATCCACCACGCAGACCCGGAGCGACACGCCGATCTGGGGCGCGGCTACGCCGACCGACCCGGGGCCCTCCCGCATGGTGTCGATCAGGTCCGCGACCAGCTGGCGTATTTCGTCGTCGAAGTCGGTAACCGGCCTGGCCATCTTCTTCAGTACCGGGTGGGGAAAGAGGAGGATCTTCTGGACAGCCATGGCTCAGAGGGATACCGGGGCGATGCTCCGTACCCCGATCTCCACGTTCAGCTCCTTTTTCAGATTTTCCAGCAGGCTGGCGGCCTCGTCAACCCCCATCCCGTCGGGGAGGATCGCCTCCAGCATGAGGACATAGACCGGCTCGTCCTTGGTGCCGATGAGGCGGGTGTTCAGGTCGGTGATATTGACCTTCCGGTCGGCCAACTCCCGGGTGACCCGGTAGACGATCCCGGGCTGATCGGAACCGTAGACCGAGATGAGGCAGAGCTCGCCCGGCTCCTCCTGGCGGCAGATCTCCCCTTCGCTCAGGGTGCGCACATGGGCGGCAAGGCCGGTCCGGTCATGGAGCTCCCTGAACTCGTCCACGAGCCTTGCCTTTGTGAAGGGCTTCTCGTGGGAGACGATCAGGATCATGGCGAAGTCCCCACCCAGCATGGTGCAGCTGGAATCCTCGATATTGCAGCCGAGGCGGAAGAGGACCTCCGTCGTGTCCGCCACGATGCCGGGGCGGTCCTTGCTGATGATGGTCACGGCAAAGTGGATCAGGTTGTCTTTGCGGCATTCGCTCATGGTGTTGCTCCTATCGGGAACGAGGAATCCTTACAGCTTATTGATGAACACTTCCCTCGGCTTGCTGGTGCCGTCCGAGGGGCCGACGATCCCTTCCTGCTCCATCTTCTCGATGATCCGGGCGGCCCGGTTGTAGCCGATCCTTAAGCGCCGCTGGATCATGGAGATGGAGGCCTGGCGCGCCTCGGCCACCAGGGCCACGGCAGCGTCGTACTGGGGATCGTCCTCCTCGTCCTCGCCAGCGCCCCCCTTGGCGTCCGACTCCTTCATCTCCAGGATCGACTTCTCGTAGACCGGCTTCCCCTGTTTCTTCAGGAACTCCACCACCCGCTGCACCTCGGCGTCGGAGACGAAGGCGCCGTGGGAGCGGAGCAGCTTGGCGGTCCCGGGCGGGAGGAAGAGCATGTCCCCCATCCCCAGGAGCGATTCGGCGCCGTTGCAGTCGAGGATGGTGCGGGAGTCGATCTTGCTCGATACCTGGAAGGAGATGCGGGCCGGGAAGTTGGCCTTGATCAGGCCGGTGATGACGTCCACCGACGGCCGCTGGGTGGCCAGGATCAGGTGAATGCCGGCGGCCCGGGCCATCTGGGCCAGGCGGGCGATGGACTCCTCGATCTCCCGGCCGGCCACCATCATCAGGTCGGCAAGCTCGTCGACGATCACCACGATGTAGGGGAGGTGGCCGTGCTCCAGTTCCTCCTCCTTGGCCAGGAACTCCTTGATCGCCGCCTCTTCGTCTTCCTGCAGCTCCTCGGAAACCTCCTCGACGGTGACGGTCCCCTTGGCCTGCAGTTCGGCCGACTCCTTCTCCTCCCGAAGCAGCTCACGGTTGTAGGAATCGATGTTGCGGACCCCCTTGTCGGCCATGAGCCGGTAGCGGCGCCCCATCTCCTCAACCGCCCACTTGAGGGCGAGGGAGGCCTTCTTCGGGTTGGTGACGACGGGGAGGAGGAGGTGCGGTATCCCCTCGTAGATGGAGAGTTCCAGCATCTTCGGATCGACCATGATCAGCCGGACATCCTTGGGGGTCGCCGTGTAGAGGAGCGAGAGGATCATGGTGTTGATGGCCACCGACTTGCCCGAGCCGGTGGCGCCGGCCACCAGCAGGTGCGGCGCCTTGGCCAGGTCGGTGACCAGCGGCTGGCCGCTGATGTCCTTCCCCAGCGCCATGGGGAGCTTCATCTTCCCCTTGTGGAACGCCTCGCTGCCGAAGATCTCCTTGAGGAAGACCATCTCCCGGTCCCGGTTGGGGAGCTCGATCCCGACGACCCCCTTGCCGGGGATCGGGGCGACGATCCGGATAGCCATCGCCTGCAGGGCCATGGTGAGGTCGTCGGCCAGGCCGGCGATCCGGCTCACCTTGATCCCCGGGCCGGGGGAGAATTCGTACATGGTGATGACCGGGCCGGGGCAGATCTCCACCACCTCGCCGTCGATCCCGAAGTCTTTCAGCTTCTTCTCCAGGAGGCGGGCGTTCATCTGCAGCGCCTCCTTGTCGATCTTCCGTTCGCTGGCCGGCGGATTGTCCAGGAGAGAGAGGGGCGGGGTCTTGAATTCGCCGTCGGTCCTGATGAATTCGAAGGCCTCCTGGACCGGCTTCAGCTTCTCCTCTTCCTTTTTCTTCTCCTTCTTCGGCAGGGTCGGCATGGCCGGAACCGTTACCGGGAGCGGCTTGATGACCGGCTCGGACTTCTCGCCGTCCGCCTTTTTGCCGTTCTCCTGCGGCCGGAGCGCCCGGTTCATCGCCCGCTTTTCCCGCCAGCGGGTCAGACGGTCGCCGGTGGCGTTGATCCACCAGTCGGCGTAGAGGACAAAGGAGAAACGGGAGAGGACCATGATGGCGGCGGCGAGCATCGGGAGGAGCAGCAGCACGGCACCCGGCACCCCCAGGTAGCGTTTGAGCAGCTCCGCCGTCTTGTAGCCGACGGCCCCGCCGGTCGGGACCCGCTGGCCGAGGAGTTCGGTGAACTGGATATTGAAGGCAAAAAAGGAGGAGACCGTGACCAGCAGCCCGATGAAGGCGACGATCTTGTAGGCGCGCCAGCGAAACTCCTTGAAACGGAGCGAGCGGTAGGCAAGGTAGAGGAGCGCCAGGGGGATGGCGTAGGAGGCCAGGCCGAAGACCTGCAGCAACAGGTCGGCCAGTTCGGCGCCGATCCGGCCCCCGAAGTTGCGCACCGCCCCTTCGGAGGAGAAGGTATTGAAGGAGAGATCGTCGGCCCTGAACGACGCCAGGGCGATCAGGAGGAAGAGCCCGGCGGCTGCCAGGAGCATCCCCTTGATCTCGACGGTCAGTTTTTCTTTCTTTTCCTGCTGTTCGTCCATAATGATCCTGGCACAAGGCTCAGGGCGCAGGGCGCAAGATGAAGGTCTTCGGTGTAAAACCCTGTGCCCTGCGCCTCGCGCCTTGTGCCTGCATTTTTACATCTCCAGGATGACCGGCAGGATCACCGGCCGTCTCTCGATGGTCTTCTTGAAGAAGCGCCGCAGGACCGCCCGGACCTCCTGCTTCACCTCGTTCCAGTCAGCCAGCACCTCCGGGCTGTTCAGGGCCAGGGTGTCCAAGACGATCTTCTTCGCCTCGTCCAGGTACTCCTGGCTCTCGTCCTCGAAGACAAAACCGCGGGAGACGATGTCGGGGCCGTAGATGATCTCGCCGGTGGTCTGGTTGATGCCGATGATCACCACCACCATCCCGTCCTGGGAGAGGTGCTGGCGGTCCTTGAGCACCACGTCCCCCACGTCGCCGACCCCCTTGCCGTCGACGAAGACCCGACCGACCGGCACCCGGCCGAGGATGCACCCCTCGCCGTCGCTGAAGGCGATCATGTCGCCGTTCACCGCCAGGATGCAGCGATCCTTCGGCAGCCCCAGCTCCTGGGCCAGACGGGCATGGCGGACCAGGTGCCGGTATTCGCCGTGGACCGGGATGAACCAGCGGGGGCGGACCAGGTTGTGGAGCAGCTTCAACTCCTCCTGGCTGGCATGGCCCGAAACATGGACCTCGGAGACCTTTTCGTGGAAGACCTCGGCGCCGCGCCGGTAGAGGTGGTTGATCAGGTCGGAAATGGTCTTCTCGTTCCCCGGGATGAACCGGGAGGAGAGGATGACCGTGTCCCCCTCTTCCAGCTTGATCTGCTTGTGGTCGTCCATGGCGATCCGGGTGAGCGCCGACATCGGCTCCCCCTGTGACCCGGTGGTGATCATGCAGATCTCCTCCTTGGGGAGGCGCGGGAGTTCCTTCAGGTCGATGAGGAGCCCTTCGGGGATCTGCAGGTAGCCGAGCTGCCGGGCGATCTGGACGTTGGCCAGCATGGAGCGGCCGTTCAGGAGGACCTTCCGGCCGGCCCGGGCCGCGGAGTTCACCACCTGCTGGACCCGGTGGATGTTGCTGGAGAAGGCGGCGACGATGATCCGGCCGCTGCACTTGGGGAAGATCTCGTCAAAGGCGTCCCCCACCAGCCGCTCCGACAGGGTGTACCCTTCGCGCTCCACGTTGGTGGAATCGGCCAGGAAGGCCAGCACCCCCTCCTCGCCGTAGCGGGAAAAGGTGGCAAGGTCGGTCAGCTCGCCGTCCACCGGGGTCTGATCGATCTTGAAGTCCCCGGTGTGGATGACCACCCCTTCCGGCGAACGGATGGCCAGGGCACAGCCGTCGACGATGGAGTGGGCGACCCGGATGAACTCCACCGAAAAGGCCCCCAGGGCCACCGTCTCCCGGGGCCGGACGATGTTCAGGTCGACCTTGTCGTCCAGGTCGAACTCCTTCAGCTTCTCCTTGACGAAGCCGAGCGTCAGGGCCGTGCCGAAGATGGGAGGGTTGATCTCGGGGAGGACGTAGGGAAGGGCGCCGATGTGGTCTTCGTGACCGTGGGTGAGGAGAATCCCCCTGACCCGGTCGGCCCGCTCCTTCAGGTAGGTGATGTCCGGCACCACCAGATCGATGCCGAGCATGGAGGGTTCGGGAAACATGAGCCCGCAGTCGACAACGATAATATCGTCGCCGTACTCGAAGAGCATCATGTTCAGGCCGATCTCACCCAGCCCGCCGAGGGGGATGATCTTGAGACCGGTAGTGTCGTGTTCGGGAAGGTCCATAGATTCCGTTCAGCGTTCAGCGCTCAGCGTTCAATTGTTTACAACCTTGAACAGTGAACCTTGAACCGATTTATTGTGCCTGTTTCGTCAACTGGGCGATCCTGGCGTCGCAGCGGGCGATCCACTCCCGGCCCGGGGTGATGAGCCAGTGTGCCGCATAAAAGGAGCTGCGGAGCGCCCGGTAGGCGATCAGCGCCTTGTCCCGGTCCCCTTGCTTCTCCTGCAGCTCGCCGATCTGCCAGAGCTTTTCCGCAGCCCGTTCCACCAGCGGACTAGCGGGGGTGTACATGTGGATGGCGGACTCGTAGCCGGCGACGGCGCTGATGTAGTCTCCCACGGCCAGGGATTTCTCCCCCTTGCCGAACTGACGCCACTGCCGGTACTGGGTGGTGGCCGCGATCATGACCAGACCGATGACAATGGCAACGACCACGTTGACGGCTACGGTTTTGACCTGTTCTGACATACTATCCCTTCAGAAATCCGGGGACCGTCGCCAACAGGGTCCCGACAATGGCGGCGCAAAGGCCTGCCAGCACGGCCAGGGCCGCGACGGCATCCCACGGCCGCCGGAGGCGGTGCGCCGCCGGCAGGCCCCAGGCAATCAGCCCTAGCCCCGCGATAATGAGTCCGATGTATGCTCCGGTCATATGAATCACTCCAGTCCGGCGGCAATGGCCAGCCGGACCTCTTCCATCAGTTCGTCGCGCCGCCTGCCGCGCCCGACCGTGGGAATCGGCGGGGCAAAGCATATCCGGAGCGTACCGGGATAGAGTTCGATCCTGTTCCGTGGGTTGATCGCCATGCTGCCGTTGATGGTGAACGGGACGATCGGCACTTCGGCCTTGCCGGCCAGGATGAATCCCCCCTTCTTGAAGGGGAGGAGGTTTCCGTCCTTGGTTCGGGTTCCCTCCGGGAAGACAATCACGCTTGCCCCGGCCCGGATCAGGCCCGCTGCCCGCTCCAGGCTGCGGAGCGCCTCCCGGCCGTCCCCCCGGTCAAGGGGGATATAGCCGGCACGACGCATGGAATGGCCAAAGACCGGCACCTTGAACAGCTCTTCCTTGGCGAGCCAGGCAAAGCGCTGGGGAATGGCCAGGAACAGCGCCAGGGTATCGAAGTTACCCTGGTGGTTCCCCATGAATATGAGCGGCTCACCCCGCGGAATGTGCTCCAGGCCCCGCACCTCCACCTTCACCCCGGCCAGCCAGAGCGCCGTTCGGCTCCATCCCCGTGCATGGGCATGATAAAGGGTGCCTGTCGGGTCGAAGAAGGTGAAAAGGATGGCGCTGGCGGCAAAGAGGACGGTCAGCGGAATGAAGACCAGCAGGAAGAGATAGGCTCGCAGCATTCAGAAAACCCGGCTGATTATTCCGGCCTAACTTACTTTTTTTTCATCGTTCCGTCAAACAAAATAGCGCTTGCCAAGGGTTGGGGGTTTTTATAGACTGCACCACGTTTCCAATCCATATACGAACAAGGAGCCTGTCATGGCAAGCCTCAACAAGGTCATGTTGATCGGCAATCTGGGCAAAGACCCGGAGGTCCGTTACACCACCTCCGGCACGGCGGTGGCCAGCTTCTCCGTCGCAACGTCCGAGCGGTACAAGAGCAAGAGCGGCGAGTGGGAAGAAAAGACCGAATGGCACAACGTGGTCCTCTGGGGCCGTCAGGCCGAAGTGGCCGGCGAGTGGCTCGCCAAGGGGAAGACGGTCTACATCGAGGGGCGCCTCCAGACCCGCAAGTGGCAGGACAAGGACGGCCGTGACCGCTACACCACGGAAATCGTGGGGGAGAAGATGCAGATGCTGAGCCCGAAGGGTGATGGGGGCGGCCGTTCAGGCGGCGGGAGGCAGTCCGGCGGCGACGAAAGCTTCGGCCCCGGCCCCAGCTACGACGAGCCGGCCTTCAACCCGGACGACGATATTCCGTTTTA
>CAYSJJ010000083.1:0-4266 GCA_964431365.1 uncultured Geobacter sp. | reverse complement strand
GCCGGTTCCGGCAGCTTCCAACGCCAGATGAGGAGGAGGCTGACGATCCCGATGGTCGCGGTGGGGATGTCGATAATCGAGCCTTGTCCGAGAATGACCGTTGCCCCTGCGATTGCCCCCGAAGCGGCAGCCGTGGCGCCCTTGACAAACCCTTTCAGTGCGGGATGTTCCCGGTAACGGACAATATACCGGCCAACAAACAGGACGAACAGGTAGACGGGCAAAAATACCCCTGCTGCTGCCGTGAGCGCCCCCCAGAATCCGGCCACCAGGTAGCCGACAAAGGCAGCGGTAATAACTACCGGCCCCGGCGTTATGATGCCGACCGCGACCGCATCGAGAAACTGACGCTCAGTGAGCCAGTGGTGATTGAGAACGACCCCTTGGTGCAGGAACGGGACGATGGCAAGACCGCTGCCAAAGGTAAACGCCCCGGCCTTGACGAAAAAGCCTCCCAGTTTCCAGAGAAGCGGTGCGGTTGCAGAGAACCCGGCAAAAGGAATCAGAATTCCTGGAACAGATCCAATCTTCGTTTTCCAGCTTCCTGGCGGAGAGTAGAGCAGGATGCCGATCAAGCCTGACACAACAAACAGCAGGGCGATCTCGGCGCGGGAGGCAATGGTGATCAGCGCGACGACGCCAAAGATGAGCCACATGCGACGCTCTGTGCCTACCGTTGCCTTGGCGAGGCGGAGAGCAGAGTGTGCCACGATGGCAATCACTACCGGGCCGATGCCGTAGAAAAGCGCCTGCACGATGGTGAGTCCCTGGAAGGCAACATAGAAGAACGAAACGACGAGCACAATCAGGAAGGCGGGGAGGATGAAGACGATGCCGACCAGGGAAGCACCAACCACCCCGTGACGGATGAACCCGATCCACATGGCCAACTGTGCCGCAAGGGGGCCTGGCATCATCTGCGAAAAGGCAAGCCCTTCCAGGTACTCCTGCTCCGTTATCCAGGCACGTCCAATCAGGTCACGCTGCATGTACCCGGCAAGGGCTATCGGCCCGCCAAAACCGAATGCGCCGAGGCGGAGAAAATAGCGAACGAGTTCCCACAGCCCGACAGGTTGCAGTGGTCTCGTTTCAGCTTCTGTTGTCTCTCGTTCCGTCACGTCCAGTCATCTCTTGGAATTGGTCCGATCCAGAGCCGCTTTCAGGCCGCGGGCAAGCTTCTCCGGCTCGTCGTACCCCCAGAAGTGAAGAAAGAAGAGCCGGGGAGACTCATGGAGCATGTGGCTGTGGATGGCCGTTACGGCTATGTTGTGGCTGGTCAGGGCCTTAACAACCGGATTCACCTCGTCGGCCAAGAGAACGAAATCGCCGGTCGTTGCGGCCTTGTTGCCGACCGCCTGTATATTGATGCCGGTCGCCATGCCCATGTACGGGGAGACTTCCATCCCGTGCTCTTTGATCGTTTCTTTTCTCGGGAAGCTGAGTTGCAGGAGGTTCCCCTTTTTCTGGCCGCTCTTGGCAAGGATTGTCTCGACTCTCGTCCAGTCAATCGCTGTCATTTGGGACGTTGCGGGTGGTTGCATCTCGATCGGTGTCCCTGTCAGGGATAGTGCGGAACGCATTCCTTCGGCAAGTTTGCGTGGATCGCCATTGCCGCTGAAATGAAGGTACATGACGATGGGTGATTCGTTGAGAATATGGTTATGCAGGGCAGTAACCTCGATTCCCCTTGCTACCAACTGCGCCATGACCGGGGCAACTTCTCTTTCCAGAAGGACGAGGTCGCCCATCATCATGGCATTCTTCTCCGTCCCCTTGAAACCGATCCAGGAAGTGAGTGCCAGCCCCGGCTCTACCGGTACGTCCCCCACTTTCACGGAGAGGTCGGAACGCGGAAACGTGACCTTCAACATATCCTCCTGTACGGCCCCTTTTCGACCAAGCGTCGTTTCGACACCTTGCCAATCTCGCTGGGTAAGGAGCGTGGAACCTGCAAAGGCAGGCCCCACCGTTAAGAGGATGACTACGGCTATGATATGAACGTGACGACTCATCTCGTACCTCATTTCACCTTGATGGCGAGCACCGTGCTGTTGATTTCGGTCTGGTCGTCGGTGTACGTGCGGTCGTTGTAGCGGTTCAGGTCGTAGATAAGGCGAGCCTTCACGGTATACTCGCCGCTCTTCAGCTCGGGCATCCAGGGGAGAATCCGTTCTTCCCCGGCCCGGATGATCTCTTCGTGCGGGCCTTGGGCGTCGGCCTGCATGGCCGCTACGGCATCCGGCCGCTTCTTGTCTTCTTCAAGGAACTTCTTGTCATCCGGACGGGGACCGTACCATGGCGCAAACATCCATTCCTTCTTGGCGACGCTTTTCCCCTTCCTGTCCGTTACATCCACGTTCAGGTAGATTGCGCGACGGTTGGAGCCGGTCGGCACCGAATGTCCGGCACCTACGTTGATGACGTGGAACGTCAGATTGCTCATCCCTTGATCCGGTTGGGTGATGGCCATGGAAAGTGCGCTGGCCAGCCGCTGTTGGGAACGACCGCCGGTCCAGAGGTGCCGGGCAACGGCTCGTGTCGGGTTGTCGAACTCCTCAGCCACCTTGCGCATGGTTCTCGGCATGTGGCACTCCTGGCAGTGCTGTTTGCCGAGCCCGTTCTTATTGAAATCGTCCCGCCACTCCAGGAAGGTCTGGGTCTGCTTGCCGGGCACGCGTTTCCCCATGCTGTGGCAATAGGCGCACATGGCTGACGTCTGGATGGCCGGGTCGGCAACGGTCTCATGAGGTGCCTTCACCGCATGCGGACCGCGGATCTTTCCCTCTGGCGTCAGGTGGCAACTGGCACAGGTCAGCCCCCCGGCCTCCTTCCCTTTGGGCCGTGCCTTGGGCTTGGTCAGCTCCGGTACGGTCAGATCTGGTATGGCGAACGGTTCCGGATAGTGGCAGACATTGCACGATTTTCCCTCCTCTTCCGCCTCCCGTGCATGTATGGGGTACGGTTCGACACCGGCAAAGGCATGGGCGGTGGCCGTATCCGAGACATTGGCGGGCATGGCCAGCTTCTCGCCCGGTTTCTGCGGAATGGTGGTCGGCTTGTAATGGATGTCGCTGCCGAAGCCGAAGGCGAACTCCCGATAAATCGCCTTGTGGCAGCCGCCGCATGTTTCGGATGGCGTTGCGGTCCCCTCCGGGAACGGCATCCCTTCCGCTCCTGCCAGGTTCGATAAGGCGAAGATGGCCAGAATCGCCATCAGGGTTGATTTGATTCGTGATGTTGTCTTGCTTCTCATCGAGATTTCTCCTTTCCTGCTGTTGTGCCCATGGAAATCAGGCATTCGCCGCATGGAGCATTTCAAAAATGCCCATTCCCTTCTCTAAGGCCTGGTGGTCGGAAGACAAATTCACGCTAACTGCCTACATATATTACACGATGTAAAAAATGTTTCTTGCATGCCGAGAGGGAAATTCGTACCAGATTTGTCAGCCTGGCGGGTCGTATCGCGTCAATATCCAGAAGGGAGTTTGACCGTTACGCTCAGCAGAATCACGCGAAGCGCGGCTGTTGCTGGCCTGCAGATGCCGCCGACTCAATGTGGGCGGCTTCTTTTGATTCAGCAAGACAGCAAAGGTGCCCGCTTGTCCGGGTCGTGCTCGCCCCGCTCAGAGGCGCAGACGCACCGTATGAGGGCAAGGCATGCCCGCAATATCCGCATCTCACCGAATTATAATTATTTTTTCATGACGGCCACGGGAAGGGTGACGCCCGACTATCCATAATCATTCCTGCCCGTTGCACACCTGCAGCTCCTCGTTTTCTCCCTCCCCACGAACGGCCTGCCAGTTGTAGATGGTAATATATGGCAAAACAAATGCATTAACCCCTTCTTACGAAACCTAAGCGTATGAAAGTGCGACATTTCGCGTCACTTTTTTCGTATCCGTTTCCCCGAAAACCGTGCCACGCGGCGCTTGCGGCAAGATATCGCAAATTGGCAGGCAGCGGTTAAATGGCAGTCTTATTAAATAAATCTAAAACTACCAGGATACGTCAGGACCATAATTTCACACAATCTTCAGAAAAGACGGGCCGGCCCATTGCGAGGATAGCCGACGGCTGCCGCAAGAACTATCAGGGCTCCTCATCATGGGGGCTGATTTCCAGATACACGAAACTATATCCGCGAGAGGAATCTGGATATGTCCAAGATGGCACCACAACAATTTCGCGTAAAGCTCTCCGGGTGGAAGCTCTACCTGCCGGTTGCCGCAGCAGCAGTGCTGCTGCTCTTCACCATCGTCCGCG
>CAYSJJ010000082.1:0-14842 GCA_964431365.1 uncultured Geobacter sp. | reverse complement strand
AACCTGGTGGGGGCCGGGGGGAGCGGTGAGAGCGTCTGGCTCGCCTGGTTCCTCTGCGAGCTGCTGCAGGGGATGGCCGAACTGTCGGGCCTTATGCAACAGCCGGAGCTGGGCGAAACCTACCGGAAAGAGAGAATCGAGCTGATCAAGCGGGTCGAACAGGCCGGCTGGGACGGGGAGTGGTATCTGCGGGGGACCTTCGACGACGGCTCACCCCTCGGCTCCGCCCTCAACGCGGAGGCGAGGATCGATTCCCTCCCCCAGTCGTGGGCATGGCTCTCCGGTGCCGCCGACCCGGTACGGGCGGATCAGGCCCTGGAGTCGGCCTGGAACCATCTCGTCTGCGAGGACGACAATCTGGTGCTGCTCTTCGAGCCCCCCTTCGACATTGCCGAGCCGTCCCCCGGCTACATCAAGGGATACCCCCCCGGCGTGCGGGAGAACGGCGGCCAGTACACCCATGCCGCCCTCTGGATGGCCATGGCCATGGCCCGCAAGGGGGATGGGGAGCGGGCGGCGCAGCTCCTGCGCATGCTCAACCCCATCGAACACGCCCGCGATGCGGCAGCGGTCTGGCAGTACGGGGTCGAGCCCTACGTGGTGGCGGCCGACGTCTACCGGTTGCCCGGCCGGGTCGGCCAGGGTGGCTGGTCCTGGTATACCGGTTCGGCGGCATGGATGTACCGGGCCTGGACCGAAGAGGTCCTGGGCCTGCAGGTGCAGGGCGGGAAGTTGCGGATGAACCCGGTCATCCCGGCCGCGTGGCCGGGGTTCAGCCTCACCTATCGGCACGGAGAAGCGGTCTATGCGATCCGGGTGGAGAATCCGGACGGCTGCGAGCGCGGTGTCGCCCGGGTGGAGATGGACGGTCAGCGCATCGTCGGCGGAACGATCCCGCTGGAACGGGGTCTGGTGAAGCACCAGATCGTCGTCCGGATGGGCGAGCCGGAGGCCTGATCGAGTAACAGCAGTCGTTGTCAACCGAGTCAGACAAGGAGAGAACATGATCATCAAACGAGGCATCGCAGTGAGTCACAGTGGAGCGCTGGAATGGGGGGTCGGCAAGGTGACGGAGGTGAACGACCTCAAGGCGACCATCCAGTTCAGCGATGGCATCACCAGAAAGATCGCCTCCTCCCACTACACCATCCTGCAGCCGGCCGATTCGGCGGCGTTCGTCCCCATTCCCGACGACGTTCCGGTCGTAAAGGTGCGACGGGCCCCCGTGAAGAGGGTGAAAAAGGTGAAGCAACCGGAAATATGAGGTGTGAAGCCGCGGCTGTCGCCTGGCGACAATCATCGCCGGCCACGGTCGCGGCGCACGGCACCGATGCAGATGAGAAGCGTGCCGATTATGCCGGCGACCACCATTCCTTCGCCAAGCAGATGATGCCAGGCACTCTGGGGGGGCGCAATCCCCAGCATGGCACCGCCGATCTCGAGGGCGGCAGCGGCAATGGCGCCGGTGAGCCGTTCGAGGTTCCGGCTGACGCGGCCTCCCAGGGCCTCCACCTCCGGGGCCTGCAGCCGTCCCAGGTTGCCATCGGCGAATCGCCGCAGGACGCGGCGCGTGTCGCCGGGCGCATCGCTTATCAGGCGCTCCAGCTCGCGCGCCAGCTTGCCGGTCTTCTCCTTTACCCGCTCCAGCGAGAAGTGCTTCGCGGTCAGGCGCGAGATCTCTTCGCGAAACGATGCCAGGTAGTCATGGTCCGGGTCGAGTTGGCGGATCATCGACTCCAGGATGACGAACGCCCGCGTCAGGAGAAAAAACTCGCCCGGGTTGTGGACCCCGTGCCGGCTTCCGGCGCGCAACAGCGAATCGAAGGCATCCCCGACCGAAACCTCCGACAGATCGCTCCGGTGGATTTCATAGAGCACGGCCTTGATATCCAGGAGCAGCGCCGCGCGGTTGACCCTCTCGCTCCCCGGTGCCATCTCCAGGTACGCTTCGGTCGCTCCACGGGCATCTCCCTTGACAACCGCTTCGAGCAGAAGTGTCAGCGAATCGCGCATCGGCTCGTCGAGTTCCCCCGTCATCCCGAAGTCGAGCAGGGAGAGCCGCCCATCGGGAAGGACCAAGACGTTGCCGGGGTGCGGGTCGGCGTGAAACAACCCCTCCTCGAAAATAGTCTGCAGCATCAGCCGAACCAGGGTGTTGATCAACTGCGGCATCTCTTCCGGGTGCGCCCCGGCGTAGGCATCCACCCGCTCGCCGGCCGAAAACTCCATGGTGAGGACGTTTCCGCTCGAACACTCCGCCACGACATCGGGAATCCAGAGGCCCGGGACATCTGCCAGCGCGGTGCGAAAGAGCACAATGGAACGCGCTTCGCGGCTGAAGTCGGTCTCACGATTCAGGCTGTTGGCAAATTCACGCACCAGCACCGGGAGGTCGAGCGCGAGCAGCCGCGGGAAGAGACGTTCCCCCAGCGCAACCAGGTAGGTCAGCGCCCCGATATCCGTGGCGATCATCGCTTCAAGATCGGGCCGCTGCACCTTCACGGCCACATGGCGCCCACCTGGCAGCGCCGCCTCATACACCTGGGCGATGGTGGCGGCGGCCAGCGGCGTTTCGCTGAACGATGCGAACACGTTCGCCAACGGAGCTCCCAGTTCGGCTTCGATGGTTGCGCGCACGGTGTCGAAGGGGAGCGCCGGCAGCCGGTCCTGCAGCAACTCCAGTTCGTCGATGTAGGCATCCGGCAGCAGGTCGCGCCGCATCGCCAGCACCTGCCCGAACTTGAGAAAGGTCAAACCCAGTTCTTCGAAGGTTTCCCGCACCTCTTTCGGCGACGGCCAATGTCTCTTGCCGCGCAGAGCGCCCAGGAACTGGTGCCGGGCAAGCACGCGCAAGACTTGCATCAGCCGCGGTGCCGCCCGCAACAGGCTGCTTTTTTCCGGGTCGATCAATACAGCCATCTGCGTCCCCCGCCGGCAATGCGCTGGATGAATCCGGCAAGACCGGACCTATTCCCGCGGCTATCCCGAATCCGCCACACCCGGCTTACCGGTCCGTTTCAATATTCCTCAAGATTGCTGAACTCGCCCCAGGCAAGGTAGGTCTTCGGCGACTCGACAAAGGAGTAGATGTTCTCGATGATGCTCAGGTGCTTCCGCTCCTCGGCGGCGATCTTGAGCAGGATCTGGCGCGCCCCCTCGTCCTTCGCCTGCGCGGCCAGCTCCTCGTAGAGCCTGGCACCCTCTTCCTCTTCCTTCACCACGTGCTTGTAGGCGTCCGGGTCCTGCTTCAGTTCGGCCATGAGGTCACGTTTTGCCAGGAGCGGTTTGAACAGGCAGGCCGCCTCCTGCAGCGCCTTGAACTGGGCACTCGGGGGATCGACACCCCTTTTCATCTTCACCAGGGCATCGTGGTGCTCCTGCTCCGCCGCCGCCAGCATGGTAAAGAGATTCTTCAACTCGGGAACAACGGTGGCCGTTGCCAGCTTTTCGTAGTACACCCTGGCTTCCTCTTCCATCTTGATGGCACAATCGAAAATGTTCATTCTGATCTCCTTTGCCTGTTATCTGGACCTGGACGGTATATAGTTGCGCGGCTCGACCATCTCTTCTGAGTAATTGTATCATGTTTTTCGCAGGCATTATTCTTGGTCTGGCTTGGACTGATACTGGCTATCCCCAAGAGGACAACCATTCAGTAGAAGTTCGCCCGTGGATATCCATCACTGTGCTATGGAATTCACTGTCTTCACGGCTGCCCTGTGTCCGTTCACCAACTGCAAAATGTTGCAGGGAAAGCAAATGACAGTCGCAAAATTAGTCATATACTTGGACTGCAGAGTACTCGACCATTATCGGAGGAAAAAGGAATAGGATGGCTACGCATGATCGACCTGTTCCATGGCTGCTGTTCGGCGCGGAGTTGATGGGGACGGCGTTGCTCGTGGCGGTTGGGTTGTCGTTCGTAATCCTTTGCTTCGGCAAGGGGAGTCCCGTGGTTCAATTCATCCCGAGTCCCGGCTGGCGCCGGCTGATTACAGGCTTCCTATTCGGCACCACCGGCGCCCTGATTGCGCTCTCACCGCTCGGCAAGGAGAGCGGTGCGCACATCAACCCGGTCGTTACCCTGGGATTCTGGCTGATGGGCAAGCTGAGAACCCGTCATGCGTTGGGCTATGTACTTTCGCAGCTTGCGGGTGCAGTGCTGGGAGCGTTACCCTTGATGGCGTGGGGGGAGATGGGACGGAGCGTGGCGTTCGGGGCGACTCTGCCCGGCGCGGGTTACGGGGCCTGGCTGGCATTGCTGGGAGAAGCGGCAACGACGTTCGCCCTCATCGTCGGCCTGTTCTTCTTCCTGCGGCATCGACGGCTGCGCCCGTTCACACCCGCCCTCTTTCCCTTCCTGTATGCCGCCATGGTGTTCGCGGAAGCGCCCATTTCCGGGACCAGCACGAATCCCGCCCGCAGCCTTGGGCCGGCGGTAATCTCCGGAGCCTGGCAGGGGTGGTGGATTTACTGGCTCGGCCCGTTGCTGGGCACGTTACTCGGCGTGGCTGTCTACCGGTTCACGGGCATGAACTGGCTAAGGATTGAAGTGGCAAAGCTCTACCACTTCGGTCACGACCGGTATGGCGTGTTTCGCTGGACAGGTGAGGAGTCGTCCCAGAGGAGGGGGGAGAACCATGGAGATCAGGCTTGACGGCAAGCGGGCACTCGTTACCGGCGGCAATTCCGGCATCGGTGAAGCGATCGCAGTAAGCCTCGCCGAAGCGGGTGCACGGGTGGCAATCAACTACGTCACCCATCCCGAAGACGCAGACTCTCTCGTGGAGCGGATTCAGGCGCAACGCGGCAGTGCCATGGCAATCCGGGCCGACGTGTCCGACCCCGGGGCCGTCGCGGCAATGTTCGCCAGCGTCGAAGCGACCTGGGGAGGAATCGATATTCTGGTCAACAATGCGGGGATCGACGGTGAGCGTGCCTTCGGCTGGGAGGCCGACAGCGCGGCGTGGCGAAAAGTGATAGAGGTGAACCTGCTGGGAGCCTTCTATTGCGCCCGCGAAGCCCTGCAGCGGATGGTCCCGCAGAAGAGCGGCGTCATCCTCACCATCAGCTCGGTGCATGAAGAGATCGCCTGGTCCGGCTACAGCGCCTACACCGCCAGCAAGGCTGCCGTGGCCATGCTGACCAAGACCCTGGCCCAGGAGGCTGCACCGCACGGGGTACGCGTGCTGTCGGTTGCACCAGGGGCGATCAGGACCCCGATCAACCGCTCCGTCTGGAGCGATCCCGAGAAACTGCAGGACCTGTTGGAGAAGATCCCGCTGAAACGGATCGGCGAACCCGGGGAGATCGCCCGCATGGTGGTGGTGCTGGCCTCTGACATCGCCTCCTATGTGACCGGTCGCACGATCTTTGTGGATGGCGGCATGACCGACTATCCCGACTTCGCCCATGGCGGATAGGCCCACAAATCCGGCAGTTGGAGCTATCCGTAGAGAGCGAGAGGAGGCAGTATGGATACAGCGGATCGTAACGCACCGGGGTGGCCGGGGATTCCGGCGCGCTGGACCTCCAGCGCCAAATCGGGCGTGGGCACGGCCCTGGGCAACAAGAGTCGTGTCTGGTTCACCCTGAGCCACGGGATCTTTAACGAGATCTACTATCCCCGCATCGACCAGGCCTGCGTGCGCGACATGGGATCGATCGTCACCGCCGGAGCGGATTTCCTCTCCGAGGAGAAACGCGATGCCACTACCGATCTCCACTGGCTGGCCGAGGGGGTGCCGGCATTTCGCGTGGTCAACACCTGCCGTCTGGGTCGCTACCGTATCGAGAAGAAGATGCTGGCCGATCCCCAACGGGACGCCGTGTTGCAGCAGACCCGGTTCATCGCCCAGGAAGGGGAGCTCTCCGATTATCGTCTCCATATACTGCTCGCGCCGCACCTGGGAAATCACGGGGCCGGCAATACCGGCTGGATCGGCGAGTATAAAGGCACTCCCCTGCTCTTCGCCGAACGGGACGGCAATGCGCTGGCCCTGGCCTGCTCCGTCCCCTGGCTCAAACGCTCCGTGGGGTTCGTCGGCTTCTCGGACGCCTGGCAGGACCTGTCGTCTCACCATCAGATGACCTGGGAGTACACGCGGGCCGAAAACGGGAACATTGCCCTGACGGCGGAGATCGACCTGGAAGCGGGCAATGGAGAGTTTCTGCTGGCCCTGGGGTTCGGGCGTAACGCCGCCGAAGCGGCAAACCGTGCCCGCGCCGCGCTCCAGGACGGCTTCGACGCTGCGCAAGCGGAGTACGTCGGGGAATGGAGCAGATGGCAGAAGCGGTTGCTGCAGCTCGATGCGGAGCGAGCGGATGACCGGCAGAATTTCTATCGTGTCAGCACGGCCGTCCTGCGCGCCCACGAGGCCTGCAATTTCCCCGGCGGCATCATCGCCAGCCTTTCGATCCCCTGGGGATTCAGCAAGGGGGACAACGACCTGGGCGGCTATCACCTCGCCTGGCCGCGCGACCTGGTGGAGTCGGCAGGGGGGCTCCTGGCAGCCGGCGCCCATGAGGAGGTTCGTCGCGTGCTCTGCTATCTGCAGGCGACCCAGGAAGCGGACGGGCACTGGGCCCAGAACATGTGGCTTGACGGCTCTCCCTACTGGAACGGCATCCAGATGGACGAGACAGCCTTGCCAATCATGCTCGTCGACCTGGCCCGGCGGGAAAAGGCACTGGCCGCCGACGACCTGGCCCGTTTCTGGCCGATGGTGCGACAAGCCGCGTCCTACCTGGTCCGGAACGGTCCGGTAAGCCCGCAGGACCGCTGGGAGGAAGACCCCGGCTATTCGCCGTTCACGGTCGCCGCCGAAATCGCCGCGCTCCTGGCAGCGGCGGATCTGGCCGATCTGCACCACGAACCGTCGATCGCAGCGTACCTGCGCGAGACCGCCGACGTGTGGAACGGATCCATCGACCGCTGGATGTACGTGACCGGGACCGATTGGTGCCGTGAGTTCAAGGTTGCCGGGTATTACGTCCGTATCGCACCGGTGGAGACAACAGAGGGGGTGTCCCGCTTCCAAGGGAGCATACCGGTCAAGAATGTCGCACCCGGGGAGGCCAGCAGCCTCGCCTCCCACCTGGTAAGTCCCGACGCGCTGGCCCTGGTTCGTTTTGGCCTGCGCGCAGCCGACGACCCGCGCATGCTCGATACGGTGAAGGTCATTGATGCGCTGCTCAAGGTGGAGACACCGCAGGGGCCTATCTGGCATCGTTACAACGGCGACGGCTACGGCGAACACGCTGATGGCGAACCGTTCGACGGTACCGGGATTGGCCGGGTCTGGCCACTGTTGACCGGCGAGCGGGCCCACTTCGAACTGGCGGCAGGCCAAAGCGAGGAGGCACGGAGGCTTCAGACGGCCCTGGAATCCTTTGCCGGCGCCGAAGGGCTGCTTCCCGAGCAGATCTGGGACGGACCGGACATGCCGGACAGAGAGCTGTTTTTCGGCCGGCCATCCGGTTCTGCCATGCCGCTCGTGTGGGCACACGCCGAGTATGTGAAGCTGCTTCGTTCACTGCACGATGGGCGGGTCTTCGACATGCCGCCCCAAACCGTGCAGCGCTACCTGGTGGAGCAGACCGAATCGCCGTGCATCGTCTGGCGCTTCAACCACAAGGTTCGCTCCCTCCCTGCCGGCAAGATACTGCGCGTCGAGACGCTCGCCCCGGCGGTCATTCACTGGAGTGACGACGATTGGAACACGGCGCATGATGTCCGCACGCGCGATACCGGCCTGGCGATCCACATCGCGGACCTGGCGACAGCATCGCTCCCGGCAGGAAGACACCTGTCCTTCACCATCTACTGGCCGGAAGCAGACCATTGGGAAGGCACTGACTTCTTTGTCAACATCGACAATATGGAACGAAAATAATCCTGCCCGCGTCAGTTACAATGGGTCCGGAAGATGAATCCCATGAATAACGAGCAGCGCTTCAATCTCTTCACCTGCCTGCCGGGGATGGCCATGGCGCCGGTAGGGACGGTGCTGCTGCTGGTTGCGGCCGCGCGCCAGGGGGATCCCTGGAAGATGACGAGCTTTGCCATTTACGGCGCAACCCTGATCATTCTCTACACCATTACCACCCTCTATCATGCCCTGCAGGGAAAGGCACAACTGGTCCTGCGCGAGTTCGACCATTATGCCATCTATCTCCTGATCGCCGGGACCTATACCCCCTTCTGCCTGGTCACGTTGCACGGAGGGTTGGGGTGGACGCTGCTCGCGCTTGTCTGGGGGCTTGCCGTCGTCGGCATTGTCGTGGAGTTGTGGCCGGTGGGGACGCGGCGCATTCTCCCGGTAGCGATCTATGTTGCCATGGGGTGGATGATCGTGTTCGCCCTGCGCCCGATGCTGCGGGCTTTACCCTGGCAGGGGGTGGCCCTGCTGCTGGCAGGGGGGCTGTTCTATACGGGGGGGATCGTTTTCTACACCCTCGACAAGCGGTTCGCCTGGGCACATGGGGTCTGGCATCTCTTCGTGCTGGCGGGGAGCATCAGCCACTACCTGTCGGTGTTGCAGTATGTCGCCCGAACGGGCCGTTGAATAATGCTGCGCCGAAGAGGGTCGGTCCTGATGATCTCTGCCCCCCCCTCTGACACCCGTCGTATTCAACAGCGACGGGATTATTCATGTGGTGAATTTAACCTATTGTTTGATATAGTTCCCCCATGGAAAAGCGACCGCAACCGGCAATCAGTGCAAAAGAACACGACAGCTCTTCCCCGAAAGAGGCCCGTTCGCACGGGAACCCCTTGTTCCCCGTCGTCGGCATCGGCGCCTCGGCCGGGGGGCTTGAGGCGCTGGAGCAGTTCCTGCGTCACGTGCCGGAAGGGTGCGGCATGGCCTTTGTCATTGTCCAGCACCTGGACCCGACCCACAAGGGGATCATGGCCGAACTGCTCCAGCGCACCACCGGGATGGAGGTCTTCCAGGTAAAGGACCGGATGCGGGTCAAGCCGAACTCCGTCTACGTGATCCCGCCCAACAAGGATATGTCCATCCTGCACGGCGTGCTCCACCTCTTCACGCCGACGGCCCCCCGGGGGCTCCGCCTCCCCATCGATCTATTCCTCCGCTCCCTGGCCGAAGACCGGCAGGAGGCGAGCATCGGCGTCATCCTCTCCGGCATGGGCTCGGACGGCACCATGGGCCTGCGGGCGATCAAGGAAAAGGCGGGCCTGACGCTGGTCCAGGAGCCCTCCTCCGCCAGGTTCGACAGCATGCCCAGGAGCGCCATCGAGGCCGGGCTGGCCGACCTGGTGGCCCCGGCGGAGGAACTGCCCGCCAAGATCATCGACTATCTCCGGCACGCCGCCCGTACCCGCACCAAGACCGATGTCCCCCTGGAAGAAAAAGACCAGAGCGCCCTGGAGAAGGTCCTGATACTGTTGCGGGCCAGGACCAGCCACGACTTCTCCCTGTACAAGAAGAACACCGTCTACCGTCGGATCGAACGGCGCATGGGGATTCACCAGATTGACCGGATCGCCTCCTACGTCCGCTACCTGCAGGAGAACTCCCAGGAGGTGGAACTGCTCTTCAAGGAACTCCTGATCGGCGTGACCAGCTTTTTCCGCGACCCAACCGCCTGGGAGCAGATACGGGAAGAAGCCATCCCGGCGCTCCTGGCCGACCGTCAGACGGGCGGAGTGCTGCGGGCCTGGTCGGCAGGCTGCTCCACCGGGGAGGAGGCCTATTCGCTGGCCATCACCTTCAGGGAGGCGCTTGAGAAGATAAAGCCCGCGGAGAATTCCACCCTGCAGATCTTTGCCACCGACCTGGACCGGGACGCCATCGACAAGGCCCGTCATGGGGGCTATCCGGCCAACATCGTTGCGGACGTGTCTCCTGAACGCCTGCACCGGTTTTTCAACAAGGAAGAGAACGGTTACCGGGTGCGCAAGGAAATCCGGGAGATGGTGACCTTTGCCACGCAGAACGTCATCATGGACCCCCCCTTTACCAAGCTGGACATCCTCATCTGCCGGAACCTTTTGATCTACCTGACGCCGGAGCTGCAGAAGAAACTCCTCCCCCTCTTTCACTACAGCCTGAATCCGGGCGGCGTCCTGTTTCTGGGGAGTGCGGAGACACTCAGCACCTCCAGCGACCTCTTTACGCCGCTGAATGCCAAGTCGAGACTTTTCCGGCGGCGCGAATCCCTGCTGCCGGCCGAACCGATAGCGTTCCCGGCCTCGTTCGTCCCCGCCCTGCCGGGAGTTCCCAAGGAGTTGCCGATGGTTAAACCTGCAGCCAACCTCCAACAGCTTGCCGACCAGCTGCTCCTGCAGCACTTCGCACCGCCGGCCGTACTGACCAACGACAAGGGGGATATCCTCTACATCAGCGGCCGGACCGGCAAATACCTCGAACCGGCGGCCGGGAAGGCCAACTGGAACATCTTCGCCATGGCCCGCGACGGCATCCGTCTCGACCTGGGGAGCGCCTTCCAGAAGGCGCTCCGGCAACGGGAGACGATCACCGTCAAGGGGCTCAAGGTCGGGACCAACGGCGGCACGCAGACCGTCGACATCACGGTCCAGGCGATCAGTGACCCGGAGGCGCTACGGGGGATGGTGATGATCGTCTTTACCGACGTGGCGGCCCCGCCGGAAAAGAAAGCAACCGGCCGCTCCAGGAGTACGCCGGCCGGCAACGCCCGGGTGCAGGAACTGGAGCAGGAGCTCCAGCAGCTCCGCGAAAGCCTGCAGACCACCCGCGAAGAGATGCAATCGTCTCAGGAGGAGCTGAAATCCACCAACGAAGAGCTGCAGTCCACCAACGAGGAACTGCAGTCCACCAACGAGGAACTGACCACCTCCCGGGAGGAGATGCAGTCCCTGAACGAAGAGCTGCAGACGGTAAACGCCGAGCAGCAGTCCAAAATGGACGAACTGAGCCGGATGAACAACGACATGAGGAACCTCTTGAACAGCACGGAAATAGTCACCGTGTTCCTGGACAACGAGCTCCATGTCCGGCGGTTCACCACCGGGGCGAACAGGCTCTTCAAGCTGATTCCGGGGGATGTGGGGCGGCCGCTTTCCGACATCGCCAGCGATCTGCTCTATCCCGAAATGACCGACGAAGCGCGGGAGGTGCTGCGGACCCTGGTCTTTTCGGAAAAACAGATTGCCGCCACCGACGGACGCTGGTTCACGGTGCGCATCATGCCCTACCGCACCATGGAGGACGTGATCGGCGGGGTGGTGATCACCTTTGCGGAGATCACCGCGGCCAAGAGGCTGGAGGCGGAACTGCGCGAGGAGAATGCACGTCTCAGGGGGCTGCTTGAGGCTGGGCGGTAATGGGTAACGACCAGGATAAGAGCGGATCGGGGAGCGACGAACTCCGTCGCCGTGCTACCGATCGCCTGCAGGTTCAGGCCCCAAAGGAACGATCGTCCTGGGGAGAGCATGACCGGCAGCGGCTTGTCCACGAGCTTGAAGTCCACCAGATCGAGCTTGAAATGCAGAACGAGCAGCTCCGCCAGTCAAGGGACGAGGTGGAGGCAACGCTGGAGAAGTACACCGACCTCTACGATTTCGCCCCGATCGGCTACGCCACCATCGACCGCGAGGGGGTCATCCGGGCCGCGAACCTCACCGGCGCCGGCCTCCTGGGGATCGAGCGCTCCCGACTGATCGGCCGGCGCTTCGGGCAGTTCGTTGCCGCCGAATCCCGCCTCTTCTTCTCTGATTTCCTCGGGAAGGTGTTTTCATGCCCGGGCAAGGCATCCTGTGAAGTAACGCTCACGACAAAGGGGAATCAGCCGCTCATCGTGCAGATCGATGCCGTGGCTGCCGCCTCGGGTCAGGAGTGCCGCGCTGCGATCATCGACATCTCCGACCGTCGGCAGTTGGAAGAGCAGCTTGACATTCTGCACGCCGATCTTGCCGACCGCGCCGCCGAACTGGCGGCTGCCAACATCGAGCTGGAGGCGTTCAACTTCACAGTTTCCCACGACCTGCGCAAACCGTTGGCGATCATTAACGGCTACAGTCAACTGCTCCGGGACCTGTGCCGGGACCGGCTCGATGAACAGTCCAAGGAATTCGTGCAGGGAATATATGAAGGCACCGTGCGCATGAACGGGCTCATCACGTCCCTGCTGAGATTTTCGCGCGTCGCCCGCGCCGAAATGCGCCGGGAGGCCATCGATATGAGCGCCATGGCAAAGGTGGTCGCTGCTGAGATCAGGCAGGCCGAGCCAAAGCGCCGGGTTTCGTTCCGCATCGCCGAAGGGATAACGGGTTACGGTGATGCCGGTTTGTGGCGCATCGTCCTGGACAACCTCATCGGCAACGCCTGGAAGTATACCGCCGACCAGGAGGAAGCAATCATCGAATTCGGCATGAGGGAGGTTGACGGGAAACCGGCCTGTTTCGTCCGGGACAACGGTCAGGGGTTCGACATGGCGCATGCGGACAAACTGTATGTCCCCTTCCAGCGGATCCCCGGAATAATGGACGTAGAGGGGCACGGCATCGGCCTGGCCACGGTGGAACGGGTAATCAGGCGCCATGGTGGCCGCATCTGGGCGGAAAGTGAACCGGGCAAGGGAGCGACCTTTCTGTTCACCATGGAGTAGAGCCGACACTGACGGAGATTGCTCGGGACCGGAGGGTACCTGTGGATGACGACAACGACAAGAACCGGTCGGCCGAAGCAGCCAAACTGCGCCGTCGTGCCAATGATCGCCTGAAGGCTCAGGAGCCGAAAACGCGACCTCCCTGGACAGATCACGAGCGGCAGCGGCTCGTCCACGAACTAGAGGTCCACCAGATCGAACTGGAGATGCAGAACGAGGAACTCCGCCGGGCCCAGGCGGAGCTCGAACTGTCGCGGAACAAGTACATCGAGTTGTACGACTTTGCACCGGTCGGCTATTTCACCTTTGATGAGAACGGCGTGATCCGGGAGGTGAATCTGGCCGGCGCGCAACTGTTGGGCATGCGGAGCCGACAGTTGACCAGCATGCCCTTCAGCGGGTTCATTGCCGATGCCGACGGGAGAGAGATCTTTTCCCATCACCTGAACAGCGTATTGCAGCGACAGGTCATGTTGCGATGCGAAATCACGCTTACCGGCAACGACGGTGTTCTGATCCACGGTCACCTTCAGAGCGTGGCGGTCATGGTTGAAAACAAGGCGTGCCTTATCCTGACGTCGATCATTGACGGCACGGTCCGCAAACAGTTGGGAGAGAATCTGAAGAGAGCCCATGACAACCTGGAGGCAACCGTACAGGAGCGGACCAAAGAGCTGAACGCGGCAATCGTGCGGCTCACGAAGGAAGTTGACGAACGCAAGGCGGCGGAAGAATCGCTCCAGAGTGCGTTTGCGGAGATTAGGCGGTTGAAGGACCGGCTCCAGGCTGAGAACGTCTACCTGCAGCATGAGGTTGCAAAGGAGTACAACTTCGGCGAGATCGTCGGTCAAAGCAGTGCCATCGCGTATGTATTCCTGCGGGTCAAACAGGTTGCGCCCATGAATGCGACGGTCCTTCTCCTTGGCGAGACCGGCACCGGCAAGGGGGTTATAGCGCGCGCCATCCACAGTCACAGTGTCCGCAAGGACCGGCCGATGATAACGGTGAACTGTACGTCACTGCCGGCGAACCTCATCGAAAGCGAACTCTTCGGACGGGAGAAAGGGGCGTTCACCGGGGCTCATGCCCGGCAGATGGGGCGCTTCGAGCTGGCCGACGGTGGCACCATTTTTCTCGACGAAATCGGCGAGATGCCTATCGATCTGCAGTGCAAGCTGCTCCGGGTCATTCAGGACGGCGAGTTCGAGCGGCTGGGCAGTCCCCGCACCATCAAGACCGACGTGCGGATCATCGCGGCCAGCAACCGGAACCTGGAGGAAGAGATCAAGGACGGCAGGTTCCGCGAAGACCTGTTCTACCGGCTGAATGTGTTCCCCATCATCATCCCGCCTCTCCGGCAGCGGAAGGAAGACATCCCGCTGCTCGTCGATCATTTCATCGCCAAGTTCAACAAGAAGAATGGCAAGCGGATCCAGATGGTGTCGAAAGAGACCATGAATGCCCTTCAGGAGTATCACTGGCCCGGCAACGTGCGGGAGTTGGAGAGCGTCATCGAACGGGCGGTAATCATCAGCGCAGGGACCTCACTTGAGGTTCTGGACCGGTTCGATACGCTCCGGAAACAGGAAGAACCGGCAGGGCAGGAGATCAAGGCCCTCGCCGAGTTGGAACGCGACCACGTCCTCCAGGTGCTCCAGAAAACCGGTTGGCGCATCGAGGGGAAAAACGGGGCCGCACTGCTTCTTGGGCTCAACCCCAGCACGCTTCGCGCCCGGATGCGGAAATACGGCATCGTCCGTCAATAAGGACGCAATGCCCGACGTGTAACGTCTCATCGTGGGCCGTCATATTGTGCGGTTATGTCAATAACGACGGATACCGTTGACGGTTTTCCCTTCACCGTGCATCTTCTCGCCTCATTTCCCCTGTACAATCAGACCGTTGCGCACTTGGATCCCCAGGCATCATCTGGCACGTTAGTTGCCGTTCTGCTTCCTGGCAGCACACGAGCGTCGGCTTAGCGAAAGGCTTTGCGTATTGGCCAAAGAAGGGGGACGCATCATGGAGTACGCGGCAAAAAATCATGCACGCCTTATCGGTATGACGGGTTTCAGCGAGGCACAGCTTAACGACCACTTCGCCCTCTATCAGGCACACGTGACCAATACCAACAAGCTTTTCGACAGCCTCGAGCAGATGATGAATGAGGGTAAGGCCGCCAATCCCGAGTTTGCACAACTGAGGCAACGTCTCGGCTGGGAATTCA
>CAYSJJ010000081.1:0-15272 GCA_964431365.1 uncultured Geobacter sp. | reverse complement strand
CGGATCGACTCTTTCAAGGTCCAGGCACTCTCCCCGAGATAGCGGGCAGAAAGGATGACCATTTCAGGCCGGCCTTCACGGCTGCTCAACCTCTCCAAAGCAGGTAAGCTTGTGGAATTGTCCCAGACAATCAGGACGCCGGGCTTTTCCCTGTCGATCAACTGCTGCAGAAAATCTCCATCCAATTCTTTCCCGGCCGGCAACGCAACCGTCAGCGGAGCCTTCTGGCCAAAACCCTGCCACGTTTGTTGAAATCCCGTCGAGAGAGCTTCCGCTTCATTGGAGGCGCGCACGACCTGGACGACAGCTCTTCCCTTCAGCAGATCCAGCTTGCTGTTCAGATAGCGGGCGGCGCTTTCCCCCTCCTGGTAATACCCTTTGGACAGGTACAGCGTGTACAAGTCAGTGTCCGAAACCACCGGAAAATCCGTGTTGGGGAACAGACAGGGAATCTCGTTCTCCTCGCAGAATTGGTGAACAGGCTTCCATGGACCACTGACAATCCCCCCCAGCAGCGCAAATACCGGTTCCTTGCGGTTGTATTCCTCCAATTGGCTGCGCCATGTCTCCGGAGGACCTTTTAGCGTCCAATGTGAAATAAAGATGGACTTGGTGACCAAATCTTTTGTGCCAAGCATGTTCTCCGCCATCAGACGAGTCTTTGCCGCAGTGCCCCCTGGATTTTTGACGGTCTTTGCCTGAATGTTTTTGATGTTGGCGTAGTTGTCCAGAGAAGCGAGCATAGCCGTGCGAATCTCAGGTCTGACATCTTCGGATATCACAGTTGCAAAGCGGATGGACGTATCGCTGATCCCGGGCGAGAATTGTGCGGAAAGCGATTTCAGGTAGGTAACAAGAACCCTTGCATCGGCATCCTCAAGAAGGTACCGGGGCATCACGTCATTCAGTACCCGACCGTCGGGATTGCGACCGCTACGAAGCACCTCGATCAGCGATTCGTCGGTATACGCCGAGCGTAGCGGAGTCAGCGGAGATTTTTTGCTTTGTTCGATCCCCTTGTAGAAACTTGGGAGCGGTCGGAAAAGCTTCGCGCCATTGATGGGTGGTTTATAAACACCCTCGTCCAAATAACCAAGACCGCTAAGGAGGTGACAACTGACGCAGGCAAAAGTTGTCCCGGGAACCGAAATGCCGGCCCGCAAAGGTTTTCCCGACGGCAGGATTCCCTCGCGGTAGATTCGTTCTCCCAAGCGAAGCGTATCCTGCGAAGCTGCGGGAAGCTGAGTCGATTCGGCAAATGATTTTGCCGGTCCGAGCAGGAGAGAAAGCGCCAGACAGCAGATTACCGCAATTGCGAGGTGCTCTGTGGAGTAGATTTGTTTCAGGTTCTTCATGAGATCACCGTCTCCTGAGCTGCGCCATCTGGAAAAGGGGGATGTCATAATTCGAAAAGGTAGGCGCCACGAAAGGTCGTTTTCCCATTCTTCAAAAAGGTGAATCTGATTTCCCACCCACCCGGCATTACGAGGTTGACGGGGAGGAGATACACCTTTCTTGTGGAAAGAGAAAAGTCTTTCCCCCCGGTACCGTGGGCTCCCCTCATGGAAGGCATATCCGCATCTCCTTTGACGACGAAAGAGTTGTCCCGTTTTCCGCCACGGTCAAATATCTCCACCCTCATGATAGCCATGCCGAGCTTGGGAGGCTTTTCAAAGCCATAGGTGAAATAGTAGCCGGAATCGAGTGATATCTTTTCTCCTGGTTTGGGGAGTGGCTGATACGCAACCTTTGCGGTGGTAGCGGTTGCTGCTCCAACGAACGCGGGAGACGCAACTCCCAGGCTAATGAGAAGCAAAACACCGAGCGGGAACGTAGTCAGCCATGGAGACAAGAATATATGATTAGATCAATTTTATTAATCCGTGTATGTCCGATATTTACATCAGGTGATTTTTGCATCGAGTTAGGGCTTTGTCCTAGGGGAACTTCTGACATGAAAAAAGGGTGCGTCCCGTGAAGGCAACGCACCCTTTAACTTTACCGCATCAGCTGGCTACCACTTACCAGTGACCGGTACTGATCCGGGAATTCCGAAGAAGTATGAAGCATCCGTCGGTACCCCATCCCACGTCCCATTACCGTTGAAATCGAGGTACCATTTGAAAGTTGCTGGATCATAGACGCCGATCTTTGCGGTACCGCTACCGTTCCAATCTCCTGTGACGGGTTTAACACCAGCAAAACCGAAGGTATACTGCCTGTCAATCGACGTACCGCTCCACTGTCCGTCGCCGTTGAAGTCCAGATACCAACTGGCAGTAGCAGGATCATAGATACCGATCTTGGTAGTGCCGCTACCGTTCCAGTCTCCTGTCACGGGAATGGCACCCGGGATGCCGAAGTAGTAAGCCCTGTCGGTAGCACTGCCGTCCCAGAGTCCGTTGCCGTTGTAATCCAGATACCACGTGGTGGTAGTAGGATCGTAGACGCCGATCTTGGTAATGCCGCTACCGTTCCAATCTCCTGTCACGGGAATGGCGCCCGCATAGCCGAAGTACTGGTTTACATTCCCGGCTCCCGTGACGCCGCTACCGGTCATGTCAAGAACCCAGTTGCCATTATTGTACACGCCAATCTTGGTCGTTCCCGTGCCGTTCCAGTTACCACTCACAGGAATGTCGCCTGTTACACCAAAAGTGTAGTTCTTGTCGATGCCTACATCCCACACTCCATTGCCGTTTGCATCAAGATACCATTGGCCGTTAAGGAAGACGCCAATCTTTGACATGACCGTCACCGTCACCGTCACTGTCGCAGAAACAGCGGTCGCTCCCAAGCTGTCATAAGCCTTGGCAGTCAGGTTATACGTACCAACTGGCACGTTTAACCAGTTGAATGTATATGGTGCCGTGAGGATGGTCGCAACGAGGGTCGTTCCATTGTAGAACTCCACTTTGCTGATCGTCACACCGGTGCCATTGGGTGTCGCCGTGGCGGCCAAGGGGATCGTTACCGGCGCAATGAGCTTCGCTCCATTTGTCGGAGCAGTCAGGGCCACGGTGGGGGCGACCCACACGGGTGTCGTTACGGTCTGACTGTTCGACGCAATCGAATTGCCAATACCGTTGAAGGCAACGACCTGATACGGGTACTGCGTGTTGGAAGCGACCGTCGTGTCCGTATAGGTGCGCCTGGACGTACTGTTGATTGTTGCAATGGTGGTTCCGCCTCGCTGGATCAGGAAACCGACCAAACCATTATCCGGTGTGGTTGCAGGCTCCGTCCAGGTGAGGGTGACATTCTGTACGGCGGTCGTGGGAATCGCGAGCACAGGCGCAGGCGGCACCAGCGTCGGTACCTGGAAGATAACCGGCCGCATCATGTCGTTTTCTTCATGTCCCAGGATGTGACAATGCCAGACATATTCCCAGCCAAAGTTCTGCGTCTGGTTGGTGGTGACGGTCGGGTTGCCCGTTAACGGGTCTATGTTGGTGAAATTCATGGTTCCACCAGTGACTTGTGTCACATCATAGAGGCGGTTGCTGTTGGGAACAGCAAAGGGAATCGTGGGTTTCACGGCTTTCATGGCGAAGACGATGTCTTCCAGCGGATTCATCCGCACGGTTTCTTTCCAGCCAAGCTCGTTCTCGTCGGGAGGTCTGAGAGAGCCGTCCCAGCCGATCCGGTTGATAACCTGCACATTCACAAGGTGGAAATGGATGAAATGGGTGTCCACACCGTTATGGGTAAGCTTCCAGATCTGGGTTTCACCGTTGGTGATGGTCTCGGTGGTGGGATCCGTATAACCCAAGGGCACTGTTGTCTGGATGGTGAAGTTGGTCCGCGGAAGTTCGACCCCCAGGGTGGCATTCATCCGTCCGTAGTCAAGCGTAAACAGCTCCTGGATGGCCTTTGACCCTAAATCGAACATGGTCGGGGTGGTTGAGCCCACTGGGGCGAAGGATATGGTCGTATCCTGGATGGCCGAATAGGTGTCGGTGTACGCGGCGTTGAATGCCGCATTGTACCCGGACTCGGGCACGATCGGCGGGTTCTGGGACGCGGCATATACACCCTGCGTGGCGCCGACCGTGTTGAACGCCCCTTTCAGCGTGGTCAGATTGAACGGAACGGTGTTGGGCGCAGTGTTAGTTGCAGCCACGACGATCTGCATGATGGTCCGGGTGTTGGGACCATAGCCGGGAAGGGTCGAAGGAGCACCGCCCGATGTGCTCGTATCCGGGGCGCCCGTGTAGTAGTCGATGCGTGCGTCGAACGCCGGAACCGGCGCCGGAGCGTCGTTGTAAAGAATGAGCGTTTTGCCGGCGAATGCGGAAAAATCGACGATCACGTCGGCCCGTTCCGCAGGTCCCAGCAGCAGCCCATGGACGCCGATATTCGTGATGGTAATGCTTCGCGGGTTTGTTTCATAGGTGACCGGTGTGGCTGGAATAACTGCCGGCGCAGGCAGCAGGCCACCTTCGGTCCCGATCTGGATCCACGGAGGGCCCGCCGTGGTGGGGTCGGGCACACCGCCAACCCTGGCATTGGTCGGCCAGGTTGTCGGCCAGCAGTTCGCCGGAAGACCGGTATTGTTCAACGGTTTGCCTGTCGCGTCCAGGGCGGCCGTGGCCAGACCCGCGGCCAGCGCCGGGTTGGTGATCTGGGTCGGGATCGTGCACATCGGCAGGGGCGTTCCCGCCGCAGGGGCGACCGCAGGGAGCATTTTGACTTCCTTGCCTACACCGGCGCCGGTGGTAATGGTCGGATCGGCAACAAACAGCGACAGGTTCCACGTCCGGTCATTGGAGGCGTTGAGGATGCGGAACCTGTAGGCCGAGGGTGCCACGTGAAGGACCGGGTACGCGGTGCCGTTCACCACCGGGGTATCCATGAAGCTTTCCGGCGTTCCGGACGGGTTGGGCGTTATGGGGCATGCCAGCAGAAGCCCTGGATAGGCGCTGGACGAACAGGGGACTGTGACCGCAGTTGGCGGGTTAGCCGCCGTCAGGCTCGTCTGCGGCGGAAAGAACCAGGGCCCGTAGTCCCAACGGCCGAACGGGTTGGCACCGCCCGTAATGGCCGGACTGGTGGGGTTCTGGTTAGGCGTGTAGACATGGGGGAACCAGAGACCGCCGGTACCGGTGTACAATGTCGTATTCCAGGTGGGATCCTGGGCACTCAACTGTGCCGCTGGCGGTACGAAGGTCTTATCCTGGATGACCAGGGGGATCAGGTGCGCCAGGTCTGCCGAGACGACGGCTCCAGTGGTGGCGTTGGTAACGACCGTCCCGGGAGTGGTTGCCGCAGCAAGTGTGCTCTCTTCCACCGGGTCAACCAGCAGGTAGCCTGCCGCTTCGCCGGCATAGACGTTGAGGCGGGTAAGGCCGTAGGCATGGTCGTGGTAGAACATCAGCCGGTCGCCCTGCTCGTTGGTCCAGTAGAACGTTCCCTGACCATCGTTCGGAGTACCCGCAACCTTGCCCGCTCCCGCGCCCACCATGTCGGGCACGTTCTGGAACGTGATCCCCTTCTGGAAGTTGGTGGTGGTGTCATTGGCAGGGGTAATCCACTGGTGCGGTGTTCCGTCGCTGATCCACGGTGTGGCGCCGCCATGGAGATGGAGGGTGGCGCGGTTCTGGGTGTACCATGTGCCGTCGGGGCCTTTTCCCGCCCCCATGTATGTGGTATCCACCGGGATGAAAAGATCCCCCGCGCTGCCGGTGCCCAGCAAGTTGGTGAACTTGATGCGCACAGGCCGGTTCTTCGTGGCCAGGATCAGAGGCCCCAGGTACTGGTGAGGGGCTGCAGCCCCGGTCAGGGTGATGGGGGTGCCGGCGGCATTGAGCTGTACGTATCCCCGAAGTTTGGTGGCGGGGAGGTCGGTATGCATCTTCTGGGTGTAATCGTTCACGCCGAGGTTGTAGAAATCATTGCCGGGATACGTTGCGGTATCCGGGGCCGCCAGGGGGATGCACTGCAGGAGGCCGTTCTGGGCGCCGGCAACACCGCACAGGCCCGGCAGATTGTCGACAAACTTGCGGATGCCGGTACCGGCTGCGGGAGCGCCTATCGCAGCGGTAGCAGTCGCACCTCTGCCGGTAGTATCCGTGATGGTGACCACAGGGGCGAAATAGCCGGTACCACCGCTCAGAAGCGTGATGCCGGTGATGACACCGCCCGATACCGTTACTGAAGCGGTAGCGCCAGCTCCGCACGTGATCGCCGTGCAGTTGAAATCTGCGATGGTCACGGTAGGAGTCGTGCTATAGCCGCTTCCCCCGGTCGCGAGGGTGAGGGTCGCCACTGCACCCGTTGGCAGTGGGCTGTTGGCGTAGTTGGCAAAGCCGAAGTAATCCGGCGGCGCCAGTGCGGCCGGCGGGGTGTAGGGGGCTGCAAGAGCAGGTCCCTGGCTGAACATGCAGACCAGGGCAGCTGCAGCCAGGGTCATACCGATCCGATTCGTGAAGTTACGTCCGTTCATTTGGCACCCCCTTTCTCGTTTGGAGGAGATAAGGAGTTGGACGTTGTCGCGTTACCAAAAACCGCGGGCCGGGCTGCCAAAGCACGGTATTCCGCGGCTCGCCGTGCCGCATCCTCCCTCTGGGCATTTGTGGTGCTCCTTAGCTTCGGAACGCTCTCGGGGTCGCGGAAAGGACCGGTTTGAGCCGTTGACAGTGTGGTTGTCTGAGAATCTGCGCACCCCTGTTCAACTCCACAGGGGAGGGCAGCCATTGCCATTACCAGGCTCAAGATGATTAACGATTGCCGCCAGTCCATAACTCCTCCTTTCATTTCGGTGTACCTTCTCTCCCATCGTGGGAGTGCTCTTCAGCATTTGTACCGACAGGTTCGAGGCCGGTTCGGTAGTAATTTCAACACCCGGGAACCAATTACGTTGTGATCCCTCCCTCTCTTTATTATTGGATATTGTTTATGTCGCTCGTGCGCTCTTCAATTTGATCCGCTCCCCTGCCGTTTGACGTTGCCGACGTAATGCTGGCACCGGCAGCGTCCCTGGACTTGTCCTGCCGTGACGCCAGAAGCGACATCTTTCCTGCGCTGACCTGGGCAGCCAGAAGCATGATCCCCAGGCCCACCATCCATTTGAGCGTCATGATCCCTCCCTTGCGGGCGAAGTCAGAGCTGGGATTGTAATAGCGGGGGAGCCCAACCGGACCGCCTCCCAAGGCGTCAGGTCGCCGCGTTCCGAGCCGGCCTTCTTCCGGAGTCTGCCGTTTCCGCGTCAGACTGACGGCAAACAGGCTGAGGAGTAACGAGGCATAGAGGACGACAATGAGATACTGGGCCGACGTCTTTGCCACGGTCAGTGCAATGCCGCCGAATAGCACCGTGACGAACCAGAACAGGAGCACTACGGTCACGGCGGAGATGTTCTTTTCCAGGATCAGGTAATGCAGGTGAAGGCGGTCTGCCTGGAACGGATTCTTTCCGTTCAGGAGCCTCACGACCAGCACCCGGAGCGTATCGAATATGGGAATGAGAAGCACGAGTACCGGGAACATCGAATCGACGGCAGAGTTCGCTTCCTGCGTCAGGTTGACTGCCGTCAGGGAGAGGGAGAAGCCGAGAAAGATGCTTCCCGAGTCCCCCATGAAGACCCTCGCGTTGGGGAAGTTGTACAGGAGAAATCCCGCCAGTGCTCCCACGAAGGCGAAGCAGACCAGGGCGATCATGACATTGCCGGAGAGGGCCGCGGCAATCCCCATGAAAAGGAATCCCAGAAGCGATACGCCGCCGGCGAGGCCGTTGAGTCCGTCGAGCAGGTTTATGGCGTTTGTGATGCCAATGATGCCCAGGTAGGTAACGGGGATGCTGAGCCACCCGAGTTCCACCCGTCCCAGGGAACCGTAGCTGCCGATATGATGGACGGAGATATCGCCGCCGAATATGACTATCGTGGCCGCAGCCGTCATCCCGGCCAATTTTGTCTTCCAGCTGAGCGACCTGAGGTCGTCCATCATTCCCAAGCCGACCAGGAGGCAAGACGCGATAATGTAGGATGTCAGGGCGCCGTTTCTGTTTTCGATGAGCAGAAGCGGAAGCACCCCGGCAAAAAACGCCACTCCGCCCCACCGGGGAGTTATCCAGTCATGCAGTCGTCGCCCGCCCGGTACATCCAGGCAGTTGCACGCATTCGCCAAACGGATCACCAGCGGCATGATTGCCACGGTAAGCAGGAACGAGGAGAGACAGGGAATGACGTATTTCATGGCTGGACTCCTCTCGGGTCCTGGCGGTAATGCTCAGTGGGCGGCAAATGGACAAAGGAAGGCACGGCTACTATCGATACTCTTCTCCTTGGTACCTACTATACGCGTTCTCGCATCTTCCGAAATTCGGCGGATGTCCGTATTTCCCATAGGTGTTTTAAGTACAACCCCATAAGAGTTTGAGATGTGGGTATAGGATGATTTTTTGAGATTTAGGGAAATGCTGGTAATCTAATATCTTGAAATATCGTTGGATGCATGGTGCAGGGCGAAATAGCCGCACCCGGGAAGCTGTAACGGAACTGATCGCGTAGCTTATGGGGTTTGTTGAGGCTGGAGGGAGTAATGGGTAACGACAAGAACAAGAGCCGGTCAGTAACAAGCGGACTGCGTAGTCGTGCCGAAGAGCGGCTGAAGGCGGATGCGCCTGAAGCACACCCTCCCCGGACGGAGCAAGAAATCCAGCGACTCTTTCATGAACTGCAGGTCCACCAGATCGAACTGGAGATGCAGAATGCAGAGCTTCGCCGAGCCAGGGAAGAGGTGGAGACGGTCCTGGAAGAGTACACCGAACTCTACGATTTCGCGCCGGTCGGCTACTTCACACTTGACCGCAACGGAGACATACGTCGCGTGAACCTCACTGGCGCAAGCCTGCTGGGGGTAGAGCGCTCACGATTGACCGGCCGGCGGTTCGGTCAGTTCGTTGCCGAGGAATTCCGCCCTTTCTTCGCCGAATTCCTTGGGAAGGTGTTTGGAAGCCAGGGTAAGGAGTCATGTGACGTGACGCTCCCGACAAGGGGGGGGCTTCCGCTTGTGGTGCAGATCGAAGCTGTTGCCGCCGCTTCGGGGCAGGTGTGCTGTATTGCGATGATCGACATCACCGACCGTAAGAGGGCGGAGGAAGCCCTTTTCAATAGTGAGCATGAGCTTGAGGATCTGAACAGATTCCTGGAGATACGGATAGGTGAGGCGGTTGATGAACTGCGCCGGAAGGACCAGATGCTGATCCTGCGGGAGCGTCAGGCCCTTATGGGTGAGATGATCAACAATATTGCCCACCAGTGGCGGCAGCCGTTGAACACCCTCGGGCTCATCATCCAGCAATTGCCGCTCTTTTATGGTTCGGACCGGTTCAACAGGCAGTTTCTGGATGAAAATGCCGCAAAGGCCATGATGCTGATCCAACACATGTCGGAAACTATCGATGGCTTCAAGAACTTCTTTAGGGCCGATAAGGAAACCGTTGCCTTCAGCGTCAACCAGGTGATCGCACATACTCTCTCCCTTATCGAGGATGGCTTCAGGGAGCAGATGATCAACATCTCCTTTTGCCCGGAGGGAGACCCGACGCTTACCGGTTACCCGAATGAATATGCCCAGGTCGTATTGAATATCCTGATGAATGCCCGTGATGCGCTGGTCGAGCGCAATGTCGTCGATGCCCGGATTTCGTTGCGTGCTTTTACCGAAGAAGGCAAATCGGTGGTAACTATCGGCGATAACGCCGGCGGTATCGCCGAGGAGATCATGGACAGGCTTTTCGATCCGTACTTCACCACGAAGGAGCCGGACAAGGGGACGGGGATCGGTCTTTTCATGTCGAAGACCATCATCGAAAAGAACATGTCAGGGAGCCTGACTGTCTGCAATACCGGGGAAGGGGCTGAATTCAGGATCGAAGTCTGAGTTGTCTTGAGGCATGACAAGCGCTGGTTGGCCTTTCGGTGCAGCTGTATAGCCGATGCGCGGTCTGTGACAAGGAGACCGCCATGGAAAGGCCAATATTTCCGTCCCCCTGCCGGCACGAACACGGCCCATAAGAACGTTAACGAAGTTATCAGAGAACGGCTTACGGTGGGCCAGAGCCATTGACGCCCGTTGCCCGGGCGTAGAACAACGTGGGCCGGACCGCCGCATAATTCTGCGTGTCTGTCGGCCCTCGGCATCATCTACGGTGACGTCGGGGAGGGAACAGGACGCCTGCCCGGGTTGCCGCTTGAGAATCGGTATTCTGAGGAGAGAAAGTAGATTATCTGCCGAGCCTCGCCTGGCGTGATCTGCGGCGCCGCCAGCTTAACCATCCTGTTGACGATCCGTTCCCACTCCTCCGGGGAATTGTTGTTGCTCAGGATGTCTTTCACAACATGACAGGTGGCGCATTTGACGATCAGCAACTGTTTTCCCCGCTCAGCGTCCGGTTCGGTATTCGTGAGGTCGTTGTGGGAAATGTAGGGAATCTTCCGGATCTTGAGCACGAGGTAGTAGCCCGCCGAAATACCCACCAGGGTAAACGCCATCATGAATACCGAAACCCCTAGCAGGAAGAGGTGCTTCGCCAGTCCAGGGAAGAAGCGCGGTATGACCAGTTTCAGCGTTAGCAGAAGCAACATGGCAACGGCCAGTGTGCAGTGGACCGTGGTCATCGCTGGCAGCGGCTCCCAGTGGCGCGTCATCCGTTCGCCCATCACTGTAACCATAACTGCAAACAGGATCGCGAACGACCAGCCTGCCACCTGGTGAATTACAGTGAGCGTGCGGCTGACCGACTGCCTTCCGAGCTTTATCATCATCGTCCCCACTGCAGTAGCTCCGAAAACGATGAACAAGATACTGACAATGGTACTCAATTCCGGCGACATCCGATTTCTCCCGTTTTCCCTGCGTAATTCCCCGCTGTATTCTGTCTGCAACGAACTCTTTCGGTCGGGAACTAAGTCCCCACGTCAGGAGTCACTTCGTCTGACGCCTTTTCGACGCGGTTGCGGCCATTCTCCTTGGCTTTATAGAGAGCCGAGTCGGCAGCCCTGACAAGGGCGTGCTCCCCCTGTCTATTATTCCTGCCGGTCGCCGTCGCCACACCGAGGCTAATGGTGACCCGGATCATGCCGTCCGGCGTATCGATGCCATCCCTCCCTATGTACAAACGGAGTCTTTCCGCAAAGGTGGCAGCACAATCCAGGCCGCACTCGGGGAGAATAATCAGGAACTCCTCTCCACCGTACCGTCCGATTGAATCGTACGCTCTAACCATGGAATGCATCTTTTGGGCGACGATACGGAGTACCGCGTCTCCCGCAATATGCCCGAAGGTGTCATTTACCCGTTTGAAATGATCGATATCGGCCATGATGATGCTGACACATACACCATCTCGATCGGACCTGGCCAGTTCCTTGTCCAGAACGAGGAGGATCTCTTCATGGTTCAGCAGGCCGGTGAGAGAATCGTGGGTGGCCTTGGCATGGAGAATGTCACGGGCTGCAAGCAGTTCATTCTGCAGTTCGATGATGCGCCTTCCGGCCCGCAGGCGTAGCCGCAATTCACTATGCTTGTAGGGTTTCATGATGTAATCATCCGCGCCGGCTTCCATCCCCGTAACGAGATCTTCGTCACACTGTCGGGAAGTCAGGAGAAGCAGGTACGTATAGGCATGATTCGCCCTTTCCCTGACGTTGCGACAGACCTCAACCCCGCTCATGCCGGGCATCATCCAGTCGAGAATGGCAAGTTTTGGTGCTGCCTCGGATTCCAGGATCTTCAACGCCGCATTGCCGTTCTCGGCAACAACGACATCGTAGCCCCACATGGTCAGCGTGTCCTGCAGGAGGCGTCGAAAACTCGGGTCATCATCCGCTATGAGTATCCGCATGGGTATCCCTCCGGCAATTCAGGATCAGCTCGACCCGGACAGATTCTGCTGCCCCGTGAACCGTCACTGCAAGGTGAAGTAGAAGGTAGCCCCCTTGTCCGGCACTCCCTCGGCCCACACCCTGCCGCCATGGCGACGCACTATTCTTTCCACCGTAGCCAGGCCGATGCCATCCGCTGCGTACTCCTCCGTACCGGGCAGCGGCCGGAATGGCTTGAACAATCTGTCGGCATGCGTCATATCGAAGCCCGCTCCGTTATCCCGCACGAAACAGGCTGACACCCCTTCGACTTCCGTCAGGCCGAATTCGATGATTGCTTCGTCGCGCTTGCCGGTATGCTTCCAGGCGTTACCGAGAAGGTTGTTCAGGGCCATCTGCAGTAATTTCCTGTCCGCATAAACCTTGATGCCATCGACAATCAGGAATGTGACCCGGCGTCCCGGTTTCGTCAGTCGAAGCTTCTCAGCCGTTTTGCGGGCCATGTCGCTCAGGTCCAGGGCTTCCCGATGGAGATCGACTCTCATCGGTCTGAAATACTCCTGCATGATGCCGATAAGCTCGGCCAAGTGCCTGATCTTGTCGTAGATGCGTCTCGCATTGCCTTTGCACTGTTCGTCGTCTTCCTTACAGGAGAAATCCAGTATCGTACGTGCATAGTCCCCGATCGTTAGCAGCGACTTCAGCAGGTCGTTGGATACGGTGTAACTGAAGGACTCCAGGTCATGGTTGACCACCTCCAGTTCTGCGGCGTGGGCTGCGAGCTCGTTCTGCAGCTCGATTATCCGCCTTCCGGCATTGAGGCGAACCTTCAGTTCGTTATTCTTGAACGGCTTGGTAAGGTAATCGTCCGCTCCCGCCTCCATGCCGACGACCAGGTCCTCGTCCTTCTGCTGTGATGTCAGGAGAAGGATGTAGATGTAGGGCTTCCCTTGTTTCCTTACCGCTCGGCACAATTCCAGGCCGTCCATGCCCGGCATCAGCCAGTCGAGGATGGCCAGCCGCGGGGCGTCATCGGCCCGCAGGGCCTGCCAGGCTTCGTTGCCGTCTTTGGTGATGACCACCTCGTACCCCCATCTGACAAGCGTCTCTTCCAGGAGGTGGCGAAAAGCAGGTTCGTCTTCCGCGATCAGGATCTTCATGATGTACTCCTCCGACTCTCATTCCCAGGTTTCAACTCAATCCGCTGAAAGGGTGAACCAGAAGCACGCTCCCTTATCCGGCACTCCGTCGGCCCACACCTTTCCGCCGTGGCGCCGGATGATCCGCTCCACCGTGGCCAGGCCGATGCCGAAGCCTCTACATTCTTCGGCGCCGGGGAGGCGCTGAAACGGGATAAAAAGCTTGTCCGCGTCCGCCATGTCGAACCCGGCCCCATTGTCGCGGACGAAATACACCGGCCTCCCATCGACCTCCGTTGTCCCGAACTCGATGATCCCTTCGTCCCGCGTGCCGGTGTATTTCCAGGCATTGCCCAGGAGGTTGGCCAGTACCACCCGCAAGAGTCTCGCATCCCCGTCGGCACAAATTTCGTCGGCGATCAGGAACGTGACCCGGCGCTCCGGTTCGGCCAGCTTCAGCTCCGCAGCCACCTCATGCGCCATGGCGGCGAGATTAACCGGCTCCCGGCGCGGCTCGACGTGGCCCAGGCGGGAGAAGTCGAGCAGGGCGTCGATGAGCCGGTTCATGCGCCAGGTACCGTTATAGGCTTCCCGGAGGTACCCATCGCACTGCTCGTCGAGCTTGTCGCCGCAGAGCTCCCGAAGTGTCTGACAGTAACCGTTGACCACCGTCAGCGGCTTGCGCAGGTCGTGGGCAACCGTGTAATTGAACGCCTCGAGTTCCAGGTTGACAGCCTCCAGTTCTGCTGCCCGCGCCTGCAGGTCGGTGTTCAGTCTTTCGATTACCTCTTCCGCTCGTCTGCGGTCGGAAATGTCGATTCCCAGACCGACCAGGTAGGTCTGGTCACCCAGGACCATGGGAGAGCCGGTACAGTAGTAGGGTATTTTCCTCTTCTCCCTGTCAAGGATGAGCAATTCGGCGTCGGTGTTCCGGTGTTCGACAAAGACCTCATTCAGCTTCAACTCCAGCAGCTCATGGGATTCTTCCGCCACGAAGTCATGGGAACACAGGGTGGGCATCACTTCCGCCGAGCGCCCCGAGAATTGCTCCAGCCTGTTGTTCCAGCGGATCAGCCTCTTATGGTCATCAACGACATAGAAGATACCCGGCATGCTGTTGATCGCCGTATCGATAAAGGTCTTCTCCAGGTGCAGGGCATCCGCCGTCCGCTTGGATTCGGTGATGTCGCTGACCACGGTGCTACACTGCTGCCCCGACCCCAAGGCGATGGCTTCGACATGCACATAGCGTGTTGCATTCGTCTCGGTCGTGAGTGTGACCTCACAGGACTCTTTGACCTTGCTCTCGAACACGTTCACGAGAAAAGCAGAGAAGAGCGGACGGTCTTCATTGGCGACGAACAGACCGAAGTGCCGGCCGATCAATCGCGATCGTTCGACTTCCATGAGGCTCGCGCCGCTGAGGTTCACGGCAGTGATGGCCCCGTTGCGATCGAGGGTAAAGTAGCCGACAGGAGCGAAATCGTAGAGGTCAGTGTACTTTCCCAGCGCCGTCTCGATCTCGTCTCTGGCTTGACGGAGTTCCGCGTTCTGCATTTCCAGTTCGATCTGGTGGACCTCAAGTTCATGGACGAGCCGCTGCGTATCGCCGTTTGTCAGGGACGAGTCAGCTCCGGATGGCTTCCCCCTAAGTTGTTCTTCTGCGCGATTACGCAGTGTTGAGGCTTCAGTTGTCTGACTCCTATCCATTTTCATGCCTTCAATCCGAATCTCCTGCACTAATCTGTGCATCCTGACCCTAAGCAGTATATGTCCGGATGATACGTGCCGCGCATGGGGTAATGTCCGTTTTTGGTATAAGTGTTTCCACCGGGATTGACTGCGTGTTTGTCTTATTTTTGCTGAGGAGATTTCGGAGAGAGCAGTGCATAGGACAAACTCTTACAACAACCGGCGGTACCGCCTATCAGTACCTAGCCAGATATCCTAGTTAAAATGCGGACATCTGCCCATATTTTCACCGATAACAGGCTGTTATAGTGTTTTACAGAACCGTTTCGTCGCTGCATTGATCTCCTTGTCTGTCAACTGCCTCATAGGAAGGCGGCCTGCACAAAACTTCCGACGGATCGGGGACAAACAGGTATACGGCCGGTACAATTACATTCAAGCATTGTGGGCTGTGTTCACACAGCGGGAATGCGAGGTCAACCATTGGAAACGGACAATGACAGGCGGCGGTCAATCCCAGCCGCCGATAGGGGGGGCCGTACGACCAAGAAGCCCGGCTCCTCTCTGCCGATGGTGTCGGCAATACCGATGTCATCGCATTTATGGACACCCTT
>CAYSJJ010000080.1:10001-15596 GCA_964431365.1 uncultured Geobacter sp. | reverse complement strand
AGCCATGGTCAGCGAATTGCTGGTGGCGGTTGCGGCGCTGTTGGCGTTGTTGGCCACCTCGTGAATGGTCTGGTTCATTTCCGTCATGGCGGTTGCAGCCTGGGCTACCTGGTTTGCCTGCCGCTGCGCCCCCCGGTTCAGCTCCTCCGCGGTATGGGTGAGATCTCGGGAGTTTGTCGCCAGGTTGCCGATGGCATTGCGCAGACCGCCGGTAATCTCTCGAAGGCGCGTGGTCGCCTGATTGAAATGTCCCGCCAATTGCCCGAATTCGTCGCGGCGCCTGTCGTCGAGTTGGCTGCTGAAATCGCCGTCACCAAACTTTGCGGCCATCTCCGTCAGGGCCTTGATTGGTGTCGTGATGCTCCTGGCGAGCACGGTACTGACGGCAATGCCGAGAACCAGCACGACCAGCCCGATGATGCTGACGGTAAATATGTTTGTGCGGAACACAGTGTTGACCGACTTTACCGCCGAGCTCTGGACTTCCTGGGCCGAGGTCATCCCTTTCTTCCCCTCCTCACGCTGGGCGGCGACCACGTTCTTGAGCTTTTCGTTGAGAGCCTGGGTCTGTTTTGTCACGTCAAGTGAATGCTGCAGCTTGTCAACGACCCCGTCCTTGGCTAACAGAAGCCTGCGAATTTCCTGGAGCGAGCCTACGACCTCCCGCAACTGGCGCAGTTCGTTTCCCTTCTTGCCGTTGACCATTCTGTTTCGCAGGCCGTCGACCTGGCTGAATTTACGTTCAAGCTCCCCCCGCACTGTCGTCAGCTCCTGGACGTTCGCCGCCTCGAACAGCTCCTTGGTAAGGCTCCTGATGTCGCCGCCGATGGCTACCAGGTCGGAATTCAGGGCCATTATGTTGGTGGCCGATTCCGAGCCTTTCAATGACTCTTCAAAACGATTGTTTTCTGAAATATTCGTTTCTGAAGCCTTTTCTACCAGATCGCCCATGATGACGGTCATCTGGGAGAGCTTCTGCATAGAGGCGGCATGGATTTCCTTGAACTTATTCTTCATCTCGTCGGTGGGGGCAGCAATCAGCGCGTTCTTTGTCTCGACCAGACCTCCCGGACCAGTTACTTGCTTGGTTATTTCATTGATACCGTCGACGAGCGACTTGACGGCTGAGGTCTCCTTCTCGGCTTTTGCGAGGGCTCCCGTGGTCACCCAGCGGGCTGCGACCGTAAAGTGGCTGCGCCCCACGGTAACGCCCCCCTTATTTTCGGCGGCGGCAATCTCCAGCAGAGAAGTCTTCACATCGTTGATGGCGTTCATGGCAGCCTGGACGTTCCTGACCCGTTGGCTGATCTGTTTGACGCTCGCGTTCGAGGTGGAGAGTTGCCCCATGGAGCCCTTCTGCAACTTCTTCATGGCGCTGTCCAACTCCTTGAGCCGCTGGCCGATCTGCTGCAGTTTCCCTTTCATCTGGGCATCGGCCTTTTTTGCTTCATCGCGGGCCTTCAGCTTTTCGTCCACGGCACGGACCAAATCTGCGGTGATGGTGGCCAATTCATCCAGGTGCTGCTTCTCTGTACCGTCGACCGTGGTCCCCTTGAACGAGGCGAGCTCCGTTGACAGGCCCTTGACATCCGCCAGGGTCTTGTCCAGTTCGCCACGGGCAGTCGTCAGCTCCTGGGCCGACGTTGCCGCAGCCAGCTTGAGCAGGTTCGAAGTATGTTCCTGCACGGCACGCTGGAGTTCAATGGTTTTCAGCTGATAGGGTGTCGATTTCTCGGTCAGTACCGACAGCTTGCTCTGCACGAAACGCATGCCTGCCAGACTGAATCCGGCTATGACGATGATCCCGGCAACGGTAATCAGCATGTTCATGTACAGCTTTGATTTGATGGTCACGCACTCACCCTCGTTTGATTATATGTCGACAACAAAGAGGGGATGCTTTCATCCCCTCTTATCCATGGCACGTTCTTGGTCTAATCCTTGATGTACTTCTTTCCTTCGCCGGCGAAGAAATCCAGCACTTTCTTGACCTTGGCAGAAGGCTCTCCCCTGGTGATCAGCATCAGCGGCCGGCTGATGTCCGGGGTGTCGACGATCTTCACCTTTTCCTTGTTTCCCGGCAGGTTGATGAACCCCATGCTAACCGCACCGATCGCCTCAGGAAGCTGGCCGACGTTGTCGATCTCTTCGCGGGTGGTCTTCACCTCGATGGCGCCGTCAACATACTTGGCACTATCCATCATTACCTTCGAAAATACCTTTCGGGTGGCGGAGCCTGAGTGGGAAGTGACAACGATGACTCCCTGATCGGGACCTCCGACAGCCTTCCAGTTGTCGATGGCGCCGGTATGGAGTCCCTTGAGCTGCTCTTTGGAGAGCTTGGCTACAGGATTGGCAGGATTGACGATGACCTTGATGACGTCGGAGGTGATGACGTTCGGCTTCAGATCGGCCGGGGCATCCTTGCCCGTGGCCGCCTTCATGCTGGCGACCGCGTCGGCAAGTTCTTCCGATGCCATGGATGCGTCAGCCTTGCCGGCCACCAGATCCTCAAGGCCGTTGCCGGTACCATTCCCTACCAGCTCGATTTCGATGCCGGTCGCCTTCTTCAAGGCATCCTTGCCCGGCTCAAAGATCCGTTTCTGACAGGTCGTGGAGCCGTGGAGCTTGACTGTCTCGGCGAAAGCTACCTGTCCGATGCAAAGTGTCAGTGCCGCTGCCAGTACTGCTATGTTCCGTGGGTGTTTTCTTGCCATGCCTGCCTCCTTGGAAGTAGATACACTAGGAGTTTTCGGACAAAGCTATGTAAGCTTTAATCTAATTCGGAATATTTCCTGTTAGTACTCACTATCACTAGCAAAAACAAAAAAGGGGCCACACATTTTGCGTGACCCGCCTGAATCCAAGAATCAATAGCCGGGGGGAATTCAGCCTAATCCAGCCCACTCCCGTATGTGGCAATCCGCACTGCGTTATCCAGACAAAATTCTTCACAGACTCCGCAGCCAGTACAGCGCATCTGGTCGAAAGCCGGGGAATCATCGACGGCCACGGTCTGCAAAGCGCCCGTGGGGCAGATGGCAACACAGCCGTGGCACCGTGTGCAGTTCTCGTCAAATGATACACACGCGTCGAAATGCGTCCGCAGCTGGATTTCCAACTCCCGGGAGAGCTTGAGCCTGATGCTGGTCAGTAATTCTCTTCTGAGCGGGATCTGCTTCCTGGCGTAGTCGGTGCGCCGTTCGCTCTGCTCATTGGTGGTGGAAAGTATGGCGGCAGCGCTCTTCAACAGAGAGGACCGAAACGATTTGAAGAAACTCCGGCGATCCACGGACTCTTCGCGATAGCGAACATCCTCTGCTGATTCTGCAATGACGACCCGGCACTCGCTGCCAGCCAAACCGGCCCTGACAATGGCATCGTGGCGCTGACGGAGTACGGAAATTATCGGTTTGTTTGGGCAGCAACCACAAAGGAAGAGGTTGAGGGTCAATTTACCTGTCAGGGTGTGATGGATCGAGAGCAGGTGCTCTTCGGAAAGTCCGCCCAGGCAGCTCAGCTGTGCATGTGAGCAGTCTTTCGTGCGGCTGCACCCCAGCACCGGGTCAGTAACCCGGGCAAGCTGCGCCAGGAACACAGGAAAATCGCTGCCGTGTTCCACTGCGCCTGTCGGGCAGACGGAAGTACAGAGCAGGCAGCCACGGCAATGATCCGGATGGATAGTCAGTCCGTTCACAAACGTGACAGCCCCGTGAGGACAGATGTCGGCGCAGCGACGGCACCCGCTTTCACTGAAACGCATCCGGAGGCAGCGGGAAATGTCTACCGACAGGTCATTCCTCCCGCCATGGACTGTTCCGGCATCAGGCATTGTTTACGCGCGTCAGTGCAGTGTAGTCGGCGTTGATAAACGTTGCGGTACACCGGGCAACGGCCTGGTAAAATGGTGATTCGCCGTCATCGATAATTGCGCTCGTGAACGGCTCCAGCCACGGCAGAAGATAGGTGGCCAGGAACTCATGTTGCCTGGCCACCAGTCGACAGGCCTCACCACGGCTGCCACCCGCTGCCGATTCTCTTTGCCGGTTGGCCAGATACGACATGAACTCCAGCTCAACGGCAACGTGGTCCGGCAACTCGTGAAAGTCCTCGGCCAGCTGCAGGCCATGGGCCTGATAAAATGCCGCGACCTGGGCGGTGGACTTGCCCATGACTGAGCGAGCGTCCTCCAGGTACACAGATCCGTAAGGAGGGGCAACCACATGAAATGGCCCCATAAACAGTCTGGCATATTCAACCGCCAATGACTTCGGATCATTGCCCAGTGTGTGGCTAGCTTCCCGCGCATGATGTGCTGCGTCCGCCCCGACCTGTTCGAGGATCCCGGCCAGGTGGGCACAGCAGTTTTCTTCAAGAAGTGCCACAGTCGGCGGGTAGTAGCAGGTCGCCAGCAGGCGATAGGCGTCTTCACGCAGCATGGCGACAGTTCCATTTTCGGTCATGGTAATTGTTCCTACAAAAAAGTGGGATGAGGCCTGGCCTCACCCCGGTAATGTACATCACCACCAACGTCTCGCCATCAAACCTTATTCCCACCCTTGAACGTCCGGATATACGCCACGTTCGGTTTGGTCCCCTTCTCTTCCTTGAGGCGCATCGGCTTGAATTTTTTCAGCAACTTGGCCGGTTCGCTGGAGGCATCGTTCAGGTCACCAAAGATACGGGCCTTGGCCGGGCAGGCAACCACGCAGTTGGGCTGTTCGCCTCTGGCAACGCGGTGTGCACAGAAGATGCACTTCTCAACCACACCCTGCTTGCGGATGCTTTCGTAATCCGGGTGGCTGTACGTGTGCAGGTTGGGGATAACGGCCCCGGCCGCCTTGGCGGTCTCAAGTCCGGAAGCGGTACATCCCTTGATCATTTCACCGGCATCGCGTGATACAGCGTGGGTAGGTGACGTGGGGGCGTTGGCGCTGATAACCGAGTAGGCCGCCTGTTCCTTGACCACATCGGTGGCGCTGTAGGGACAGCCCTTCTGGCAGCGCCGGCAACCGATGCAGCGTGCGTCGTTGTGCATGGTGATCCCATCGTCGGTCTTGAACATTGCCTTCGGCTGCACCGGGCAGGCCTTGACGCAAGGGGCATCCGTGCAATGGTTGCAGAGCACGGGGATGGCGGTGAAGGAAACCTTGGGGAACGTCCCCTGTTCCGTATAGATGAAGTCGGCCCAGTTGAAGGTCTGGCCGTTGGACCGGGCCTGTGTATTGTTCTCGGTCTTGCAGGCCAGGGCGCAGGCGCCGCAGCCGACACATTTCTGAAGGTCGATGACCATTCCGTATTGTTTCGACATGTATGATATCCCCCCGTTCCTAGGCTTTCTCGATCTTGACGCCGGTGAAGCCGCCGTTACGGGCGGTAGCGCCGCTCAGGCGATCATAATCGTCGACCAGGAGTTCATTATTGTTGCCGCCACGCGGTTGGGCCTTGGCATAGTCCTTGGCGGCCACGCGGCCATAAGCCCAGTGGCCCTGACCGTAGCACTTGGCGACCGTACCGGGACGGACCCCTTCCCACAACTTGGCCTTGGTGACGATGGAACCGGTGGTTGACGTCAGGCGCACCGTATCGCCGGTC
>CAYSJJ010000080.1:0-9991 GCA_964431365.1 uncultured Geobacter sp. | reverse complement strand
GAGTTTCTTGGCGTCGACCGGGTTGATCTTGACCACGTCGTCCCAGCTTTCGTCGCCAACATCCACCTTCTTGAACTCCTGGTACCAGACCGTGTTCTGGCTCCGCCCTTCCCGGTTTAGACGGGATTTGTAGTCGATGAAGGTGAAGGGATACTCCTTGTCGTTGCCGTGACGCTTGGGCGACTCGTAGTGCGGCACAAACGCCAGCTCCCCACGGGCCTCGTAGCCGCTGGACTGGAGGATGTCGTCGATGGTGGTGTTGTGCTTCTTGGCGTGCTCGCCCAGGGCCTTCTTCATGGTCTCGCTGTAGAACTCGAACCGCTTCGTCTCGGTCTTGAAGTGTCCTTCGAACTTCTTGCTCTCCGGGTTGTCCTTGCCCCAGTTCTTCTTGTACTTGTAGGTCTCGGAGTTGTAGATGCCGCGCTTCTTGAACTGGGCCCACCCGGCGATCTGGTCCCCCTTCTGCTTCTCTTTGCCGTTCCAGACCTTCTGGGAGGATATCTTGGCGGCGATCTCGGCAAACTCGTCAGAGTTGGTCGGCTTCTTTTTCGTCTCCGGATCCTCGAAGGAAGCGTAGTAGTTGTACAGGTTAGCGAACCCACGATCCTTCAGCTTTTCCGCCAGGAGCCACATCACTTCGGTTTCCTCGGCCTTTACCTGCCAGAGCGGCTTGGTAACCGGTTGCTGGATGGAGATATGGCCGTGCAGATTGGCCATGTTCCCGATGATCGAGAGTTTTTCCGTGGGAGCAAAGGTGGCCGGCAGGACGATATCGGCGAACTGGGCCATCTCGGAGGCGTTGGTGACCATGTGGACAAAGAACGGCATCCTGGCCATGACCTTTTCCCAGCGCTGGGCGCCGGTGGCCGAAAAGACGAAGTTGCTCCAGGTGCTGATGAAGACCTTGATGGCCTCCGGATTCTTGAGCAGGGCGTTGGCCACGTTGTTGGTGACCACGCCGCTCCCCGGTTTGGCGCTCATCATGGCCGGCATATCCTTGGCGCCGCGGCCGTCGATCTTCTTGCCGTGGCCGTGGTGCTCGGCCATCTCATCGATGAACTCCTTCTTGATTTCCGGGAACTTCTCTGTCGGGGCGCTGGAACTCTGGAAGACCCCTCCCTCGGTCTCGATGGAACCGAGGATGCCGTTCAGGGCATAGACCGCCATGGCGGCGTAGGTGCCGCGGGGGGACATGGCCACGCCGGGCCCCATCCAGACCGCGGTCTTCGTTCCGGCCCTCCCCATGGCGCGGGCCACGCGGATGATCTGCTCCTCGGGAATCAGGGTCTTCTTGGCGGCCCAGGCCGGGGTCTTGTCCTTCAGTTCGATGTTCCACCACTTGACCAGGCCGTGGGTCTGCTTCTCCACAAAAGCGGCTTCATCGACCGTTGCACCGGTCTTGAAGAGATTCTTCCCCTCCTTGAAGTCGCCGACAAACTCCTTGCTCCAGAACCCTTCGGTCAGCAGCAGATGGGCGATGCCGGCCGCCAGTGCACCGTCCTCGCCCGGCTTGATAGGGAGCCACTCGTTGGCCTTGGCGGCCGATGCGGAGAGGCGGGGGTCAATGGCGATGACCGCGCCGCGGTCGAAGATATCGCCGAACTTGTTGATGGCGTTGGGAACCTGACGATTGGAACTGAGCGGGTCGGTCCCCCAGACCACCAGGCAGGTGGTTTTGGCCAGGTCATAGTCGCGGTAGCCGAAGAACCCCTGGGTGTAGCCGGGGCCCATCTTCTCGGCCTCGGCGCAGATGGCGCTATGGGAATAATAGTTGGGGGTACCGAAGATCTTGGGGAGGGTGCCGTAGAGCAACTCCGTGGAGGTGGACGAGTAACGGCCCCGCATGTACATCAGCTTTTCCGGCTCGTTGTTCTTGCGCAGCTCCATCATCTTGTCGGCGATGGTGTCCAGGGCCTCGTCCCAGCTTATGGGAACGAATTTGGGATCGATGCCGCGTCCCTTCTGGGGATTGGTGCGCTTCATGGGGACCTTGATCCGGTCAGGATCGTAAGTCTGTTGGATCATCAGGTGACCGCGGGGACAGCAGTAGCCGTTGTTTGCCTTGCTCAGCTGGTTGCCGCGCACCTTGACGATACGTCCCTCCTGCACCAGAAACTCGACCGGGCACCAGGCGGTGCACCCCTGACAGGTGGAGGGTATCCACTCCTCTTTGGGAGTGCCAGCGGCCGCCGGTGCAGTACCGGCAGCAAAGGCATTCAGCTTCGGCAATCCGACGGTCGCCACGGCACCGGCCGCAGCGGTCACTTTCAGAAAGTCTCTCCGTTTGATCTTCATCCCGCCCTCCTATTTTTTATGGCACTTGGCGCAATCGCCTTTAACCGAAAATGCCTTCTTCCCATTGTGGCAGGCGCCATATTGACAAAATCCGCCTTGGCGAATATAAGGATTTCATGGAAACGACAACTCTTATTTTCAAGGCGCTTTCCGAGGAACCCCGCCTGCGTATCCTCAACCTGCTCCTGACCCGGGGAGAACTCTGCGTCTGCGACATCATGGCCTCGCTGGAACTCCCCCAGTCGACCGCCTCGCGTCATCTCGCCTACCTGAAGAAAACCGGGTGGGTCGACGACCGGCGCGAAGGGGTCTGGATCTACTATTCAATTGCCAGCAACGGAAATGCCCTGCTGCAAGACCTTGTACCGCTTCTCAAGCGCCATTTGGCCGCATCTGGCGTGACCATTGACGACCAGCGGCGCCTGGAGGAGTTCTGCAGGCGCAACACCTGCTCCTGATTTTTTTGCCCGATTATATCCGTCAACGCGGATAATTCAAGAAATTAACGCGAATAAATGCTATCTCTCCGTACCGACGACCCCTGCCGTCCAAGATGGCCGAAGCGGTTCGGGATGATATCAAGCATAAGCCCATAAATTTTTCCAGCATCTATGAATATTCCTGCGGAAGGAGCAGATAAACATGACAGAAAAACAGATGAGCTTTTTCGACAAGTACCTGACCGTCTGGGTCGCTGTCTGCATGGTGGTGGGGGTTGCCCTGGGCAAGGCGGTTCCCCAGGCAGTGGCATCGTTCAGGGGGCTGGAGTTTGGCCAGGGGTCGCAGATAAATATCCCGATTGCGGTCTTGATCTGGTTGATGGTCTACCCGATGATGCTCAAGGTCGATTTCGGCTCAGTGGTCAATGTCGGCAAAAATCCCAAGGGGCTCTTCGTCACCCTGTTCGTCAACTGGGTGGTCAAGCCCTTCAGCATGGCCTTCTTCGCCTGGCTGTTCTTCCGGTTGGTGTTCAGCCCATGGATTGCCCCGGGTGAGGCTGATCAGTACATTGCCGGCTCCATCATCCTCGCCGCGGCACCCTGCACCGCCATGGTCTTTGTCTGGAGCTACCTGACCGACGGCGATCCGGGCTACACACTGGTGCAGGTGTCGGTAAACGACCTGCTGATGCTGGTCTTCTTCGCTCCGATCGTCAAGTTTCTCGTTTCCGGGGCATCAAGCCTGATCGTCCCCTTCGGCGTGCTGTTCACCTCGGTGGTGGTGTTCATCGTCATCCCGCTGGCTGCCGGGGTCGTCACCCGCAACGTGCTGATCAAATCCCATGGAGTTGAGTGGTTCGACAACGCCTTCCTGCCGAAACTGCACCCGGTAGCCATCAGCGCCCTGCTCGCCACCCTGGTACTGATCTTCGCCTTCCAGGCCGACAACATCACCGGCCGGATCTTCCACGTACTGCTGATCGCCGTGCCGATCACCATCCAGGTATATTTCAACTCTTCGCTGGCCTACGGACTGATGAAGTGGTTCAAGCTCCCGTATAACGTCGCCGCACCCGGTGCGCTGATCGGTGCCAGCAACTTCTTCGAACTGGCAGTGGCCGTGGCCATCACCATCTTCGGCCCCGACTCCGGCGCTGCCCTTGCCTGCGTCGTCGGCGTCCTGGTGGAGGTACCGGTGATGCTCTCGGTCTGCTCCATCTGTAACCGCACCCGGCACTGGTTCCCGGCAACGGCATGAAAGAGTCCACAATGGTACCGAACTTTTTGTTGAATCCGCCCAGGAACCTCTTTTCCACCGGCAAAGGTGGCGTCGGCAAACACCCGTTCGATAAGTTTCAAGGTACCTCCTTGTGTCTGCGGGGTTTTATCTCCTGATCACTTTTTGACTTTACAACGCACTTGCTGGCTGGCATGAATCTCCGCCAAATAGAAAGCAGCCGCATGACCCCGGACACAAATCCTGACATAACCGGCGTTATCCTCGTAGGAGGGAAGAGCCGCCGCATGGGAAGGGACAAGGCCTTCCTGGGGGTTGACGGCAAGCCGATCTTCGAGGCGGTCCTAGAGCTCTTCCGGGAGAACTTCTCACGGGTCATGCTGGTGGGGGACCGCGAGGAACGCTTTGCCGCCTACGGCTTGCCGGTCGTGCCGGACATCTACCCCGGCAGTTCCCTGGGAGGGCTCTATACCGGGCTCCATCATGCGGCGACGGAGTACGTCTTCGTCGCCTCCTGCGACCTCCCCTTTCCGAACGGGGAGATTCTCAGCTATCTCTGCTCCCTGAAGAATGGTTTTGATGCCGTGGTGCCGAGCACGGCATACGGCTATGAACCACTCTTCGCACTCTACGCGAAAAGCTGCCTGGAACCGATCAGGGCCCTTCTGGACAGCGGCAATTACTGTGCGTACGCGTATTACCCGCAGGTCCGGGTCAGACAGGTACCGTATGAAGAATTCGCCCATCTGGATCGGGACAAAAGGGCCTTTCTGAACGTCAACACCCCTGAGGATTATGAAAAACTAGGAGGCATGCTATGACCGTAAAGGCGGTTTCATTCGTGGCAAAGTCGGGTACCGGCAAGACGACACTCTTGGAAAAGGTCATCGCCGGCCTGAAGGAACGGGGATACCGGATCGGGGTGATCAAGCACGACGCCCACCGTTTCGACATCGATCATCCCGGGAAGGACAGCTACCGGCTGACCGCTGCCGGGGCCGACACCATGCTCATCTCCTCGCCGGAAAAGCTGGCCATGGTAAAGAAACACGACGCATCCCCCCCTATCGAGGAGCTTATCTCCACCTATTTCACCGACGTGGATATCGTCCTGACCGAGGGGTTCAAGAAGAGCTCCATGCCGAAGATCGAGCTGCACCGCAAGGAGCGGAGCGCGACCCTCCTCTGCCGAGGTGAGGAACACGACCCCTCCCTGGTGGCGGTGGCCAGCGACGAGCCCCTGGATCTGGACGTGCCGGTCCTCGACCTCAACGATGCCAGGGCGGTTGCAGATTTCATCGAGGCAACGTTCCTGAACTGAGCGACCCCCGGATCGGGACTCCTGGTTCGCTCCAAGGTCTGGCTGGAGGTCGCCGGCGAGCCGGTATTCGGCCCGGGCCGGGAGGCGGCGAATCGACTCCCACCCCACAGGCGGGAACACTCCTGGAACAGTTCGATATCCTGCAACAGGGGTTCAACGAGATGGTGAATCGGAAGTTTGTGGACCTCGATGTCTGAGGAGTATCAATGAGGAGTCTATCCATGGTCAGCATCGAGCAAGCCCAACGGACCATTCTGGAGCATATCACCCCGCTGGAAACGGAAAAAGTTTCAGTGTTCCAGGGGCTGAACAGGGTAACACCGGAGGACCACATCGCCCCGTGGGATATCCCGCCGGCCGACAATTCCGCCATGGACGGCTATGCCTTCTCACACGCCGACCTGACCGGCAATCGCCTGAGAGTGACCGGCTTTCTCCCGGCTGGAGAGGCACGCACCGTGCCGGTGTTTCCCGGCGAGGCGGTGAAGATCATGACCGGCGCCCCGGTCCCTCCCGGCTGCGACACGGTGGTCCCTGTCGAGGATGTCGAGGATGATGGCGAATGTATCCGCCTCACCTCGACGGTCAAGACGCGGGCGCATATCCGCGAGCGGGGGGAGGATATCCGGCAGGGGGATGTCGTCATCCCGGCCGGAGCGCTCCTCAGACCCCAGGAAATCGGTATGCTCTCCGCCATGGGAACGACGTCCTTGGCCGTCTTTCGACGCGCCCGGGTCGCCATCCTCTCCACGGGAGACGAACTCCTGGAGCCGGGTTCGACGCCGACGCCCGGCAAGATAATCAACAGCAACAGTTACAGCCTGGCCGCCCAGGTGCTTGATGCCGGGGGGGACCCGGTCCTGCTCGGTATCGCTCAGGACACCCTGGATGCCACCTGCGACAAGATCAGGTCCGGTCTGAACGCCGACCTCCTGGTCATTACCGGCGGCGTCTCGGTGGGGGACCGGGACTTCGTCAAGCTGGCGATCGAGCAACTGGGGGGCCGCGTCACCTTCTGGAAGGTCAACATGAAGCCGGGGAAGCCGCTGGCCTTTGCCATGCTGGAGGGAAAACCGGTCTTCGCCCTCCCCGGGAACCCGGTTGCCGCCATGGTCTCCTTCGAACTGTTCGTGCGGCCGTCGCTCCTCAAGGCGATGGGGCACCACCGGATGTTCCGGCCGAAAGTGAAGGCGATCCTGCAGGAACCGTCCGACAACAGGGGGACGCGCCCTCACCTGGTCCGGGGCATCGTCTCGGTGCACGATGACCGGTATCAGGTCTCGGCCACCGGCAATCAGAGCTCCGGCCGCCTCTCCTCCCTTATCCAGGGGAATGGCCTGATCCGGTTGGCCCCCGATTCCTCTTACGCCAGGGGGGATGAAGTGGAGGTTCTTCTATTGGACCGAGGATTCGAGCTGGGATCTGTCGGCGATGGCGCTGCGTGACCCTTGGTTCTGCTCCAGCAACCGGCAGCCGCGTGCTGGAGCCATCAGGACTCCGTCCATGGCGCTGCCCATTGCCGGCTCCGAGCTGCTGTTCCCGAACAGACAATTCATGCTCGGTGATAAATCATTTGACAAACCACGGCCATCGAACTATATGAGTATATAGTCATTCAGTGGAGGACGCACCCATGAAAGAACTCGTCGATTTCCGCGCCGACATCCTGAAGGCCCTTGCCCAGCCGACCCGCCTCAAGATCATCGACTTCCTTCGCGACGGCGAGCGCTGCGTCTGCGAGATCTTTCCCGCCATAGACGAGGAGCAGTCCAACACCTCCCGCCACCTGAACATGATGCTGGCGGCCGGGGTTCTCTCCCGTCGCAAGGAAGGGCTGAAGATCTATTACGCCATCAAGCATCCGGAGGTACTCGAGGTGGTGGACACGATCACGCGCATCGTCAGGCTGGAGATCTCTGGACGGCACGAGCTGTTGCAGGCGGTGTAGAGCTCTGGAGACAAAGGAGTGCTCATCCGCAAAGCCGCCTACCAGGCAATCGGACTGAACGACAGCAATTTTTTTGTCTCATTAAGTGAGTGATCAATCAGTTACTCATGGAGTTGTCATGCTGAAGAACCTTGCCGACTACCTTGTCTTCACCCTGTTTGGCCTTGTCCCCGGCACCCGTGCGGGCGAGGCGCTGAACTTCTTCATCTACGACACCGTGAAGATCTTCCTGCTTCTCTCCACGATCATCTTTGCCGTCGCCATCATTCGCTCATCCTTCCCGCCGGAACGGACCAAGCGGATTCTCTCCCACAACCGAGAATATGTCGGCAACGTGATGGCGGCGCTCCTGGGGATCGTCACCCCGTTCTGCTCCTGCTCGGCGGTCCCGCTATTCATAGGGTTCGTCGAATCGGGCGTGCCGCTGGGGGTCACCTTCTCCTTCCTCATCTCCTCCCCCATGGTGAACGAAGTGGCTCTCATCATGCTCTGGGGGATGTTCGGCTGGCGGATCGCCCTGATCTACATCGGCTCCGGCCTGCTGGTGGCCATCGTGGCCGGTATCGTCATCGGCAGGCTGAAGATGGAGAAGTACGTCCAGGAGTACGTATGGGAGCTGCAGGTCGGCAGCAGCGAAATACCGGTCATGACCTTTCAAGAGAAGATCGATTACGCCCGCGAATACACCCTCGGCCTCCTGAAGAAGATCTGGCCCTACGTGATCGTCGGCATCGGCCTCGGCGCCTTCATCCACGGCTACGTGCCACAGGATTTTCTGGCCAGGTGGGCCGGCCGGGACAACCCTCTTGCCGTGCCGGTGGCAGTGGCGCTGGGGGTGCCGCTGTACTCCAATGCCGCCGGGGTGATCCCTATCGTCCAGGCCCTGACCGCCAAGGGGATGGCCATCGGTACGGTGCTCGCCTTCATGATGGCGGTGACCGCCCTGTCGCTGCCGGAGGCGGTCATCCTCAGCAATGTGCTGAAGAAACCGCTGCTGGCGACCTTCTTCGGCATCGTGGCAACGGCCATCGTGATCGTCGGTTATCTGTTCAACGCAATTTTATAACCCCGTGAAAGGAGAGACCCATGAAGATCGAAGTGCTCGGAACCGGCTGCGCCAAGTGCAAAACACTCTATGAAAATGCCAGGCAGGCCCTGAAGGAGAGCGGGAAGAGCGCGGAGGTGGTAAAGGTCGAGGATATCCCCTCGATCATGAAGTACGGCGTCATGAGCACCCCGGCCCTGGTCATCGACGGCCAGGTGAAGTTCTCCGGCAAGCTGGCATCGGTGTCAGAGATTATCGGAATGTTGCCATGAGAGCGCTCATCATAGGTGTTCTGGTTATGTCTGCAACGGTGGCTCGCGCCGAACTCCCCTCGGCATCGGCGACAACCGTAAGTCGCACGCTGGTCTCGGGCAAGCCGACGGTCATCGACCTGGGCGCACGCACCTGCATCCCCTGCAGGAAGATGGCGCCGATCCTCGAATCACTTGCCGGTGAATACCGAGGCAGGGCCTCCGTCCTCTTCATCGACGTGCATGAGGACGAGGCGGCCGCCAAGAGGTTCCGGGTGCAGATGATCCCGACCCAGATCTTTTTTGATGCAAAAGGTAACGAGGTCAAACGCCATATCGGCTTCATGGACAAGGGGGACATCGTCAGGGGATTGAAGGCCGCGGGGCTCAGGTGACCGTTCTCGATAATATCGAGCAGATCGTTGCCGCCTATCCACTCCTGGCGTTCGGGGCGGTGTTCCTGGCCGGTGTGCTGTCGTCCGCCTCCCCCTGCGTGCTGGCCACCATTCCGCTCGTCGTCGGCTTCGTGGGGGGATATGCGCAGGGGGACCGCTGGAAGGCCTTTCGCTATTCACTGGCCTTCATCCTCGGGCTGTCGCTCACCTTCACCGCCTTTGGCGCTGCCGCAGGCCTGCTGGGCACCATGTTCGGCACGGTGGGCGGCTGGTGGTACGTTGCTGCCGGTCTCGTCGCACTGGTAATGGGTGGACAGATGATGGGGCTCTACGAGCTATCCCTCCCCCTCAGACGTGACTTCAGGCCGAAACGGGGGGGCGTGGCCGGTTCGTTCATCCTCGGACTGTTTTTCGGTGTCGTCTCCTCCCCCTGCGCCACCCCGGTGCTGGTGGTGATCCTGACCTACGTGGCAACCAAGGGGCAGGTACTGTACGGCACGGCTCTGCTCTTCACGTACGCCGTCGGCCACTGCCTGCTGATGCTGGCGGCCGGCACGTTCACGGGGTTCGTCGAGTTGTTTGTGAAAGCCAGAGGGATCGTCAACTTTTCCCTCTGGACGAAGCGGGCCGGGGGAGGCGTGGTTGCTGCGGTAGGGGCGTATTTGCTCTGGAGGGCGTAACACCATCCACCGAGCGACGGTGGCCTTGTACAGAGTTGCCTGCGGGGACTCCCGCTCTTCAAGGTCTGTCGCTATCTCCATGCTGTCGCAGAAAAGTAATAGCTTCCCCGGAGCAGTTACTACTTTACCTCCATGTTCCTGATCCCGTCCGGCCGCCAGGCTGGGGAGATGACGAAGGAACCCTTCTCCTCCTGATCCAACAAACTGCCAAAACTCACCGAAAAATAGCCGTATTTGTCATTGACCAGATCCATCGCCCCGGTGGCCAGCACCCTGCGCCTCTCCTCGGGGAATATGGGGAGCTGCTGCGAATGGTAGCTAAGGTTCGTGATCCGCACCCCCAGGAGCCGCACCGGCTGTTCCAGGGTGAAGGTGTCGA
>CAYSJJ010000079.1:0-15915 GCA_964431365.1 uncultured Geobacter sp. | reverse complement strand
TTACTCTGGAGATAATCTCGTAACCAACTGATACTATTAATCATATCTTTCAGAAGTATGGTTAATAGACTGGAGCCATAGTGCTCAATATCAGCTGCTTTTATACCCAGTTTTATACCTCAACTCAAGCATCATTTTCAGATAAATTGAGGTCAGTTGCCATCCAGCACCTCTACTGCCTCCACCAGCTTACTTGAACATAAATGAGCATAGACCCTTTCTGTTATCAGTACACTGGACCGATACCGCCAGAACAACTACCACCACAACACCAACACCATCGACCACCAGAAAAGACATACCAAAAACTCACTACAACTAGCGTCATTAAGGTTAAGGGACGATTACCCCCTACAGATAATCAAGAGAGCAATCGCCCCCTTCCTACATTTTCCATTCAGGTATCGTTACCCCATAGTCCAGTTGAACCAGGGCATCCAGCAGCACCTTTGGTTGGTAACGCTTACCATACCTGCTACTGGTGATACTCGCATGGGCATGACCCAGAATCTCAGCTATCACGCCTTCAGAAACACCCTTTTGCTTGAGCGTGTCAGCCACGGTATGACGCATACTATGGAACACACGCTTAGGATCGTCCGTAACATACTCCCGATTAAACCGCCTGTACCAATTACCAATGCTGTTCGTGTAGCCATGCAAGTCAAGATGGGTCAGGTTCATCCATACACGGGGTTGACCTTGGGCCTTCATTGCCTCGTAGTATCTGATAAAGCCCATTTCGATCAGCTTTGGGTGAATAGGTGTTACTCTGGCACTGGCACTATTCTTAAGCCTCTTGTTACCAGCATCATTGATATCAAAGCACCAATGTCCGTCAATGTTCACCACGTCCTCAATGTGAAGCTGACATATCTCGTTCAGACGTAGGCCAGAAAACAGACCCACCAGAGGTATCCAGAAGCGTTCAGGGTACTCAGGGTCTAATGGTAGGTTGCCCACGATATTCTTAATGTCCTCATGGGTATAGACGCTTCTTTCCTCGTCGGCTCTCTGCTTCTCAGCCAGTTGCAAGCCAGTAGCGGGGTTGTGAGTGATGTACCCAAGCTCATGACAATACTTCAACAGGCTACCGATCCGCGCAACATGCTTATTCACGGTCTTAATGCTCAGTCCTGGGCCTGTTGCCTTCTTAACAGCATCCCTTACAGACCCATTACGGTTCTTAACGTAGAATCCTGGTGGAACTTTCAGCAGGTCAGACCTTAGCTCTACCAGCGTGGGCCGGTCAATGGTGGTTACATCAACATTACCCAGTAGCTCCAGCAGCATCCTGAATACTCCAGCGACTTCCATCTTCGTCTTGTTGGTCCACCCTGACTGCTTTTCAGCGGTGTATATCTCGATGACCTTCTTCAAGAGCACCTTTGGTTTCTGCTCTGGCTTTTTCTTATCAGGTTCAATGACCTTGGGTACAGGTAGCAGACTGTTCACCAACTGCTGCACATTATCCTGAGCAAGGGTGCCAGCACGTAACAATGCGAAGGCATTGTGAGTACGGTACTCGTAGCTCGTCAGCAACGTCTTTGCCGCCTTCAACTGGTCGGTAAACAGAGACTTCTTGATGAACGTACAGGGGAACAGATGGGACAGGTCAGCAGGCACTTTAATCTTGTAATAGTATCTGCTGTTGACACGTATTAAGTGCGTTGGAAAAGACAAGGCCATTAGCTCCTGTATACCTAGTTGTATACCTAGCACTAATGGCCTAATGTAAATACCAGCTTTATCAGCTAGTTATGAGTATTGGCGTCCCCGAGACGATTCGAACGTCCGGCCTACTCCTTAGGAGGGAGTCGCTCTATCCTGCTGAGCTACGGGGACAGAAAAAGTTTTTATAGCGTACCCCCGCCTGTTTTGCAAGGGCTTTCGGTCAGCAGGTCAGTCAAAGGTGAGGAGCGAATGGACCTTTCCTTTGGGCAGTTTTTCCCGGCCATGGAGGAACGACAGTTCGGTCATGAAGCAACACTCAACCAGGTCGCCCCCCATCTGCTGGACCATGTCTACCACCGCGGCCATGGTCCCGCCGGTGGCAAGAACGTCGTCGGCCAGCAGTATCTTTTCGCCCGGCTTGATGGCGTCGGTATGGATTTCCAGGGTGTCGGTGCCGTATTCCAGATCATAGGTCTTCTTGAACGTCTCAGCAGGCAATTTGCCCGGCTTGCGGACGAGCACCACGCCGGCACCCAGCTTGTAGGCCAGGGCGGCGCCGATGATGAAGCCCCTCGCTTCGACCCCCACGACCTTGTCGATGTGCTGCCCGACATACCGATGGGCCAACAGGTCAACCATCCTCGAGAACGACTTGGCATCGGCCAGAAGGGTGGTGATGTCCTTGAAGATGATCCCCTTTTTGGGGAAATCCGGGATATCCCGGATGATGTTCTTGAGATCTTCCATGCCTTCTCCTTTAACTATTTCGTTTCCATGCGGGACTTTGCCTGGGCTTCGGCCGATTCTGCCAGCTTCGTCAGCTTGTCCTTGGTCTTTGCCTCGATCTGCCTGATCCGCTCCCTGGTGACGTTGTAGTTCCTGCCGATCATGTCCAGGGTTTGCGATTCAACGTCTTCCAAACCATAGCGGAGCTTCAGTATGTCGCGCTCCTTCTGGTCGAACTCTTCGAGCCACTTCTCCACCATCTCGAACTTGTACTTGTTGTCGATCAGCTCTTCCGGCGAGACGTTGTTGCTGTCCTCGATGGTATCGATCAGGAAGTAGTCGTTGTTCTCCCCCATCGGCCGCTCGATTGAATAGGTCTTCTTGAGGAGCACCATGAGCCGACGGACATAGGCAGGGTTCGAATCCATGGCCGCTGCCACCTCTTTCACCGACGGCTCGCGGTTCATCTTCTGCATCTGCTCGCGGGTCACCTTGAGCATTTTGTTGATATCGTCGGAGACGTGGACCGGCAGGCGGATGGTCCGGGACTGGTTGACCAGTGCCCGCTCGATGGACTGCCTGATCCACCAGGTGGCATACGTGGAGAACCGGCACTCCTTGGAGAGCTTGAACCGCTCGACCGCCTTGATAAGCCCCATGTTCCCCTCCTCGATCAGGTCGAGAAAGGGAAGTCCCCGGTTGATATACCGCTTTGCGATCTTCACCACGAGCCGGAGGTTGGACTCGATCATCTTGTCCCGGGCCGCTTTCTCGCCGAGGGCGATCCTGCTGGCCAGCTCCTTCTCCTCGTCTGCGGTCAGGAGTTTGGTCTTCTGTATGTCGCGAAGGTAGAGTTTGATGGCATCGTCGAAGTGCTCCTCCTCCGGGACGCGAACCTCTTCCTCTTCCAGCTCTTCTTCCTCTTCGGCTGCAAGCGCCTCGGGATCAGGTTCGAGAAAGTCATCGGCCTGCTCCGGCTGAGCCTCTTCACCGCTTACTACCGAAAGCTCTTCGTTATCATTATCCATTGGTTACCCCGCTCTGTTAATCCTCTGTGCCCCAGCCGTACTTTCCTACCAGCCGCACGAACCTGCAACCAACCGACTGTTCCTCGACAAGAGTCCCATCTTCGCGTTTCCTGATCCTGATCAAAACCTGGGAGTATTGGTCCCCCACCGGTATCACCAGCCGGCCACCCGGAGCCAGTTGGTTCACGAGCCCCGGCGGAACGGACGGAGAGCCGGCCGTGACCATGATGGCATCGAAGGGGGCCTCACTCTCCCAGCCGAGAGTACCATCATCCACCTTCACGTTGACATTGGCGTAACCCAGGTTGTCGAGAATCTTGCGCGCCCTCATGGCCAGGGGGACAATCCGCTCCACGGTGTAGACCCGGTCGCTAAGGAGCGACAGGATGGCTGCCTGGTATCCGGAGCCGGTCCCGATCTCCAGTACCTTTTCCCGGCCGGTCAGCTCCAGGAGTTCGGTCATCAAGGCAACCATGTACGGCTGCGAAATGGTCTGCTTTTCGCCGATGGGAAGCGGAGAGTCGCTGTAGGCCTGGGCCGACATTGCCTCTTCCACGAAGGCGTGACGGGGAACCTTCAGGATGGCCTCGATAACACGGCGATCCTTAATGCCGCGGTTAACGATCTGCGTCTCTACCATCCGTTTTCTTGAAATGTCAAAGTTCATAAAACTCGCTGTTCCCGAAAATTCGAACGAGTATAACAAATGGGCCGGGTAAAGTCTATCTTCCGGTTAGGGGCCATTCTTTAAGTGCGGCAAAGGATTGATAGTTGGTCAGATCCAGGTGCAACGGAGTGATGGAGACATGGCCGCGGGATACGGCCGCATAGTCCGTCCCCTCGATGTCCTGGAAATTCAGGTCCGCGGTGCCTATCCAGTAATAGTTGCGTCCCCGCGGATCAACCTTGTCAACGATGGTCCCTTCGTAGCGGCGCTTCCCCTGCGCCGTAATCAGCGGCTCCAGAAGCATTTCGGCAGGGAGGTCGGGGACATTCACGTTGAGAAACGTGTCCCGCGGCAGCCCCTTCTCTCTGACGAGTTGCAACACCGTCGCCGCCCACCGGGCGGCAGCCCGGTAGTTTTCTCCGGCGCCGCCGGTCACCAGGGAGACGGCGATGGCCGGAATCCCCATCAGGGTCGCTTCCAGGGCACCAGCAACGGTTCCTGAATAGGTAATATCGTCCCCCAGGTTGGCGCCGCGGTTGATGCCCGAAACCACCAGATTCGGCTGGAAATCCAGCAGGCTGTGGATCCCCAGGTTGACGCAGTCGGTGGGGGTCCCGTCCACGGCGAACCAGTTATGGGCGACCCTTTCGGCCCGCAGGGGATGATGCAGGGTAAGGGCGTGGCCTACGGCGCTCCGCTCCCGGTCAGGGGCCACCACCGCCACTTCGCCGAGACGGGAGAGTTCCTCGGCAAGTACCCGGATCCCCGGGGCATGGATGCCATCGTCGTTGGTCACCAGTATTTTCACGCAGATCCTCCGTTGCTATCGTCCACCGCCAGCGGGCCACCGGCAACGGGTATCCGGGCGGGGTTGAATTGCTCTCTCGCCCAGGCAAGCATCTCCGGCGCAGGTGCCGCTGACAGATCAACCGGCAGTTCCTGACCCAGAAAGCCGAGCACGGCTGCCATGAGCCTTCCCCCCACCTGTGCCTGATTGCGTCCATGACCTATGGAGACGGCATTGTCCCGCTTGGAGAGTTTTCCCCCGCCGGGGCCGGTGACCAGCGGCAGATGCGCGTAGGATGGCTGTCGATAGCCGAGGAGCCGCTGCAGAAGTATCTGGCGCGGCGTCGAGGCCAGGAGATCGGCCCCCCTGACGACCTGGGTGACCCCCATCGCATCGTCGTCAACCACCACTGCCAGGTGATAGGCGAACGGCCCGTCGGCCCGTTTTATCACGAAATCGCCGCAGCTTGCCGGCAGATCCTGGCAGTAGGGGCCAACGATACCGTCGTCAAAACAGATCGGTCCCTGCGGCACCATCACCCGGAAGGCCCGGGGAACCTTGCCCGGGGCGAGGCCTGCCCGGCAGATGCCCGGGTACGGCACCTCGCCTTCGCCATGGGGAGCGGACGCCAGTTGGGCGATCTCGGCCCGGGAACAGCCGCAGGGATAGAGCGCTCCCGCAGCGGTCAGGCGTTCCAGGGCAGCTTGATAGAGGGACTCGCGCCGGCTTTGCCATACTACTTCCCCGTCCCAGAGCAGGCCGAAGGAGTCAAGCGTACGCAGGATGTTGTCGGCCATCCCCGGCACAACCCGTGGTTGGTCGAGGTCCTCGATCCGCATCAACCACCGACCGCCTCGGTACTTTGCCAGCAGATAGCTGCCCACCGCCGCAACCAGTGAGCCGAGGTGCAAAGGTCCGGTGGGCGACGGGGCGAACCGGCCGACAACCTGCAGGTCGACCGGTTCACTCGGTGTGCAGCGGGGTTCATTCATGGGTGGCAAGAAGATGAAGAGGGAGTGGGTACTAGTCGACGAACGAGCAGCAGTAATCGGTTACGGCCTTCACCCGCATGGTGAACTTGGCATTGGCCGGGACATCGAACGACACCCCGTCTTTGATCAGCCGCCACTCCTGGGTACCGGGGAGCAGAACCTCAAGCTCGCCGGCGATGATCTCCATGATCTCGGCGCAGGAGGTGGTGAACTCGTACTCTCCCGGCTGCATGATGCCCAGGGTCTTCTTGGTGCCGTCGGGAAAAACGATGGTACGGCTGGTTACGCCACCGTTGAAAAATATATTCGCCTTACGCAGTACCGTCACATTGGTGAATTCTGACATTGGTCGCCCCCTTGTTGTCGTGTGTCCCTATTCTTTAGAATGGCTGCCAATCGCTGTCAACAACAAAAACCCGCCCTGATGCCGTTTGTGTGGGGAGTGGCAAGCAGTGGCCGGTGTGGTATAGTTCACCATTGCAACACCTTCATGAGGAGGGGTGCCAGCATGAGCCTCCCGCAGCAGCTGCGCAAGGTAAACGACACCGTCTGGGAACTTCCGCTCTCCTACAAGGAGGGTATGCGTGTCCCGGCCCGGATCATCGCCTCCGAGGGGCTGCTGGGCCGCATGGATGCCGGGGTCTTCGAACAGACCGCCAATGTCGCCTGCCTCCCCGGGGTTGTGAAATACGTCTACTGCATGCCGGACGGCCACTGGGGGTACGGCTTCCCCATCGGCGGCGTGGCGGCCATGGATCCTGACGACGGTGTCATCTCTCCGGGGGGGATCGGTTTCGACATCAATTGCGGCATGAGGCTCGTGCTCACCAATCTCACCGAAGACGAGGTCAGGCCACGTCTGCTGGAACTGGTGGACCAGCTCTTTGCCCGCATTCCCACCGGTGTCGGCTGCACCGGATTTGTCCGCTGTTCTCGTACGGAGTTCCGGAAGGTGCTGGAAAAGGGTTCCCGTTGGGCACTGGAGAAAGGGTATGCCTGGCCGGAGGACCTGGAGATGACCGAGGAGGGGGGCTGCTTTCCGGGCGCCGATGCCGACGCCTGCAGCGACAAGGCGATCGAGCGGGGGTACGACCAGATAGGCACCCTCGGCTCGGGCAACCACTACTGCGAAATCCAGGTGGCGCGGCCGGAGAATGTCTTCGACCGGGAGACCGCTGCCGCCTTCGGCATCACCATCCCCAACCAGGTGGTCATCATGTTCCACTGCGGCAGCCGGGGATTCGGCCACCAGGTGGCAACCGACTATCTGCAGACCTTCCTCCGCGTGATGACCACGAAGTACGGGATCAAGGTGCACGACCGGGAGCTGGCCTGCGCCCCGTTCCGCTCCCCGGAGGGGAGGGCCTACTTCGCTGCCATGAAGTGCGCGGTGAACATGGGGTTCGCCAACCGGCAGGTGATCCTGCACAGACTCCGCGAGGTCTTCTCCCACGTTTTCGGTCGCTCTGCCGAAGAGCTCGGCATGAACATGGTGTACGACGTGGCCCACAACACGGCAAAACTGGAGACCAACTTGGTGGATGGCGAGAAACGGGAACTCCTGGTCCACCGTAAGGGAGCGACCCGTTCCTTTGCCCCCGGCATGGCCGGCATCCCGGCATGCTATAACGGAACCGGCCAGCCGGTGATCATCGGCGGCAGCATGGAGACCGGCTCATACCTTCTGGCGGGCCAACAGGGGGCTAGCGCAACCTTTTTCACCACGGCCCACGGCAGCGGCCGGACCATGAGCCGCCATCAGGCAAAAAAGATGATCAAGGGACAGAAACTCCTGAGCGATATGGAGCATCGGGGGATCTACGTCCGCACCGCCTCCTACGGGGGACTGGCGGAAGAAGCCGGTTTCGCGTACAAGAACATCGACGAGGTAACGCTGGCCACCGAAACGGCCGGGCTCAGCCGGAGAGTGGTGAAACTGGTGCCGATAGGAAATATTAAAGGATGACAGGTTGCTGAAAAACAGCCATCTCGCCGCCGTCCTCGCAAGCTTCCTTGTGCGGCGTAGCGCTGCTACGCCTCCGCGGAGCCTGCTGTGGGTGCGACGATCTGACTATTTTTGAGCAACCTGCGGCTTTCAACAAATACACGAAAATACCATTCAGGAGGAACGCCGTTTATGTGCAAGAAAGTCTTCATCGCAGCAACCGGCCAGAACTGCGGCAAGACCACCATGAGCGTGTCACTGATGCATCTGGCACGGAGAAAATACCAACGGGTCGGGTTCATCAAGCCGATAGGACCGAAGATCGAGATGTACGGCGACCTGATGGTTGACATGGACGCGGTCCTGATGGCCAAGACCTACAACCTGGAGGAGGATATCGGCCTCATGTCGCCGGTCGCCGTACACAAGAATTTCACCCGCCAGGTCCTGAAGGGTGAAATTGATGTTCGGGAACTGGAAGAGAAGATCGTCACTGCGGTGCGAAAACTGGAAGAGAAGTACGACTTCCTGATCATCGAGGGTGCAGGCCACGGCGGCGTCGGTTCGGTGCTCGGCTTGAACAACGCCCGGGTCGCCCACCTGCTGGACTCCCCGGTGCTCATCGTATCGGACAGCGGCATCGGCAGCGTCATCGACGCCGTCAGCCTGAACCTCGCCCTCTACGAAAAGGAGAAGGCCGAGGTCCGGGCCATCGTGGTCAACAAGCTCCGGAGCGAGAAAAGGGAGAAAATACTCGGTTACCTGAAGGGCGCCTTCAACCCGCAGGGGATAATCGTGGCCGGCGGTTTCAACTACTCCCCCATTCTGGCCAACCCTACCCTCGCCCACCTCGCTCGGCTTCTGAACCTCCCGTTGCGGGCAAGCGACGAGGAGAGAAGCAGGATCATCCACCACATCCAGTTGGGGGCCGCCTCTTCCCAGCGGGTCGTCGACAACCTGCAGGAGTCCACGCTGGTGGTCGTCACCGGTTCGCGGGACGAACTCCTGGTTACCCTCTCCTCCCTCTATCATATCCCCGATTTCAGGGAGAAGATCGCCGGCATGATCCTGACCGGCAATGCCCAGGTCTCCCGCATCACCCAGCAGATCGTCGATGACAGCGGCATCCCCTATATTCGTATCTTCGCCAAGACCTCCGATGTCTTCATGGCCATCAAGGAGGACGTGGCCAAGATCACCATCGAGGACCAGGAAAAGCTTGACTGGATCCGGGCCAACGCCGAGCACGACATCGACTTCGAATCGCTGGACGCGCTCCTGTAGCCCCGGCTGTGCCGTATCGCTTTCTGGAGGATATCGCCACGGCCGACGTGGCCTTCGCCGCCTGGGGGGAGACCCGGGAAGAGCTGTTCTCTGCCGCCGCCGAGGCGCTGCTCCGTACCATGGTGGAGGAGACGGCAGCGGTGGAACCTCGCGACGAGGTGTCGGTCAGCCTTGAACACGCCGAACTGGATCTGCTCCTCTTCGACTTCCTCAGCGAGCTGGTCTTTCTCAAAGATGCCCGGCGACTGCTGCTGCGCCCCTGCTCATTAAGGATCGACGGTTCGGATGGAGGCTATCGCCTGGAGGCGGTCATGAAGGGAGAGCGGATCGCCCCCCTGCGGCACCGACCGCTGGTGGACGTGAAAGGGGTGACGCTGCACCGGCTGGCGGTGGACCTTGTCGACGGGGAATGGCAGGGGACCGTGGTGCTGGATATCTAGTAGATTTCCACTATCTGCAATCGCCCTTTCGCACAACCGGTATTAGTTCCCCAACACCCGCCTGACACGTTCTTCGGTCTCCGGATGCGACGAGAAGAAGTCGCCGATCCCCTCCCCTTTTCCCTTGCCCCCATCTTTCTTGTCGTGCTCCGCCTGGAGGCGCTCCAGCATTACCGCATAGACCTTCGGCGGGATCTGCCGCCGTTTCAGATAGGCGACAGCCGCATCGTCCGCTTCCCGCTCGAAGTCGCGCGAATACTTTGCGTCGATCAGGGCGGTCGGCAGGGTTGCGGAGAGTGAGGTAATGGAGAGGATATCGCCGGTGACGGCGGCAACCAGGAGGCCGGTGCCGGAATTCTGCAGCACATGGCGCAGGGCGTGTCGATAGCGGACGTGGCCGGCCTCGTGGGCCAGGACGCCGGCAATCTCATCGTCGCTTTTGGCCAGCTTGATCAGTCCGTCGGTGACGACGATGATCCCGGAGGGGAGGGCAAAGGCGTTTGCCCCGATCCGGTCGCTGGCGCGGAATTCCAGCCGGTACTCCCTCCCGCCGGGGAGATCGGGCCGCATCCGGCCGAACAGGGCAGCCACCTCCCGCTGCCGAGCAGCGGGGAGTTCCGACGGCTTCATCACCAGCTTGTCGAGCATGGCCAGCGTCTCTTTGCCAAGGCTAGCCTCGGTGACAGGAGGAACGGCAAAGGCGACCCTCCTGGCCAGGGATGGGATGCCGAATTTGACAAAGGCGGCAATCGTCACGACGGTGAGCAGCAAGGAGAGTACGACCAGGAAGAGATTCCGCTCCCAGGTGTGGAGCAGTCGTTGAAACGATCCGCTTCCATCCAGTTCCAGCAACCGGTCGAGGTCGGCATCGTCGATGACCTCGCACTGAGCGCCGTCGGGGAAACGGAGCAGACGGCGGACAGCACCCACCTGCGGTGCCATACGGACAGTGGTCAGTGGATAGCGAAGATCGACACCGTCCCCCTGCAGATGGATGCCATCCCCCCTGCGGACCAGGGAGACCGTCCGCCTTACCGAACTCCTGCCGTCGAAATAATAGCCACGGAGCAGGGTCATAGGGCCACATCCACCCCGAAGATATCGCCGATCTCCTCGCCAGCCGGGCCGATTTCGCCGGGTGTTACGGCCACGAAGGTCTCAAGGTCGCCAATGACCAGGAGCGACAGGTTTTCGACCCGGTAGCGGGTAAGCCGCACCGACGCCCAAGGGATCAAGAGCCCCAGGGAAAGGAAGATGGCCACCGCGCTGGAGAGATAGAGCCAGGCCATGTCCCTGACCCGCAGGGAGGAGATGAAGCGGTGGTCCCTGATCCTGGTGGAGCTCCAGGTCAGGTTGGCCAGTTCGGTCCTGACGTAAATCGCGAAGTAGAGATAGGTCAGGACGATGGCAACGAATACGGCTGTCACCAGAACGCCGACCCCCTGTTTCAGGGCTTCGTTGCCGGCTTTGGCGTTGTCGAAGAGGAGCGGAGAAAACTCCCGGAGCGTTGCAGAGAGAAAATAGGCACTAATGGCGAAGAAGATCAGCAGCAGCAGAAACCAGCCGACCGCCTTGAGGAATACCAGGTAATACTCCTTGGCCGTGGCGTCAAAGGCAAAGCCGCTCTGGCCATACTCGCTGTTCTCCACCAGGAACCGTTTCTGGCGATAGACGATGTAGGGGAACAGGAGCCCCAGGGTGAAGGGGAGCAGCATCGGGAGCCCGGCAAAGACCAGGTACCCCTCGTCGTACTTCGGGACGAAATTGAACCTGATATTGCGATGCGCAGAATTGCGCTGGTTGAACATCTTCGAGCGGACGATCAGGCCGGGCATGGCGGCGAAGAAGACCATGCCGAGGGTGCTGGCTAGGAACGGACTCACCTGGGTGCCGATGGTGTAGAGGATGAAAAACGCGGCGCCGATCAGCCACCCGCGGAACAGGGTCATGGGATCGGCCAGGTAGTCGAAGGTGGAGCCCCCCAGCAGCGTGCAGCCGTAGAAATAGCGCCGCTTGCGCACCTTGGCCCAGGCGGAATAGATCCCGAGGGTGACGATCTTCAGCAGGGTATTGACGATCCAGATGCCAAAATATTCCCGGGCAGACCCGGTGAAGGAGAAACGAAGCGTCCGCGGCATCCGTGGCTTCGGAGGGGGCGACTGCACCGGTCGAGTTTCTGTGGAAACCTGCTCGATCCTCCGCATGGCCTCGCTCAGGAGAAATCCCTGCCGGCACTTGGGGCAGGTGGCCCGTTCGACACCCGCCGGAATTGCCCCCTCTTCCATCTCTCTGAAAAAGCCGCAGTGCGGACAGGTTATGGAAACGCGTGCCATCGGCCCCTCGTGGGTCAGGTATGGAATTCATCGGCAGGAAGCGGGAGTGCTGAAAGGATCAGGCGATCCCTGCCAGTTCGAGTCTCCCCCCCCAGCGACGCACAAGCTCGTCCCGCAACCGGCCATGCTCCGGAAGTTTCAGCTCCGGATCCCGCTCCACGACGGCAAAGGCCTCCTGACGGGCCTCCTCCAGGATCCGGCCGTCCCTGATGATGTTGGCAATGCGGAAATCAGGAAGACCTGCCTGGCGGGTCCCCAGGAAGTCACCCGGGCCGCGGATCTCCAGGTCCGCCTCCGCGATCCTGAAGCCGTCGGTGGTCTCCTCCATGACCCGCAGGCGTTTGACGCCGTCATCGGAGAGCCGGTCCGAGGCGAGTAGCAGACAGCGGGACCGGTGGCTTCCCCGCCCTACCAGCCCCCGCAGCTGATGGAGCTGGGAGAGGCCGAAGCGCTCGGCATGCTCGATGGCGATCACCGTGGCGTTGGGGACGTCGATCCCCACCTCGATCACCGTGGTCGCCACCAGGATCTGGATCGCCCCCTCTTTGAAGGAGCGCATCACCCCCTCCTTCTCCTCCGGACGCATCCGGCCGTGCAGGAGACCGACCCGCAGGTCGGGAAAGACCTCGCTCTGCAGGTGCTCGGCCATTTGGCTGGCGGCCTTCAGTTCCGACTTCTCCGTCTCCTCCACCAGCGGGCAGATCAGGTATGCCTGTCGGCCGGCCTGCACCTCTTCCCGGATGATGCCGTACACCTGCCGCCGCCGCGACTCGGTGAAGATCCTGGTCTCGATGGGGGTCCGGCCCGGAGGGAGCTCGTCCACGACCGACAGCGAGAGGTCGCCGAACACGGTCATGGCCAGAGTCCGGGGGATCGGGGTGGCGGTCATGACCAGGATGTCCGGATTCTCCGCCTTCTTGCGCAGTACGCCCCGCTGGACCACGCCGAAACGGTGCTGTTCGTCGATGATCCCGAGTCCGAGGCGGTGAAAGGAGACCTTTTCCTGGATGACCGCATGGGTGCCGATGACGATCTGAGCCCCTCCTTCAGCCACCTCTGCCAGCACCGCTGCCCGTTCCTTCCCCTTCAGTCCGGCGGTCAGGAGAACGGTACGGATCCCGAGACCGTCGCACCAGCCGTGGATGTTCAGGTAGTGCTGCTCGGCCAGGATCTCGGTCGGCGCCATGATGGCCACCTGGTAATCGTTCTCCACCGCCACCAGGGCGGCCATGAGCGCCACCAGGGTCTTTCCGCTCCCCACGTCACCCTGCACCAGCCGGTGCATAGGATGGGGCGCCATCATCTCTTCCTTGATTTCGGAGAGAACGCGGCGCTGGGCAGTGGTGAGGCTGAAAGGGAGCATCTTCAAGAGCGGTTTCGTGTACCGGTGGGTGACCTGAAACGGGATGCCGGCCTCCAGGGTGAAACCCCGGCGCTTCAGGGCCAGTCCCAGCTCCAGGTAGAAGAACTCGTCGAAGACGAGCGACCGGTGGGCATGGGTGGCACCACTGTTCAGCCGTTCCAGCTCAGCCTCGGCTGACGGCTGGTGAACCTCACGCAAGGCGTCGGCCAGGGGGAGGAGCCGCCGGCGGGCGCAGGTCTCCCGGTCCAGGGAGGTGACGACGCAGGAGGCGAACTGCTCCACCACCCCCTGCATGATTTTGCGCATGGTCCGCTGCTGCACCCCCTCGGTCAGGGGATAGACCGGCACGATCCGGCCGAAGCTGACCGGGTCCCGGGCCATGACCGCGGCAACGTCCTCCCCTTCCGCCAGCCACTCGGCCTCGGGATGATGGACCTCCTTCTGGAAGCCGAACTGGGTGACGTCGCCGGTAAAGATGCCGCGGCGGCCCGGCTTCCAGGTCCGTTTCATCCAGACGCTGACGAAGTGAAACCACTTCAGGGAGACGGTCCCGCTTTCGTCCCGGACGATGACCTCGAAGTACTTCCGCCCCCCCTTGGTGGTGAGCGCCTCGGCGCTGACGACGGCCCCGAAGAAGACCTCGGTGCAGCCCGGCCGGAGCCTGGCGATCGGCCGGATCTCCCGCCGGTCCTCGTACCGGTTGGGAAGCATGTAGAGGGCATCCTCCACCGTGGCGATCGCCTTCCTGGTCAGGGCCTCGGCCAGCTTGGGTCCCACCCCCTTGATGAACTGGATCGGGGTGGCGAGGTTCTTCCGGCCGATCGCCTCCTGGAGCGTAGGGACCGGCTGCGGGGCAGGCACCCGCGAGACGAGCAGCCTCCCCTCGTTGTCGGGCTCCACCCGCACCCGGTCGCCGGGGCCGAGGCCGAGCGGGGCGAGCTGCTCTGCGGTAAGCGTCACGGTGTTGTCAGGGGATATGGCTATGGTCGGCATCGGTTTCGTTTCGGGCCTCTCGGCGGACGGCAGGAAAGCCTGCTGGGTTCGGAACAGCGACTGTTCATAGATACATCATTATGACGGAAAATCCACCTGCTTTCGGCATGCACTGTCCGCCCCACGGTTGCAGCCCCTTGGTGATGCTAAATACATTACAAAACTATCATAAAAATGTTTGAGTTTTCGCAGCAGAATCAGTATAAGAGTGCATCCTGAAGTTCCCATGAGGTGCCCGGATGACTGACGAGACCAGAAAAAAGATGCTGGCCATCAACCGCTTGCTGCCGTTGTCCCTCGGTATCTGCGGACTCTTCCTGCCGCTCTTTCCCGCTTCCGCGCAGGACGCGCCAAAGCCGGCAACGGCCGAAGAGACCGAGATCGGCACGGGGGCTCCAGCCAACGAAGAGCTGCTCCTCTTCTGGGAAGAGAAGGACCTCTACGTACAGAGCGCCACGCGGGTGGAAAAACCGCTCTCCCAGACCGCGGAGAACGTCTCGGTGGTGACGGCCAAGGATATCGAGGATATGAACGCCCACACCGTGGCCGAGGTCCTGAAGCGGGTACCGGGGCTCTTTGTGGACACCTACGTGCAGGATTTCGGCAGCCCCTCCTCCATCGGCATCCAGGGGTCCGAGGACCGGCATGTGCTGGTCCTCCTGGACGGGGTGGCCTGGAACTTCCTGAGCGGAGGCCAGGCCGAGACCTCCACCATCCCGGTCCGGACCATCGACCGGATCGAGATCGTCAAGGGGCCGGCCTCGTCGGCCTGGGGCTCGGCCCTGGGGGGGGTGATCAACATCATCACCAAGGGTACCGGCGACACCACCATCCCGAAGGGGACGGTGAGCGTCTCCTACGGCGAGAAGAACAGCCAGGATTACGGCGCCGAACTCTCCGGCAAAGGGGGACCGGTCGCCTACTACCTCCAGGCGGGACGCCAGAAGTCGGCCGGGCTCCGGAACAACCGGACCTTCGACAACAACTCCCTCTTTGCCAAGGTGGGGGGCGCCCCGACCCGGGACCTGGACCTCCTCTTCACCGCCGGCTACAGCGACCCGGACGAGAGCCAGGGGGAGATCCCGGTCTTCGATTTTCGCAGCAGGACTGAGGTCTCCGCCCTGCACATGACCGGCTCCTTCGACTACCGGCTCGCCCCGGACTGGGCGGTGAAGGGGTCGGCCTACTACCTGCGCCAGAGACTCGACAACCCCACCTCCTTCCTCAGCTCCGGCGACCTGTTCAAGGAGCTGGTCACGGAAGAGCGGACCGTGGGAGGAAGCGTCAGGCTGACCTACAGCGGCAGCGGCCAGAACGCCGTGGTCGGGGTCGACGCCAGCCGCGGCGTCCTGGACCAGACCAACCTGGCCGGCCCCCTCTACCAGAGCTTCGGCGTCCCGGCCAGCGCCTCGGCCAGCCCGAGCATCTTCAAGTGGGCGCTCTTTGCCAACGACACCCTCAGCTACGGCAGGCTCGCCGTCACCCCCGGGGTCAGGCTCGACCACAACAACGTGAGCGGCTACTTCGTCAGCCCGAGCCTGGGACTTGCCTACGAACTGGGTGAACGGACCGTGGCCAGGGCCACGGTAGCGAGGGGGTTCACCTCCCCTCCCCTCGGCTTCACCTCCGGCGGCGGCATTTTCACCCTCCCGAACCGTTCCCTGACCGCGGAAAAGGTCTGGT